>NZ_JAUEUH010000002.1:0-977806 GCF_032485115.1 Bradyrhizobium sp. SZCCHNRI2009
GCGCCAATGGTACTATGGCTCAAGCCCTGGGAGAGTAGGTCGCTGCCAGGCCTGCAAAGGACATCCCCTCTTCACAATCCAAAACAACAACGCCGCGCTGAAACCTCAGCGCGGCGTTGTCGTTTGTCATGGTGCGGTCGTTCGCGCGGCGACATGCTGCCGGGGTCGAAGCTCGAGCCCCGCCGAGATCTCGAGGCCAGAGTCCGCCGGCGATGACTCGCGGCGCGACCGAGGGCAGGCTGCGATGCTAGGATGACCACGCCGCATCGGTTCGCCTGTGCGGCCAACGCGGTTGAATTGATCGAGAGGCGCGGATGGAAACGACCTCGGCAGCGCAGCCGCATCGCCTGAGCGCAATTGCGAGCTTTCATGCCCACATCTATTTCGATGATGCCACTCGAGCCGAAGCGGCACAGCTGCGGCAGTGGATGGCCGACCGCTTCCTCGTGACGCTCGGACGTTGGCATGACGCGCTGGTCGGGCCTCACGAGCGGCCGATGTATCAAGTTGCCTTCGCGGTCGACGTGTTTCCAGTGCTGGTGCCATGGCTGATGCTCAATCATGGCCGCCTCAGCGTGCTCGTGCATCCGAATACGACGGAGCCGTTGGCCGATCACACCGCGCACGCGTTGTGGATCGGACCGCCGCTCGGCATCCGCGGTGAGAATCTTCCTTCGCACGGCGAGGCAGAGCTGCCGCGCGAACCGAACACCACGCCGACGATCGCCGCCTGAGCTCGCGTGCCCATTGGTGACCGCTCCGTCTCGGCACGCTCGGAGCCTTCAGACTTGCGGGACTACAGCGTGCGCGCGAGATCAAACGCGCGGAGAATGACCTCGGCGGCATCGATGTCGAAATTGCTCGGGCCGAGCAGGCGCGGCGCCAGCGGGCGGCGGCCGGGCAGGGCATGTCCGCCACCTTCGACGCGATACAGCGACACGCCGCCGATCACCTGACAATCGCGCCAGCTGAGTTGCGTGACGGAGGTGTCGCCGGCGAGATCCCGATGCGGCAGCGCCACGGCCTGCCGTGCGCTGCAACCGTCGCGCCGCGCAAAGAACTCCGCCGTCTTTTCAGCGCTCCACACCCGGCCGCGCCCGCCGCGCAGCCCGACCTCGCCGCCGCGATAGGGCACCATGGGATCAGCCGTGCCGTTGATCATCACCACCGGCACCGGCCGCGCGGTGCAGGGCTCGATGCCTTCAGGCATGTTGGCGATCACCGTGCCGATGCCGGCAAACAGCTCCGGCGCCTTGCAGGCCAGGGTGAAGCTCATCATGCCGCCATTCGAGATGCCGGCGAGATAGATGCGCCGGGAATCGGCCGTGCCGTCGGCGACGAGCTGCCGGACCAAGTTGCGGATGAAGCCGACATCATCGGGACCGCCGGAGCGGCCGTCGCGGCCGTCATTCCATTGCCGGTCGACGCCGTCGGGAAAGACCGCGGCGAAGCCATGGGCTCTCGCGGCTTCGGCAAAGCCTGTCGTGCGGGCGGTGCCGGCGCCGCTGCCGAGCGCGCCATGGAGCACGATCACGGTCGGCTGTGGCGTCCTGCCCGTGGTCATCACCAGCGCATGACGCGGACCGTCGCTTGTATCGAGGATGATGCCGCGCTCGGCGGCGAGCGCCGTGGTCGACACGAGCAGAGCGGCCGCCATGGCGGCCATGAATGATCGGCGATGTGACATCATGAGCATCCTTCTCGGCTGGCGGGGGACTCCCCTTGGTGGAGCTTCTCTCCGGGCGCAGCGATCAGCACGCGCAGCCGCATCGCCCAGCTCCGGGCTGCCGCGAGATCGCGGGCGATCGCAAGCCATTCGCCAAATGCGATCCGCAACGGATTGACGCTCGGCGCAACGCCGACGAGGCCGTAGCGCAAGGTCTCGCCGGCCGGGGCCTCGGCGAAACTACCGAACAGCCGGTCGAAAATGATGAGCATGCCGCCATAATTGCGATCGAGACAGGACGCGTTGGCCGCGTGGTGAACGCGGTGATGTCGCGGCGTGTTCAGCACATATTCGAGCGGACCGAGACGCGGTGCGAGCTCGGTATGGATGAAGAATTGGTAGAGCAGATTGACGCCGAGCATGGCGATGATCGCGAGCGGATGGAAGCCGAGCAGCGCCAGCGGCAGATAGAACAGAAAATGTCCGGAGATCTCGCTTGTCCAGCCGAGACGAATGGCCGCCGTCAGGTTCAGATGCGTCGAAGAGTGATGCACGGCATGCGTGGCCCACAGCCAGCGAACCCGATGCGAGGCGCGATGGTGCCAATAATAGACGAACTCACTGGCGAGAAACAATGCGAGCAGGGCCAGCGGCCGGCTCGGATCGAAATCGAACATCCTGTGGCGATAGGCGATGATGAAGGGAACGGCTGCGACGAGCGCGACCATTGCGCGGATGAGGTGCTGTCCGACCGCGATGGCGAACGAGGCCGCGGTCTCGCGCAGGTCGTGAGTCTCGCGACCGGCGAGCCGGCCGAGCCCATATTCCAGCGTCATGAAGCCGACCGCCGTCAGCAGCACGATCATGCGGGTCGATGGGGGCAGGGAAGGGAGGATGGGCATGGCGCGTGTCCGGCGTCATCGGATGGAGACGGCGCGCCGGTCCGCTCCGGAACAGCAAGCGGACCGGCGATGTCAATTGCTTCGGGAGGACCACGGCCAGCGGCGCCGCGGCGTCCGTTCAGCGCGTGACGGTGCGGCTGTAGCTGTAGGAATTGCCGCGCGGTCCCGTGCCCTGGCCCTGCCGGGTGCAGCTGCCGTCGCTGCAGCTCGCGGAGCCAGAGCGCGACCAGCTGCGGCCGGCGGGACCCGTGCCGCCACCCTGCCAGGCGCAGGCACCCCCGGAGCAACTACCGGAGCCGCCAAATGAGGTGGTGCCGCGCGGTCCGGTGACCGAGCCGCTGCGGGTCCAGGCATTCGCGTCGACCGCTGCTGCCGCCGAAAGGACTGCCACGAGCAGAAATGTCGCGATGGATGTCTTCACGTCAGTCTCCCAATTCGTTCGCGCGGGCGATCGTGTCGCCTGCAGAGGGATACTGCGCGTTCGATGTCGCGGCCGGATGCACCGCCGGTGTCGTTTGGTCGCGGCGATTGGCTGGATTGTCACGGCTTGTCACACGACGGCCGTCCGATGCCGCAACCTCGAGCGGGGCGGACTCCGGCCCGCCGCTCCCGTTCAGGCCGCTACCGGCCCGCCGTTGCGCTTCACCACCGGGTCTTTGTCGCCGTGTTGACGTTGATCACCGCGGTGGCCGTGTTGGACGTCGTCGTCGCCGTGTTGTTGATCAGGGTCAGAAGCTTGTAGTAGTCGACCACCTTGGCATTGGCGACGTACATCACGTCCTTGCTGCGCATCTGGAAGCCCGAAGCCAGCAGCATGCCGGAGGGATCGCGCAGGTTGACGTGGTAGATGGTCGGAATGCGGTCGTAGATGAAGCGGCTGGTATCGATGCCGAGCTTCTGCAGTAGCGGGCGCTCCTCGTAGCGATAGAGGAAGACCTCGGCGGGATCCGATTGCTGGTCGTTCAGGCCGCCCGCCTTGCCGATCGCCTGGGCCAGCGTCAGCGTCTCCGTATCGAACGCAATCTCGGAATTGAAGCCGAAGACGTTCTGGTTGAGGGCGCCGAGGGCCGTAAACGTCGGGGATTCCCGCGTGATGTAGATGACGTCGTTCGGGCGGATGAAGATGTTCTCGCGCGGATCCTGCACCACGCGGCTGAGCAGCACGCGCACGCGCTTGCCGTCCCGCTGCAGGGTCACGTAGCTTTCGATCGCCTCGTGCCTCGGGCCGCCCGCACGCGCGATCACCGCCAGCAGGCGTTCACCCACGCTGTTGAGGGCCAGCACGCCCGGCGTGTTGACGTCGCCGAGCACGCTGACCACGCTGGAATGCTGCTGGTTCAGGCTGACCACGACCTGCGGCTCGAGGGCGCGCTTCTGCAGCCGGAGGACGATCTCCTGCTCGATCTGCGGCAGCGTCCGGCCGGCGGCGGCGATCTCGCCCGCATAGGGAACGCGGATATTGCCTTGCTGGTCCACCGCCTGCGCCGGCAGATCCACGAAGTTGCCAGGTCGGGCGCCGGCGGCCGTGGCCGGCGTGAACAGCCCGCCTGGGGCGGCTTCGAAAATGGACACGTTCAGCACGTCACCGATGCCGGCGAGCTGCACCGGCTTCGGCCGCTTGTCGGGAAACACGCCCTGGAACGTGACCATGTTGGGCTGCGACAGGAAGCCGATCGTCTCGGGGCTGACGTCGACCAGCGCATAGGGGAGCGCCGTATTCGACCGCACGCTGGCCGTGGCATTGTCGCTCACTGCGTCGCTGGTCGGCCCCGTCCCGGGAAGCAGGGAGCAGGCTGGCAGAAGCGCCAGGATCGCCAGAGTTAAGAGCGCGCGCGAGCCACGGCGAAGGCCACGAAAGCCCTTCGGGCCCGCTGCGCTCTTGCGCACAGCAGCCCCGCCACCGGTCGACCCGGGCGGCTTGATCAAGGCTTTCAAACGCTTCCCCAAATACAGCAAAAATACGTTCCCCACGCTGCTCCCTCACCAAGAAGGGAGAACGTCCCACTTGTTTCAACCTACCCGGCGGCCATACCGGACGAAAGCGCACCGCCATTCCGGTTGGTCCGCTTTTGCCCGGCCGTGCCAATTAGGCCACAGTCTGACATTACCATATTACCACTCAAGGCTGTCGACGCCGCCGGAGGGTCCCACGGTGGAGGGACGATCCATTCGACCTAACAGAACCCGAGCAATTTTAAGCACAAAGCCGTTGCGCAACGGTTAGCCTGAGTCGCTTCGCTCGAGCAGGCGCGACGACATCGCAGTCCGCGCAGCGCGTCGGTGAGCCGAGGCAGCCGGACAGCCGAGGGAGGCGAACCCGCGCCGCCCAGGCGCCTCTGTAATCGGCGAGATTCGAAGGCCGTGCGGGCGGCGGGACCGCATGCGGGCGGCCGGTTTTCCTAGGCCGCCGATCAAGTCTATGCTGCTGCGCCAGCCTTTGAGGCTGTTTGCAACGGAGCACGCAATTGTCGAACGTGATCAGGATCGCCGCAGGCGCTTTCGCGATCGCCCTCACGGGCCTATCCGATCCCGCGTCGGCGCGCGGCCTCTATCCGCTGACGGAGTGCGGGCCGGATCTCAGCCGACTCTGCCGGCTGCACGGGGCATTCGAGGCCACTCCGTTTCATTACAATCTCGCGCTTCATCCCGGATGCATTCGGCGCGTCGCCGTCGAGACGCCCCGGGGCGTGCTGTACCGCCGCGCGCTGGTGTGCGGGGCGCCGGCGCGGCCCATGTTGTGGTAACCTGGGCCCCTTCCTCGACGTCTCCGAACGGCGCTGGACGCTCCGCTCGGCCGAGTCATGGTCAATCTCGGCGCAAGATGGCGGCCGCGATGGCCGATAAGGGCGGTGCTCGGCCGGTCCCGCCGCGTTCGGGGAGCGTCGATCATCGCGCAGACGATTAAATGGGCAGCTCCGCACCGTATTCTTACGTAATCTAGAATTAAATTAATTGTGTAGAGACGATTCTGCACGGTCGGAGACATAAAAGGGTAGACTGAACAAACTAAAGCTTCAATTGTACCGGACGAAAGGTACTTAAAAATACCTTTCTGGCAATGCGGTAGCATTTTACTGCAAACCGCAGCGAGCGCTAGAAGTATTTAATGTCTTGATGTCAAATGGTAAATTAACTTGTCGCGAGTGGTTAATTTAATGCCGAAAATCGAATTCGTGCATCGTTGCGATGACGGTTCGGCGGCATTCGGCGAAGAAGCCCTCGAAACTCGCCAACGAGTGGGGTCCGTCCTTGTGTGACGAGCTTGGTGCCGCGTTGATTGAGGATATTGAGATGGGTGGCGGCGGTAGCGCTTTGAAGGCCGTCCTGAAATCGCTGAATAAAATACGCCTTGCCAAATTACGTTTCGGCCGGCCAACGTCGGGCCGTTCGCAGCAATCCGCGCTGCGGTCGCAGATCGAGCTTTGTGATGCCTTGCTCGATGAGATCCAATCCATCAGCAGCAGCCTCGGCAAACGCGCGAAGAAGTCCACGGCTTCCAGGCGTCGCCCGATGGCCACGCGGCACGGCCGCGGGACGGCGCACTTGATTCCGCCCCGGCCGGCGGTGCCGGGTCGAACCAGGCAGCAGAAATAATCGCATCGGAATTTGATCGCCGCGCCGGCCGGCCGTCATGGCCGCGCCGGTTGCCGGCGCGAGGCGACAGCCGCTCGGCATTGACCCCTGATGACGCATCAGGTCGCCCAGTGCGGCTGTCGGTGGCGCTCGACGGCCGGATGTCATCTGGACGTTCTTCAGCCGTCGTGTCCCGCAAGACGGCGCTCCGAGACGGGCCGGAAACCATATCGCGGCGAACCATGCGATGCTGCCGCTTCACCTGGCGCACGGGCCTCTGACGTAGCCCCCACGAGCGATGACTTTGGACAACGGGTGCCGGGATCGGCCGCCGGGTGTCCGCAGCCGTCCTCAACCTCACGGCCGATCGCAGCGGCAGTTAGTTCCGCTGCCGATGGTGTGCCCGTCTGACGCCGCGCGCCCCCCGGATGCTGTCGGCGCGACGTGAGCGAGTCTGATTCGCGCGAACGCTCCTGAAGGGTTCAATATTTGGGGAAGGCGTTTGATTCGCCGGAACAATGTCGGCGGCTTTGCGGCATATTCACGATGGCGTGCTCAATTAAACTCGCTCGCGACATTTTGTGCGCATGCAAAAATATCTCGGTCCGGGTTATCAGGGTGCTCGCTCGAATAGGTTGTAAGTCCGCCGCGGCAGCTTTGAAAACCATGGCGTGGGGAGAATATCAGCTATCAAATACGCGCAAGTTCGATCATCGAAACTACGTCACTTTGACGCGGTCTTGCCGTAATATGCTGCGAATTCGTCGCAGAATCGTGTTGATTCGGCGACTTCTTCCGGTGTGCAGACGAATGCTGCCGCAATCTCGAAGGCGGCGCGACATCGTTTCGGAAACGGGGTTGCAGGTTGCACTTTATTTGAGTTACAACCATTTGGCTTGGCCGGGGTGGTATAACTCAAATATTCAGTTTTTCCGACCACGAGCCACTTGCGGAACGAAATACCGAATTATATGACGTTAATCCGGCAGGATAGAGATCACAGACAAAGGTCGCTGTATGTCCACCAAGAAGATCGATTTCGAGGCGATGTCCTTCGATGACCTCTGGTCTCTCCACGAGCAGATCAGTCAGATCCTCGCCGTGAGGATCACGTCGGAGAAGCGCGAGCTCGAACGTCGACTGGCGGTTCTCAACCGCAGCCGCGGTGCCATCGAAGGTGCCGGCAGCGAGAGTGGGCAGTCCTACACCACGAGCGGCAAGGCGCGGCGCAAATATCCCCGCGTGCTGCCGAAGTATCGCAATCCGCAGACCTCCGAGACCTGGTCCGGCCGAGGCAAGCAGCCGCGTTGGCTGGTGGCGGCGATCAAGACCGGGCATCGGATCGAGGAGTTTGCGATCAATGGGGCTGCCGCTTCGAAAAGTCGCCGTCAGCGCGCCTGATCGAGGTAGCTTCAGTCAGGCCCGTTCAGAGTTTGAGCGACGTGCCGCGTCGATGCGGCACCTGATTCGCACTGTCTGCATTGGGGAGCGACATGTGAGCGGTCTGACGCCCATGTTGCGATCCGCCGGCCAAAACCCTGAAATCGGTCCGATCTGCCCGCACGGCTCCGCCGATGGGCTCGCGATCATCATCCGTTGCGAATGCGCCTAATAGGCATTGTTGCCGCGGATCAGCTCGATCGGCGTCCTCAGCAGGATCGCGATGTCGAGCGACAGGCTCCAATTGTCGATGTACCAGAGATCGAATTCGACGCGCTGTTCGATCGACGCACGCGTGGGCGTCGGGCCGCGGCAGCCATGCACCTGCGCCCAGCCGGTCAGTCCGGGCTTGACGCGGCGACGGAACGCGTAGTTGCGCACGAGCTTGTCGAATTCGTTGTCGTGCGCCAATGCGTGGGGGCGGGGACCGACCAGGGACATGCTGCCGTCCAGGACGTTGAGCAGCTGCGGCAGCTCATCGATGCTGGTCCGGCGCAGCCAGGTCCCGAGCCGGGTGAACCGGCTGTCGCCGATCTGGGCCTGGACGATCGAAGGCCCGTCCTCGAGAACGGACATCGTGCGAAACTTGTAGATCTGAAAAGATCGGCCGTTGAATCCACAGCGCTGCTGCCGGAACAGCACTGGCCCGGCCGAGTCGAGCTTGATGGCGATCGCCACCAGCAGCAGCAGCGGCGACATCAATGCCAGCGCGATGCCCGCCAGCATGACATCCATGAGCCGCTTGGTGGCGTGTTCGAGCGGGCTCAGCAGGCCGCGCTGCAGCTCGATGCAGACCGCATTGCCGAGCTCGCGGCACGGCCGCTTGAAGAGGTCCGACGCCGTTCCGAGCGGCACGAAACTCACTGGAAACGGCAGGACTCTCAGCTCGGCGCCGAGCGTGCGCAGGTCGGACAAGGGTTCGGGATTGGCGCCGACGACGATCTCTTCGATGTCGGAGCCGCGCACATAGTCGATCACGCTGGAGACGATCCGCTGTCGCTGATCCGGATCCGCGTCGGGCTCGGGAAGCAGGAAGTGTCGCTGGACGCGAAAGCCGGTGTCGGTGAGCACCTGGGTCAGTCCAGGGTTGTCCTTGCTGGCTTCATCGGTGATCAGAACGATGTTGCGGCCCGAAAACCGTCTCTCCGCCAGCCCCTTTGCCAGCAGATAGGCGGTGGTCCGGCGATGCAGGATCAGCGCCACGAGCCCGAGCATCGCGAATACGATGCTGCTGCCGCGTGAGAATTCGCTCCCGATCTTGAGCGCGAACAGCGCGCCGGCCAACACGAGGAACGCCGTGACCCAGGTCAGGCAGGCCGCGCGGATCTGGCGCGGCAGGATCAGCAGCTCGGCCGGCCGGTACATCCCGCGGATCTTCATCAGCGAGACGAACAGTGCCGACACGAGGATCGCCAGGCCGAGCGATTTACTGACGTCGTTGGCGCCCGCCGCATCCTGCAGGTGATACAGAAACCCGGACAGGACGCTCGACATGGTGATCGTTGCGATGTCCGCCACGATCGCGAAGGGCTCCACCGAGTCGTAGTGGACGGGCCATTTGCGCCCTTGGAATTGCCGTTCCACGAGGACGGTCGGCATTCCGTTTCGGTCGAGAGTCTCGGGCTGATCCACGTAATGCATGGGATGTCGGTGTTCGAAACTCGGTTAAATAGCGGTTAGCCGTCATTATATGTTTTGGTATTTAATTTAAACAGTTAAAAATTGCCATTGGGATTTATTCGCGCCGCCGGATTATCTCCCGATACCGCGGATCATCTCCCGATACCGCGACGAGGTCGATGACACCGGAATGGCGGTTCTTGAAGCGCGGAAACGATGCCGAGCGCGCGCCCTCCAGGCGGTCCCGGCAAATGCCGGTGTGGCGGATTAATGTTCGTGCGGCGGATATTTCAATGCCGGACGCCAAGAACGGCATTTAAAAATAAATATAATTGGATTATTAATCCGGAGCCGGGCGCCCGCGACGCGGGTGACGTCCGCAGCAGACCGAATGCAGGGGAGGTTTTCCTCGCGCAGTCGGGAGGGCGAAACGGGGGCACGGCGAGCCGTCTCCGAGGCCGGCCGGCGAGATTGGAAGATAATGATGCTCATTTCAACGATCGAGAACCCGAAGGACGTCGCGCCATGAAGGTCGTATTGTTCTGTGGAGGACTCGGGACGCGGATCCGGGAATACTCCGACAGCATTCCGAAGCCGATGATCCCGATCGGCCATCAGCCGATCCTCTGGCATGTCATGCAGTATTACAGCCAGTACGGGCACCGGGATTTCGTTCTGTGCCTGGGCTACAAGGCCAATGTGGTGAAGGAGTATTTCCTGAACTACAATCAGGCGTCCACCACCGACTGTACGATCTCGCAGTTCGGCAGGAAGGTCGAGCTGCTGGGCGATCGCCCACCGGATTGGCGGGTCTCGCTGGTGGACACCGGCATCTGGCGCAACATCGGCCAGCGACTGCGGGCCGTCCGGCACATGGTCGAGGGCGAGGAGATCTTTCTCGCCAACTACAGCGACGGCCTGACGGACGCGCCGCTGCCGGAGATGATCGATCGTTTCAAGCGCAGCGGGAAGATCGGCTGCTTCATCGCCATCCATCCGCCGATCAGCTTCCACCTCGCCGAATTCGACGCCGACGGCACCGTGGGCCGCATGGCGGCGAGCAATGATTCCAACATCTGGATCAACGGCGGCTACTTCATCTTCCGCAAGGAGATCTTCGACTATATCGAGGAGGGGGATGAGCTGGTCGTGCAGCCGTTCAAGCGGCTGATCGACCGCGGCGAGCTGATGGCCTACCGCTACGAAGGGTTCTGGCGGGCCATGGACACGCTCCGCGACCGCCAGGTGCTCGAGGAGATGATCGAGCGCGGCGACACGCCTTGGCATCTCGGCTCCAGCCTTCCGGCTGTGGTGAACGGATGAGGGCGCTGCAGCTCGCCGGTCGCGGCGACCGGCTGTCGGTCCTGTGCCTCGGTGCGCATTCCGACGACATCGAGATCGGCGCCGGAGGCACGCTGCTGTCCTGGCTCGACCAGGGCATCCGCCTGGATGTTCATTGGTGCGTGCTCAGCGGCAATGGCGAGCGCGGCGTCGAGGCGCGGGCGTCTGCCGAGGATTTCCTCGCCGAGGCCGCCGGCCGCAATCTCGAGATCATGCAGTTCCGCGACGGCTTCTTCCCCGAGCAGGGCGAGGAGATCAAGGCCTGGTTCGAGCAGCTCAAGGGCCGCATCAATCCCGACGTCATCCTCGCCCACCGCCGCGACGACGCCCATCAGGACCATCGGCAGGTCAACCGCCTGGTCTGGAACACGTTCCGCGATCATCTCGTCCTGGAGTACGAGATTCCGAAATGGGATGGCGATCTCGGACGGCCCAATGTCTACATGCCCGTCTCCGAGCGGATCATGAAGCGGAAGGTCGCGCTGCTGATGGCGCATTTCGGCAGCCAGCGCTCCAAGCAATGGTTCGACCCGGAAACGTTCATGGGACTGGCGCGGTTGCGGGGCATGGAATGCCGCGCCGCCGAGCGCTATGCCGAGGCATTCGTCGCGCGCAAGCTGTCACTGGGGTGAACGGCGGCCGAAGGCGCTCGCCGCGAAGGGCGCATCGATATCCGATCGGCGAGGAGATGATCGGCGCTTGGCCGCGATGCGTCGCTGCGCCCGGCGGTCAGCCGGCCGCCCGTCGGGGAAGTTCGACGATCTCCTCTGCCGGCGGCCGCTCGATTGCGGTGGACGGCACCTTCTCCAGCCAGACCTCGCGCCACCACGCATAGATGCCGCGTGGGCAGAACAACCGGTTCTCGCTGTAGCGCGACTGGCAATAGACGCCGTCGAGGATGACGGCCGGCGTCTTCATCCGCCGGATGTAGCCGGTGCGTTCGTCGATGAACTTCTCGACCCGCGTTCGCACCCGGAACACCTTGCCGCAATAGGGCACCATCTCGGCGTCGAAGCCCATGCCGCGGTTGTTGGTCTGTTTGTCGATGGTGGCCAGGATGTCCTGGTGCGGGCGCACGCGGACAAGATCACCGGGCTGCAGCCCGAGATCGGCGATCGGCGCGTCCTTGTCCGTTAGGAGATCGCCGCGCTTGCGCGGAAACGGTACGCCGCCCCACAGCGACTGGACGCGGTCGTAGATCCAACGCGCGGGCCGGCCGAGCCGGGGACGACGCGCCATGGTGGCGCCGACATAGGCGAAGTAGAGGAAGCCCCGGAACATCTTCGCGAGCGAGACATTGCCGGACGCGATGTCCTCGGCGTATTGCCGGGCGTCCCACCATTTGAGCGGCTGGGTGTAGGTCGGCAGCTCGGTCGCCTGGCAGGCGTAGCGCGGGCCCTTTCCCGGCTGCTGGTCCGGCGACTTGGTCGCATCCCACACCGCGCGCACCGTGCAGCCGCCGGGCGGCGGAAGGGGAGCCGCGCGATCCGGGCCGGCCGACGCTGGTTTGGCCGGATCGACCGGGGTGAGCCACGCCTCCTTCCAGAAGATCAGGCAGGCCGCCTGGCAGCCGCCATAGGCCTCGCCGTCGCAGCGATGCTCGAGATGCACCGCGTCGGGGAGGCGCCGTCCGAGCCACTCTCCGGTGTTGTATCCGGTGACCGTGTCGCAGGTCTTGTGGGCGCGCTTGTAGACCTGGAAGCGCTGGCCGCACCATTTGAACATCTGCGGCATGAACGGCAACCCTTCGAGGCGTCCGTTGGCATCGAGCGTCGCCAGGATCTCTTCCTTGCTGCGCACTTCGACCCAGTCGCCGGCGGATAGTGTCATGCTCTGTCTTTCAATGCTTCAATCAATGCGTCATCGAGGCGGGCGGGGCATCCCGCGCGGGACGCCTCATTTGCAGGGATCGAATTAAAGCTGCCGAGGTCTGCGATCAACATTTGTTCGTTTTGCGGCATTATTTAATTGAGCGAATTAATTAAATCAAGAGGGGGCCTGATGCCGCGCCGGCCGGATGATCGCAACATCAGGCGGGTCGGGGTAAATACACGGGTTTTCCCGGAGTTTTGTGCGTCGTGCCGGAGAAATCGGCGGGCGGCGTCGCTTGCCGACGGATTCACTGGACGCTGGCTAGAATATTAAATTATAATCCACTACAGGATGATTTAAATTCTTGTTTTGGCTTGTGGCATAGAGGGTGCGATTTTGAAGGTACTGATCACCGGAAACATGGGCTATGTGGGTCCGGTCGTCGCGCGGCATCTGCGGGCGCAGCGCCCGGATGCGACGCTGCACGGCTTCGACAACGCCTATTTCGCGCACTGCCTGACCGGAGCGCCGGTTGTTCCGGAGCGATGTCTCGACGAGCAGATCCATGGCGACGTCCGCGACATGTCGCTCGACCTCCGCGGTTATGACGCCGTGGTCCAGTTGGCGGCGATCTCCAACGATCCGATGGGCAATCGCTTCCAGGATGTGACGCTCGACGTCAACCAGAATGCCACCGTATCGCTCGCCAGGAGGGCTGCGGCGGCCGGCGTGAAGAATTTCGTGTTCGCGTCGAGCTGCAGCGTCTACGGCATCGCCGACGGACCGCCGCGCAAGGAGAGCGATCCGCTCAATCCCATCACGGCCTACGCCAAGTCGAAGATCGGATCGGAGCAGGAACTCGCCGCGATCGACACCGGCATGACCATCACCTGTCTGCGCTTTGCGACGGCCTGCGGCATGTCGGATCGGCTGCGGCTCGACCTCGTCCTCAACGATTTCGTGGCCTGCGCGCTCACCCGTCGCCAGATCAGCGTGCTCTCCGACGGCACCCCGTGGCGTCCTCTGATCGACGTCGCCGACATGGCGCGGGCGATCGACTGGGCCATCGACAGGCCGGCGGCGACGGGCGGCCGCTTCCTCACCGTCAATGCCGGCTCGGACGACCGCAACTACCAGGTCAAGGATCTCGCCAACGCGGTGGCTGCGCGCGTGCCGGGGACCAGCGTGTCGATCAACACCTCCGCGCCGGTGGACAGCCGCTCCTACAAGGTCGATTTCGGCCTGTACCGCTCCCTCGCCCCTGATCATCAGCCGCAGGTCACCCTCGACCAGTCGATCCAGAACCTGGTCGATGGTCTCAAGAGAATGCAGTTCAAGGATGCCGAGTTTCGCTCGTCCGATCTGATCCGTCTCAAGGTCCTGCAGGAACACATGGAGACGGCCAGGATCAACGACAGGTTGCAATGGACGTGATCGCGCCGGGGCAGACGCTTCGCCTCAGCCGGCAAAGACAGTAGTGACGGAGACATCATGGAACTGACCCTTCCCACCGCCGTCGGCGTCGCGCCCAAGTGCCGGCACTGCGGCGACGACCTGACCCTCAAGCTGATCGACCTCGGCGCCTCGCCGGTTGCGAACGACTACATCGATCCGGCCAACTACATGCGCGCGGAGCCGTTCTATCCGCTGGAGACCTTCGTCTGCCGCGAGTGCCGTCTGGCGCAGACACGCGACCTCCTGGCCGCGTCCGAGATCTTCCGCGCCGACTATGCCTATTTCTCCTCGCACTCCACCTCGTGGCTCGAGCACGCGCGGTGCTACGTCGAAGCCATGGCCGATCGCTTCAAGCTCGGTCCGGCCTCGCGGCATGTCGAGATCGCGTCAAATGACGGGTATCTGCTGCAATACTCCCTCCAGAAGGGGATCGACTGCCTCGGCGTCGAACCCTGCGAAAGCGTTGCGCTGGCCGCGCGCGCCAAGGGCATCGAGACCCGGGTCGAGTTCTTCGGCCGCGACTATGCGGCCCGCCTCCGGGAGGAGGGCTGGTCGGCCGATCTCCTCACGGCCAACAACGTGCTCGCACACGTTCCCGACATCAACGACTTCGTCGGCGGCGTCAAAATCCTGCTGGCCCCCGAGGGCGTCGCGACCTTCGAGGTTCAGCACCTGCTGACCTTGATGCAGCGGCATCAGTTCGACACCATCTATCACGAGCATTTCTCCTATCTGTCGCTGATCGCGGGCCTGCGCATCTTCGCCCAAGCGGGCTTGCGGGTGTTCGACGTCGAGCTCCCGGAAACGCATGGCGGCTCGATCCGGTTCTTCGTCTGCCACGCGGGCGCCGCTCATGCGGAGAGCCCGAACGTCGCCGATGTTCTGGCACGAGAGCGGGCCTATGGGCTGCATGACGACGCGATCTACATGGCCTGGAACGAGCAGGTCAAAGAGACGAAGCGGGCGCTGCTCGAGCTGCTGACGGCGCTGAAGCGCGACAACAAGAAGATCGTCGGCTACGGAGCCCCGGCGAAGGGCGTGACGCTGCTCAATTATTGCGGGATCCGCACCGATTTTCTCGACTTCACGGTCGATCGCGCCCCGTCCAAGCAGGGCCGCTACATGCCGGGCGTGCGCATTCCGATCCTGCCGCCGGAAGCGATCTTCGAAGCCAGGCCCGACTACGTCCTGATCCTGCCGTGGAACATCAAGAGCGAGATCAAGGCGCAGATGGCGGCCATTCGCGATTGGGGCGGCCGCTTCATCGTGCCGGTCCCCAAGGCCACCATCGAGGAGTAGAGCAAGGCATTGCCGCACGATTGCGCGAAGAGTTTTGAGCCATGAGGTTTGTCCAGCTGGGACGTTCGGATGCGCGGCTGATCGAGCTGACCGTTCGCTCCGACGAGCGCGGCAGCTTCACGCGAACCTGGTGCGCGAAGACCTTTGCGGAGCAGGGCATCGCGTTTGTCCCGGTGCAGGGCAACAGCTCGGTGACCCGACGCCGCGGCACCGTCCGCGGAATGCATTTCCAGCGTGCGCCGAAGCCTGACGCCAAGATCGTCCGCTGCAGCGCCGGCTTGATCCACGACGTCATCGTCGACATCAGGCCGGAGTCTGCGACGCGCGGCGAGGTCTATGCCTGTGAGCTCGGTCCCTCGACGGCGCGGATGCTCTACGTCCCCGCGGGCTTTGCCCATGGATTCCAGACGCTGACCGACGACGTGACGGTCGAGTATCTGATGGGCGAGGATTATGTCGAGGAGCTCTCGGACGGTTTCCGGCACGACGATCCGATGATCGGCATCCGATGGCCGCAGCCGGTGACGGTGTTGTCGGCCAAGGATGCTGCCTGGCCCTCGCTTGCCGAACGGGGGCTGTGGTGAAGCAGCACGGCGGCAGCGAGGTGTCTTGGGGGAGGAATCTGGCGGCTCCGGAGCGGCCCGATCGCCTCGAAGGTTCTGACGATTTGTCGAGGAGGATCACGGAATGACGAACATTTTCGTTGATGCCATCATGCCCGATGACGAGCGGCGCCAGAAACTGTACGAGGGTGCGCTGTTCCTGTACTCGCCGACGCCTTCGCTCGATGCGCTGGTGGCGTTCGCCAGGGAGCTGATCGAGGAGGCGTTTCATCCTTACGATCCGCGGACGGCGCAATTCGAGCTTCCTGTCGAGCGCTACGTCGAGATTCTCGTCAGGCTGAAGCCATTCTTCATTCATCACGCCCGGTCGAAGGAGCTGGTGCAGGGAGCGCTCCGCGAGCTTGGCTGCGACCCCGAGCTGACCTATTTCGACGTGCCGCGGCTGCGGTCGGCAACGAGCGACGACTATCTCACCACCGGGATCGCATTCGCATTCCACCCTCATCGCGACACCTGGTACTCGGCGCCGCCGTGCCAGCTCAATTGGTGGCTGCCGGTGTATGACATTGCGCCGGACAACGGCCTTGCATTCCACCCGCGCTATTTCGACGAAGCGATCAAGAACGGCTCCAGAAACTATAACTATTACGAGTGGAACCGGACCTCACGCGCATCGGCGGCGCGGCACATCAAGACTGATACACGGGTGCAGCCGAAGCCGGAGCAGGAGATTGCACTGGATCCACAGATACGGGTGATCGCGCCGAGCGGCGGCGTCACGATCTTCTCCGGAGCGCATCTGCATTCGTCGGTGCCGAACACCTCGGGCGTGACGCTGTTCAGCATCGATTTCCGCACCGTGCATTTTGCCGACGTCAGCGGCCGGCGCGGCGCCATCAACGTCGATTCGGAGTCGACAGGCACGAGCCTGCGCGACTTCCTGCGGGTGACCGATCTTGCGCGGCTGCCTGAGGAGGTCGTCGCGCCATACGATCAGGTGGAAGCTCCCGCGGAGTATCTGGTCTACCAGCCGACGATCGTGCCGCTGCCGACCGGCGATCTCGCAGCCGATGCCGCGCAGGCGTCGGCCTGAATGATGGTGTAGGGTCGACGCGCCATGTTGGACATCCTCAAATCCACGGCTGGTCCGAGAATGCCGGCGATCGATCTCCACGATCTGGTCGCTGAGCTGTTTCCGATCAATCGCAGCCTCACCGGGGCGGGTGTCCGGCAGACGCTCGGCATTGTCGCGCGTCACGTGGGTCTTACGATTCACGAGGTACCCTCCGGGACGCCCGTCCTGGACTGGCATGTGCCGGCGGAGTGGAACATTCGTCGCGCGACGATCTCGACCCTGTCGGGTCGCGTTCTCGTCGACTTCGCCGACAACAATCTGCACGTGATGGGCTACAGCAAGCCGGTCCAGGCAGTGCTCAGCCGTGCCGAGCTTGCCAAGCACGTCCATAGCTTGCCGGATCAGCCTGATCTCATTCCATACCGGACAGGCTACTATGCCGACGATTGGGGCTTCTGCCTGCCGGACCGTCTGTGGCGGGAAATGACGGAGGACAGCTACCGCGTCGAGATCGAGAGCGAGCTCTCGCAGGGATCGTTGACCTATGGCGAATTCTTCGTCCCTGGACAGACGGACAAGGAAGTCCTGATCACCTGTCACATCTGTCACCCGAGTCTCGCCAACGACAATCTCTCAGGGATTGCCGTCATGACGGCGCTGGCGATGCGGCAGGCGCAGCGGACCCGCCGGCTCGGGTACCGATTTCTGTTCCTGCCGGCAACGATCGGCGCGCTCGCATGGCTCGACCGCAACGAGCGGAATCTCGGCCATGTCGAACACGGCCTCGTCCTCACCTGTCTCGGCGATCCCAGTGGATTTCACTACAAGCAGAGCCGGAGCGGAGCGAGCATCGATCGCGCCGTCGCCCATGTCCTGAAGCACGCCGGCCATCCGCATGAGATTCTGCCATTCAGTCCCTATGGATACGACGAGCGGCAGTTCTGCTCACCGGGATTCGATCTGCCGGTCGGGTGCCTGATGCGCGGCGTGCACGGCACGTTCCCCGAATATCACACCTCGGCCGACAATCTGAATTTCGTCAAGCCGGACTGTCTCGACCAATCCTACGCGGTCATCGAGGAGGTGCTGGATCTGCTCGATCGCGACTGCATCTATGAGCGCGTCGATGGGCGAGGGGAGCCGCAACTGGGACGGCGCGGCCTGTATCGCGCGATTGCCGGCCAGCGCGAGGCAGGCGGTGCGACGCAGATGGACCTCCTGTGGGTCCTCAACCTTGCGGATGGCAAGCACAGCCTGCTCGACATGGCGGTCCGGGCCGACGTTCCGTTCGCGCGCATCGATGCCGCCGCACGGATCGCGCTGGACGCGGGTCTCATCCAAACGCCGGTTTCATCGTCGTGACGTCGCCGCCTTCTCCGCACAGCACCGTGCAAGTGATCCAACAACACCAGAGTGAGGCGTCATGAGTTCGCAGCCGGGCAAGCCCCGCATCGCCGTCTTCTCACTTCGAAACATCTTCGGCAAAGCCCTCAATCGCGGTCCTCACGTCGAGTTCGAGGACATCATCTGCGAGGTCGATTCAGCCGAGATGTTTGCGCCCGTGCTCGACCCGTCGAGCCGACGGGCGAGCTTCGCCACCCGGCTGGGCTACCACGCGCCCGTGCTGTTGAATCCCGGGCTGGCGCGGATCGAGCCGCAACAGCAATACGACGTTCTGTTCGCGATCTGCGGATTCCCGCAGGACCTGATCATGTTCGATGCGATCGAGGATCTGAGAGGCGCGTGCAGGACCTCGGTGTGTCTGCTGGATGAGCTCTGGGTGAAGGAGATCGCCAAGCACCGGCATTTCCTGAAGATCCTCGCCAAGTTCGACGTCGTGATGCCGTTCCAGATCAGTACGGTGAAGCCGCTCAGCGAGGAGATCGGCAAGGCATGCGCGCATCTTCCGCTCGCCATCGATGCGATCCGGTTTTGTCCCTATCCCGATCCGCCCGCAAGGGTCATCGACGTCTTTAGCATGGGACGCCGCTCCCGTGTCACGCACCAATCACTGCTCGCGATGGCGCGGGACAGCGGCCTGTTCTATCTCCACGACACGATCGGCGGCAGCCAGGCCATCGATCTCCGGGAGCACCGGACGCAGATGGCAAACCTCGCCAAGAGGAGCAGGTATTTTCTGGTCAATCCCGGCAAGTTCGACGAGCCGCAGGAGACCGGGCGGCAGGTCGAGTTCGGCTATCGGTATTTCGAGGGCGCGGCGGCGGGAGCCATCATGCTCGGCGAGCGTCCCGACAACGAGCTGTTTCCGCGGCTGTTCGATTGGCCCGAGGTGATGATCGACGTGCCGCATACATCGCCCGACATCGACCGGGTCATCAGGGAACTGGACGACGATCCGGTCCGCCAGGACCGGATGCGGCGAACCGGCATGGTCCAGACGTTGATGCGGCATGACTGGGTGTATCGGTGGGAGACGATCCTGGAGGCCACGGGTCTGCAGCCGATGCCGGGCCTCGCTGCCCGCAAGGATCGGCTGAAGAGGCTGGCCGCGATGGCGGCCGGTCCGGCGATCACGCGCGAGCAGGAGTTAAATCGCAAGCCGGTATTGTTGGCGCAGTGACGTTTCAATCCTTTTCTCCGCCACAAGGAGACGTCATCGCTCCCCGCGGCCTCCGATCTCGGCCGCGAACGATTCTATACCGGCTGCATTTTCGATGGTCGGATTTTCATGGCCCTGGACGGATCTGTTTGGCCCGTGACTGGGAATCGGAAGGTTGGTTACGATGATTGAAAGCGATTGAACGGAGATGTCAGAAGCCGTCGCCGCCTATTTCGAGGAACATCGGGAGTCGAGCGATCTCGGACGCCGCGCGCTGCGCGGCGGCCTGATTTCCATCGTCATCCAATACGGCAATTCCGTGCTTCAGATCGGAGCGGCCATCGTTCTGGCCCGGCTGCTTGCGCCAGAGGATTTCGGGCTCGTCGCCATCGTCACCGTGCTGACGAGCTTCGCGCCGCTGCTGATCGACTTCGGCCTGCTCGATGCCACCGCCCAGCGCAGCAGGATCACTCCGGCCCAGGTCAGCGGTCTGTTCTGGGTCAGCACCGGCATCGGCGTTGCGGTGGCGATCGTCGTCGCGGCATCCAGCCCACTGATTGCCTGGATCTACGGTGATCCGCGACTGGAGCCGATCGCGCTCTGCGTCGCGATCACCTTCGTGCTGTCCGGGCTGACCAACCAGCACATGGCGCTGCTCCGGCGCACGCTGCAGTTCGGCCGCATCGGCCGGATCCAGCTGTTCGGCACGCTGGCAGGGACGGTTGCCGCCGTCGCCATGGCGTTCGAGGGCTACGGCTATTGGGCGCTGGTCATTCGCCCCGTCGTGACATCGATTTGCGTCGTGGTCGCCGCGTGGTCGGCCTGCCGTTGGCGGCCCAGCGCGCCGGTGTTCGACGCCGAGGTGCGATCGATGGTGCGTTTTGGCCTCCACGTCGTCGGATTCACGGTGGCCTATACGTTGTCGCGGGCGGTGGACCGGATCGCGCTCGGTCTGCTCTACCGGCCCGATCAGGTCGGGTACTACCAGAATGCGATGAACCTGTACGACAACTCGATCTATGCGGCGCTCAATCAGACGCATGCGGTGGGAAGCTCGGCGCTGAGCAAGTTCCAGGCAAATCCGGCCGCGCTTCGGCAGAAGTATGAGGCGGCACTGTCGATCCTGGCCTTCTTCCTGATGCCGGCGGCGGCGATCCTCTCCGTCACGGCGGAGGACCTCACCGTCGTGCTGTTGGGGCAGAAGTGGCAGGCTGCGGGAGCGCTGCTCAGCATCATCGCGCTGCGCGGCATTTCGCACGTCGTCGAGGGCTCGCAGGGCTGGCTGCATCTGTCGCTCGGGAGGGCGGACCGCTGGCAGACCTGGGGCATCATCTCTCTGGTCGCGCAGGTCGTCGCGGTGCTGGCCGGGCTGCCGTTTGGTCCGGTCGGCGTGGCCTGGGGCGTCGTGGCCGGATACTCGCTGATCGCTTTGCCGTCGGTGATGTATGCCGGACGTCCGATCGGGATCGGTGCCGAGCTCGTGGTCCGGGCCGTCGGAGCGCAGACCATCGGCGCCGTCGCAACCGCAGCGACCGGCTGGTGGCTGCAAGCGACGTTTCTCGGAGCCTATCCCGCGCTCGTGCGCATGATCCTGTCCGGCTGCTTCTGCGGCTGTCTCTATCTCGCGATCGTTGTCGGCGTGTTCCGAGTCCGCGAGCCGCTCAGGATCGCAGGTACGATCGTCCGGGACTTCATCGGCAAGCGTTGAGAGGGAGCGAAAGGAGCCCGGAACCCCGCCCTCGTGCCGCGATTAACTATCGCAATCGTTAAATGCCACATATAAAATATCCCGTGATTTAAATGTTTTAAATGGTCATGACCAGCGACAACCACCCAGGCTTGGATGTGATGGAGGCGGAGCCTGCGCCGTCGGCGCAGCGCGACCCCGAATGGTCCGCGTACGGTTTCGCCGATCGCCGGCGGCTCAGCATCCTCAGCGTCTCGCACATGCCGGCGAGCCCGCCGCGGTTCGGGGCACAGGCGCGCATGCACGGGCTGATGACCCAGCTCGCGCGCCGCCACGACCTCACGGCGGTGATGATGGTCGATGACGCCTTCGACATCGAGGAGTGCCGGCGGGCCATGCAGGCCTATTGCCGCGACGTGGTGCTGGTGCCGAACCCTTACGGCCGCGACGGTCTTGCGAAGCGGCTGCTGCAACTGCGCTCGCTGGTCTCGGTGCGGAGCTTCGACCGGCTGCGCGTGGCCCTGCCGGAATTGCAGCGGGTGCTGGATCGGGTGCTGCGGACCACGCGGTTCGACGTCGTCAATCTCGAATTTCCCTATCTGGGCCACTGCCTGTTCCGTCAGGCGCCGGCCGGCGCGCCGCCGCCGCGGCTGATCATCGACTCGCATGAGATCGCCTACGATCTGGCGCGGCAGTTCGCCGCCACGGGCGCGAGCCTGGGCCGTCGTCTCTACGCCGGTGCGAACTGGCGCAAGCTGCGCCGCGAGGAGATCGCGGCCTATCGCGAAGCCGATGGCGTCTATCTCTGCAGCGCGGACGACGAGAAGCGTCTGCATGACGACATTCCGAACGCCCGCACTGCGGTCATCCCCAACGCCGCCGATGTCGAGTTCTATCAGCCGCGCAGCACCGACCCCGCGCCCGACGGCCGTACGCTGGTCTATTTCGGCTTGCTGTCGACGGTGCCCAACATCGATGCGGTCACGCATTTCGTGCACGACATCTGGCCTCGTATCGCCGCCCGGCACCCGGATGCGCGCTGCAAGATCATCGGCGGCCGGCCGCCGCCGGCGTTGACGGCGCTGGCCGGGCCGCGGATCGAACTGACCGGCTTCGTGCCGGACCTGCGGCCGCACCTCGCCGCGGCAGCGGCGGTGATCGTCCCGCTGCGGCTCGGTGGCGGCACGCGGCTGAAGATCGTCGAGGCCATGGCGATGGGCAAGGCGATCGTCTCGACCAGCCTGGGTGCCGAGGGCATCGAGGCGATGCCCGGACGCGACATCCTCATCGCAGACGAGCCCGACGCCTTTGCAGATGCGGTCAACGGGCTGCTCGCCGAGCCCGATCTTGCGGTGCGGATCGGCGGCGCGGCGCGGCAGGTCGCGGTCGAGAAATATGCCTGGAGCGCGGCCGCACAGGCGCTCGAAGACTTCTATTGCGAAATCCTGGAGACCCGTTCGTGATGAAGGCCGTGCTCATCGGGGCAGGGCAGATCGCCCGCCAGCATCTCGCCTGCCTCAACACCTTGCCGGGCGTTCAACTGGCCGGCATCTGCGACCTGTCGCCGGCAACGGCGGAGGCCGCGGCCGAGCGTTACGCGATCCCGTCCTGGTTCACCGATCATCGCACGATGCTGCAGACGGTGCGGCCCGATGTGGTGCACGTGACGACGCCACCGACCTCGCATTTTCGACTCGCGATGGACGCGCTCGAGGCCGGCGCGCATGTGATCGTCGAGAAGCCCGCGACCTCGACCTTCGACGAGCTGCAGACCCTGACCTTGCGCGCCAAGCAGACCGGCCGCCATGTCGTCGAGGACTACAACTACGTCTTCAACCGGGCGCCGCAGGAGATACTCCGTCGCATCGAGACCGGCGAGTTCGGTGCCGTGACCCATGTCGACGTGCTGATCTGCCTCGACATCCTCGGCCCCGACGGCTTTGCCGATCCGAATTCGCCGCATCCGGCGCTCAAATTGGCGGGTGGTGCGATCGCCGACTTCCTGCCGCATCTCGCCTCGCTGTCGCATGCCTTCGTCGGCCCACACCGCAAGGCGGAGACGGTCTGGAGCAAGCGCAAGGCCTCGCCGCTGCCGTTCGACGAGTTTCGCTGTGTGGTCGAGGCCGAGCGCGGCACGGCGACGCTCGGCTTCAGCGCGAGCGCGCAGCCCGATGCGTTCTGGCTGCGGGTCTATGGCGAGCGGATGCAGGCGACCGCCAATCTGTTCGAAACGCGGTTGACCTTCGATGGCCCGCGCAACGTGCCGAAGCCGCTGCGCCCGTTCTTCAGCGGACTGGAGGAGGGCCGCGACATCCGCCGCGCGGCGCTTTCGACCTTGCTGCGCAAGTTCAAGGGCCCAGGCGCCTATGAGGGGCTGTGGGAGTGCCTGGCGCGCACCTATCAGGCGCTCGGCTCGGGAACGGCCTTGCCGATCACGATCGAGGACGTCCTGGCCGTCAATCGGATGGTCGAAGCGATGAAGCCGACGGAGCAGGCGGACATGAGGAAGCTGGCGATATGAAAGCCCTGGTCACTGGCGCCAACGGGTTTCTCGGCCGGCATGTCGTCGATGCGCTGCTGGCCCGCGGCATCGAGGTTCGCGCCATGGTGCGTCCGGCGACGCGCGTTGACGCCCTTGGCTGGCCGTCGTCGGTCGACATCGTCAGGGCCGACCTGCGCACCTCGCGCGACCTTGCTCGCGCGTTCGAGAATGTGGATGTGCTGATCCATCTGGCGGCCGTGGTCGCCGGCGGCGAGGACGCGCAATTCGCCGGCACGGTAGGCGGCACCGAGCGGCTGCTCGAGGCGATGGCAGGCAGCGCCTGTCGCAGGCTCGTGCTGTGCAGCAGCTTCTCGGTCTACGACTACACTGCGACCCGCGACGTCCTCGACGAAAGCGCGCCGCTGCAGCAGACCCCCGACGTCTACACCCGCGGCGGCTACACCGTCGCCAAATGGTGGCAGGAGCGGGTGACGCGCCGCTACGCCGAGAAGAACGGCTGGGATCTCACCGTGCTGCGTCCCGGCTTCATCTGGGGACGCGGCCACGGCTATCTCGCCGCGCTCGGCCAGCAGATCGGACGCCACCACGTCGTCATCGGGCCGCTGACCCGCATCCCCATGACCCATGTCGAGAACTGCGCCGACGTCTTCGCGCTGGCGGCCACGGATTCGCGGGCGATCGGCCAGACGCTGAACATTGTCGACGGTCCCGGCGAGCGGGTCTGGACTTATCTGTCGGACTACATGCGCGGCACCGGCGAGCGCGGCCTCCGGTTGCCCATCCCGCATTGGCTCGCCAGCAGCATCGTACGGCTGGCGTTTGCGACCGTGTTCAGGCGGGCGACCAAAGTGCCGGCGATCCTGACGCCCAAGAAGTTCGACGCGATGCTCAAGCCGCTGCGCTTCGACAACCGCAAGCTGAGGGAGACGCATGGCTGGACGCCGCCGCTCGACTACGAACAATGCCTGGCGCGGACCTACGGTCCGCTGCCGGCTTCGGCGCCAGCGCCGGCGTCCTGGTCGTCCGGAACGGCTGCTTCCATTTGAGGGCCGAGATGGTCCTGCGATGCCCGAGGTCTGGTCGCACGCGATCTCGCGCGCGAGGCCGTTCCGTGTCGTCGGTCATTTTGACGTCGCGCGTCTCAAACGGAATGTTCTGATGTGTGGCATCGCTGGGATCATCGGACGGGTCGACGACGACAACCGCGCAGCGCTGCAGCGGATGAACGATGCCATGCTCCATCGCGGTCCGGATGCCGGGGGAGTCTGGACCTCGCCCGCGGACGAGCGTGGCTGGGGCGCGCTGCTGGCGCACCGCCGGCTCGCGATCCTCGATCTGTCGCCCGCCGGTGTGCAGCCGATGACCGATCCGGTCACCGGGCATGTCATCGTCTTCAACGGCGAGATCTACAATTTTGCCGACCTGCGGCAGCGGCTGGTCGCCGGCGGCCAGCAGTTCAGCTCGACCGGCGATACGGCGGTGATGCTGCGCGCGCTCGGCCTGCATGGGCCGGAGGCGGTGGCGTGGTTGCGCGGCATGTTCGCGTTCGCCTGCTGGGATCCGAAGGAGCGCCGGCTGCTGCTGGCGCGCGATCCCCTCGGCATCAAGCCGCTGTACGTCGCCCGCGCGTCGAAACCCGACGCCGGCTGGTCGGTGGCCTTCGCATCCGAGCTGCGTGCTCTCCTGGCATCCGGCCTTCTGGGCAGGGCCCAGCTCGATCCGCAGGCCGTCGCCAGCGGCGTCTGGAACGGTTTCGTGGTCGGTCCCGACACGGCGGTGAAGGGCGTCGAACTGCTGCCTCCGGGCCATCTCACCACGTTCGACGGTGTCGGCAACATCATCCGCGATGAGGATTTCTGGTCGATCCCGGAGCGGGCTCCGGACCCGACGATGGACGAGGATCAGCTTGCCGAGATCCTCGAGGAGGGGCTGAGGCTGCATCTCGCCAGCGACGTGCCGCTCGCAGTGTTTCTCTCGGGCGGCATCGATTCCTCGGTCATGGCCAACCTGGCGCAGCGCGCGGCCACGGGTCCGATCCACACCTTCACGCTGGCTTTCGAGGAGCAGGAGCTGAACGAGGGGCCGATCGCGCGCCAGATCGCCGCCGCCATCGGCACCGAGCATCACGAGGTGGTGCTGACGGAGCAGCACTTCGTCGACAACCTCGATGCCGCGCTCGACAGCCTGGACCAGCCGACCTTCGACGGCCTGAACTCATACTTCATGTCGCACGCCATCCGCGGCGCAGGCTTCACGGTGGCACTGTCGGGGACCGGCGGCGACGAGCTGTTCGGCGGCTATACGTCGTTTCGCGACCTGCCGATCCTGCAGCGATGGTCGGAGCGCACGGCCTGGGTGCCGGCCGGCGTCAAAGCCGCTGCGGCGAAGCTGGCCGCGCAGATGCTGTCGCCGTCGCGCGGTACGGTGGCGCCGCAGACGCGCTGGGCCAAGCTCCCGGAGATGGTTCGACGCGGCGACGATCTTCTGGCCCTCTACCAGATGGCCTATGCGCTGTTCCTGCCCGGTTTTCAGCGCGAGCTGCTCGCGCCTGATCTCGTCGATACGCTGACAGATGGGCTGCCGGCCGCGATGAGAGCGAAGATCACCGCGGAGACGCGCGCGCGCACTCCGCTGTCGGCGATCAGCGTCATGGAGCAGCGCCTGTTTCTCGGCGAGCGCCTGCTGCGCGACAATGACGTGGCGAGCATGGCGGCCTCGCTGGAGCAGCGGGTGCCGCTGGTCGATCAGGTGCTGTTCGAAAGCGTCGACCGGCTGCCCGATGCGACGCGCTACGCGCCGCTGCGAAGCAAGGCGATGCTCAGGCGGATCGGCCTGCGTGGCCTCGATCCGTCGCTGTTCGACCGGCCGAAGAGCGGCTTCGTGCTGCCGCTCGATCGCTGGATTCGGCGCGGCCTGCAGGATGCAATGGACCGGACCCTGCGGGACCCGCAGGCCGTTGCGCCGGTGGGGCTGGACCCCACGGCCGTGGAGCGCCTCTGGCGCGCCTTCCTCGATGGGGCGCCGGGGATCTATTGGTCGCGCATATGGTCGATCTACGTGTTCGTGCGTTGGTGCCACCGTCATCGCGTCTTCCGCTGACGCGCGATCGACATCACGAGAATCGGCCGCATCGAGGCGCGCGTGCTCAGGCCTCCGGCATGACGACTCCGCCGCACACCGGCACGCGAACGCCGGTCACGAAACCGGCGAGGTCCGAGGCCAGAAACGCGATCATGTTGGCGACGTCCTGATCGTAGCCGCGCCGTCCGAGCGGCACGGACCGCTCGTAGAGCGGCTGCACCTCGTCACGGTCACGACGGTCCTTGTCGGAGACGACCCAGCCCGGGGCGACCTGATTGACCGTGATGCCATGCGGTCCGAGCTCCCGCGCCAGGGACCGCAGCATGCCGTCCATGGCGCATTTGGCCGCCGTGTAGGGCGCGCGGTTGGGCAAGGCCAGGCTCGTCATCTCCGTGCCGAGAGAAATCAGGCGTCCCCATTTTCGCTCGATCATCGGGCCGGAAAACACCCGCGCGGTCGCCCAGGCCTGCAGGACCGAGGAGCGAAACACCTTGTCGAACTGGTCGGGCGTCTGCTCGACGACGGGGCGTTCGTCGTACCATGTCACCGCATTGTTCACGACGATGTCGACAGGGCCGAGCACACCCTCGGTGACGCGGCGCATGGCCTGCACATCCTCGAGCTCGGCAACGTCACCCGAAATGGTGCAGGCGTGCTGCGGCTGGAGCTCGTTCAGCTCCTCGCACAGCCTCTCCGCAGCAGCGCGCGCCGTCAGATAATGGATGGCGACCTTTGCACCACAGGCCGCCAGTGTCCGGGCGATCGGGCGGCCGAGCTCTCCCGCCGCTCCCGTGACCAGCGCGACCTTGCCCGAGAGATTGATCTGGAGCGGGGACCTCAACGGTCGCAGTGCCGGATCGTCCGGCAGGGGACCGAGCGTATGTCGTCGAATTCGTCGTGCAACTGCGCTCGCGATCCGCATCCACCCGTCCCCGAAAGTATTCATTGGTCGGGGTCGCAGTATTAAATGCGGGACTAATTATTTAAACTGCACAATTTGACGCATTTGTGCAGCAGGCGATGGAGCGGTGAAGGGGTGCCGATGCGCTCAGGATGCGCGCGGCGTCGGACTCTCGGCGAGACGGTTGCCGAGCCGCCAGTCTGCGCCGGACGCGTCCTGCGCTGCTCTCGCAGCAGGCGCCGGCCTGAACTTGCGCCGGAGCTGTCTGAAATACGGCTCGATGAAGCGCTCGATCGCCGCCGCGTAGATGACGGAGATCAGGAGCGCGAGCGGAAACAGGAGGTAGGGCTTGGCAGCGATCGCGGGCAGGTTCCTGTCGATCGTCCGGATCACGACGTTGTGGATCAGATAGATCGCATAGGAATAGGTGCCGAGCGTCATCACCCAGGAGCGGTTGAGATGACGAAACAGCGGCGCGTCGGCGAAGCGGACTGCGAAGTAGAACAACGGCATCAGCGCCAGCCCCTGAAGGCTGTAGCGGGCGGTCTCCCGGAACACCGCATCACGGTAGACCAGCGAAGCCAGCAGCGCCGCCGCGGCGACGGCCAGCAGCGCCCATTGCGCCGCCGACATCCGCCCCGAGGCAGAGCGCTGCCGCACCGGGTTCATGACCAGCGCCAGAATGCAGCCATAGGCGATCGAGTCGATGCGGGTGTCCGAGGCGTAATAGGTGCGGTCGGAGAAGAACCCAGGGGCATGCACGAGATGGATGCGCCAGGCGAGGACGCCGAGGCAGACGAGCCCGAGCAGCGCGCCGATGGTGCGCGGCCGCAGCGCCGATCCGAGCAGCAGCGTCATCAGCAGGGGATAGACGATGTAGAAGTGCTCCTCGACCGCGAGCGACCAGAGAATGCCGGTGCCGTCGGGCACCGTGTTGCCGGGATCGAAGAACAGACCGTAATAGTTGGCGAAATACAGCACCTGGGCCGCCAGGCCCTTGACGGTCATTCCGCCGTCCAGCAGGCCGGCGGCGGTGAGGCCGTAGGCGATCGCCAACGACAGCAGCAGAGGCGGCATCAGCCGGAACACGCGCCGCGCATAGAAGCTGGGAACGTCGAGCGCGCCGGTGCGCTGATGCTCGGCCAGCATCAGCGTGGAGATCAGGAAGCCGCTCAGGAAGAAGAAGATGGTGACGCCGAAGCCGCCGGGGACCATGGCCTGAAGCCCGGAATGGCCCAGGACCACGATCAGCACCGACAGCGCGCGGATGCCGTCGAGTGATGGAATGAGCGGGGATGCGCTGCCATGGGCGTTCGTGCTGCGGGACGCTGCCGGCGCGGTCGCCTCGCCGCCAGGCGCCGTTATCGGCGGCACGGCGGAAGCGGCACGAAAGCGGCTGAGCTCGAGAATCTTGGCCATGTTGTCCAGACGGGGTCGGAGAAACACGTAGCTTCGTCGTCGTCGTGTCAATGCCGCGGCGATCGGCCGCCGAGCGTCATCGCGTGTCGGCCGCGGCGTGGCTGGCGCGCCAGAGTTGGGCCCGCTCCGCGTTGATCCGGGCCGTGGCGGCGCGCTTGCCCAGGCGCAGGCAGGCATGCTGATAGGCGCGGAGGAAGCGGCGGAATTCGAGATCGTCGTAGCGCGGCAGGCCCGTCAGCCAGCTCCGGAAATAGCCCCACAGCATCGCGGTGCTGCCGATCAGGGCGGGATAGGCCGGCAGGTGATAGACCGCCACCGCGAGCTGATACAGCGGCGACGTTCCCATGAAGTACTGGCCGAAACCCTTGCGCAGCCGTCCGGTCCAGATGCCCTTGTGACTGGCGCCCTGCGGCCGCAAATGGATGAAGCGCAGCGCTTCGGTGTCGATGCTCTCGGCGATCCAGCCGAGCATGCGGCAGCGGTGGCAGTCGATGCCGTCCCACATGACCTGGCGCACGAAGCCGCCGATCTCCTGGAAGCAGGCGACGCGGTAGAACTTGGTCATCCCGACCGACATCTCGTCGCCGCAGACCTCCGGCTCCAAGGCGCCGGTCTGCGGGTGGACGAACCACGGCTTGCCCGAGGTGGTCCCGACCCGCGGATCGCTCTCCATCCGCTCCATCAGCAGCTCGAAGTAGCGCGCGGGCAGATCGAGGTCCATGTCGAGCTTGCAGAGATAGTCGAAATCCTCCAGCCGCACGCTCTCCAGGCCGGCATAGAATGCCTCGATCACGCCGGGTCCGACCTTGCGTCCGCCGCGGTCGGCGCGGCGGATCACGCGCAGATAGGGCAGGCGCTGGGCGTACTCGTCGAGAATGGCCGGGGTGTCATCGGTCGATCCGTCATCCACCACGATCCACAGCGCCGGCGGCACCGATTGCGCAGCGACGCTGTCGAGAGTCCGGCGGAGATATTGGGCCTCGTCCCGGCAGGGCGAGATGAGCAGGTAGCGGCGCGATGGCGTCACGTATCAAATCCCTTGCCGAAGGCGGAAGATTGGGACGAAGCTCTGCCGAGCAGGGCGTCGCCGGCCGCCTTTCAATAAATTAAATCGTGAATTAATATTATGTCATGGCGCGTGTCAAAGTCATGGTGTTTTTAAATCGGCGCCCGTTTTGGCTGTGTGACCGGTCCTGCGAGAGGTTCCCATGGATGACATCGGCCTCGTGATCCCCGGCTGCACCCAGGCTTCGTCCCGGCCGGTCGCGCGCGTGACGCGCCGGATCGACGCCGCCTGCATCCGGGCGCTGTTCACGGCAGCGCTTGCCCTGCTGTTCCTTCGCGGCGTTGCCGCGGCCGCCGAGCCGACCGCGTCCACCGGGCCGTCACTGGCCGGCAATCTGCTGCCGGTGGAGCGTCTCGCCGCCTGGAATCCCGGGCTGATGTCAGCCGGCGGTATTCCGAACCGGACCATCATTTACCGCACGCTGTCTCCGAGTGGGAGAGACGACAGCAGCGCGATTCAGGCTGCCTTGACCGCTGCACCCGCCGGCCAGGTGGTGATGCTCGGCCCCGGGACGTTCATCGTCAACGAGCCGCTCCTGATCAGCCGGCCAGTGACGCTGCGCGGCGCCGGCGCAGGCGCGACCAGGCTGGTGAAAACCAACGGTGCGCGGGCACGAACGCCGGTCGTGATTGCCGGCACCAAGGGAATCCTGACGCCGGTCGACCCGAGCTCGTACAGCTACGACGCCAAGCCTGTCATCATCGTCGGACCTTCGCGCTGGAACAATGGCCCCGACAGCAGCGCGTCGCAGGACCTGTTGGCGGACGGCGATCAGGGGACGTCGACCGTCGCCCTCGCCAGTGCCGCGGCCTTGAAGCCGGGCGATTTCGTTCTGCTCGACGAGGTCTCAGGCGCATCGTGGCAGGCGACGCCGGCGGGTTTTCCAGCGGGAGCGAAGGTCTGGCAAGGCGACCGCGTCGCCTGGAACATGCACTATCCGGTTCAGCCGGGCGACGACAATGCCGGTGCCAATGCCGGAGGTCCCTATGACCAGGCTCCCGGCGTGTTGCCGAAGTCGATGTCGTGGTTTGCCCGGACCGACCGGGCGACCGCCGAGATCAAGGAGATCGCCTCGGTGACCGGCAGCACGGTGACATTCACCTCGCCGCTCACGATCAGCTATCGCCGGGATCACCAAGCGCAGCTCACGCCTTATAGCACCGACCCGAACAGCGGTCGCCACGCCGCCAACAATCGCGACATCCACGTTGCCAAGGTGGGCGTCGAAGATCTGAGCATCGTCGGCGGGGCGGACGGCGCGTTGCGGTTCGAAGCCGCTGCTTATTCCTGGGCCAGATCCGTCGAGGTGACGCAATGGCTCGGCGAGGGCGTGGCGATCGACAATTCGTTCCGGGTCGAGCTCCGCGACTCCTACATCCACGCCGGCTCGTGGCCGCAGCCGGGCGGCGCCGGATACGCGATCAGCCTGGCGACGGGCTCCTCGGAGGTCCTGATCGAGAACAACATCCTCGTCGACGTCTGCAAGAACATGGTGTTCCGGTCGTCCGGCGCCGGCAGCGTCGTCGGCTACAATTATGCCGACGACTCGTTCGATTTCGACAATCCCGGCTGGGTCGAGGTCGGCATCAACGCGTCGCACATGGCCGGCGCCCATCACGTCCTGTTCGAAGGCAATCTGTCCCACAATGCCGACAGCGACTACACCCATGGCAACGCGATCTATCTGACCTTCTTCCGCAACCATCTCACCGGCCAACGCCAGCGCTTCGTCGATCGTTCGGGCGTTCGAGCCGTCGGTCTCGCCTATGGCTCGTGGTGGGATTCGTTCGCCGGCAATGTGCTGGGCCAACCTGGACGCATGAGCGGTTGGAGCTACGACGATCCATCGATGCGGGCCGGAACGGCGGTTTGGGGGCAGGGCGGTGTCGGCAACGTCTGGGTGCTTGGCTACGACCCGGAGCGATGGACCATGGCGCCTGATCCGAAGACGCTGGCCACGGTGATCCGCGGCGGCAATTTCGACTATCTCACCGGCAAGGTGGTCTGGACGGACGCTCTCGCGGCGCAGCCGCTGCCGGCGTCGCTGTATCTGAGAGCCAAGCCCGGCTTTTTCGGCAGTCATCCGTGGCCCTGGGTGGACCCAACCGGGGATACCAAGCTGCATACGTTACCGGCCAAGGCGAGATTCGATGCGGGCGCGCCATTCGCGGCGGCGCCGGGATCAACGCAATAGCGCTGGCGTGACGCTTCAACGGGCCTCCCGTCAGGTGCGGACGCCGAGCCGTGGCCGCCAAGCCGGCCGTGTACGGCTCCAACGAGCCGACCGCCTGTTCGCCGGCTGAGCGGCGGGCATGCTCTGTTGCGACCTCCGCCAGTATCGCGCGGCCTCGACCGTGACGAGCACGAATACCACCCAGGTCACGTCGAACGCGCGCAGCCACAGGGTTTCGAGCAGGTTATAGAGCATGACGAACAGCGCGACGGACAGCAGGATCCACGCCCGCTTGTAGTCGTGCTTCATCACGCGGCCGATGACGTGAACGGTGGCCGCCAGAAACACGAGGAGAAAGGCAAATCCGACATAGCCAAGTTCCAGCATCGCATCGTAGTAGCCGTTGTGGGAGTTCGGCATGGCCTTCACCCAGCCGGGTGCATCGGTGATGCTTGGTGCGTCGGCACCGACCAGCCAGAAGCTCTGATAGCCCCATCCCAGGAGCGGCCTCTTCGCGATCTCCAAGTTAGAGAAGGCCCATATGGTGGTTCGGCCGGTGAAGCTGGAATCACCCGTCAGCAGATAGGCGATGCGGCTGGTCGTGAAGCCCGCGAGCTCGCCGACCACGAAGTAGCCGAGGATGATCGCCACCAGGATCAGAAGCGGTGCAACCCGCAGCGTTCTCGCAAGCGCCAGCGTCAGGATGGCCAGGATCGGGGCGACCAGAGCGAGGCCGAGCGCGGTCTTCGAGCTCGAGAAGAAGATCAGGACGATGGCACCGACGGCAACGACGATCCCGAGCGCGCGGCGCGTTCCGGGATAGAGCAACTCGTGAACCGAGAGCAGGAACGCAATGGCGGCAAACTCGCCCAGCAGGTTCTTGCCCGAGAAGTAGCCCTGGTAACCGATGTCGACCAGCGCGTTGCCGTACTGCGCGTAGGTCGCGTAGCCGCCGGGGATCAGCAGAACATTGAGGATCACCCCTGCTGCAAAGCAGAGGAACACGCCGCGCAGGATGTCGGCGCTCGGCCTCGATAGCAGGGCGGGCAGCACGATGGCGGTGAGGACCATCGCTTCCTGGACGAAACGGACGAAGGCGAATTCGGGTTTGAATGCCCACGCGATGCTGGCGCCGGCCAATCCAAAATAGACGCAGAGACTGATGATGTTGGGCGCAGCGGCAAGCCGCTCGCCGCGGGCGAGGCGTTGCATCGCAACGACGATGGCGATGGCCGCGAGGACAGGCCAGAAGATCCGGTTCTCGATCCGGCTCTCGAGCAGGCCCTGGAGCCCGGGCGATGGCGGGAAGCCAAAATAGATCAGCGGCTGAATGAGGGACGAGTAGGCGAAGGCGAGGACCGGAATCAGCGCACAGACATCGAACGTCCCCGCGGAGGCGCGCGGCCCGGCCGACATCGACGTCGTCGCTGAAATTCTCGGCATCGATCTCACCCGGATATTCGAACGGCGTGGCCCCGGCAGCCGCCGGGAATACCGTCCGTGAACATTATCCGGAGATGCAATTAAATAAAAGGACTTCGACGTGCGCCGGGAAGGTATTGCTGCAGCCGCGCCGCAAATCTGCCCTGGCATTTACAAATAAACCGTATTAAATAAATGGTATGATTTAAAATTAAATAGTGGCTTTTGGGTCGCACGTTATTCGGTCGGGGAGGTGCGGCAGGGATCCGCAACCCGGAATCCTCGTGCGGCGGGCAGATTGAGGGAGAGCGGCGGATGCTGACCACGCATGAATTGCAGGAGCCGGGATCCCCCCTTTATCGCGTGGGGCGCTCCGGGGCGGGTCGCGATCGGCCGGAGGTCGATGCTGCCGCCCTGGCCGACGCCGCGATTCCCGACGACCTCGCGCGCGACGTCTATTGCGTCCTCGGAATACCGGTCGATGCCATCGGCATGCGCGGCGTACTGCGCCGCATCCGCGACGCTGCCCGACGCAGGACCCGGCTTCTCATCTCGACTCCCAATCTCAACTTCCTGGTCGCCAGCCAGTCGAACAGGAGCTTCAGGGAGTCGCTGATCCTGAGCGATCTTTGCACGGTGGACGGCATGCCGGTGGTCTGGATCGCTAGGCTGCTTGGGATTCCGATCAAGAGCCGGACGGCCGGCGCCGATATCTTCGACGCGCTGAAGTCGGAGGCCGCGCCGGCAAACGCGCTGAAGCTCTTTCTTTTCGGTGGCCCGGAGGGGGCCGCCGAACGGGCCGCCCGGACGCTGAACGGCCAGTCGGCGGGATTGCAGTGCGTGGGCTGGTTGAACCCCGGCTATTTGTCGGCCGAGGAGTTGAGCCGGGATCACATCATCGACGAGATCAATGCCAGCGGGGCGGACTTCCTGGTTGCCTCGCTCAGCAGCGTGAAGGGACAATCATGGCTGCAGCGCAATCATGAGTGCCTCGAGATTCCAGTTCGCGCCCACCTCGGCGCCGCGCTCAACTTCCAGGCCGGCACGGTGAAGCGCGCACCGGCGATCCTGCGCCAATCAGGCTTCGAGTGGCTGTGGCGCATCAAGGAGGAGCCCTATCTCTGGCGCCGCTATTGGAACGATGGCACGGCGATGCTCGGCCTCATGCTCACCCACGTGTTGCCGTTCGTGGTGTGGACCTGGTGGATGCGCCGCACGCATGAGCGGGGTGAGGCGCTGACCATCACGCAGGACTATGGGACGCGCGCGGTCACGCTCAGCCTGTCGGGGCCCGCCGATGCGCGTCACGTAGACCGGGCCATTCCGGTGTTCCGCGCCGCTTCGGCGTCCCGCAAGCCGGTCACGATCGATTTCTCGAACGTCTGCGCCATCGATGCGCGCTTCCTTGGATTGTTGCTCATGCTGAGGAAGCAATTGGAAGCCCAGGGCTGTACCGCGACCTTCGTGGGCGTTTCGCCGCTGATGGCCCGCATCTTCCGCTTCGGCGGTCTGGACCAGCAATGAGAGAGGGAGGCCTGTCATCGGTCGCATCACGGCTTCAGCAGTCGGTGGTTCGATGATCGCCGCCGCGACGCTTGCCCGCGTTGCGAAGGATTGCCTGAGCCGTCAGTCCGACCGGCGCCCATCGGCTGACCGTCGCCCATGGAGCGACGTGTGTTCGGAGATTGAGCGGTGAGCGCAGCAGGCCAGAAGAGGCGCGAGCTTCTGATCGACTTCTATCGAAGCTGCGCGATGTTGTTCGTGTTCTATCATCACACGGCCAACGTCTTTCCGGACTCCGTCGATCTGTTCACGAAATTCAACCCCTTCGCCGAGCTGTTCGTCGTGATCTCGGGGTTCATGGTCGGGTACGTCTATCTGCACAAGGAGAGGCACGGAGAGCTCCTCGCCCGCGGCTTGAAGGTGCTCGCCGCCTATTTCGTCATCTCGGTGCCGGTCGCGGTCGGCATGGCTGTTCTGGGGAACAAGCGAGAGCCGGTGGGGCAGGCGATTTTCGACGTGCTGACGTTTCAGTCCGAGCCGACCGCCATCACAATCCTCAAGTTCTACGGGCTGATGTTCCTGCTGCTGCCGGTGATCCTGCCGATGTTCAAGCGCGGCAGGCTCCTGGTGCTCGCGTTGTCGGCTGCGATCTTCGTGGCCTCCACCTGGTTCAGCAACACGAGCACGGCAGCCAAGCTCGAGAGTCCCGCCATCATTCTGTTGCTGTTCTCGCTCCAGGCGCAGATGTTCTTCGTGATCGGTATCTGGCTCGGAGATCTCCATCGGTCCAACCGCTTGATCGGACCCGCGTTCTATACGGCGCTGGCGGGGATCTTCACCTTCGGGCTGCTGCTCGATTACAGCCTCGGCTTTCCCAGCAACGGCGAAAAATACCCCTATCGGTTCGACAAGCTCCTCAACCTGCTTTGGACATTGCCGCTGCTGTTGGCGCTGCTGTGGGCGGTGTTCGCGCGCACCCGGCGATCGCCGGCGGTCGCGCTCATCCTCAACGTCGGCCAGAACTCGCTGATCGCGTTCCTCGGGTCGGAGGTGGTGCGGCAATCGGTCAAGCTCGCGCTCCTCCTGGGCGGCGTCCACCCGCAGGTTTACGGCCAGACCGTGATGGGCCTGTTCGATGTCGTCCTGGTCACCGCGGTGCTTTGGCTCTACCGGGCGCACTGGCTGAACCGCCAGACAATGCTGCACCCGCTCAGCGGGCCGTAGCCGCATCTTTCGCCTGAAAGTGTTGCCCTGATGCGCTTGTTCGAATCCTCCCGGGCGGCTTAGCTCATCGCTAACCAATGGCCGCTAGCCTCTCGAAACGCCCGAGGAGGCATGAACTGATGTGGGTGATCGCGCTTCATTTTACAGCCGGGGTGGTTGCCGGGACGATGTTCACGGTTCGCACGCTGCTGGCGCTCGCCGCGATCGTCTTCATGGAGTGCATCGCGGCGTCGATCATCAGCGGGCTACCGGCCGCGCTCTATGCCGGCGCCGGTCTGATTGCAGTCCAGGTGGGCTATCTCTCGGGCGTCTATGTCCGCAGCGCTCTGGAGCGTGCCGGCATCGCCCATCCCTCCATTCGCCCCGAGCACCAGCGCTGACCGTCGATCGATTTCCGTTGCCGGCCGCGGCCTATGGCGCGCACCGGCCGGCGCGCGCTGATCGACCTACTCGGCCATCACGCTCCCGTAACGGGCGTAATATTTGTGGTTGTAGTAGTCGCCGAAATGATTGGCGTAGCGCTTCAGCGCCTTCATGTTCGTCTTGTTGAGCACGACGCCGAACAGAGCATCGTAGACGTTGGGAGCCGTGTTCAGCGCGTGCTCGACCACCTCGGCCGGCGTGCGCCCCCATTCCACGACGAGGACGAAGCTGTCGAGCAGCGCGGAGATGGCGCGCGCGTCGACAACGGGCGCGAGCGGCGGAAGATCGACGATGACGTAGTCATAGGCTGCCCGCAGCTGCTCGAACAGCTTGCGCATCTGCTCGTTGCCGAGGATGTCGCTGGTGTCGCGCTGCATGGCACCCGTTCCCGGCAGGAAATCCAGGCGCGTCAGCGGGTCGGTCCAGACTGCGTCTGCGAGCTGGCATCCTCCCAGGACGATGTCGGCGATCCCAGTGCTGGCATCGGGGGCCAGCATGGCGGAAAGCGACGGATTCCTGAGGTCGCAATCGACCACGATCACACGCTTGCCTGAATTTGCGATGAGCTGAGCCAGCGACGCGGCGATGATCGACTTGCCTTCGTTGGGCAGGGCGGACGTCAGTCCGAAGACCTTCCGCGAAGTCGGGCTTGGATCCTGGTCGATGGCGACTTTCAACGAGCGGATGGATTCGGCGAAGCGCGATGTGGGCATGGCGGATGCGGCCCAGCAGGTCCCGGGGCCTCTCGTCACCATTCGCGGGCTGGAATCGGGTTCGACCTTGGAAACGGCGTTGACCGTCGCTTTCTTGGTGAACCGGTCGACCTCGCCTCGTTTGAGCAGAGGGACGACCGAGAGGCAGGGCAGGCGCAGGCGATCCTCGACCTGGTCGGTCGTCCGAAAGCTGCGGTCCTTGACTTCTGCGAGCAGGCCGAGGCCGCCGCCGAGCGCCAGGCCCCCGAACAGGCCGAGCGCCATCAGCACGATGGACTTCGGCTTGATCTTCTTCTTCGGCGGCGTGGCCGCTGAGATCACCCGCGCCTTCGCAATCGGGAAGGAGCCCTGCTGGACTGAGCCCATGTAGCGCTGAAGAAAGGTGTCGTAGAGCGTGCGATAGCTCTTGGCGCTGGTCTCCAGCTCGCGGAGGCTGAGCTCGGCCGCCCTGGTATCCTGCGACCGGACAACGGCCTGTGCAAGCTGCTTCTCGATCTCCTGCTGCTGCTGCTTGGACTCCTCGTAATCGTGCTTGGCGACGTCGGCAAGGCGCCGCACCTCGTCGACGATGGCCTGGCGGATGCTCTTCATCGTCGCGCGAATATTGACGACCGCGATATGATCCTTGCCATATTTGGCGGAATACTCGTACTCGCGCTTGGCGTTATCGAGGTATTGCTGACGCAAGCTGTTGATGATGAGCGTGCTGTTCGAATTGCTCAAGGAGAGACCGTCGGGCGGATTGACATTGCCGCTGAGCTCTGCCGGGGAGAAGTCGGAGACCGCGGCTACGCGGTCGATCGTCATATCGGCACTGCTCGTCGCGAGCATGTCGTCGAACCGATTGAGCCGGGTCATCAGCGAGGCGGTACGCGTGCGCACTGCCACCAGGCGGTTGGTGAGCTCGGTGACCTGCTGCTGGTCCATGAACCTGCCGTCGGCCGAGACGATGTTGTACCGGCTTTTCAGCTCGTTCACGGAACGTTCGGTCGCGGTCGCGTCGTTGCCGAGATCCTGCAGGCGGTCGTGAAGCCAGGCGGTGATTGTGCGGTGCTCGTTCGCGTCCGCCTTCAACTGCTGATCGAAATACTCCTTGACGATGGCGTTGGCGATCATCGCCGCCCGATTGGGGTCGCTGGCGCTGAAATCGACCTCGACGACCGTGCTCGTGCCAATTCGGAAGGCGTTCATTCTGCGCTGGAATTCGTCGAGGAGATCGTCCATCGAGGGCGCGTTCGGCTGCGGCGCCGAACCCACGAGGCGGCGAACCGCATCAACCGCACCATGCAGCGGGCTGGCTTTGCCGTTGAAGTCGGGATCGTCCGCCAGATTGAGCTTGTCGATGACCGCTGTCGCGATCGACTTCGATTTGAGAATCTCGATCTGCGATTCCATGTCGAGCGGCGGCTCGTCCTGAACGGGCGGTTGCGGCTGGACGACTGCGGCCTTCGAGGTGGTGCCCAGCATGATCTTGACGTCGGCCGAGTAGGTGGGCGGCAGGATTTTCAGCAGGGCGAAGCTCGCCAGGAGCGAAAGCACGGTGGTGATCGCAATCACCAGATAGTGCCGGCGCAGGAATCCCAGCGCCATGTCGAACGGTCCGGGTCCGCTACGTTCCCAACCTTGCTCCTGTGGGGAGGGGTAGGTAACCGTGCTCGCGTTGGGATTGTGCAGCATGTTTGTGGGGCTTTTCAGTTGCGCTTCGGACGTCAGAGCCGCCCGGTTTGCCTGCGAGAACGAGGATCTTGTTTTATAACCATTAAATGATCTGGGAGTGCCGCGCGATTTAATTTATATTAAATCTGATTTTGCTCAGCAAGTGGCTCTGCAAAATTAAATGTCGCCGGCGTGCAGGACATGCCTTGCGCTTGCGGCGGCCTTCTCGGCCGGCCAATGCCGGCGTCGCGGTCGGCCGCATACCGGTATTTGGCTGCCGCGTAACGGCTTGTAACAGTCGCTCCCGGCCCATTGCCAAGCTACGGGTTTTGGGCATCAGTCCTGGCGATGAGCATGCCTGCGGCCACGCTTTTGATGGTGGAGGACGACCCGGAGATCAGCCGGCTCGTCAGCGATTTCATGCGCCGGGAAGGGTTCGAGATCGAGGTCGCCGCCACGGCGCCGGCGATGGATGCCGTGCTGCGGCGGCTGCGGCCCGATCTCATCATTCTCGACCTGATGCTGCCGGGAGAGGACGGGCTTTCGATCTGCCGCCGGCTGCGGCAGAGCGACGATATTCCCATCCTGATGCTGTCGGCCAAGAGCGACGAGATCGATCGCGTGGTCGGGCTGGAGCTCGGCGCCGATGATTACATGGTCAAGCCGTTCGGGCCGCGCGAGCTATTGGCCCGCGTTCGCGCGCTGCTGCGGCGCACCCAGGCGAGCCCACCGCGTGACGCGAGCCGGCGTTTCGGTTTTGACCGGTTCGTACTCGATGTCGATGCCCGCAGCATCGAGATCGTGGAGGCGCAGGCCGCGCCGATCCAGCTGACCTCGGCGGAGTTCGACCTGCTCGCCTGCTTCGTGCAGCGGCCACGGCGGGTGTTGAGCCGCGACCAGATCCTGGACTGGACGCGCGGCCGCTCCGCCGAGCCGTTCGACCGCACCGTCGACATGCTGATCTCGCGGCTGCGGCGCAAGCTCGATGCCGCCAGCCCGGGAACGAACCTGATCACCACCGTCCGCAACGGCGGATATCTGTTCACGGCGACGGTGAGGCCGGTGGCGTGATGATGCGGCTGACGCTTGCGATGCGTATCGGCCTCATCGTCATCATTGGTCTGCTCGCGATCTGGATCGTCACCCTGGCGCGATTCTACCGCGCCCGGACCGCGGACCTCGAAGGCGCGACGCCGCCGCCGACGCGGCTGGCCGCGCTTGCCGAACTGATCGAACGAACACCCGGGACTGAGCGGGGCAGGGTCGTCGATGCCGTGTCCTCTGACCGCTTCGAGGTCCGGCTGGTCGGACCCGACGCGGCGGTCCGCCTTCCGCGGACCGAGCCCGCGCCGGTCCGGTCCGGATTGCGCGACGCCTATGCCGATGCGCTCGGTGCGCGCCCGCTGACCATCACCTTCGTGCCAGAGCCGGAGGGACGGTGGTTGCCCAGGCTCGCGCGGACGCCGCAGAATGCCCTGGAGTTTCGCATTGGCCTGAACGGCGGCGATGTTCTCGTCGTGGACTCGCGCGCGTCGCTGGTGCTGACCCAGCAGGGGCTGCCGATCGGCTTCGGCGCGGGCCTGTTCGGTACGCTGGTCGCGCTGTTTGCGCTCCTGATCATGCAGCGTGAGACGCGGCCGCTGGCGCGCTTGGCGGCCGCCGTCGACCGGGTCGACCCCGGCGGGGCGGCGGTGCCGCTGCCGGACGTTCGCCGCAATGCGCCCGAGGTTCGCGCCGTGGTGACGGCGTTCGGGCGACTGCAGGACCGGCTCGCCGATCTGATGCAGGCGCGCATGGCGCTGGTCGGCGGCATTGCTCACGATGTTCGCACCTTTGCCACGCGGCTGCGGCTGCGCGTCGACCAGATCCCGGATGACGCCGAGCGGCAGCGCGCTGTGATCGATATCTCCGACATGATCCGCCTGCTCGACGACGCGCTGCTTGCGAGCCGGGCGGGTGCCGGCGAACTGCCGCAGGAGCTCGTTGCCTTCGACGAACTGGTGCGCGCGGAGGTCGAGGATCGCCGCGCGCATCAGGCGCGGGTGCGCTTCGACCATGCAGGCGACGGGCGCGAGCAGCTGATGCTGGGCGACCGCGTCGCGCTGCGTCGTATCGTCGCCAACATCATCGACAACGCGCTCAAATATGGCGAGGCGGCGCATGTCTCGCTGCAACGCCAGCCGGAGCACGCCGTGCTGACGGTCGACGACGAAGGGCCGGGGATTCCCCGCGACCAGCGCAAGGCCATGCTGGAGCCGTTCACGCGCCTGGACACGTCGCGCAATCGCGGCACCGGCGGAGCCGGGCTCGGACTGGCGGTGGTGCGGACGCTGGTGGAGGCCCATCGCGGCAGCATCGCGATCACCGACGCGCCGCGCGGCGCCCGCATCGTCGTGCGGCTGCCGCTGTTTCTCGACGGGCCCGGCGACGTGCATTCCGATCTGACGTGATCGACGGCAGCGTCGCGATCGGGGCGCTGTCTTTAAGCGGTGGCAGCCCGTCGTTCTTCTCGTAAAAGTTGAGACGACGACGTAGCCGGTGGGAACGATGCGGCGGCCTCGTCTTCGCCTGACGCGATGTCGACGATGCGCCCGCTTGATGATCGCGTGGAGATTGTGATAGGTATTCGATGCATCCTCATTCCATCGCCACGCGGATTGAACTGGGCGTGGCGCCGATTTTGTAAACCCATAGTACCGAATGTCATTCAACCGCACGGGCCGCGCGGATCGCGGACCCGTGCGCCGATGGACGACGTCGTTCCGGCTCGCCCGGGCGAGAACGTCCGAGGTCAGGGGATCATCGACATGGCAGCAACAAAGACCCGCGTGGCGATATTGGGCGGCGGCATCGGCGCGTTGAGCGCGGCCTTCGCCTTGAGCGAGATCGATCCGCGCGGCGAGCGCTACGAGATCACTCTCTATCAGCTCGGTTGGCGTCTCGGGGGCAAGACCGCCAGCGGACGCAACGCCAAGCAGGGCCAGCGCATCGAGGAGCACGGACTGCATATCTGGGCCGGCTTCTACGAGAATGCCTTCACCATCCTGCGTGCCGCGCTGAAGGCGCTCGATGCACCGCCGAGCGATCCGATCAGGACGATCGATGATGCGTTCAAGCGGCAGAGCGAGATCTTCTACGCCGAGTACACCGACGGCCAATGGCTGCCCTGGCCGTTCTGGTTTCAGCCGGATGTCGATGAATCGGTCTATCCCGGCAGGGATAGCCTGTGGGCGCCCGCCGACAACATCGTGCCACCGCTCTCGACCCTGCTGCTGCGGACCATCGCGAGCATCATCTTCAACCTGAACTACTATCTCGAGGACTGGCCGGGCGACCAGAATGCCGAGCTGGCGAAGGCGATCGCCGCCATGCCCGCCGAGCGGCAGGTCCGGCTGGCGGCCGTCTCGCCTGATGGCAAGGGCCATCCGCTGCTGCTGCTGGCCCACCGCGTCGGCGAGAAGCTGCACAGTGACGTCGAAGCGATCCGCCGCGATGCCCAGGGCGACATGGCGGCGCTGCTCCATGCGTTCCGCGGCATCGTCAAGGAGCACCAGACGATCGACGGCCTCGAGGAGGGCCTGCGCCGGCTGTTGATCCTCGCCAATCTCGGCATCTGCATGCTGCTCGGCATCATCGAGAACGACTGCCTGACGGACGGGCTGGAGGTTCTCGACAGATACGAATTCCGCAGCTTTCTGGCGCAGCAGGATGAAGAGGCCGCCAACAACGCCATCGTGACCGCTCTCTACGAATACATCTTCGCCTTTCGCAACGGCTCCCGCGAGCCGTCGCAGCAGCAGGTGTCGGCCTGCTCGGCCGTTCAGGGACTGCTGCGGCTGTTCTTCACCTACAAGGGGGCGTTCTTCTATAAATCCGTCGTTGGAATGGGGGATACGATCTGCACGCCGATCTACCAGCTCCTGGCGCGGCGCGGCGTGAACTTCAAGTTCTTTCACAAGGTCACGAGTCTCGAGCCGACAGAGGACGGCAGCAACATCGCGACCATCCACATCGACAAGCAGGTCGAGTTCGTCGATGGCAGATATGATCCGCTGATCCTGGTGAAGGACTACTGGTGCTGGCCGTCCGAGCCCAAATGGCAGGAGATCGAGAACGGCGAGTACTACGCGCTGAAGGGCTACAATTTCGAGAACGCCTATGGTCCCCCCAACCCGCCGCAGCCGCCCCCGGCGGCCCGGCTCAGCCTGCAGCTCGGCAAGGATTTCGACCAGGTGGTCCTCGGCATCTCGGTCGGCGCGCTCGATGAGATCTGCCGGCCATTGATGCAGCAGAAGCCGGCCTGGGCCGACATGGTTGGCAATCTCCCCACCGTGCGCACGATGGCGCTGCAGCTCTGGCTCGACTGCGCGGTCGGAGATCTCGGAGGTCCCTATGTGGCGCCTGGACCGTCGCTCGAGACGATGGGACCGATCGTCACCACCTGCAAGCCGCCGCTCGACACCTATTCCGACATGTCGCAATTGCTGCCGGCCGAGGACTGGCCGGCGCCGGGGCCACGTTCGATCGCTTATTACTGCGCCATCATGAGTGACGACAGCGCGCCGAACGACGAGCAGCTTGCCGCGGACTATGTGAAGAACGCATCCAAGGACTGGATGACGTCCTGGCTCGATACGCTGTGGACCAACATCGGCAGCGGCAGCACGTTCCGCTGGGATCTCCTGCACGCGCCGAGCGACATCAGCGGATCGGCGCGGCTCGACTTCCAGTTCTGGCGTGCCAACATCAATCCGAGCGAGCGCTATGTGCTGAGCCTGCCGGGCACGCTGCGGCATCGCATGGAGCCCGGCAAGTCCGGCTACGACAATCTCTTCCTCGCCGGCGACTGGACCCGTGTGCCCGAGATCAACGCCGGATGCGTGGAGGTCGCGGCGATGTCCGGCCTCGCCGCCGCCTCGGCGCTGTCCGGCGTCTACATTCCGATCGTCTCGACCAGTCCGGAACCCTACATCACGAACGCCTACGTCAACTACGCCGGATGGATCACGCTTCCGCCGGCGCCCTATATCTGCAACGACTCGACCTTCTACGGCTTCGCCATACCGGCCGACCTCGGCGCCTGCCAGCGGTTCCTCGACCGCTCCTTCAACCGCGTCGCGGGCCGCGACCAGTTCCGCGTGATGCTGGACATGGCCTTCGTCAACGTCATCCAGGTGCGCAAGAGCCAGGCGGCCACGCCGCCCTTCGCGGAGCAGGGCACGATGTCCGAGACCGATGTCGGGCTGTGGCTCCTGGTCGGCAGCTATGAGCGCGGCGCGGTGCTGCCGAAAACGATCGGCTTCGTGCCGGCCTATCTGTTCGTCGACAATGCCTGGTCGGTCGTTGCGGGGCAGGAGGTCTGGGGCTTTCCCAAATATCACGCGACGATCGCCCAGCCCGCCAGCGCGCCATCGAACGATCCGTTCGACGTCTCGGGACTGGCGATTGCCTGCTACGGGCCGGAGGCCCATGCCTCCCAGCAGCGCATCATCCGAATCGAAGGCACGGCGGGATCGACCCCGACCGCGGCGGGCTCTCCGGCGGATGCATTCCGGCAGCTCTGTGCCGGGGCCGACCAAGAGCGAATGAAGCAGCTCACGACCGGGCCGGGCATGGCGTCGTTCCTAGGCGGCGTCTGGGGCCTGCCGATCCCCGTGTTCTATCTCAAGCAGGCGCGGTCGGCGGACAGTCTCACCGCGGCGAGCTACAAGACGCTGTTGAACGGCGCGCTCGACCTGACGGGGCTGCGCAGCTGGCAATTGCAGTCGGGCAACTGGTCGATCGAGATGAGCGCGCTCGATAGCCTGCCGTTCATTCGCGATCTCGGGCTCGGCACGCCCGTCGACGGCAAGCTCGTGCTGACCGCGACCACGCGCATCTGGGCCGAGATCGATTTCACCGTCGCCAGGGCCAGCCCCATGGCCTGAGCAGGTCGTCACGCCGATTGTCGCCTCGGCGCGTCATCGTCGATGGCGGCGAGCCGCGCCGCCGCGCGGCGCAGGAACGCCGACGCGCCCTGCGCCTCGGCGACCGCGACGGCCTCGCGTAGCGCGGCCGTCACCTGGCCCGGTGCGGTGTCGGGGAGGGCGGCCAGGATCTCGGCGCGCCGCCGATGCAGCGGCGACAGGAAATAGCCGTCGCCATAGCGCCGCGCGGCGTCGATCGCCGCGTCGATCGTCTGCATCGCCTCGGCCGTCTTGCCGACGATCAGTTGCAGACCGGCGACCTCGCCGAGATAGAAGCAGGAGAAATGCATCATGCCGAGCGTCTGGAACGCCGGCAACGCCTCAGATGCCGCCGCCAGCGCCTCGTCTGGAGTCCTGCCGAGATGGCCGCGGGCATGCGCCTGCAGGCTGCCCGCCACCAGCTGATAGAGCGGATAGCCATGGTCACGGCAGATGCGCAGGGCCTCCTCGGTGGCGAGGAGGACATCCTCGTAGTCGCCGCGTGCGAGCTGATAGAAGGCGAGCCACGACAGCGCCCAGGCGAGGTCGAACGGACGTCCGAGCCGGCGCGCATGCGCGATGAGATCGCTGGCGACGGCGGCCGCGCCGGCATCGTCGCCCATCGCATGCAGCACCTGCAGCAGCGAGGCCTGGCCGGCGACCAGCGGATCCTGGGAGGACAGTTGCGGTAGCCGCGCGCCGTCCGACGCCTGATAGAGCTGCACCGCGGCGGCCAGCAGCCGGCGCGCAGCGGGGAGGTCGCCTCTGGCGAAGAGAATGTAGCCCAACGCAACGCCGCTCTCGATGCGATGCTCGGGAAGGCCGGTCTGCTCGCCGATTCCCAGGCACAGATGTGCCATCTCCTCGGCACCATCGAGATCGCCCGCGATGATCAGGAAACTGCAGATGCCGCGCAGCACGGCGAACAGGCCGGCGGTGTTGCCGAGTGCGTCGCAAATCGCCCGTGCCTCGGACAGCGCCTTGCCGACCTCGGGCACGGTGTAGCCGCGCGAGGCAGCGAGGCTGACGGCAAGCCCGATCAGGAGCTCGAGCTCCAAGTCGGCGCGCTCGCCGTCGGCGGATTGATGACGCAGCAGGTCGAGCGCCGTTTGCAGATGTCGCGCCGCTTCGACATGCGCGGCGCGCGAGGCGGCGCGCCGGCCCGCGTCCGCCCATAGCGGGATGGCTTCGGCGATCGCGCCACTCTCGGTGAAATGGTAGGCCAGCAACTCCGGCTCGGTGTCCCGCGTCTCGGGAAAGCGATCGCGCAGCACCGCGGCGATCCTGCCGTGCAATGTCTGGCGTTCGCGCCGGAGCAGGGACTCGTAGGCGGCGTCGCGGATCAACGCGTGCTTGAACGTGTAGAGGCTGTCGGGCGGTGCGCCGCTGCTCTCCACGAGGCCGGACTTGACGAGCTGATCCAGGCTCTCGCCGAGCCTGGCTTCGGGCTCCGCCACGATGGCCGACAACAGATCGTAGCTGAAGCGGCGGCCGATGGCGGCACCGAGATTGGCAATCCGGCGCGCCGGCCCCAATCGGTCGAGCCGCGCAACCAGGGAGTCCTGCAGCGAGGCGGGAATGGCCACGCTCGCATGGCCGTCCCGTGCGGGCGCCGCGGAGGCTTCGACGACGTACTTCGCCAGCTCTTCCAGGAACAGCGGAATGCCTTCGCCACGGCTGACGATCTGGCGTAGCGTCGCTGCCGGCAGCGCGGCCGAAGCGGCCACATGGGTGCAGATCCGCTCGGCGTCGCCGTGACTCAATCGCCCGAGCGGGAGCCGCGTGACCTTCGGGCTCGCGGCCCAGGGCGGCTCATATTCGAGCCGGGCCGTGACCACGATCAGCCAGCGGCGTTGTGCGGCGCGCTGGATCGCCCGATCGAGCAGCTCGAGCGTGGTCGTGTCGCTCCAATGCGCGTCTTCCAGCACCAGCAGCGCGGGCCCGGTCGGCACCATCATGTCGATCAGCCGGAGCAGCGTCTCCCGCGTGACCTCCGAGCGCTTCTCGACGGTCATCGTCTGCAGCGGATTGTCCGGTTCGGGCGCGACGCCAAGGACGTCGGCGAGCACGGCGCGCGCGGTGGTGTCGGTGATGCCGTGCGCGTTCATGAAGCGATCGAGCTTGTCGCGACGCGTCGCTGCGCCGTCGGTGCGGTCGAAGCCGGCGATGAGCGCGAGCTGTTCCGAGATCGGATACAGCACGCTGTCACAACGGGTGGGGCTGCAGTGCCAGATCATCTGCAGCTGGGAGACGTCGGCCACGCGCCGCCGCAGCTCCTCGACCAGCCGCGACTTGCCGATGCCCGGCTCGCCATGGAGCAGCACCACCTGTCCGCTGCCGAACCGCGCCGCCGCCCAGCAATCGAACAGCCGCGCCAGCTCCTGGTCGCGCCCGACCAGGGGGGAGCTTTCGCCGCGAATGCGGGCGTGGAAACGGCTCGCGACGGCGGCTTCTTCCAGCACCTCGAACGCCTCGACCGGTGCGGCGAATCCCTTCAGCGCGAACGTGCCGAGATCGCGGAAGTCGAACATGCCGCGCGCGATGCGCTCGGTCGTCCGGGCCACGACGATGCTGTCGGGGGCGGCGATCGATTGCAGCCGCGCCGCGAGATTCGGCGTCTCGCCGACGATGTCGACCGGGCGGCCGTCGGCGCGGGGCATGAGGTCGCTGACCACGACGAGGCCGGTGGCAATGCCGATGCGCAGACGCAGTGGCTGGCCTTGCGGGGCATCGAGCCGGCCGACGGCGTCGCGCAGCGCGATGGCGGCGCGGATCGCGGTGGCCGCATCGTCTTCCCCCGCACGCGGATAGCCGAAATAAGCGAGCACGCCGTCGCCGGCATATTGCGTGATGGCGCCGCCATGGCGGCCGATGACGTTTTCGCAGGTCGTCAGGAAGGCGTCGATGACGCTGGTCATATCTTCCGGATCGAGCCTGACGGTGAGCGAGACGGAGCCGACGAGATCGCAGATCAGCGCCGTCACCTGCCGCCGCTCGGCGCGATGCATGCCGAGCAGGCGCGAACTCGTCGTCGTATCGGATGACGGCTGTCGCAACACCCCGCCACACCCGCCGCAGACATCCGAGCCCGGTGGATTGGGCCGGCCACAGGTTTCACAATCCATCTGCGTTCGGGCTCCCGGACACGGCTACGGAATGCGAATGAGCGCGAAGCGCGGAGCTGGCGATATGGGCGCGATCGCGGCGCCCGTATCGACCGACGTCGCGCGCCGAGCGCGAAGCATCGGTTTGCGGTACTGGCATTTCGCGTGCGACCAGGACCGGCTGATCATGTTCAACTCATAGCGCATTCGTGGCAGGGTAGCAACGGTGCCGCCATACTCGCGATGGCTCCGGGGAGCGGGGACGATATCGGACGGCTCCCCCGGGTGTCCTCGATGCTGGCGGGACCGTTCAAGCCTGCGACGATTTGACATCAATGTGAAACATCAGGTCGCCTCCCTTGCGGACAGGCGCGCGTGATCGCGCGATCCCGCGGCGGGCGACCCGTCCGGGTGATGCATCGTGAAGCCCTCGCGACGCGTGAGGGCGCAGGGAAGGCCGGACCTCGACTGAGGCCCGTGGCCCGCCTGCGAAAAAAATGCAGGCGGCAGGTACCACAGGTCAGCCGGAAACCCGGCCCTCCCTGCGCGATGGCTTTAACGGCTGCTTCGCGTTCTCCCTGGTGCGCCGGGCTTTCTGGCCACCATCCCCACGCGAAGCGAAGCCTCAACGTGAGTTGATATCAGCATCGGGATATCAGGACCGCGCGACTTGACCGTGCGTGGCGAATTGTTCGTCGGCGCGGGCAACCCGCGCTGCAATCCACCACGCCCACCGCTCCCCGCCTCGCGTCTCGTGACGACCGCGATACGCCCCTCAGCTCGAGACGGGATGCGGGAATAGAACCATGATTTCCGGAAAAACGAAAGAGAAATATTTTCGGCGCGGGGACTGGACAGGCCAAATCAGCTTGATCGCGCAGCGGAAATCAGTTTCCCGGCGCATTGAGCATCCAGGGTTGCGCCGCCCGTGCGAACTCGGGATTTGCTGCTCCGACGCTGACACGTCGTCCTGGACTGACAAAGAGGACGACCGAGGCGCTTGGCCGCGCCGCGCCGTCACGGCCAGTCGGCGAAGTTGAGCATGGTCCGTGGCTGGCCTTTGGTCCGCTGCGACGAAACACCCTTGCGCCAGGCGCCCGGTGATTGACCGGTGTGTCTGACGAAGAAGCGGTTGAAATAGGCGCTGTCCTTGAAGCCGAGCGCGAAGGCGATCTGCTTGATCGTCGCGGTGGTGGTTTCGAGCCGGGTCGCCGCCTCCTGAATGACGCGCTGCTGAATCAGCGCGCTCGGTGACCGCTGCAGCACCCGGGTGCACAGCGCGTGCAGGCGATCCGGCGTGACGCCGAGCAGCGCAGCGTAGTCGGCGACCCGCAACTGCTGATGAAAGCGTTCCTCGACGAGCCGGCGAAAGCGGCTCAGGATCTCGGCGCTGGAGCCTTGTGCCTCGCCGGCGCTCTCGTCGGCAAACAGCCGCCAGAAGCGCAGCACGCACAGGGTCAGCTCCGATGACATGATCGAGGCCGCGCCGCGCCGTGAGGGATTTTCGATCTCCGCTGCAATCGCCGACATCGAGCGCGCGATGACCGCGGCGAACTCAGCCGTGACGGAGAAGGCCAGGACGGCCTCGGTGCCTGCGAGGTCGAGATAGGCGGGCTCGGCCGAGGAGGGCAGGTGGCGGTGCCAGAGCCCGGAGCGCAGCCGCAGGAGATGCCCGGCGGAACCTGCCGCGACGTCGAGATGCTCGGCCCCTCCCGCCGGTACCCAGACCAGCGCCGCACCGGCCCAGATCTGGATTTCGTCTTCGGCGAAGCGCACCGAGGCCGTTCCGGCGGTCAGGCAGAGCAGGTGGACGAACGGCCGCGCGGCATCCGAGCGCAGGGCCCAGCGCCGTGCCTCGAAATGCGAGGGGATGGCTTCGGCCCCGAGCGCTGCCGGGGTGCCACGGGCCGCCGGCGGCAGCGTCCGAGGCGCGGCATTACGCGCGGTCGTCGCCCCAGAAAAGTGCACTCTTTTACCGGAACTGTCCATTGCGCCACCCAAGCCTGCGGTGTTTCCCTCGTCAAGTCCCGACGACCGCAAACAAAAAACCGCGGACGACGCCGGGGCAGAGGAACGTCACCGATTCACCCGCGCGGTCCGCGCGCGTGAACATGGGAGGAGGACAGAGAGATGACTTCGACCAACCGTCGTCAGGTGTTGCGGATCGCGGGGGCGGCGATCGCAGCCGGCTTTGCCGTATCGGCCGCCCAGGCCCAGCAGGACAAGATCCGCATCGGTTATGCGATCTCGAAGACCGGCCCCTATGCCGGCGGCGCCGGCATCACCACGCTGCCCAACTATCAGCTCTGGGTGAAGGACGTGAACGCGGCCGGTGGCATCAAGCTCGGCGACAAGCGGCTGCCGATCGAGATCGTCGAATATGACGACCGCAGCTCGTCGGAAGAGGCGGTGAAGGCGATCGAGCGCCTCGCCAACCAGGACAAGGTCGACTTCATCCTGCCGCCCTGGGGCACCGGTCTCAACCTTGCGGTCGGTCCGACCTTGAACCGGCTCGGCTATCCGCATCTCGCGGTGACGTCGGTGACCGACAAGGCGCCAGAACTCGCCAAGCGCTGGGCCAATGCCACCTTCTGGCTCGGCACGTCGGCGCAGATCTCCAATGGGCTCGCCGAACTGCTCGGCAAGCTGAAGAGCGAGGGCAAGATCGGCGGCACCGTCGCGATGGTCAGCGTGGCCGACCAGTTCGGCATCGAGCTGGCCGCCGCCGGGCGCGAGGCCTTCAAGAAGGCCGGACTGACCGTCGCCTACGACAAGACCTATCCGATGGGCTCGCAGGATCTGCAGCCGCTGCTCAAGGATGCGATCGCGAGCAAAGCCGATGCCTTCGTCGCCTTCAGCTATCCGCCGGATACGATCGGGCTGACCGAGCAGGCGCAACTGCTCAAGTACAATCCGAAGGTCTTCTATGTCGGCGTCGGCACGGCGTTCCCGCTGTTCAAGGGCAAGTTCGGCGCGGGCAGCGACGGCGTGATGGGCATCGGCGGCTGGAACGCCGACTCGCCCGCGCTCAAGGACTATCTCGCCCGCCACAAGGCGGCGACCGGGCAGGAGCCGGATCGCTGGGCGAGCCCGATCACCTATGCCAGCCTGCAGGTGCTGCAGCAGGCGATCGAGAAGGTCGGCAAGGTCGACCGTGCCGCGGTCGCCAAGGAGATCCGCGAGGGCTCTTTCGACACCATCATCGGCAAGGTGAAGCTGAAGGACGGCCTGCTGCAGGAGGTCTGGAGCGTCGGCCAGTGGCAGAACGGCGAGTTCTACGCCGTGGCGCCGGCCTCGCTGCCCGGCGCACGCGCCGCGGTCGTGCCGAAGCCCGAGTGGAAATAGCCGGAACGAGGTCGTGAGCTTGCGGACGCGCGTCAAGGCGCGCGCGTCCGCGGGCCTCGCGCAAGAGGCACCATCCCATGCTGCTGCTCGACATCCTGCTGCCCGGTCTGGTGCTGGGGGGCATGTATGCCCTGATCGCGCTCGGCCTGACGCTGCAATATGGCGTGGCGCGCATCATGAACCTGTCCTATGGCGAGTCGCTGGTCGCGGCCGCGTTCGGCACGCTGTCGCTCTATTCCGGGCTGCAACTGAGTCCGCTGCTGGCGCTGCTGCTCGCGATGCCCGCCGCGGGACTGCTGAACTGGCTGCTCTACAGGCTTTTGCTGCAGCGCCTGATCCGCCGCGGCAAGGACGCCGGTGCCCAGGAGGTCGACAGCATCCTCGTCACCTTCGGCGTGCTGTTCGTGATCCAGGGCATCATGCTGGTCGCTTTCGGCGGGCAGTATTACAGCTACAGCTATCTCTCCATTCCCGTGACAGTGCTCGGCTCGACGCTCGCGGTGAACCGGCTGGTCGCGCTTGGTTTCGCCGCACTGATCGGCACCGGCGTCTATCTCGCGCTGACGCGGACAAGGATCGGCACGGCCGTGCGCGCCGTCGCGGTCGATGCCAATGCCGCGCGGCTGGTCGGCATCGATGTCGCTTGGCTCGCAGGACTGGCGTTTGCGTTCGGTGGTGGACTGGTCGCGGCCGGCGGCGTGCTGGTCAGCATGTTCCTCACCTTCAACGCCTCGATGGGCGTCGTATTCACGATGAAGGCGCTGGTGGTCGTGATCATGGGCGGCGTCGGCAACGTCATGGGCGCGCTGGCCGCAGGGCTGCTGCTCGGCGTCGTCGAGACCGCGGTGGCGCGGCTGGTCGATCCCGGGCTGACCTTGGCCGCGACGTTTGCGATGTTTCTCGCCGTGCTGCTGATCCGGCCGACCGGACTGTTCGGAAAGGCGGCGTCGTGATCAGCCCCGGCAAGATTCTGGCCTGGTGCATCGGGCTCGTCGGCGTTGCCGCCGCGGTGACGCTGCCGCTCTATGCCAACGGCTACTATCTCGCGCTCGGCATCAGCATTCTCTATTTCACCGTGCTGGCAACCGCCTGGGCCATGTTCTCCGGGCCGACCCGCTACGTCTCGCTGGCGACGGCTGCGTTCTTCGGCATCGGCGCCTATACGGCGGCGGTGACGGGCGAGACGCTGAGCTGGCCGCTGCAACTGATGACCGCTGCGGGTGTCGGCGCGCTGGTTGCCGCCATCACCGGCCTGTCGACGCTGCGGCTGTCCGGCATCTACTTCATCATCTTCTCGTTCGGCCTGGCCGAGCTGATCCGCCAGCTCGTGATCTGGTACGAGGTCAACATCCACAAATCGGTCGGCCGCTATCTGTTCAGCGACATCACCCAGGAGATGCTATACTGGCAGCTCTGCGCGCTGACGGCGCTGGTCTTCCTCGCCGGCTTTCTGCTGACGCGCTCGCGCTATGGCCTCGCGCTGCGCGCGATCGGCGCCGACGAGACCGCCGCGCGCCATTCCGGCATCGATGCGACCGCGGTGAAGCTCGGGGTCTTCATCCTCAGCGCGGTGTTCATGTCGGTGACCGGCGCGATCATGGCGCCGCGCTGGACCTATATCGATCCGGCGATCGCGTTCAACCCGATGATCTCGTTCCAGGTCGTGATCATGGCGCTGCTCGGCGGTGCCGGCTCGCTGATCGGCCCGGTGCTCGGCGTCATCCCGCTTGTGCTGCTGTTCGAGGTGCTGACAGCCGCGCTGCCCAACCATTTCAGCATCGTGCTCGGCCTCATCTTCATCGGCATCGTGATGGTGCTGCCGAGGGGCGTGATCGGGTTGGTCGATCGGGTCTGGCGGCGCGAGCCCAAGGTGGTCGGCGCCAAACCGGAGCAGGGCGGAACGCTGCTCACGGCCGAGACCGTCGGCAAATCCTTCGGCGGCCTGCGCGCCGTCGACCAGGTCAGCCTGGACGTCCGCGCCGGCGAGATCCTCGGCGTCATCGGCCCCAACGGCTCGGGCAAGACGACGCTGCTCAACATGCTCTCGGGCGCGCTCGTGCCCTCGGCCGGCACGATCCGCTTCGGCGACACCGTCATCAGCGGCCTCGCGGCGCACCGGATCGCCCGGCTCGGGCTTGCCCGCACCTTCCAGTTGGTGCGGGTGATGCCGGACCTGACGGTCGCCGAGAATGTCGCGGCGGCGGCGTTGTTCCGCATGCGCCAGACCGGTGCGGCCGCAGAATCGATCCATGAGCTGCTCGCCCTGGTCGGCCTCGATGGCATGGCGGAGATGCCGGCGGGCGATCTCACTTACATCGACCAGAAGCGGCTGGAGCTCGCCCGCGCGCTGGCGCTGCATCCGCGTCTTGTGCTGCTCGACGAATGGCTGGCTGGGCTCAATCCGACCGAGCTGGAGACCGGCATCAGGCTGATCGCCTCGCTGCGCGACCGCGGCATCACCATCGTGATGGTCGAGCATGTGATGGATGCGATCCGCGCGCTGTGCGACCGCTGCGTGGTCATGAGCGCGGGCGTCGTGATCGCGCGCGGCACGCCGGACGAGGTGCTCGCCGATCCCGCGGTGATCACAGCCTATCTCGGAGAGCCCGATGCTTGAGATCAAGCGGCTGTCGCACGCCTATGGCAAGCACCAGGCGCTCACCGATGCCGCGCTCGAGGTCGCGCGCGGCGAGATCGTCGCCATCCTCGGCGCCAATGGCGCCGGCAAGTCGACGTTGCTGAAGGCGATCGCGGGACTGATCCAGCCGTCGCCCGGAGCCGTGATCCGGCTCGGCGGGACGGACATCGGCTCGCTCGCGCCGCATCTGATCGTCGAGCGCGGCATCGCGCTGGTGCCGGAAGGCCGCGGCGTGTTCGGCGATCTCACCGTCGCCGAGAACCTCCAGCTCGGCGCTTATCCTTCGCGCGCCCGCGACGGCGAGGCCGCGCGGCTGGCGCACGTGCTCGCGCTGTTTCCGCGTCTTACCGAGCGCATGGGGCAGGCGGTGCGCACCATGAGCGGCGGCGAGCAGCAGATGGTCGCGATCGGCCGCGCGCTGATGTCGCGGCCCGACCTGCTGCTGCTCGACGAGCCGTCGCTCGGCCTGTCGCCGCTCTTGAGCAGCGAGGTGTTCCGGGCGCTGAGAACGATCCGCGGCGACGGCGTCGGCATCCTGATGGTCGAGCAGAACGCCCGCGCCAGCCTCGACATCGCCGACCGCGTCTACCTGATCGAGCAGGGACGCAATGCCGGCGAGGGGCCGGCGCCCGAGATGAAGAACAATCCCGACATCCAGCGCGCCTATCTCGGCCAGTCGCGCGCCCCGGCTTCCGCAACCGCAACAACCCCATCGACCTAGGAGCGCCCCATGAACGCGATCAATCTCCTGATTGGCGGCAAGGACCAGTCCGCCACCAATCAGCGCACCTTCCAGCGGCTCAATCCGATCAGCGGCGAGATCGCGACCATCGTTGCGGCGGCGTCGATCGACGACGCGCTGCGCGCCGCCGATGCCGCCGCGGCGGCGTTTCCGGCGTGGTCCCGGCTCGGTCCGGGCGAGCGCCGCAAGCGGCTCAATGCGGCTGCGGATGCGCTGGCGCGCAACGCCCCGGAGTTCATCGCGCTGATGATGGCCGAGACCGGCGCCACCGCGGGCTGGGCCGGCTTCAACGTGCATCTCGCCGAGGGCATGCTGCGCGAGGCCGCGGCGATGACGACGCAGATCGCGGGCGAGGTGATCCCGACCGACGTGCCCGACAACATTGCACTGGCGCATCGCCAGCCGGTCGGCGTCGTGCTCGGCATCGCGCCGTGGAATGCGCCGGTCATCCTCGGTGTCCGCTCGGTGGCGATGCCGCTCGCCTGCGGCAACACCGTGGTGCTGAAGGCCTCGGAGATGAGCCCTGGGGTGCACCGGCTGATCGGCGCGTGCCTGGCCGAAGGCGGTCTCGGTGACGGCGTCGTCAATGTCGTGACCAACGCGCCCGAGGATGCGCAGGCCGTGGTCGAGGCGCTGATCGCCCATCCCGCGATCCGGCGCGTCAACTTCACCGGCTCGACCCGCGTCGGCCGTCTCATCGCCATGGCCTGTGCCAGGCAATTGAAGCGCGCGCTGCTCGAGCTCGGCGGCAAGGCGCCGCTGGTCATTCTCGACGATGCCGATCTCGACGCCGCGGTGAATGCCGCCGCGTTCGGCGCCTTCATGAACCAGGGCCAGATCTGCATGTCGACCGAGCGCATCGTGGTCGACGACAAGGTGGCGGATGAATTCGTCGCAAAGTTCGCGGCCAAGGCCAACAGCCTGCCTTACGGAGATCCGCGCAAGGGCGATGTGGTGCTGGGCTCGCTGGTCAGCGCCGCCGCCTGCGACCGTGTCGGCGGCCTGATCGAGGACGCGGTGGCCAAGGGTGCCGTGTTGGCCGCCGGCGGCCGCGGCAGCGGGACGATCATGCCCGCGACCATCGTCGATCACGTCACGCCGGCGATGCGCATCTATGGCGAGGAGAGCTTCGGTCCCGTCGTCACCATCGTGCGCGTCAGCGGCGTCGACGAGGCCGTGCGCGTCGCCAACGACACCGAATATGGCCTGTCGTCGGCGGTGTTCGGCCGCGACATCGCCCGCGCGCTCGCTGTCGCCAAGCGAATCGAGTCCGGCATCTGCCACGTCAACGCGCCGACGGTGCATGATGAGCCGCAGATGCCGTTCGGCGGCGTCAAGGCCTCGGGCTATGGCCGCTTCGGCGGCAAGGCCGCGATCGACGAGTTCACCGAGCTGCGCTGGATCACGGTGCAGACCGGCGAACGGCACTATCCATTCTGAGACGGCGTTTGCGTCCCGGCCCTGGCGCATCGTCGGATGCAGCCAGAGCCGGTCGTATTCCGCGCGGCCACGCGGAAGCGATTCCATATGTATCCGGGCATCGCGCAAGGGCGACTTCGGCGCACGCCCTCACGGCAGCGACACGCGCCGTCCGTGAGCACCGACGGTGCGAGGTGCGATCGAAATTCACGTTGCAGCTCCGCTGGTTGCGGCGGACAGGCGCGCTACCTTAAAGAAATTCCAACGGCTTTAGATCGATTCAGTTTGCTGCGGCCCTTCTCTTGCCGGACGTTCGGCTCATCACGTGCAACGTCGATGACGAAGGATGGGTTCGGGCGCATGCGGCTGTGGGTTCAGGTTCACACGTGGACGTCGCTGATCAGCATGATCTTTCTGCTGATGCTGTGCCTGACCGGGCTTCCGCTGATCTTCCATGAGGAGATCGATCATCTCTTCGAGGATGAGATCGTCGCGCCGGCGATGCCGGCCGACACGCCGCTGTTGCCGCTCGACCGCCTGATCGCGGCGGCCAAGCAGCAGTTGCCGGAGCAGCATGCGCTGTTCGTGAGCCTGAAGCAGGCGGAGCCGCTGATCGTGGTCGCGATGTCGCCGACCGCCATTCCGGTGCCTGGGCAGTTTCATCGGCTCACCGTGGATGCGCGCACCGGCGTCGTTCTCGGCGAGGAAGCGCCGCATCAGGACGTCATGGACGTGATCCTGCGCATCCACCGCGACATGTTCACCGGCCTGCCGGGCGAGCTCTTTCTCGGACTGATGGGACTGGTGTTCTCAGCGTCCATCGTCTCGGGCGTCGTCGTATACTGGCCGTTCATGCGTCGCCTGCAGTTCGGCACGGTGCGGGATCGCTCGGCGCGGCTCAAATGGCTCGACCTGCACAATCTGCTCGGTATCGTCACGGTGAGCTGGGCGCTCGCGGTCGGCTTGACCGGCACCATCAACACGCTGGCGGTGCCGCTGTTCGACCTCTGGCGCGCGAAGACCATGCCGGCACTGCTCGCGCCCTATCAGGGCAAGCCGCTGGCGGAAGCGAAATCGGTCGAGGCCGCCGTTGGCGCCGTCCGCACCGCGTTTCCGGACCGGCTGGTGACGTCCATCACCTTGCCGACGACGACGCGGTTCGGCAGCCCGCAGCATCTGATGATCTGGACCAAGGGCCGCACGCCATTCACCGCGCGCATGTTCAAGCCGGTCCTGGTCGACGCCCAGGACAGCAGCAAGATGGTCGCGCCCGAGCTCGCCTGGTATCTCACCGCGTTGCAGGTATCGCGGCCGCTGCATTTCGGTGACTACGGCGGGTTGCCGCTGAAGATCATCTGGGCCGTTCTCGATCTCATCACGATCGTCGTGCTGTGCAGCGGACTCTATCTGTGGGCCGCCAAGCGGCGGGGCTTCCGCAGGAAGGTGTCCGGCGTCGTGACATCGGCAGCGCCTGCGGTGGTGTCGCCATGAGCTCCTCGGCGGCATCGGCGAGGCCATCTGCCCGCGCCGCGCAACTCTCGACCTGGCAGGTGTTTCGTGCGCCGCTGCTGATCGGTCTGGTTGCCGCAGCCGGGCTCGCCTTCGGACTGTTCGGCGACGGGCTCTGGGACGCGCTGTGCTGGCTCGGACTGTCGATTCCGATTCTGCTGTCGCTCGCCTACGGGACGAAGCGGAGCCGCGGCGCGAAGGCCGGAGCGCAAGGCGCTCGGGCCGGGACGCAGGATAGGCCGCTCTGAGCGCTGACGTCCGCCGCCGGTCGGTGGAAGATGCCCCGCATCATTGACCTCGATCCGCGCCGCCGGACTATGCGCTCGGCCAGCCAACGATCCCACGCATCTCTTGTCTTACGTGTCTTCTCTCGCGCGACGCGTCATCGCGATGGCAGCACGCTGCGTCGGCCGCGCGCGATCGATCTCGCGCAGCGAGCGCCGACGCGAGCGGCGTCGCTCCGGCCTGGAAACAAGCAGATACAAATGTCTCGATGCCTTCTCCGATCTGCGCGTGGCGCGGCGGAGATGTGGCGCATTTGAAAGCAAAGATTGATTCAAAAGTGGCAATGTGATTAGTTATCATCGTACGATTGATCGAAATTATTTCGATGAGTTTGAGACGATCGGTGTCGTGAGTTGTATCAGCCGACGCGATCGCATCGCTCTTCCCCGCGACATGCGCTTCTTTTGAAGGCTTCAAAGAAGCGGAGGGAAAAGAATCTCGTAGTAGCGACAACCTATTGAGCTGATCGATTCGGCGAAGCTGTCGCTCGTTAGACGAGTTCTACGTCGCGCGACGCCATCCTCAAATACCTGTGTGTTAGGACCACCGACGAGCCGAGTTGGAACTTGGAATGATCGGGGTGTCAGGATGGTCTGTCGCATTTGGGATAAAGACATTGGATTGACGATGTCGTTGGGACTTGTGAGCTCATTGGCGCTCACGCTGAATGTCGGAGGCGTTCAATCGGCCTTTGCGCAGACCAAGCTCCCCGATGTGACCGTCGACGCGCCGAAGCCGAAAGTCCGGCAGACCGCCTCGAGACCGCAGACGACCGCGACGCGGACCGCTCAGCAGCGCCGCGTCGCTCCGCGCAACCTGCCGCCGACCGCCCCGGTGGCCTATGTGACGCCGTCGACAGGAACGGTCGGCGCGCCGCCGTCGCCCTATGCCGGCGGCCAGGTCGCGAGCGGCGGCGGCCTCGGGCTGCTGGGCAACCGCGGCGTCATGAACACGCCCTTCAACCAGACGAGCTTCACCTCGCAGCTGATCCAGAACCAGCAGGCGCGCACGATCCGCGACGTGCTGATCAATGATCCCTCGGTGCGCACGATCCAAGCCGCCGGCGGCGGCGCCGACAGCCTGTTCATCCGCGGCTTCTACTACGACAGCGGCGACTACGCCCTGAATGGCCTCGCCGGCATCGCGCCATATTATTCGACGGGCGCCAATTTCATCGAACGGGTCGAATTGCTGAAGGGGCCGGCGGCTCTGCTCAACGGCATGACGGTTGGCGGCACTGGCGCCTCAAGCGGCGGCGCGGTCGGCGGTAGCGTCAATCTCGTCACCAAGCACGCGCTCGACACCGACATCACGCAGCTAACGGCGACCTATGCGTCCAAGACGCAATTCGGCGAGCAGATCGACGTCGGCCGCCGCTATGGCGAGCACAAGGAGTGGGGCGTACGGCTGAACAGCAAGTATTCGAACGGCGATACCCCCTGGAACCGGCAGACCGACGAGTTCGGCAACGCCCACCTCGCCGTCGACTATCATGGCGAGAATGTCCGAATCGATGCCGATGTCGGCTATCAGGCGGACAAGCTGAATCCGCCGCTGCGATTCTTCGGCGTGGGTACTGCTGTCACCAGCATTCCGTCGCCACCGTCGTCCGGCACCAATTTCCAGGTGCCGTGGGCGTATTATGCGCCGACCGATTTCTTCTCGACGGTGAAAGGCGAGGTCGATCTCAACGATCGTATCACCGCCTATGCCGGATTCGGCTATCACGACAGCAACATCAACTACCGTTATCCGTCGCCGGTGCTCTCGAGCAACGCTGGCCTGTTGTCCGGGACTCCTGGAACGGGAAGCGAGACGTACAAGACGTACGCCGGGGAGGCTGGCCTGCGCATGACCGCCGATACCGGCCCGATCAACCATGCCGTCAATGTCGGCTACTCCATCACCGACCGCACCTATACCCAGCAGGTGGTCTCCGGCAAGATGCCCAACTGGAGCCTTTACAGCGAGCCGACCAACATCGCGTTGCCAAGCTTTCCGACGCTCCAGGCCAATCAGACCGTCGGCGCGAATCTCTGGAGCATCGGCGTCTCCGACACGATGTCGCTGCTGAACAAGCGGATTCAACTGACCGTCGGTGTGCGCAGACAAACGGCGGGAACGGAAGTCACGAATCTCGTTACTCCAGCATCGAGCCGCCCGTTCGAGGACACCTCGGTGTGGACGCCAGCCTATGCGCTCGTGGTCAAGCCCGTCGAGTTTGTGTCGCTGTATGCCAATTACATCGAGGGCCTGCAGACCCCGACCGTCGTTGCCGCCGGCTATGCCAACAGCGGCACGGTCTTCCCGCCAGGGCAGACCAAGCAGGTCGAGACCGGCATCAAGGTCGACTTCGGCCGAATCACGACCACGGTCAGCGCATTCGATATCTCACGCCCGAGCGTGATTACCACGAGTTCAGGGGGAGTGCTGACTCAAGAGCTGAATGGCCGGCAGCGAAATACGGGCGCCGAGTTCAACGTATTCGGCGAGGTCACGCCGACGCTGCGGCTGTTGGGGGGCGTGGCGTATATTCACGGCGTACAGGAGAAGACTTCGGGCGGCCTGACGGACGGCAAGCGGGCGATCGGCGTGCCCGAGCTCACAGTGAATCTCGGCGCCGAGTGGGATACACCGTTCGTGCGGGATCTGACGCTGACGGGGCGAGTCGTCTATACCGGTGCACAATATGTCGACGCGGCCAACAAACTCTCGCTGCCGGATTGGACACGCGTCGACCTGGGCGCCCGCTACACCTTCAGCTCGCCCTGGAACGGCAAGCCGATCGTGCTGCGGGCGAGCGTCGAGAATGTATTCGACAAGGCGTATTGGGCGTCGGCCTATAGCGGTGTGATCACCCTGGGGGCGCCGCGCACCTATCTCGTTTCCACGACGTTCAATTTCTAGGACGTCGATACGCGTTGGCGATGATGAGGCCGCCGCACGGCCATTGTGCGGCGGCCTTGTTAGTCTGAGCGATGCGGACGGCGTTCAATTCCAATCTGATAAAAATTTGCGTAGCTCATCGATCGCGTTGAGGCGTGATCATCTCCGCGGTGACAACGCGTCGGGTCAGCAAATCATCTCGTTGGAGCCGATGCATCCTGATGTTGAATCGTCACCTACGTGTCACCTTGGAGAGATTAAAAACTTCGATCGGCGGTATCCTTTTGACTGTCATTATCAACTGCATTACTCGTAGTTCATCAACGTCGTTTGTTAGTAGGAGTAGCCGGGCATGATGGTCTTCGACAGAGATGACGTCACCTTCACCGTCGTCGTGAATCACGAAGAACAATATTCGATCTGGCCGACGTTCAAGGACATCCCGAACGGGTGGACGGCCGTCGGCGTGACCGGGAGCAAGAAGGAGTGTCTGGACCATATCGAACAGGTGTGGACCGACATGCGGCCGCTCTCGCTGCGGAAATTCATGCAGGAGAACGCCCAGGCCTCTGCCGAATCCTGAAGCGAAGGAGGCTGGCTGCCATGCGGCTGATCTGTTTGCCCTATGCCGGCGGCAGCGCCATGGTCTATGCGCGCTGGAGGAGAGCTCTTCCGTCCTGGATCGAAATCGTGCCGCTGGAGCTGCCCGGACGGGGCGCGCGGATGGACGAGCCGCTGCAAACGGACGCGGCAGCATTGGCCGATCAGCTCGCGTCCGAACTGATCGGGACGCCGTTGGCGGAGCCTTACGTCCTGTTCGGGCACAGCCTCGGCGGCTTGCTCGCCTTCGAGCTGGCGCACAGGCTGCTCGCGCTCGGCGCGCCAAAGCCGCAGATGCTGCTCGTGTCCGGAACGGAGGCGCCGGCCGTGCGCGACGGCAGCCGCTGGCGCGAGCCGCTCGGTGACGACGCATTGCGCGAGGAGCTTCTCAGGCTGAACGGCACGCCGCCGGAGGCGTTGCAGAGCATGGAGATCATGCGCGGCACGCTGCCGATCCTGCGAGCCGATTTCCTGATGTGCGGAAACTACGTCTATCGGCGGCGCCGGCCCTTGCCGTGTCCGCTGCACGTGTTCGGCGGAGATCTCGACGAGACGCGTGCCGAGGCACTGGAGGCGTGGCGGGCCGAGACCTCCGGCGCGTTCGGTCGCGACATGCTGCCGGGCGACCACTTCTTCATCCATAGCCGACAGGCGGATCTGCTGAAGCTCGTTGCCGCATTGCTGGCACGTCGGGCATGGCCGGGACTCGCCGTTGCTCGCGCGGGGCCTTGAGCGGCGTGCCGAAAGCACGACCCAGCCGGAAAAGCCGGCCGGTGAAGAAACTTCGATGCTGAAATCGACGGGAGACGGGGAGAAGTCATGTTCGCAATACAATCTAAAATAGAACAAGAATCGCTACCGTTCCTTCTGCGGGCCAGCCGCACGCAGCAGCCGCTGATGGAGGCCGTCAGCGAGGTCCGCGACATGATCGAGCGCCAGCTCTATGCGTGCGGCGGAATTCTCTTCCGTGGCTTCCATCTCGACGGCGCCGAGGCGTTCAGGAGCTTCGCCGCGAGCTTCGGCCATCCGCTGCTGTCCTATGAATTCGGCTCGACGCCCCGATCGCAGGTCAGCGCCGGCGTCTACACCTCGACCGAATATCCGCCGCACCAGAGCATCCCGCTGCACAACGAGCAGGCCTATACGCGCGACTGGCCGATGAAGATCTGGTTCTATTGCGAGCAGGCGGCACAGCAGGGCGGTGAGACGCCGGTCGCCGACAGCCGGTCGATCCATCGCGACATGCCGGCCGCGATCCGTAACCGCTTCGCCGAGCGGGGCGTCATGTATGTCCGCAACTACGGCAGTGGACTCGATGTCGACTGGCGACAGGTGTTCGGCACGGAGTCGAAGGCCGAGGTCGAGGCCTATTGCGCCTCCCATGCAATCGCCTGCGAATGGAAGGATGGCGACGAGCTACGGACGCGGCAGGTCTGCCAGGGGACGGCGGTGCATCCCGTGACCGGGGACATGGTGTGGTTCAATCAGGCGCATCTGTTCCACGTCTCCAGCCTCGCGCCCGAGGTTCGGGAAAGTCTTCTCGACATCGTCGGCGATCCGCTCGAGCTGCCGCGCAATGCGTTCTACGGCGACGGCGCGCCGATCGAGGACGAGACGCTGGCCACGGTCAGAGCCGTGCTCGACCGGCACAAGATCGTCTTTCCCTGGCAGACCGGCGACGTCGTCATGCTCGACAACATGCTGACGGCGCACGCGCGCGAGCCATTCAAGGGGCCGCGCAGGGTGATCGTCGCGATGGCGCAAGCCCATCGCGTCAATTGAGCCTGCGGCATCGATCCTCACGTTGTCATCGGACCTTTGGAAAATGCCGACACAGACCCTCGTCGAACGACTCCGCGAGCATGCCGCCTCGCGTGCTGACCATCCGGCGCTGCGCTTCATTGAAGGCGACGATGTCGTCCACGAGCTGACATTCGCTGCGCTGGACCGGCGCATCCGCGCGCTTGCGGCGCATCTGCAGGAGCTCGCGCGTGCCGGCGAGCGCGCCGTGATTCTGCTGCCGAACGGTCCGGATTATGCCGTCGCATTCTACGCCTGCCTCTATGCCGGGGTCATTGCCGTGCCGGCCTATCCGCCGGAGACCGGCAAGGAGCGCTACGCCAGCCGCCTCGATGGCATCCTGCGCGATGCGGCGCCACGACTCATTCTCACCCAGGCGCGGCTTCGCGACGTCGTCGTCGCTTCGGTCGGCGAGACCGATGCTCATGTTGTTGCCGTCGACGAGGTGCCGGTCGATGCCGCCGCATCCTGGCGCGAGACGGACTTGCACGGCGATGCGATCGCCTTCCTCCAATATACGTCGGGTTCGACGTCGCAGCCGAAGGGAGTCTGCGTCACTCACCGGAACCTGGTCGCCAATGAGATCGCAATCGAAGCGGCGCTCGGCGGGACCAGGGACGACGTCTTCGTCAGCTGGCTGCCGCTCTATCACGACATGGGATTGATGGGCGGATTGCTGAATCCGCTGTTCACGGGCTTCACGGCGGTGCTGATGTCGCCGCGCAATTTCCTCGAGCAGCCGCGACGCTGGCTCGACGCCATCCACCGCCACGGCGGCACCTGCAGCGGCGGGCCGGACTTCGCGTTCGCGCTCTGTGCGGACCGGATCTCGGACGAAGCGATCGCGCGCCTGGACCTCAGCCGATGGCGGTTCGCGTTCTCCGGCTCGGAGTTCGTGCGCCGCGCGACGCTGGATCGATTTGCCGCGCGCTTCCGGCCGGCGGGCCTCGATCCTCGCGCGCTGACGCCGTGCTACGGCCTGGCCGAGGCGACCTTGCTGGTGACGGCGGGCGACCGCGCGAGCCGGGCGGTTTGTCACACGCTCGATCCCGCGGCGCTCGCGGGTGGCCGCGTTGCGGAGGCCGGCGAGGGCACGGACCTGATGGCGTGCGGCGCCGTGGCAGACGGCCATGCCGTGCGCATCATGAGGGTCGATGCGTCCGCCGACGCCGGGACGAATGAGGTCGGCGAAATCTGGGTCGCAGGTCCGAGCGTCGCGCAGGGCTATTGGAACAATCCCGAGGCGACGCAGCAGACATTCGTCCTTCGCGATGGCGCGCGCTGGCTGCGGACGGGCGATCTCGGCTTCGTCCGCGACGGCGATCTCGTCGTCACCGGCAGGCTCAAGGATCTGCTGATCGTCCGCGGCCAGAACATCTATCCGTTCGATCTGGAGCAGGCCGTCGAGACCGAGGTGGCCTCGGTGCGGAAGGGACGTGTCGCGGCCTTCCCGGTCGAGATCGATGGCGTCGAAGGCATCGGCGTCGCCGCCGAGTTCGGCAGGGCGGTACTGCGGCGAACGCCGGCCGACGTGCTGATCAAGGCGATCGGCGATTCGGTCATGCGGCAGACGCAGGAATATCCGGCGGTGGTCGTGCTGCTGAACCCGCAAGGCATGCCGCTGACCACCAGCGGCAAGCTGCAGCGGTCCGCCTGCCGCGCCAGGTGGGCGCAGGGCACGCTCGACAGCTTCATGGTGTTCGAGCGGCGACGCGAGGCGACGGACCCCTCGCCGTCACCGGAGCTTGCGACGGCGACCGAACGCCGTCTTGCGCTGATCTGGCGGGATGTGCTGCGGCGCGCGACCGTCGACCGCAACGACGACTTTTTCATGCTCGGCGGCAATTCGGTCGCGGCCGCTCAGATCGCGGCGATGGTGCGCGAGCAGTTCGGGGTCGAGCTCGCGCCGCGCGGCTTCTTCGATGCGCCGACGCTCGTCGCGCTCGCAGCGCTCATCGATGCGGCCGGCGCGGACGCGAAAGTGCTCCCGCCGCTGCAGCCCGCACCGGCGGGGCTGCGCGAGCTGCTGTCACCCGCGCAGGAGCGGCTGTGGTTTCTCTGGAGCATGGATCCGGCCGGCACGGCCTACACCATCGCTTGCACGGTTCATTTCGACGGCCCGCTCGATCAAGCACGGCTGGTGCAGGCGCTGACCGAAATCGTCGCCCGCCACGAGACGCTGCGCACCACCTTCTCTGCCCCGGATGGCCGCGTCGTGCAGGTCATCCATGCGTCGCCGGACATTCCCGTCGCGGTCGAGGATCTGCGGCGCAGCCCGGCGGCGGAGCGCGCGTCGCGCGTCGCGGCGCGAACACGCGAGGAGCTGGCGCGGCCGTTCGATCTCGTCAATGGCCCGCTGCTGCGCGCCGTGCTGATGCAGCTCGCGGACGACCGCCACGAACTGCTGCTGTCGGCGCATCACATCGTCGCCGACGGGCTCTCGCTCGACGTGCTGCTGGCCGAGATCGCCGCGCTTTATGACGGGCTCCGGCGCGGGGCAGGGGCGCTGCCGCCGCCGTCCGCGATCCAATATGCCGACTACGCCGCATGGCAGCGGGATTGGCTCTCCGGCCCCGAGGCCGCGCAGCAGCTCTCCTACTGGCGCGAGCGGCTCGGTGATGCGGATACGCCGCTTGCATTGCCGTTCGACCGGCCGCGGCCGCCCGTACAGAGCTATCGCGGCGACACCATCCACGTGGAGATCGCGCCAGATCTGGTGCTGAGGCTCCGCGCGCTCGCCAGGGAGCATCGCGTCAGCATGTTCATGCTGCTGCTCGCCGCCTATCAGCTGCTGCTGTTCCGCTACTCCGGCCGCTCCGACCTGCGCGTCGGTGTGCCCGTCGCCGGGCGCCGCCAGGCCGAGCTGGCGTCGCTGATCGGCTGCTTCGTCAATACGCTGGTGCTGCGCGCCGACGTGACCGACGGCATGAGCTTCGCCGAGCTGCTGGCGCGGGCGAAGGAGGAGGTCATTTCCGGGCTGGCGCATCAGGATCTGCCGTTCGACCGTCTCGTCGACGCGCTGAAGCCGACTCGCTCCGGCGGCCACAATCCGCTGTTCCAGGTCAAGTTCAACTACATGGCCGCGCCTGCCGGACTTGCGCTCGGCGACGGCCTGCACGCCCAGCCGCGCATCGTCGATCTCGCCGGCTCGCATTTCGATCTCGCGCTCGACATCGTCGACGGCCCGACGGGCATGAATGCGAGCCTGAATTTCGCAACCGATCTGTTCGACGTGACGACGGTCGAGCGGATCGGGAACCAGCTCGTCGATTTCCTGCGGCAGATCGCGGCCGCCACCGACCGGCCGCTGCGCGACTTCGCGATCGCGCGCGGCGTCGAGCAGACCGTCGTGGCGGAGGCGACGAGCTTCCCCGCGACCGACATCCTCGATCTGATCGGTGTTGCGCTCGCGCGCCGCGATGATCGGATCGCGCTGCGCCAGGGACGGGACACCGTCAGCGCAGCCGAGCTCGTGCGCTGGTCGGACCACATCGCGGGTGTGCTCGTCGCGGCCGGCATCACGCGCGAGGCGCCGGTGGCGCTGTGGATCGAGCGGTCGCCGGCCTTCGTCGCGGCGCTGCTCGGCGTCCTCAAGGCGGGCGGCTCCGCAGTGCCGCTCGATCCGGCATGGCCGGTGGCGCGCGTCGATCGCATCCTTCGTGGCGGCGGCATCGGCACGCTGGTCGCAACCGGCGAGCACTTGGCTGCGGCGAGGGCGCTGGAGTGTCATACGCTCGACGGTGAACTGCGCGGCGATGCGTCCTCCGGCGCGTTCGATGCCCCGCGGCCGCATCCGGCGCAGACCGCCTACATCATCTACACCTCGGGCTCGACCGGTGCGCCCAAGGGCGTCGCCGTGTCGCACGGCGCGCTCGCCAACTACGTTCAGGCGCTGTTGTCCCGGCTGCAGCCGCGCGCCGGCGCCGGCATGGCGATGGTCTCGACGGTCGCCGCCGATCTCGGCCATACCGTGCTGTTCGGCGCGCTTGCGAGCGGCGTGACCTTGAATCTGCTGCCGGCCGATGCCGCCTTCGATGCGGATGCGTTTGCGCAAGCGATGCGCGACGGCGAGGTCGGCGTCCTCAAGATCGTGCCGAGCCATCTGCGCGGCCTGTTGCGGGCGCGGCGCTCGGCCGACGTTCTGCCGCGCGACGTGCTGATCCTTGGCGGCGAGGCCTGCGATCCCGGCTTGATCGAAGAGGTCCGCCGGCTGCGGCCGCACTGCCGGATCGTCAATCACTACGGCCCGACCGAGACGACGGTCGGCGTGACGACCCATGAGTGGACGGACGCCGAAGCCAAAGGTGTGCTGCCGGTCGGATTGCCGCTTGCGAACCTGGGCGCCTACGTTCTCGACGATGCGTTGAATATCGTCCCGGCCGGGGTCGCCGGTGAACTCTATGTGGGCGGCGCCGGGCTGGCGCGCGGCTATCGCGGTGCGCCTGGACAGACGGCCGAGCGCTTCATTCCCGATCCGTTCGGACCTGCAGGCGAACGCCTCTACCGGACCGGCGATTTGGTGCGCTGTGATCGAGCGGGCCGGATCGTGTTCCTGGGCCGACGCGATGATCAGGTAAAGCTGCGCGGCTACCGCGTCGAACCGGCCGAGATCAGCCGCGTCGTCTCCTCGTTGAACGGCGTCGCCGATGCCGCCGTCGTGGCCCGCGCCGTCGACGCCGAGCAGGAACGCCAGGAGCTCGTGGCTTATTGCGTCGCCGCGGCCGGCGTCGTGTTGCAGCCGGAGGCGCTGCGGCAGCAACTCTCGGCGATGCTGCCGGACTACATGGTACCGTCGCGCATCGTCGTGCTCGAGCGGCTGCCGCTGACCGCCAATGGCAAGCTCGACCGCGCGGCGCTGCCGCAGCCGGACGATGACGCCGTGCTGTCGTATGTCGCCCCGGTCGGCGCGGTGGAGCAGGCCATCGCCGCCGTCTGGCAGGACGTGCTGGGCCGCGAGCGGATCGGCCGCAATGACAATTTCTTCGAGCTCGGCGGCGACTCCATCCTCAGCCTGCAGATCATCGCACGGCTGCGCAAGCGCGGCGTCATGCTGACGCCGAAGCAGATGTTCGCGCAGCAGACGATAGCGGCGCTGGCCGGCGTGGTTGCGACCACCTCCGCGCCGGCCATGACGCCGCCGGCAGCAGCACGCAACGCAATGAACGCCTGCGCTGCGGAGCTGCTGCCGATCCAATTGCGCTTCTTTGCCGAGGAAATCTCCAACCGCGATCACTTCAACCAGGCGGTGCTGCTGACCCCGCGGGACCGGATCGACTGGAGCGTGCTGCAGCAGGCGCTCGCTGCCGTCGTGAGGCATCACGATGCGCTTCGCATGACGTATCGGCGGATCGTGGGTGAATGGCAGGCGGTGCCGGCCGACCTGCCTGCTGCGCCCGAGCTGCTTTGGCTCCGCACGGCAGTCGAGCCGGCCGACGTCAGCGCGATCGCGTCGGGGGCGCAGGCGAGCCTGTCATTGGCATCGGGATCTCTGCTGCGCGCCGTCGGATTCGACATGCGCGACGGCAGCCAGCGGCTGCTGGTCGCCATCCATCATCTCGCCGTCGATGGCGTGTCATGGCGGATCCTGCTCGAGGACATCGCGTCGGCCTACGAACAGGCGGCGGGGCAGGCGGCCGCCGTCAGCCTGCCGCCCACGAGCTCCGCGCCGTCTTCCTGGGCGCAGCGACTGCGCGCGCATGCGGCCTCCGATCGGCTCGCAGGCGAACTGCCGTTCTGGCTCGCGTCCTCCCGCGGCAGCGAGTTGCCCTGTGACGACGATCATGGTGGCACCGACGCCGAGGCCGACGCCGAGGAGGTCGTGCTGAACCTCGAGGCGGAGCTGACCGAACGGCTGCTCGATGCCGCGCCTGCGGCCTATCGCACGCAGGTCAACGACCTGCTGCTGGCCGCGCTGGCACGCGCGCTCTGGAGCTGGAGCGGGATCGAAGGCGTCGTGATCGAACTGGAGGGCCACGGCCGCGAGGATGTCTTCGCGGACGTCGATCTCACGCGGACGGTGGGCTGGTTCACGAGCGCATTCCCGGTGCGTCTCGACGGCGGCAGCGAGACCGATCGCGCGCTCATCACCCGCGTCAAGGAGACGCTGCGCGCCATGCCCGATCGCGGGCTCGGCTATGGCGTCCTGCGTTATCTCAGCGCGAAAGAGCATCGCGACGCGTTGGCGGCGACGCCGAACCCGCGTATCGTCTTCAACTATCTCGGCCGCTTCGACGGCCAGCTCGGTGCGGCCGCGCCGTACCGGATCGCGGCGGAGAATCCGGGACCGATGCGGGCCGCCGACACGCCGTTGCGGGCCTGGCTCAGCATCAACGGCGAGGTGCGTGACGGGCGGCTGCGGCTCGGCTTCCGCTATGGAAGCCGGCGGTATCGGCGCGCGACCGTGGAACGGCTCGCCGAACTCTATCGCGCGGCGCTGCATGGTCTCGTCGATCATTGCCTCGGCGGCGCCGGCGGTCTCACGCCGTCCGACGTTCCGCTCGCGGGGCTCGATCAGGCGGCGCTCGACCGGCTCTGCGCGACCGTCGACTGTCGCTCCGTCGAGGACATCTACCCGCTGTCGCCGATGCAGCAGGGCTTGCTGTTCCATGCGCTGCGCGATGGCGCCGATGACGTCTATGTCAACCAGCTCTCGATCGAGCTCCGGGGCGTGACGCCGGCGCGGTTGCGTGCGGCATGGCAGACGGCGAGTGCGCGGAATGCGGTGCTGCGGACCGGGTTCGCCTGGCAACAATTGTCCGGAGCAGCCCAGCAGATCGTCTACCGGCAGCTCGACGTGCCCGTCGTCGACGAGGATTGGCGCAGCCGTATCACGGGCGGGGCTGCCGCGGCGGAGATCGATGCGGCGCTTGCGGAGGCGGCACGGCGCGAGCGCGAACTCGGCTTCGACATTACCCGGCCGCCGCTGCAGCGGCTGCGGCTGATCCGGCTCGGCGAAGACAGGCTGTGGCTGATCTGGACGCATCATCACATCGTGATCGATGGCTGGAGCTCGGCGCGGCTGCTCGCCGACGTGCTGCAGCAGATCGGCGGCGCCGCGCCGTCGGCGGCGCAAGGCGGCTACCGCGACTACATCGCCTGGCTGCAGACGCGCGACCAGGCGGCAGCCGCTGATTTCTGGCGCGAGACGCTGCGCGATTTCGAGCCCACGCCGCTCGCCGACGCCTTGCGTGCGAGCCGCGCGATCGACGCTGCGAGCGGCCATGGCCGGCTGACGCTGCGCGTGGACGGTGATCTCGCGGCTCGCCTGCGGCGGTTCGCGACGCAGCAGCGCATCACGATGAATACGCTGCTGCAGGGGACCTGGGCCCAATTGCTGCGGCAATATACCGGGCAAAGCGCGGTCTGCTTTGGCGTCACGGTCTCGGGCCGTCCGGCCGAGCTTGCCGGCGCCGAGAACATGGTCGGCCTCTTCATCAACACGCTGCCGCTGATCGATCGCGCGCATCCGCAGACCGCGACCGGCGACTGGCTGCGCGCCCTTCAGGCGCAGAGCGTCGCGGCGCGCGACTATGAGTGGCTGCCGCTGCACGAGATCCAGCGTCTGGCCGGCAGGGCCGGGCAGCCGCTGTTCGACAGCCTGATGGTATTCGAGAACTATCCGATCGATCAGTCGCTCACCGCGCGCGACGGTGCCGGGCCGCAGATCGGGCGGGTCGAACACGTGACGCCGACCAACTATCCGATCGCGGTCATCGTGTTCGATGGACCCGAGGGCCTGCGCCTCGACTTCAACTACGATCGCGCGCAACTGGACAACCATGCGGTTCGCCGGGTGAGCGCGTCGTTGCGAGACTGGCTGACGCGGATTTCGGCGGATGCCACCCGTCCGACCGGCAGCCTTCGCATGGTCGACGGAGAGGCGCTGGCGTGCGTCCTGCGCTGGAGCGGAGCTGCGATCGGCGAGACGTCACGCCGACCGTCGTCGATCGGCGCGGCGCCTGGCCTCGTGGCGCAGATCGAGGCGCGGGCGAAGGCCGTCCCGGACGCGGTTGCGATCGTCTGCGGCGACCGCCGAATCAGCTACGGCGAACTGAATGCGCGGGCAAACCGGCTGGCGCGGCGACTGCGCGCGCGCGCGATCGGCGCCGATGTCGTGGTTGGACTGGCGCTGGAGCGCGACGCCGAGATGATTGTGGCGCTGCTCGCCGTGCTGAAGGCCGGCGCCGCCTACCTGCCGCTCGATCCGGACTATCCGGCCGAGCGTCTTGCCCACATGCTCGGCGACAGCGGCGCAAGACTGCTGCTCACGCAAGCCGAGCTGCAAGATCGGTTCACGCCCGCGCTGGCCGACAGCGGAGCCGAAGCCTGGCTGCTCGATCGCATCGACGATGGAGGCGACGCCGGCAACCTCGACCTCGCCATTCATCCGGAGAGCCTCGCCTACGTCATCTATACCTCGGGCTCGACCGGCCTGCCCAAGGGCGTGATGGTGCGTCACGGCGCAGTGACGAATTTTCTGGCGACGATGGCCGAGCAGCCGGGGATCGCATCGGACGACCGCGTGCTGGCATTGACCTCGCTGTCGTTCGACATCGCGGTGCTGGAGCTGTGGCTGCCGCTGACCCGGGGGGCCCGTATCGTGCTGGCCGACCGCGCCTCCGCGCAGGATCCGACGGCGCTGAAGGCGATCGTGGCCAGGCACGGCGTGACCTTGATCCAGGCGACACCGTCGAGCTGGCGCATGCTGCTCGATCATGACGGGGCCGCCGCGCTGCCTCGTCGCTGTCGCGTGCTCAGCGGCGGCGAGGCGCTGGCTCCCGATCTGGCACGGCGGCTCGTCGCGCTGAGCGGCGAGGTCTGGAACATGTATGGGCCGACCGAGACCACGGTGTGGTCTGCGCGCCACCGGCTCGATTGCAATGATCCCATGCCGGTGCTCGGTGGTCCGATCGGCAATACCACGCTCTACGTGCTCGACGCCAATCTCAATCTGGCGCCGCCCGGGGTGGCCGGCGAACTGTTCATCGGCGGCGAGGGGTTGGCGCGCGGCTATTGGAAGCGGCCCGGGCTCAGCGCGGAGCGGTTCATTCCGGATCCGTTCGGCGGCCCCGGTGCGCGGCTGTACCGGACCGGCGACCTGGCGCGCTGGCGTGCCGATGGCGCGCTCGACTATGTCGGCCGCGCCGATCACCAGGTCAAGATACGGGGGCATCGCATCGAGCTCGGCGAGATCGAGGCGCGGCTGCGCGCGCTGCCCGGCGTCCGCGACAGCGTCGTGGTCGCGCAGGATGTCGGTGGCGGTAGCAACCTGATCGGCTATGTCGGCAGTGAGTGCGCGCTCGATGGCGGCGAGCTGCGCGCGGCGCTCGCGACGGCGCTGCCGGACTACATGGTGCCGTTGCGCGTCATCGTGCTGCCGCGGCTGCCGCTGACGCCGAACGGCAAGGTCGACCGCAAGGCGCTGCCGCTGGCCTCACAAGGCGACGCGGGGGCCCACTATCAAGCTCCGGTCGGCGAGATCGAGATCACGCTGGCCGGCATCTGGGCGGAGCTGCTCGGCCTCGACCGGGTCGGGCGGGGCGATCACTTCTTCAATCTCGGCGGCCACTCTCTGCTGGCGGTACGGCTGCTCAGCCGTGTCGCGCAGGAGTTCGGCACATCGATGCGATTGTCCGAGCTGTTCGTTCATCCGGAATTGGCGGAGTTCGCGCGCGTCCTCTCCATCAGACTGATCGAGCAGCAGTTCGCCGAAGGTGAACTCGAGGACCTGATGACAGCGGAGCTATCATGAGCGGACAATCAGGACAGCCTCTTCTGCACAACCTCGATCCGGAGGCGCTGCGCCGGTTGGCATCGCGCGCGCGACAGCGCGGCCGCAATGTCCCCAGACGCGATACAAACACGATCCCGATCGCCGATCGCGGGGGCTCGCTGCCGCTCTCCTTCGCGCAGCAGCAGCTCTGGCTGCTGGCCCAGCTCGAGAATGGAAGTACCAACTATCACATCGATGTGGCGCTGCGGCTGCGCGGCCGGCTCGACATCGGCGCATGGCGCCGCAGCCTCGACCGGCTGTTCTCCCGCCACGAGGCGCTGCGGACGGTCTTCGTCGCCGGGCAGGGCGAGCCGCGGGTCGCGCTGTTGCCGCCGGACACCAGCCTGCCGCTGGAGGTGCACGATCTTCGCGGGCGGCCGGACCGCGAAACGCGGCTGGCCGATCTGCTGAATGAGTGTACGCGCGCGCCGTTCGATCTTGCGCGGGGTCCATTGATCCGCAGCCATTTGATCGACCTGGGCGATGATGATCATGTCCTTCTGCTCAGCCAGCATCACATCATCTCCGACGGATGGTCGATGGGCGTCATCGTCCGCGAGCTCTCGGCGCTGTATGCCGCCTTCGTTGCAGGCGGCAATGATCCGTTGCCGCCGCTGGCGATTCAGTATCCGGACTATGCAGCATGGCAGCGCCATTCGCTGACGGCAGATCGGCTGCAGCGGCAGCTCGATCATTGGATCGCCGTGCTGCGCGACGCGCCGTCCTTGCTGGCACTGCCGACGGACCGGGCGCGATCTGCACCGCGATCCAACGCCGGCGCCGCGGTGCCTGTCGAGATCGACGACGGTCTTTCGGCCGATATCAGGCAATTGAGCATCGCGCTCGGCGCCACCCCGTTCGTCATCGTGCTGGCCGCCTGGGCCCTCGTGCTGTCGCGGTTGGCCGGCCAGCAGGATCTCGTCATCGGCACGCCGACCGCCAATCGGATGCGTTCGGAGCTCGAAGGCCTGGCCGGCTTCTTCGTCAACATGCTGGCGCTGCGGCTCGACCTCTCGGGCGGTCCTGCTGTGGCCGAGTTGATCGAGCGGGTGAAGACGGCCGTCCTTGCGGCGCAGGATCATCAGGACCTGCCGTTCGAGCATCTTGTCGAGGCGCTCCAACCCCCGCGGCATCCGGAATACACGCCCGTGTTCCAGGTGGTGTTCGCATGGCAGAGCAATGATATCGGTTCATTGGCGCTGCCCGGCCTGGCGGTCGAGCGCCTTGCGACCGAGCAGCACAAGATCAAGTTCGATCTCGAGCTCGATCTCAGTGAGAGCGGTGGACGCATCTCCGGCAAGATCAACTACGCGACGGCGCTGTTCGACGCCGAGACCGTGCAGCGCTATCGCACCTATCTGCTGGCGGTGCTGCGCGCCATGGTCGCCGACACCAGCCAGCCGGTCGATCGCATCGAGCTGCTGCCAGCCGAGGAACGTGCGCTGCTGCTGGATGACTGGAATCGCACGCGCTCGTTCACGCCGCCTGACTGCTGCATTCAGGATCTCGTTGCCGAGCAGGCGCGCCGCCGGCCGTCGGCGGTGGCGCTGGTCCATGACGAGGTCAACCTGACCTATCGCGAGCTCGAGCTGCGCGCCAATCGCCTCGCGCATCATCTCGTCGCGCTGGGCGCTGGTCCGGACCGGCTGATCGCGATCTGCCAGCAGCGCGGCATCGATGCGATCGTCAGCGTGCTCGCGGTCCTCAAAGCGGGAGCGGCCTATCTGCCGCTGGATCCCACCTATCCGCCGCAGCGGCTGCGCGAGACCGCGGCCGATGCCCGGCCGACGCTGCTGCTCTGTGACGGCGCGAGCGCCAGTACGCTCGGCAGCGTGGCATGTCCGGTCGTGGATGTGGAGAGCGATGCGCCGGCCTGGAGCGGGCTGCCGGAGGGCGCACCGGATGTTGTTGCCCGTGGCCTGACGCCGCGCAACCTCGCCTATGTCATCTACACGTCGGGCTCGACCGGACAGCCGAAGGGCGTGATGATCGAGCACCACGGCCTGGTCAATCTCGCGCAGGCCCAGATCGGGCTGTTCGACACCGGTCCGCACAGCCGGATCGCGCAATTCGCCTCCTTCAGCTTCGATGCGAGCGTGTGGGACATCGTCATGGCGCTTTGCGCCGGCGCCGAACTGCATCTGCTCGGAAGCCGCGAGCACCGCGATGCGGCGGAGCTGGTGAACTATCTCGCCGAACATCGCATCACCCATGCCACGTTGCCGCCGGCGATGCTGCAGGGCCGCTCGGACCTCGCGCGGCTCTCCGGGCTCGACGTGCTCGTTCTCGCTGGCGAGTTGCCAAAGCCGGAGCTGTTCGAGGCCCTGCCGTCGGACATCGCAGTCTTCAACGCCTACGGCCCGACGGAAACAACCGTCTGCGCCACCGCATGGCGCCGTCCGCCCGGCTTCGCCGGCGGGGTCGTCCCAATCGGTCGCCCGATCGCCAACGCGCGGATCTATCTGCTCGACGCCCAGGGCATGCCGGTGCCGCGCGGTGCCGTCGGCGAGATCTGGATCGGCGGGGCAGGGGTTGCCCGCGGCTATCTCAACCGTCCCGATTTGTCGGCGCAGCGTTTTGCCGTGGATCCGTTCGGGCTGTCGTCCGACGCGCGGATGTATCGAACCGGTGACCTTGGCCGCCATCTCGCCGACGGCAACATCGAATTCCTGGGCCGCAACGACCATCAGGTGAAGATCCGCGGCTTCCGTATCGAGCTCGGCGAGATCGAGCATCGGCTGAATGCGCAGGCCGGAGTGCGGGACTCGGCGGTGCTGGCGCGGCGCGATGCGCAGGGCGATCTCAGGCTGATCGCCTATGTGGTGCCGGCGGACGATGCAGGTGATCCCAGCGCATGGGCGGCGCGCCTGCGCACGCAATTGCAGACGTGCCTGCCGGACTACATGGTTCCCTCGGCGATCGTTCGCCTCGATGCGTTTCCGCTGACACCCAACGGCAAGGTCGACCGGCAGGCACTGCCGGCGCCGGACGACGAGGCGTTCGGCCGTGGCGCCTATGATCCGCCCCACGGCGAGATCGAGCAGGTCCTCGCTGCTATCTGGCGCGAGCTGCTGGGCATCGAGCGCGTCGGTCGCAACGATCATTTCTTCGAGCTCGGCGGCCATTCGCTGCTCGTCGTCCGCATGCTGGACCGGCTGAAGCGCCATGCGCTGACGATCGATGCGCGGATGGTGTTCGCCAAGCCGGTGTTGCGCGATCTCGCGGCCAGCCTGCGGCAAAGCGAGGAGACCGCAATTCCAGACAACCCGATCACGGCGCAGAGCCCGGTCATCACGCCGGACATGCTGCCGCTGGTCGCGCTGAGCCAGGGCGAGATCGACCGCCTGGTGGGCCGTGTGCCGGGCGGCGTCGCCAACGTCCAGGACATCTACGCGCTGTCGCCGTTGCAGGAGGGAATCCTGTTTCATCATCTGCTCGCGACCGATGGCGACCCCTACGTGCTGGTCGCGCAGATGGCATTTGCGGGCCGTGATCTGCTGGATCGCTATCTTGCGGCCGTTCAGGACGTGATCGACCGGCATGACGTCCTGCGGACGTCGTTCCTCTGGGATGGGCTGTCGGTGCCGGCGCAGGTGGTCTGGCGCCAGGCACCGCTAAGCGTCACCGAAGTTGAGCTCGAAGGCAACGAGCCGGCCCAGGTCGAGCTGGCGCGCCGCTTCGATCCGAGGTCCTGCCGGCTCGACCTGACCCAGGCGCCATTGCTGCGTCTCGTTGTCGCCCGCGACCCACGAAATGATCGCCTGCTGCTGCTGGTCCTGCTGCATCACATGGTCGGCGACCATACCACTCTGCAGGCGCTGCACGAGGAAGTGCAACTGATCCTGGCGGGCCGCCGCAGCGCTCTTCCTCCACCGAGTCCGTTCCGCAACCTCGTGGCCGAGACCCGCAAGGCCGGCGGGCAGGATGCGCAGCAGCGCTTCTTCCGGAGCATGCTCGCCGACATCGATGCGCCGACGGCACCATTCGGATTGATGGAGGTGCGCAGCAACGGCGACGGCGCGCGCGAGGCAAGGCTGCCCGTGCCGGCTACGCTCGACGCGCGGCTGCGCGCGCAGGCGCGGCGCCTTGGCGCGAGCCTCGCCAGCCTCTGTCATGTCGCCTGGGGCCAGGTGCTGGCGCGCAGCAGCGGACGTGATCAGGTCGTGTTCGGCACCGTGCTGCTCGGCCGCATGCAGGCCGGCCACGATACCGGCCGCAGCCTGGGCCTGTTCATCAACACGCTGCCGTTGCGGCTCGATCTCGACGGCACGTCGGTTGAGGACAGCGTTCGCGCAGCGCATGGGCGGCTGGCGGAGCTGATGGCGCATGAGCATGCCTCGCTGGCAATGGCCCAGCGCTGCAGCGGCGTCGCGCCGCCGACGCCGCTGTTCTCCGCGATCCTGAACTATCGGCACGGCCGGAGGCAGGATGCGCGGACAGATGCAGAGTCCCTGCAAGGCGTCGAATGGCTCGGTGGCGAGGAGCGTACCAATTATCCGCTGATGCTGGCGGTAGACGACGACGGCCATGGGCTTCACCTGACGGTCCAGGCCGTGGCGCCGGTCGCGCCCGAGCGGGTCGGCGCGATGATGCAGCACTCGCTCGAGCAGCTGGCGCTGGCGCTGGAAGCGGCGCCGCATACGCCGGTGCGCAGGATCGACGTCGTTCCGGACGAAGATCGCGCGCGGCTGCTGCAGGCCTGGAGCGCGACGGCGACCAACGATGCAAATGCGCTCTGCGTGCACCGGCAGTTCGAGGCCCATGCGGCGCGAGCTCCCGATGCGGTCGCACTGGTGCATGGGCAGGAGATGATCAGCTACGGCGCGCTCAATGCGCGGGCGAACCGGCTGGCGCGGCGGCTCCGGGATCGCGGCGTCGGGCCGGATGTGGTGGTCGGGCTGGCGCTGGAGCGCGGCGTCACGATGATGGTGGCGCTGCTCGCGGTGCTCAAGGCGGGCGCGGCCTATCTGCCGCTCGATCCGGACTATCCGTCCGAGCGTCTCGCGCACATGCTGAACGACAGCGGCGCCAAACTGCTGCTGACACAGGCCACGCTGCATGACCGGTTCGCGCCGGTGCTGGCCCGGAGCGATGCCGAGGCCTGGCTGCTCGACGTGGCGGCCGGCGATGGCCTCGGCCAGACCGATGATCTTTCCGTCGATGGGCATGCGGAGAGCCTCGCCTACGTCATCTACACTTCCGGCTCGACCGGGCTCCCCAAGGGCGTGATGGTGCGCCACGCCGCGGTGACGAACTTCCTGGCGACGATGGCCGAACAGCCGGGCATCGCGGCCGACGACCGCGTGCTGGCGCTGACCTCGTTGTCCTTCGACATCGCCGTGCTGGAGCTGTGGCTGCCGCTGGCCCATGGCGCCCGGATCGTGCTCGCCGATCGCGCCGCGGCCCATGATCCGGCGGCGCTCAAGGCGCTGGTCGCACGGCACGGCGTGACCATGATCCAGGCGACGCCGTCGAGCTGGCGCATGCTGCTCGAGCACGATGCGGCCAATACCAGCGAAGCCGCTCCATGGCTGCCGAAAGGCTGCCGCCTGCTGAGCGGCGGGGAGGCGCTGGCCTCGGATCTGGCGCGGCGGCTCAGCGCGCTGAGCAGCGAGGTCTGGAACCTGTATGGGCCGACCGAGACCACGGTATGGTCGGCGCGTCACCGCCTCGATGCGACGAATCCGGTGCCGTTGCTCGGCAGCCCGATCGGCAGCACCCGGTTGTACGTGCTCGACGGCGATCTCAACCTTGCGCCGGTGGGCGTCACCGGCGAGCTCTTCATCGGCGGTGACGGACTCGCGCGCGGCTATTGGAAACGCGCTGCGCTGAGTGCCGAGCGCTTCATTCCGGATCCGTTCGGCAGCGACGGCGCGCGGCTGTACCGGACCGGCGACCTCGCGCGCTGGCGAGCCGACGGTGTGCTCGACTATGTCGGCCGCGCCGATCATCAGGTGAAGATCCGCGGACATCGGATCGAGCTCGGCGAGATCGAGGTGCGGCTGCGGGAGCTGCCCGGCGTGCGCGACAGCGTCGTCGTCGCGCAGGAGCTCGGCGGCGGCCGTCAGTTGGTCGGTTATGTCAGCGGCGAGGCCTCGCTCGATGGCAGTGACCTCCGCGCCGCGCTCGCAACGGCGCTGCCGGACTACATGGTGCCGTCGCGCGTGATCGTGCTGCCGGAACTGCCGCTGACCCCGAACGGCAAGATCGACCGCAAGGCGCTGCCGCGGCCGGACGCGAAGCCGCCGGGGGCGCACAGAGTCGGCCCGCGCAATCCGACCGAGGCGGCGCTCGCGACGATCTGGGCCGAGCTGCTGCACAGGCCGGAGGTCGGCGTCACCGACAACTTCTTCGAGCTCGGCGGCGACTCGCTGGTGGCCGTCCAGCTCGTCGGCCGCATCAAGCGCGATCTTGCGCGGGAGCTGCCGCTGAAGCGGTTGTTCGAGCTGACCACGGTCGAGGCCATGGCGTCCGCGCTCGCCGCGGACCCGCCGACGAGCAGGCGCAGCGACGACATCGCCGCCATGTTCGATCTGCTTGAGGAAGTCGAGTTCGCCAATGAATGATCAGTCGGGACTTCAGACCCAGCAGCTCAGCGAGATCGCGCGCCGGTTGGCGCGTCTCGATGCGCCGAAGCAGCGGGCCTTCCTCACGCAGTTGGCGGCCAAGGGCATCGATCTGTCGATTTTGCCGATCGCGCGCCAGCATCTGCAGCGCGCGCCGTTGTCGTTCGCGCAGGCCCGCCTCTGGTTCCTGTGGCGGATGGATCCGGGCGGCTCCGCCTACAACATGCCGGTCGCGATCCGCCTGCGGGGTCGTCTCGACGCCGCTGCGCTTCAGAAGGCGCTCGACGGACTCGTCATGCGCCATGCCGCGCTCCGCACCACGTTCCGGCAGGACGGCGGCGAGCCGGAGCAGATCGTAGGCAAGTCGGCGCCGGTCGCGCTTCGCCGTATCGAGATTGCGGGCGACGATCGCGAGCAGCAGGCGCGCCGGCTGCTGCGTGAGGAAGCGGCGCTGCCGTTCGATCTCGAATCCGGACCGCTGCTGCGCGCGGCGCTGCTCGGGCTCGGCGAGCACGAGCATATCCTCTCGGTCACGCTGCACCACATCGTCGCCGATGGCTGGTCGATGCAGGTCCTTACCGAGGAGTTCTGGCAGCTCTATCGCGCTGCCGTCCGCGGCGAAACCGCCTCATTGCCGGCGCTCGAGATCGACTACGCCGATTTCGCCGCCTGGCAGCGACTGTGGCTCGGTGCCGTGGAGGAGGAGCGGCAGCTCCGGTACTGGACCGACCGGCTGCACGGCACGGCCATGCTGCAACTGCCGCTCGATCGCCCCCGATCGGCCCAGACCGACCAATCCGGCGATGCCATACGCCTGTCGCTCGGCGCCGAGCTTTCCGATCGTCTGCGCGGGCTCGCCCGACAGCATCACACGACGCTGTTCGTCGTGCTGCTCGCGGCGCTCAAGCTGGTGCTCTATCGCTACAGTGGGCAGGGCGACATCTGCGTCGGCGTTCCGCTCGCCAATCGCGACCGGTCGGAAACGCGCCGGCTGATCGGGCTGCTGGTCAACACCCAGGTGCTGCGCACGCGCATCGACAGCCGGAGCACGATCGCCGACGTCATTCACGCCCTGCGCGAAGCCTCGCTCGAGGCCAGGGATCACCAGGATCTTCCGTTCGAGCGGCTGCTGGACGTGCTGCAGCCGCAGCGCAGCCAGAGCCAGACGCCCCTGTTCCAGGTGCTCTACAACCATCAGCATCGGCGCGAGGCGGCACATGCGCCGGCTGCGTCCGAACTGCAGATCGAGACGATCGCGGCCGAGATCGAGACGGTGAAATTCGACCTCGCGCTCGACAGCGAGGAAGCGCCGTCGGGAGACGTCTCGGCGCTGTTCTCCTTTGCCACCGCGCTGTTCGACCGATCGACCATCGCACGGCTCGCCGGGCATTGGCTGACGATCCTGCGGGAAACGGTCGCGGATCCCATGCAGCGGATCGCGGCGCTGGAGCTGTTGTCGGACCGGCAGCGCGACGACGTCAGGCAGTGGAATGCCTGCGCGCCCGCACTCGCGGGGTTCCAGCCGGTGCACCGGATGCTCGCGCGGCACGCAAAGGAGAGGCCGGGCGTGACAGCCCTGGTGTTCGGGGCCGAGACGATCAGCTATCAGGCGCTCGATCGCCGCGCCAATGCCATCGCGCAGCATCTGTTGGCGCTCGACGTGCGACCCGGCGAGCTCGTCGGGCTCTCGATGCAGCGCTCGCCCGATCTCGTCGCAAGTCTTGTTGCCGTCCTGAAGGCCGGCGCGGCCTATCTGCCGCTCGATCCCGATCATCCGCCGGCGCGGCTCGCCGCCACCGTTCGGGATGCCGGCGCGCGCGTCGTGCTGGTCGATGCGGCGGGACGATCGCAATGGCCGCCGATGCCGGGCATCGCGGTCGTCGATCTCGGCGCGATGGCGGCTGAGACGACGGAGAGCGACCCGGCGGTCGATGTCCATCCCTCGAGCCTCGCCTACGTGATCTATACGTCCGGCTCCACCGGCGTGCCGAAGGGCGTCGCGGTCGCGCATGGACCGTTCGCGATGCATTGCGACGCCACCGCCGGTCTCTACGAGATGGACCGGCAGTCGCGCGAGCTGCACTTCCTCTCCTTCACCTTCGACGGCGCGCATGAGCGGTTGTGGACCGCGCTGAGCTGCGGCGCGACCTTGGTGATGCGTGACGCCGATCTCTGGTCGGCGGAGAAGACGCTCGACGTGATGGGCGCGGAGCGCGTGACCAATGCCGGCTTTCCGCCGGCCTATCTGCAGCAACTCGCCGACTTCGCGGCGTGGCGCGGCGATCCGCCGCCCGTGTCGTTGTATTCGTTCGGCGGCGAGGCCATGCCCAAATCGGGCTTCGACAAGATCAGGCAGGCGCTGCGGCCGCGCAAGCTGATCAACGGCTATGGTCCGACGGAGACAGTGGTCACGCCGCTGGTCTGGAAGGTCGACGTCGATGCCGAGATCGACTGCGCCTATGCGCCGATCGGCCGCCCGGTCGGCCGGCGCTCGGCCTATGTTCTCGACGGCGATCTCAACATCGTTCCGGTCGGCGTCACCGGCGAGCTTCATATCGGCGGCGAGGGGCTCGCGGCCGGCTATCGGAATCGGCCGGCGTTGACGGCGGAGCGCTTCATCCCCGATCCGTTCGGCGCACCGGGCACGCGGCTGTATCGCACCGGCGATCTGGCGCGCTGGCGCGCCGATGGCGTCATCGACTATGTCGGCCGGTCCGACCACCAGCTCAAGATCCGCGGCTTCCGCATCGAGCCGGGCGAGGTCGAGGCACGGCTGACGCGGCAGGCGGGTGTTCAGTCGGCGGTGGTGGTGGCACGCGAGATCGGCGGACGCCAGCAGCTCATTGGCTATGCCTGCGGCGAGGATGGCCTCGAGGAGACCGGGCTGCGCGCGGCGTTGTCCGAGGAACTGCCGGACTACATGGTTCCGGCCCGCATCGTACTGATGTCGCGGATGCCGCTCACGGCGCATGGCAAGGTCGATCGCGACGCCTTGCCGGCGCCCGAGCAGTTGTCTGCTGAGGCCGACTACGTCGCACCGCAATCCCCGGCTGAACTGGAGCTGGCGGCGATCTGGGCTGAATTGCTCGGCCATTCGCGGGTCGGGCTGACCGACAACTTCTTCGAGCTCGGCGGCGATTCCATCATTTCATTGCAGGTGGTCGGACGTGCGCGCCAGCGCGGGCTTGCCATCGAGCCGCGCGACCTGTTCCGGCATCAGACGCTGCAAGGGCTGGCGCGGGTCGCGCGCCGCGATCGGGCGGCGGTCGTCTCCGCCGAGCCGCTCGCGCGCGATGGCGATCCGGTGCCGCTGTTGCCGATCCAGCGCCGCTTCTTTGCCGAGGACGCCGGCGAACGGCATCACTGGAATCAGGCGTTGATGCTGGTGCCGTCGGCACGGCTCGACTGGCGGGTGTTGGCGCCGGCGGTCGAGGCCGTGGTGGCGCATCACGAGTCCCTGCGACTGCAATTCCTCCAGAGCGACGGCGCGTGGCACGCGAGATATGGCGCGATGCCGGCGAGCGCCGATCTGCTCTGGACCCGCGCTGTTCAGGATGCGGCGGAGATCACCTCGGTTGCCGCCGCCGCGCAGGCAAGCCTGTCCCTGCAGGGGCCGTTGCTGCGCTTCGTCGGCATGGACGTCGCGGACGGCAGCCAGAGGCTTCTCATCGTCGTGCATCACCTCGTCGTCGACGGCGTATCCTGGCGTGTGCTGCTCGAAGACATCATGTCGGCGCATCGACAGGCGGCGCAGGGCGCGGTTGCGATTGCGTTGCCCCCCAAGAGCCAGTCCATGGCGTCGTGGAGCAGGAGGCTTGAAGACTACGCGGTGAGCGAGGAGCTGGCCGATCAGCTCGACTATTGGAGACAGCGCAGTGCCGCCGGCGGCCTGCCATGCGACGACGATCACGATGAGACCGACCGCGTCGCCGATGGCGAAGACGTCGCCGTGTCGTTCGATGCCGACATGACCGGGCAGCTGCTCAAGCAGGCACCCGCTGCCTACAGGACCCAGGTCAATGATCTGCTGTTGGCGGCGCTGGCCCGCGCCGTCAACCGCTGGTGCGGACTCGATGAATGCCTGGTCGAGCTCGAAGGCCATGGCCGTGAGGATCTGTTCGAAGGCATCGACCTGTCGCGCACGGTCGGCTGGTTCACGACCGCATTTCCGCTTCGCCTCTCCGGTGGCGCGGGCGACGATGCCACGCTCATCAAGTCGATCAAGGAGGAATTACGGGCCATCCCGGCGCGTGGGCTCGGCTATGGCGTGCTGCGCTACTGCGGCAGCCCTGAGCAGCGCGCCGCCCTGGCGGGCGGCGCCGAGCCGCGGATCGTGTTCAACTATCTCGGCCAGTTCGGCGCCGGCCCTGACCCTGCCTTCGCGCTCGCGCCGGAAGGCGCGGGTCCGTCACGCAGCGCCGGCGCACCGCTTGGCCGCTGGCTCAGCATCAACGGCCAGGTGCTCGACGGCCAGCTGAGGCTGACATTCAGCTTCGGCCGCCGACGCTATCGCCGCGCGACGATCGAGCGGCTGGCCGCGTGCTATTCCGCGGCGCTGCGCGAACTCGTCGCGCATTGCACGAGCGGCGTACATGGCCTCACGCCGTCGGACGTTCCGCTGTCGGGCCTCAGCCAGCCGGAGCTCGACCTGCTCGGAGCCTCGCGCGATTGGCGCGATATTGAGGACATTTATCCGCTGTCGCCGATGCAGCAGGGCATGCTGTTCCACGCGCTGCGCGACGGCGACAGCGGCAACTATGTCAGTCAGATCGCAGTCGACGTCAGCGGCGCCGATGCGGCGCGTTTACGCGCGGCGTGGCAGGCGGTGACGGCTAGACACGCGGTGCTGCGGACCGCGTTCGTGTGGAAAGAATTGTCGGGCGCACCGCAGCAGATCGTCCATCGGCAGGCTCCTGTCCCCTTCGTCGAAGAGGATTGGCGCGACCGTGTGGACTCGATGGATCAGGCCGCGCGTGACGCGGCGCTGGCCGAGGTGGCGGCAGCCGAATGGCGCGCCGGTTTCGACCTGTCACGGCTGCCGCTGCAGCGGGTCCGTCTCATCGATCTCGACGGCGGCGTTTTCCGCCTGATCTGGACCCATCATCACATCCTGCTCGACGGCTGGAGCGCAGCAAGGCTCATCGGCGAGATCATGCAGCATGTCGGCGGCGCCTCGCTGGGCGCACCGCGCGGCCGCTATCGCGATTACATTGCCTGGCTGCAGCGGCAGGATCGAGAGGCGTCGAGCATGTTCTGGTCGCGCTCGCTCTCGACGCTCGGCGAGCCGAGCCTGCTGGCCGATGCGCTGGGCGGGCCGGCCGCACCTGCCGACGGCCATGCCTCGATCGATCTCGTGATCGATGCGGTGAAGACCGAGCGGCTGCAGGTCGTGGCACGGCGCGAGCGGGTGACGTTGAACACGCTTCTGCAGGGGGCGTGGGGCCAGCTGCTGCGACGTTTGACCGGCCAGGATGTCGTCTGCTTCGGCGCCACGATCTCCGGCCGGCCGCCCGAGATCGCAGGCGTGGAAGAGGCGGTCGGCCTGTTCATCAACACCGTGCCCGCGCTCGAGGACGCGAGACCTCAAACGCCGGTCGGCGAGTGGCTGCGCAGCTTGCAGGATCGCAACGTCGACCTGCGCGAGCAGGGCTGGATGCCGCTGCACGAGATCCAGCGCCTTGCCGGCCGCGCCGGCCGGCCGCTGTTCGACACCATCTTCGTGTTCGAGAACTATCCGGTCGACGCGGCGCTGCGCGATCAGGCCGGCGGGGGGCCGCGCGCCAGCCGCGCCGAGCAGATCTCGATCACCAACTATGCGCTGACGGTCGCGGTGTTCGTGACCGACGCCGGCATCCGGCTCGGCTTCCGTTACGATCGCAGCCGGTTCGACCAGGTGCAGATCGAGCGGATACAGGCGGCGTTCGCCTGCCTGCTCGGGCGCATCGCCGACGACAGCAGCCGCCCCGTCGCGGAGCTGCATGGCTTGGATGCCGCCGCTTTGCAACGGGTGCTCGGCTGGAGCTCGGGACCCGCCGCGCCGACGGTGAAAGACGGCTTCGTCGACGTCGTGACGCAGATCGAACAGCAGGTCGCACGGTCGCCTGCGGCCATGGCCGTGATCTCCGATCAGGAGGGGATCAGCTACGCCGAACTGAATGCGCAGGCGAACCGACTGGCGCGACAGATCAGGCAGGCCGGCGTCGCTCTGGATGCCCCGGTCGGCTTGGCATTCGAGCGCAGCGCCGACCTGGTCGTGGCCGTGTTGGCCGTTCTGAAGGCCGGGGCCGGCTACCTGCCGCTGGATCCGGATTATCCCCACCAGCGGCTCGCCGCGATGCTGGGCGACAGCGGCGCGCGGCTGGTGCTGACGCAGCCGCAGTTGCGTGAACGGCTGATGGAGATCACGGCAGGGGCGGGCGCCGAGTTGATCGCCGTCGGCGACAGACGCGCCTCGCAGGACACGGGCACCGGCAGCTTGGATCTCCAGAGTCCGACCCACGCCGAGAGCCTCGCCTATGTGATCTACACGTCCGGCTCGACCGGCGTGCCGAAGGGCGTGGCCTGCACGCGTGGCGCGCTGGCAGCGCGGCTCGCCTGGATGCAGCGGGAGTACGGGCTCGATCCCGGCGAAACGCTGTTGCAGAAGACGCCGTTCAGCTTCGACGTCGCGGTGTGGGAAATCCTGTGGCCGTTGACGGTCGGTGCGCGGCTTGCGATCGCGGCGCCGGGGGCCCATCGCGAGCCGAAGCGGCTGGTCGATGCGGTCACTGCGCATGGTGTGACCACGCTGCATTTCGTGCCGCAGATGCTCGCGCAATTCGTGGCTGAGCCGGAGGCTCAGCGATGCGTGACGTTGAAGCGCCTGTTCTCCGGTGGCGAGGCCCTGCCGGTCCCGCTGAAGGACCAAGTCTACGCGGTATTCCCAGCAATCCGGTTCGACAACCGCTATGGGCCCACCGAAGCGCTGATCAATGCCAGCTTCTGGAACTGCCGCGCGGCGAGCGGGGCGCGCGTGCCGATCGGCTTTCCGATTCCAGGCACGATCCTGCGCATTCTCGACACCGACCTCAATCCGGTCGCCGAGGGCACGACGGGCGAGCTCCATATCGGCGGAGACGGGCTGGCGCGCGGCTATCTCGGGCGCGCGGCGCTGACGGCCGAGCGCTTCATTCCCGATCCTTTCGGACCTCCCGGCGCGCGGCTCTATCGAAGCGGCGATCTGGCGCGCTGGAGCAGCGACGGCGCCATCGACTATGTCGGCCGGGCCGATCACCAGGTAAAGGTTCGCGGCTTCCGCATCGAGCTCGGCGAGATCGAGGCGCGGCTGCTGCAGCAGCCATCGGTCACTGCGGCCGTCGTCATCGCGAGGGAGTTCGGGGCTGGCCGGCAACTGGTCGGCTATGTCCGCGGTGACGGCACGCTCGATGGCGAGGTGCTGCGCGACGCGTTGTCCGCGACGTTGCCGGACTACATGGTGCCGGCGCGGATCGTGGTCCTCGACCGCCTGCCGCTGATGGTGAATGGCAAGGTCGATCGCAACGCGCTGCCGGCGCCGGAGGCGCCCGCTGCAACGATGCGGATTGCGCCGCGGACGACGGCCGAGGCTGCGTTGGCAACCATCTGGGCCGAGCTGCTGCATCAGCCCGATGTCGGCATGACCGACAATTTCTTCGAGCTCGGCGGCGATTCCATCATCTCGCTGCAGATGGTCAGTCGTGCGCGGCGGGCCGGCCTTCTGATCGAGCCACGAGACGTCTTCAAGCATCAGACGCTGGAAGCCCTGGCGCGCGACGCGCGGCAGGTCGTCCGGCTGGAGACGACGGCGGAGCAGGGTCTCGTCTCCGGGCCACTCCCGTTGCTGCCGATTCAGCTCCGTTTCTTCGAGCAGGAGCTGGAGGCGCCCGATCACTGGAACCAGGCCTTGCTGCTGCAGCCGCAGCAGCGGCTCGACTGGGATGTGCTGCGGCGCGCGGCAGTGGCCGTCGTCACTCATCACGATGCGCTGAGACTGCGCTTCGAACGCATCGACGGCATCTGGCGCGCCGAGCACGGGCCGGCGCCGGCGGTCTCCGACCTGTTGCGGTCGTGCGAGCTGGCCGATGGCGAGGCGGTCACCGCGCTCGCCGCTGAGGTCCAGGCGAGCCTTTCGCTCGCGGAGGGACGTCTGGTGCGGCTGGTCGGCATCGATCTGCCGGAGGGCGGGCAGCGCTTCCTGATCGTGATTCATCACCTCGTGACCGACGGCGTGTCGTGGCGTGTGCTGCTGGAGGATCTCGCGGCTGCCTATGAGCAGCTCATGCGTAGGCAAGAGGCGACGCTGCCGCCCAAGACGCACGCCTATGCCCAATGGGGCGCAGCGCTGCGCGCGTACGCGGCCTCGGATGTGCCGGCTGCAGAGTGGGATCATTGGTCCGGTCTCCGGCAGACGGAGGAGGTGCCGTGCGATTTCGATCATGCGGATCGGGATACGATTGCAGACGCCGACGACGTGCCGCTTGCGATCGACGCCGAGCTGACCGCGCGTCTGCTGGGCACGGCGCACGGGGCGTACAGAACCCAGGTCAATGATCTGCTGCTGTCGGCGCTCGCGCGTGCGCTGTGGCTGTGGTCGGGCCGGGAGATCATGGCGATCGAACTCGAGGGTCACGGCCGCGAGGATCTCGGCGGCGGGCTCGACCTGTCGCGAACCATCGGCTGGTTCACGACCGCGTTCCCGGTACGACTGGCGGCTGGATCGCAGCCGCCCGCGGTGCTGATCAAGGCGACCAAGGAGATGCTGCGGTCCGTCCCCAGCCGGGGACTTGGCTACGGTGTCCTGCGCTACCTGGGTTCTGATGCCCAGCGCGCGGCGCTGACGACGGGCGTGCAGCCGCGCATCGGGTTCAATTATCTCGGACAGGTCGATGGCAGCGCGGACGAGACGGCGCTGTTCTCGATCGCGCCCGAGAGCGCCGGCCCGTCGCGCGCCGCATCGAGCCCGTTGCGCCACCATATCGCGATCAATGCGAGGGTGCTCGACGGTCGTCTGGAGCTGTCGTTCGGCTTCAGCGGGAAGCGTCAACGCCGCGAAACGATTGCGCGCCTGGCGGACTGTTTTGAGGCGGCGCTGCGTGAGCTGGTCGATCACTGCACGAGCGGCGTCCATGGCGTGACGCCGTCCGATGTGCCGTTGTCGAAGCTGAGCCAGGCCGAGCTCGATGCGCTGGCGCTGGATTGGCGCGAGGTCGAGGACATCTATCCGCTGTCGCCGATGCAGCAGGGCATGCTGTTCCACGCGTTGCACGACGACGGCACCGGGGTCTACGTCAACCAGGTTGCCGCCGAGACCCGCGGTCTCGACGCCGGCAAGCTGCAAGCCGCGTGGCAGGCGGTCAGCAATCGCCATACCGTGCTTCGCACCGGTTTCCTGTGGCGTGAATTGCCGGGACCACCGCAGCAGGTCGTCCATCGCAGTGCCGACGTTCCCTTCGTCGCGGAAGATTGGCGGGAACGTGCGGCGCAGCTCGCTCCGGCCGCTTTGGATGCTGCGCTCATGGCGGCGGCAGACCGCGAGCGCGCCGACGGCTTCGATCTCTCGCGGCCGCCGCTGCAGCGCGTGAGGCTGATCCGGATCGCCGACGACCGGCATTGGCTGATCTGGACTCATCATCACATTCTGATGGACGGCTGGAGCTCGGCCCGATTCATCGCCGAGGTGATGCAGCACGAGGGGCAGGGGGCGCTGCAAGGACAGCCGCCGCGCTACCGCGACTACATCGCATGGCTGCAGGCGCAGGACCACGGTGCTGCGGCCGAGTTCTGGCGAGCGGCGTTGGCCCGCCTCGACGAGCCGAGCCTGCTGTCGCGGCCTGCGGTCGACGCTCGCGTCGGCCATGGCTCGCTCACCATGGCGGTGGACGCCGATCTCAGCGAGCGGCTGCAACGCTTCGCGACCCGCGAACGGGTCACGCTGAATACGGTGGTGCAGGCGGCATGGGCGCAATTGCTCCGTCGGTTCACCGGGCAGGATACGGTCTGCTTCGGCGTGACGGTGTCGGACCGGCCCGCTGGGCTCGCTGGCGCCGAGGAGATGGTCGGCCTGTTCATCAACACCTTGCCCGTGGTCGATGCCGAGGATCCGCAGCGGCGGGTCGGTGCGTGGCTGCGCGACCTGCAGGATCGCAATCTCGCCTTGCGGGATCATGGCTGGATGCCGCTGGCCGACATTCAGCGGATCGCGGGCCAGGCAGGGCGTCCGCTGTTCGACAGCATCCTGGTGTTCGAGAACTATCCGGTGGACGAGGCCTTGAAGACCCGAGACGGCCGCGTGAGCGTCGGCCGGACGAGGATCCTCGAAACGAGCAACTACCCGCTGTTCGTGAGCGTCGGTCTCGAAGCAGAGCTGCGGCTGGTATTCAATTTCCAGCGGCAACATTTCGACGAGGCCCAGATTCGCCGGCTGCACAAGGCGTTCGTGCAACTGCTCGCGGCCATCACTGGCGATGCCGAGCAGGCGGTCGGCTGCCTTGCGGCTGATGATCCCGCGGACATCGCGCTGCTGGCGCGGGTCAACGCAACGGCCGGGGCCGTGATAGCGCCGGGTGTCGTCGCTCAGTTCGAGGCCCAAGCAGGGCGCGCGCCCGATGCGATTGCGCTCGTGCACAATGAGGAGACGATCAGTTACGGAGCGCTGAATGCGCGCGCGAACCGGCTGGGCCATAGGCTCAGGGAGCACGGCGTCGGTCCCGATGTGGTGGTGGGACTGGCGCTGGAGCGCAGTGTCACGATGATGGTGGCGCTGCTCGCGGTGCTCAAGGCGGGCGGAGCCTATCTGCCGCTCGATCCGGACTATCCGGCCGAGCGTCTCGCGCACATGCTGTCCGACAGCGGCGCGAAGCTGCTGCTGACGCAGGCGACGCTCCACGACCAGCTCGCGCCTGTGCTGGCGGACGGCCACGCCCAGGCCTGGCTGCTGGACGAGGAGTTTAGAGAAGATTCGGTCGGCGTCGGCAATCTCGACGTCGCCATCCATCCAGACAACCTGGCTTACGTCATCTACACCTCCGGTTCCACCGGCCTTCCCAAGGGCGTGATGGTGCGCCATGGCGCCGTGACGAATTTCCTGGCGACGATGGCTGAGCAACCGGGCATCGCGCGCGATGACCGCGTGCTCGCTTTGACCTCGCTGTCATTCGACATCGCGGTGCTTGAGCTCTGGCTACCGCTCATTCATGGCGCGCGGATCGTGCTGGCGGATCGCGCCTCGGCCCATGATCCGGCGAGATTGAAGGCGATCGTCGCCCGTCATGGCGTGACCATGATCCAGGCCACGCCGTCGAGCTGGCGCATGCTGCTCGATCATGACGATGGTGCGCGCGGCTGGCTGCCTCAAGGCTGCCGCTTGCTGAGCGGCGGCGAGGCGCTGGCGCCCGACCTGGCGCTTCGGCTGCTCGCGCTCGGAGGCGAGGCCTGGAACCTGTTCGGGCCGACCGAAACCACGGTGTGGTCGGCGCGCCATCGGCTCGACGCACGCGATCCCGCACCCGTCCTGGGCGGCCCGATCGGCAGCACCACGCTGCATGTGCTCGACGGCAATCTCAAACCCGCCCCCGTCGGCGTGACAGGCGAGCTCTTCATCGGCGGCGAGGGCCTGGCCCGCGGCTATTGGCGGCGAGCGGCGCTCAGCGCCGAGCGCTTCATTCCCGATCCATTCGGCGATCCCGGTGCGCGGCTGTACCGCACCGGCGATCTGGCGCGGTGGCGCGCCGACGGTTTGCTCGACTATGTCGGCCGTGCCGACCATCAGGTGAAGATCCGCGGCCACCGCATCGAGCTCGGCGAGATCGAGGCGCGGCTGCGCACGCAGACCGGCGTGCGCGACAGCGTCGTGGTGGCGCAAGAGCTCGGCGGCGGCCGGCAGCTCGTCGGCTATGTCAGCGGCGACGATGCGCTCGACGGAGCCGAGCTGCGCGCGACTCTCGCGTCAACGCTGCCGGACTACATGGTGCCGTCGCGCGTGATGGTGCTGCCGCGGCTGCCGCTGACACCGAACGGCAAGATCGATCGCAAGGCGTTGCCGTTGCCCGATACGCGGCTTGGGCAGGGACAGCGCGTCGCGCCACGCAATCCGACCGAGGCCGCACTTGCTGCGATCTGGGCCGAGCTGCTGCACCAGCCGGACGTCGGCGTCACCGACAATTTCTTCGAGCTCGGCGGCGACTCGATCATCTCGCTGCAGATGGTCAGTCGCGCACGCCGGGCTGGTCTCGAGCTGGAGCCGAGAGACGTGTTCCGGCTGCAGACGATCGAGCTGCTCGCGCCGGCCTGCGTGGCGGCGCGGAACGACCAGCCCGCAATCACTCGCGCGCGCGGCGCATTGTCCGGGCTGACGAGCGAGGAGCTCGCGCGGCTCGGTGTCGACTGGGACCGCATCGAGGACGTCTACCCGCTCTCGCCGATGCAGCAGGGCATGCTGTTCCATAGCCTGCGCGATGCCGGAAGTGGCGTCTATGTCAACCAAGTCAGCGTCGAGATCCGCGGGCTGGACGTCGAGCGGCTGCGCACCGCGTGGCAGGAGGTCTCTGCCTGTCATCCGATGCTGCGTACCGGATTTCTCTGGCGCGAGCTGTCCGGCGCACCGCTGCAGGCCGTCCATCGCGCGGCCAGTGTGCCGTTCGCAACGGAAGACTGGTGTGGGCAAGCTGTCGATGAGGCGCGGCTGTCGTCAGCGCTGGCCGCGGAGCGTGATGCCGAGTTCGATCTCGCGGTGCCGCCACTGCAGCGTGTCCGCTTGTTGCAGCTCGACCACGATCGTCATCGCCTGATCTGGACCTACCATCATATCCTGATGGATGGCTGGAGCTCGGCCCGCTTCATCGGCGAAATCCTAGGGTGCTATGCCGGGCGGGCGCTCCCGGCTCTTTCGGCGCACTATCGCGATTATGTTGCCTGGCTGCTGGCCCAGGACGCGCAGGCCGCCGAGCGCTTCTGGCGAGGACAACTCACGGCCTTCGACCAGCCGACGCAACTGGCCGATGCCTTCGGCGCGCGGCGCTACGACGCGCACGGACACCGGCGCTGCTACACCCGGCTCGACAAGGATGCGACCGCGGCATTGAAGGCGTTCGCCCGGCACGAGCGCATCACCCTGAACACGCTCATCCAGGGCGTCTGGGCGCTGCTGCTGCAACGCTACACCGGCCAGCAGACCGTTACATTTGGAGTCACCGTCGCCGGCCGTCCGGCTGGTCTCGACGGGGCCGAGCAGATGATCGGCCTGTTCATCAATACGCTGCCCGTGGTCGAGACGCCTTCGCCGGCCGCAACGGTCGGTGACTGGCTGCGCGCCATGCAGGACCGCAACGCGGCGATGCGCAACTTCGAGCAGACGCCGCTCTACGACATCCAGAGCTGGGCCGGGCGTGCCGGCGAGACCATGTTCGACAGCATCATCGTGTTCGAGAACTATCCCGTCGACCGAGGCCTGCTGCAGGGGGACGGCTCGCTTCAATTCGGCGAGCTGCGCAACGTCGACGTCACGAACTATCCGATGGACCTGTCCGTCATGGTTGAGGATACGCTGCAGGTCGAATTCACCTATATGCCGAGCCACTTCACGCCGGAACAGGCGGAGCAGGTGAGGGCGCAATTCGAACATCTGCTCGCGGCCATGCTACGAGGTCCGGAAGCCAGGCTTGGCGCGATCGATGCGTCCACCGCTCAGGATGTGCAGCGCGCTGATGCCTGCAATGGCCGAGCGGCGTTTGCCGCGATGCGTCCACTCGTCCACGAGATGATCCGCGATCATGCAAAGCGCGATCCGGAACGTGTCGCCCTGACGATCGGCGGCCGGAACCTGTCCTACGGTGAGCTCGATCGTCGCGCCAACCGGATCGCGCACCACCTCGTCGAGGCCGGGCTCGGGCCCGACCAGCGCGTCGGCGTCGTCGTCGAGCGCAATGAAGCGACGATGGCCGCGCTGCTTGCCGTGCTGAAGGCGGGCGGAGCCTATGTCCCGCTCGATCCCGAGCTGCCGCCGGACCGCGTTGCTCATGTGATGCGCGATTCCGGGATGAGGATGCTGCTGTCCGGCGCGCGTGACATCTCTGTTATCGAAGGCGTTCAGGCGATCGATCTGGCCTCGTTCGATTTCGCCAGCGGTCCGAACCATGCGCCGGATCCACGCCTGCATCCGGAGAGTCTCGCTTATGTGATCTACACGTCCGGTTCGACCGGGCGGCCGAAAGGCGTCGCCGTCGCGCATGGACCGCTGGCGATGCATTGCCGAGCGACCGCTGCGCTCTACGAGCTCGACGAGCACGCAAGCGAGCTGCATTTCCTGTCGCTGGCCTTCGACGGCGCGCATGAGCGGTGGCTCACGGTGCTGTCGCAGGGCGCTCGGCTGGTCATGCGCGATGCGGAGCTGTGGACGCCCGAACAGACCGTCGCTGAGCTTCATGCGCAGCGGATCACACATATCGGCCTGCCGCCGGCCTATCTGCAGCAGGTCGCAGAGTGCGTGGAGCAGGCCGGCAATCCGCCGCCCGTGAGGCTGTATTCGTTCGGCGGCGAGGCGATGCCCAAGGCCGGCTTCGACAAGGTCAGGCGGACGCTGAAGCCGCAGATCCTGATCAACGGCTATGGTCCGACCGAGACCGTCGTGACACCGCTCGTGTGGAAGGTCGACGGCAACACGGCGTGCGACAAGGCCTATGCGCCGATCGGCATTCCCGTCGGCCGCCGCACCGCCTACATCCTCGATGGCTCGCTGAATCTCGTTCCGGCAGGCGCAGCCGGCGAGCTCTACATCGGCGGGTTCGGGCTCGCGCGCGGGTACCACGCCAAGCCAGGCATGACGGCGGAACGCTTCGTGCCGGATCCATTTTCGGCGGACGAGGGCGCACGCCTCTACCGCACCGGCGACCTTGCGCGATGGGATGCGAGCGGCACGATCGAATATCTCGGACGCAGCGACGATCAGGTCAAGGTCAGCGGCTTCCGGATCGAGCTTGGCGAAATCCAATCGGCTCTGCTGAGCGACCTAGCGGTCGCGCAGGCTGCCGTGCTCGCCGTGGTGGGTGCGGGAGGAAATCAGCTCGTGGCCTATGTGGCGCCACGGGCGCCAGGCGACGCCGCCGCGGCTGCGGCCGAGCGGCTGTCTGCAACGCTGACTGCCGCGCTGCGCCGGACTTTGCCGGCCTACATGATTCCATCCCGCATCATCGTGCTCGAGCGTCTGCCGACGCTGTCGAGCGGCAAGGTCGATCGCAAGGCGTTGCCCGCGCCTGATATCGCAGCCGGGCGCGCGTTCATCGCCCCGGAAAGTCCCGCCGAGGTCGCGATGGCGAAGCTGTGGGCGGAGATCCTCGGTGTTGCGCAAGTCGGCGTCACCGACAACTTCTTCGAGCTCGGCGGCAACTCGATCCTGAGCCTCAATGTGATCGCGCGCCTTCGCCGTGCCCCGATCCTCGATGGCGAGATCAAGCTGCGGGATCTTCTCCAGAAGCCGACCATTCGCGCCTTGCTCGGCACGCCCGCAGCATCATCCATGCGGCCGTCGGCGCTGCTGCCCCTGAGTTCGCCGATCGATGGCACGCCGCCGGTGTTCTGTCTTCACGGCGGCTTCGGCACGGTGTTCGACTACGCGCCGCTGGCGCGGCGCCTGGAGGGACGGAGGCAACTGATCGGACTGCAGTGCCGGATGCTGATCGAACCGTCCTTCACCGACGAGTCGCTGGCGGCAATGGCCGTGGACTATGTCGATGAGATCGCGCGGAAGCAAAGCAAGGGACCCTATCATCTGATTGGCTGGTCGCTTGGCGGACTGGTCGCGTGCCTGGTTGCTGCCGAACTTGAGCGGCGCGGCGAGCGGGTCGAGCGCCTGGCGCTGATCGACAGCTTCGTTCCGCATGGTGACGAGCAGCCGTCGCCCGGGCGGCATTGGACCGACGACTTGCTGACGCTGCTGCCGGTCGCGGCGCCGGGCGTGCAGCCTTCAGCCATTGCGTCGCAGGTGACGGCGATTCGTTCCGGCGATGCGCCGGTGACGGACGAGGTGATCCGGCGCCTGGTCGTCGATGCAATCGGCACGGCGCCGCTGCAGCCGCGCGACGGTCTTCTCGGCGTCGACGACATCGTCTCGGCCTTCAGGGTCGGGCGCCACCTCGCGCAACTGGCTCGGGCGGCCGAATGGCCGGCCGATCTCGTTGCAGCGCCCGGCTGCTGGTGGACCTCCGGCCGGCTTCGACAGCGCGATCGGCTCGCGGCGGGACTGCCGCAGGCGGCAGATTTGGGCGTGGTCGGCGACGACCACTTCTCGATCCTTGGCAACGAATCCTTCCTGGCGGCGCTCGGCGTGTGGCTGGAGCCGGACCAGGCGGCGCAGACATCACCGGCTCTGCAGCCGGAACCGGCTGAATGAGGTGACCATGGGCCTTCATCCTGATATCGCGGCACTGCTCGAGATGATCCAGCTCGGAACGGAATCGGGCGCGCGCATTCCGTTTCCGCAACTGACGCCAGCGCAGGCGCGTGCCGATTTCGACGCCTCCTCGCCGCTGCTGGATGTCGATCCGCCGCCGCTCGCCTTCGAGAGGCAGCTTGCGCTGCCGATGCGCGACGCGACGGAGATCGCCGGGCGCCTCTATGCAGCGCGGCCGTTGGACGTCGCCGATCCGATGCCCGTGCTGCTCTACATGCATGGCGGCGGCTTCGTCGTCGGCAGCCTCGACTCGCACCAGCCGTTGTGCCGGGGCCTTGCCGATGACAGCGGCGCGGCAGTGCTGTCGATCGCCTACCGGCTGGCGCCGGAGCACCGGTTTCCGACGGCATTCGAGGACTGCGTCGATGCCCTCGCCTGGATCGGGCGCGAGGGGCCTGCACTTGGCCTCGACCCGCGGCGGGTCGCGATCGGCGGCGACAGTGCGGGGGGCACGCTGGCCGCGGCGCTGGCGATCGCCGCGCGCGACGACCGGGCCTTACCGCAGCCTGTCCTTCAGGTCCTCGCCTATCCCGGGCTCAGCCCGCAGCAGGTCTCGGACTCCTACGAGAAATACGGTTCGGGTTATCTGCTTGAGCGCGAGACCGTGGACTGGTTCTTCGACCACTATCTCCGCCATGACGCCGATCGCCACGACTGGCGATTTGCGCCGCTGGCCGCGTCCGATCTCACGCGCGTCGCGCCCGCGCTGATCGTGCTCCCCGAGTTCGATCCGCTGGCGGACGAGGGAAGGGCCTATGCCGCACGCTTGCGCGCGGCCGGCGCCGCCGTGGATCTGAAGGTCTATCCCGGCATGATCCACGAGTTCCTGCGCATGGGCAACGTGGTTCCGGACGCTTTGCACGCCCGCGCCGACATCGGCGCCAAGCTCGCCGCTGTCTTCGCCACGCGAATGGGAGCCGGCAATCCATGATGACGCCATCCAATCCAGGCGTTGCCAGCGTCGGAAGCCTGCTGCGGCCCTATTGGCTGCTGCTCGCCGCAGCCATTCTGCTCGGTCTCCTCGGCGGCGCCAGCGTTGCGGGCCTGCTCGCCGTGGCGAACCGCGGCCTCTACGCAGGGGCAGGCGACGTCGGTGGCCTCGTCGCCTCGTTCGCGGGTCTCTGCATTCTGATCGTGATCGGGTCGGTCGGCTCTGACATCAGCGCGAATGTCGTCGGCCAGCGGATCGTGGCCTCGTTGCGCAAGTCGCTGGCCGCCAAGATCCTGATGGCGCCGATCGACCAGCTCGAATCCTATCGGTCGCACCGCCTCATCCCGGTCCTGACCAAGGATGTCGACGCCATCAGCGATTTCGCGTTCTTCTTTCCGGCCTTCCTGGTGTCGGGCGTCATCGTCGCCGGCTGCCTGATCTACTTGGCGGTGCTATCGTGGCCGCTGTTCCTGGTCACGGCAGCCTTGATCGCGCTCGGGTCGTTCGTCCATTATCTCGCCCGCAAGCGCGGAATGATGGGCTTCACTCTCGCGCGCCAATACGAAGACGACCTGCAGAAGCATTACCGCGCGATCTCCGAAGGCGCCAAGGAGTTGCGCCTGCATCGCCCGCGCCGGCGCCACGTCCATGTCGATCTGATCGGGCGGACGGTCGACCGGATCGGCAACGTGCAGATCAAGGCCATCAATCTGCTCGTGACGGCGCGTGCGCTCGGGACGGTTCTCCTGTTCCTGGTGATCGGGACCGCTCTGGTGCTGCGTCCACTGCTGTGGCCCGACAGCCCGGCCTCGGTGTCCAGCGGCTTCGTTCTGGTGCTGCTGTTCATGCGCGGACCGATCGACCAGTTGATTGGCATGCTGCCGTCGCTCGGCCGCGCGCAGGTCGCGATGCGCCGGATCGCCGAGCTGTCGGACCGTTTCACCGCCGCAGAGGCGGAACTGCTCGATGATCCGCAGGATCGAACCGCCGACCAGATCGAATCGATCGAACTGCGCGGCGTCTCCTACGCCTTCCCGGCGTCGTCGTCCGAACGCCCCTTCACCATCGGACCGATCGACCTTCGCATTCGCCGCGGCGAGATCGTCTTCATCGTCGGTGAAAACGGCAGCGGCAAGACGACGCTGATCAAGCTGCTGCTTGGACTCTATGTGCCCGACCGCGGCGTGCTGCTGCGCGACGGCAGCCCGGTCGTCAACGAGACCCGCGACGATTATCGGCAGCTCTTCACCACAATATTCTCGGACTATTTCCTGTTCGACACCTTGGCGCAGCAGAGCAGTCAGCGGCCGGAGCTCGCGCAGCGCTATCTCGACCGTCTCGAGCTCGCCCACAAGGTTTCGATCGATGGCGGCGCATTCTCCACCACCGACCTGTCGACGGGCCAGCGCAAGCGGCTCGCCCTGATCAATGCCTGGATCGAGGGACGGCCGGTGCTGGTGTTCGACGAATGGGCGGCCGACCAGGACCCGGCGTTCCGTCAAATCTTCTACACCGAGCTGCTCGCCGACCTCAAACGTCTGGGCAAGACGATCATCGTGATCTCACACGACGATCGCTACTTCCAGTGCGCCGATCGGATCGTGCGCCTGCGCGACGGTCGGATTGACGCCAGCGACGCCGCTGAACGCCGCGAGCCGGCACAAAGGCAACGCACGCTCACGAACGTTATGCAGGAGCCCGCTCCGTCGCTTGGAGCATCGAATCCGTGAGCGGCATCTCTGTAGTTAATCTAAAGGCAGCGCTACAGACTTTGTTGTCTTCTTCATGCCGGCCGATCTACATCCTGAGCGGGAGTGGACAGAGATGGCGCCCGTGCAGATCAATGAGAGGGAAGGAGTTCGCATGAGCGCGACTGCGAGCGTTAGGGGTAGTGTCCGGACATTCCCTGTCGCAACCGATGCGACAATGTCGGTCGTTCGCGACGATGACGGGCTCCGGGTGATCGCGGACGGCGCGCCATTGCTGTCGCTTCGGCCGGATGGCGAACTGACGCGTCTGATCGTGCACGACGGGATCGATGATTGGCGCCGGGTGTCGCGCGGAGTGGTGGCAATGGCCGAAGCGGTCTTCGGCTGGGCGCCGTCGCTCGAGAGGCTCGTCATCACGCTTGACGACAACCCGGCAGCAGCATCGGCCTTGGCGAAACACGGCGTTGCGGTCGCGACCGACGGCAGGCTGGCGCTGTATCCGGACATGGTGATGCAGCTTCGCGAGAACTGGCTGACGGACGCCGCGCGCCCGGCGTTTCCGCTGTCCTACGCGATGACCGACGGCAGGCGCCATCCGCGGCGGCCGCCCAAGCCGGTCGGCACCGTCTACGCCCGCTTCATTCCCTGGCTGTCCGACGTCGTCAGTTTTCGCGTCGTCGACATCGCTCGCGATCTCCTGCTGGTCCACCGCTGGCTCAACGATCCGCGGGTCGACTCGTTCTGGAATGAAGCGGGGGATATCGACAAGCACCGACAGTATCTGTCGCGGATCATGTCGGACCCGCACATGGTGCCGCTGATCGGCTCCTTCGGTGATCAGCCGTTCGGCTATTTCGAGCTCTATTGGGCGAAGGAAAATCGCATCGCGCCGTTCTACGATGCGGCGGACTATGATCGCGGCTGGCACGTGATCGTTGGCGAGGACGGCTTCCGGGGCCGCCGCTTCATCACGGCCTGGCTTCCCTCGCTCATGCACTACATGTTCCTCGACGATTGCCGCACCGAGCGCATCGTCGGCGAGCCGGCGGCGGCGCATTCGCAGCAGCTGCGCAACCTGGATCTGGCTGGGTTTGCCCGGCTCAAGAACTTCGATTTCCCACACAAGCGGGCAACCCTGGTCATGTTGCTGCGCGAGCGCTTCTTCGGCGACCGGCTGTGGCAGCCGGCGACCAATGAAGCACCCACAGAAGCCTAGCGCGGACGGAGCATCACCATGTCGTATCATCCTGCCCCTGACTATGATGTCGTCGGCATTGGCTTCGGGCCATCGAACCTCGCACTGGCGATCGCGATCGACGATTGCGCGAGACAGCAGCGCTTGAAATGCCGGTCCCTGTTCCTGGAGAAGCAGCAGGACTTCAAGTGGCATGGCGGCATGCTGCTGCCCGGCAGCAACATGCAGATCTCCTTCCTCAAGGACCTCGTATCGCTTCGCGATCCGACCAGTCCGTTCACCTTCGTCAACTACCTGCACAAATCCGGGCGGCTGCTCGACTTCACCAACTGCAAGACGTTCTATCCGAGCCGGATCGAGTTCAACGACTACCTCCGTTGGGTCGCCGGTCAGTTCAGCGGCATGGTTGCGTATGGAGAGACGGTCGAGGCTGTCGAGCCCGTGCACGCCGGCCAGTCCGTCACCGCGCTCCGCGTGCTCACGCGCATGGCTGACGGGAAAGAACGGTCACGCGTCACGCGGCACCTCGTGGCCGCCGTCGGCGGCGTGCCGCACATCCCGTCGGTATTTCGAGCGGTCGCGATCGATCCGCGGGTCGTGCACACCAGCGGCTATCTCGGCTCGTCGCTTGCGGCAGGATCGAACAGCCGGTCGCCGCGGGTGGCGGTCGTCGGCGGCGGGCAAAGTGCGGCTGAAGTCACGCTCGATCTCAGCGAACGGGTTCCCGACGCCCACATCGATCTGGTCTTCCGCGGGCACGCCCTCAAGCCGGCCGATAGCAGCCCGTTCGTGAACGAGATCTTCAACCCGGACTACACCGATTATTTCCATTCGCGGTCCGACAGCCAGCGCGAGAAAATCGTCCGCAGCTTCCGCAATACCAATTATGCGGTGGTCGACCCCGACCTGCTCGATCAGCTCTACCGGATGACGTACCAACAGCGTGTCGCCGGGGCTCGGAAGCTGACGCTCCATCCGCGTAGCGAGATCGTCGCAGCTCATGCCGTCCCGGAGGGGATGGAGCTCGAGTTCGTCAACAAGGACGAGGAGGTCCGCCGCCGGGCAGTGTACGATGCCGTCGTGCTCGCCACCGGCTACGAGCGATCTCCGGTCCCGGCGTGTCTCGATCCGATCAGCCGCTACATCGAGTCGGCGTCGCTCGATCGCGACTATCGTCTGCAGACAAGCCCGGCGTTTTGTCCACAAGTCTATGTCCAAGGCTGCGCCGAAACCTCGCACGGCCTGAGCGACACGCTGCTCTCGGTGTTGCCAATGCGGGCTCAGGAGATCACGAAGTCGCTCGTGTCGACAACGGCGAGAGACCAGGATGCAGCGCCGTCTCACGACCGGGCGGAGCGCGTGTACTCGTGATGGAAAGTCGAGTGCAGAGTGACGATGAGCGCGCCGCGCGCGGCGTCGTGGAATGAGGCGAAAGGGTATCGTCGCGGCGACCGGGCCGTCCCTGGCGTGTCACGGTCGAATTGTCATCGGGGGGGCGCCGTGCCTGCATTCGTCGGATTGCCGACCTTTCGGGTCGGCCGGCGGGCACGGTGGAGTGCAGGATTGGAAATGGGTGAGCCGCATCTGCCTGAGCGGGTCGTAACCTTGCTGGTATCGAGTGAATACGCGCGGCTCGTCGGCCGGACCATGTCGGAGCGGCTCGACTACATCGTCGACATCGCCTCGCTGCATACGCGTGAAGAGCTGGTGCGGCGGCTGGACCTCGGCCGCGTGGTCGTGCGGCAGGTCGAGAAATGGCTCGCGTTCCACGGGCGCCGCGTTCGGCGCCCGAATGAAAGCATCGATATCGTCATGTGCGGGTTGGAATTCCGGAAGCGGCGCATCCGTCGCTCCCGGGTGACGGTACGATCGCGACGACTGAACGCCAAGACGAATCCGAGGGAGCCGGGCCGAGGCAGTTGAGTTGCTCGGGCTCTGCAGCGCGGCGAGGTCGCCGACCGCGCCTGCCGGGGACTGACGGGACCGCGACGCACGCGGAATGCATCACGCCCTTATCGCGTCGCATCATGGAAAATGAGACTCGTCGTCAAGGTCGAGGCCAGGCGGGTTGCACGCGCGCTCGGCTCATCCGGTAGCCTCCGCGGTCGATGGGGACTGACCGTCGCTCGTCAGAGATGACGCGAGGCGCCGGGAAGGTCCGCTGCCAACATGGCCAGAAAAACAGTGGCCGGCACACGCTCGTGTGCCCCGGCAATGGGCGACAAGGGAGGAGTTCGATGCACATGCGAAGTGTAGGTATCGCCGTGTTCACGGCGCTTTTGCTGTCCGGCACGGCATTCGCGCAGGAAAAGATCAAGGTCGGCGTCACGGCGACGCTGGAGGGCACCTATACCGTGCTCGGTGAGGACGGGATGCGCGGACACGTCACCGCGCTGAACGTGCTCGGCAAGAAGGTCGGCGACAAGGAGCTGGAATTCGTCGTCGCGTCGACCGACGCCACGCCGGACTCGGCCGTCCGTGCCGTGCGCAAGCTGATCGAGCAGGACAAGGTACAGATCCTGCTGTCGCCGCTGTCGGGCGACGAGGGCATCGCCGTCAAGAACTTCGCCAAGACGCACCCTGAGCTGACCTTCGTGAACGCGGCGTCCGGTGCGCAGGAGACGACCTATGTCGATCCCGCGCCGAACTTCTTCCGCTTCAACATGGACGGCGCCCAATGGCAGGTCGGCCTCGGCAAATATGCCTACGAGACCAAGGGCTATCGCAAGATCGCGACCGTCGGCGAAGACTATTCCTTCATCTACACCCAGGTGTTCGGCCTGGCGCTGGAGTTCTGCGGCCTGGGCGGCAAGATCACCAGCCGGCAATGGGTCCCGCTCGGCACCAAGGATTTCGCGTCGGTGATTGCGGCGCTGCCCGATGATGTCGATGCGATCTATCTCGGTCTCGGCGGCGCCGATGCCGTCAACTTCCTCAACCAGTATCAGCAGGCCGGCGGCAAGGCGCACCTGATGGGCGGCTCGATCATGATCGACCAGACCATCCTGTCGTCCAAGGGAAATGCCAAGAACGCCCTGATCGGTACGATTGCGGCGTCGGGTCAGGCCGATACCTGGGAGGATCCGCGCTGGCAGAAGTTCGTGAAGGCCTATCAGGACTCGTTCCCGCCGGAGAAGCGCTTCCCGAGCCCGTCGCTGCTTGCCACCAACTACTATGGCTCGACCATGGCGTTGATCCTGGCGCTGCGCGAGGTCAATGGCGATCTGTCGAACAACCAGGCCAAGCTCAAGGCGGCGCTGGCGAAGATCGAGATCGATGCCCCCAACGGCAAGATCAAGCTCGACGCCAACCGCCAGGCCATCGGCACCAACTTCGTCACCGAGGTCGTCGACGACGGCAAGGGCGCGCTGTTCAGCAAGGTGGTGAAGGTGATTCCCGACGTCAACCAGACGCTGGGATATGATGCCGCCACCTTCGCCAAGATCGGCCTGCCGAGCCGCACCGTGCCTGAATGTAAGAAGTACTGACCTTTCTGCAGAGGGCGACGCGGCTCGAGCGGGCTCGGGCCGCGTCGTCGCGTCCCTTGCGTTCTGCCAAGCAATGATCGACGCTGACGAACAATAAGAACCATTTCGGTGAGGAAGTGATGAGTAGGGCGCTCGCCGTCTTTCATGCTCGCTTCGGCCGTGCGACGGTTTATCAGCTCAATCGGCCATTCAATGTGCATGCCCATCGAGAGGGACATCTGATCTTTCACGTTGGCGGCACGCCGGCCGATATTGACGTCTGCGATCAGCATTATCAGATCGGCGAGAACTGGATCGTCGCGGTCAATCCGTGGGAACCGCACAACTTCCTGCCGAACGATGTCGGCAACGGCGCCATCTTCTTCGTGCTCTACGTCAATGCGGAGTGGTTCATGCCGTCGGCCGCGCGCGAGCAGGGCCTGCGGTTTGGTCGTACCTGCTTCCGGCGGACCGCCGCGCTCGACCGCTGCATTCGCCGCGCCGCAGCGTTGGTATGTGGCGCGCCATCGCTCGGTTGCCTCGACGGCGAGCTGCGGCAGCTGATCGACAGTTGCTACGAGGAAAGCTGGCGCGTTTCGGAGCAGATGCCCGAGCGGCCATGCGCGGAAGTGACGGATTTTCGTGTTCGCAAGTGCATCAAGCTGATGTCGGACAGTCCGTGCGCCGAGATCGAGCTCGATCACATCGCCCGCGAATCCGGACTATCGCGGCCGCATTTCTATCGGCTGTTCCGCAGCCAGACCGGAGTGACGCCCAATCTCTATCTGAATACGCTGCTGATGGAGCGGGCGCTCGATGCCGTCGTGGCAACGGAAGCACCGATTGCCGACATCGGCTTCGATCTCGGATTCACCTCCCAGAGCGGCTTCACGCGCTTCTTCGCCGGCAATGTCGGCATGGCGCCGACCGACTATCGCCGCGCTGCAAAGGTGCTGCGCGCCTGACGTGCTGCTGCGCGTCGCGCGAAAAGAGACTGTCGATCAAGTGCGCACTCTCGTCTGCCGCTACACTCTGGGCAACGTGATCCGCAAAAGGATCCGACGAGGGAGGACGAGCGATGGCCGGCAGACCCGGCGATCTTCGGCTGAATGCACCTTTCCGCTGTGACGACGGATCCGTCCCTCTTGTCGTGAGGGCGGGCTGATGAGCCGCTTCATCGAGCGTCACCCGATCTGGTCCCTCATTGTTCTTCTCGCCTTGGCGCTGCTGGCGTGGCTGATCTTCGCCGTCTGGCCGCCGGGGCTCGAGGAGGCGATCGGCCGCAAGAAGGTGTTCCTGAGTGCGGTGTTCAATGGCATCACGCTGGGCGGACTGTATTTCCTGGTCGCGAGCGGGTTCACGTTGATCTTCGGCTTGATGCGAAACGTCAACCTTGCGCACGGCTCGCTCTATCTGCTCGGCGGCTATGTGGGCTACGGCGTGTCCGCCGCGACCGGGTCATGGATCCTCGCCTTCGTCGCCGCCTTCATCCTCGTCGCGGCCATCGGCGTTCTCCTGCAGCTGCTCGTCTTTCGTCGCATGGAGGGCCAGGACCTGCGCCAGACCATGGTGACGATCGGCCTCTCGATCGTGTTCGCCGATCTGATGCTGTGGGCGTTCGGCGGCGACTTCTATCAGATCCAGACGCCAGCCTGGCTGATCGGGCCGGTACAGCTGCCGCTGATGACGGCGATGAAATCGTCGGGCGAGGCGGTGTTCCTGCAGTATCCGCTGGTGCGGCTGGTGATCTTCTGCGGCTCCGTCGTGATCGGCGTCGCGATGTGGCTCGCGCTCAACCGCACCCGCGTCGGCATGATCGTGCGCGCCGGCGTGGATGATCGCGAGATCCTGGCGGCGACCGGTGTGCAGATTCAGCTCGTCTTCGTGCTGGTGTTCGCACTGGGCGCGGGGCTGGCCGGCATTGCCGGCGTGGTCGGCGGAACCTTCCAGTCGATCTCACCCGGCGAGGACACGCGCTTTTTGCTGGCCTCGCTGGTCGTCGTCATCGTCGGCGGCATGGGATCGATCCCGGGAGCCGCGCTCGGCGCGCTGATCATTGGGCTCGCCGAGCAGCTCGGCTCGGTCTACATCCCGACCTATGCGATCGTCGTGACCTTCCTGATCATGGTGCTGGTGCTCGCGCTGCGGCCCCAGGGCCTCCTGGCGAGGCGATGAGATGTCGCTGATCCAGGAGGCACGTGCGCGGGAGAGCATGCTGGCAGGCGGCGCCGCACGGCAGCCGGCCGCATGGTCGGCCACCGAGCAGCCCTGGGCCTGGGCGGTCTCCGCGCTGCTGCTGATCATGCCGCTGATCGCCAACGGCTTCTTCCTGATCGAGATCTTCGGCACGACCCTGATCCTCGGAACCATCGCGTTGAGCCTGATGTTCCTCGCCGGCTATGGCGGCATGGTCAGCCTGATGCAGCTGACGATCGCGGGCTTTGCCGGCTACATGGTCGCCGTGTTCGGCGTCAGCGGCAACGCCAATATCAGCCTCGGATGGCCGTGGTGGTTGGCGATGCCGATGGCCCTGGTGCTCGCGGTGCTGTTCGGCACGCTGGGCGGCGCGCTGGCGGTACGCACCGAGGGCATCTACACCATCATGATCACGCTCGCGATCGGCGCGGCGTTCTATTATTTCACCAATCAGAACTGGGCGATATTCAACGGCCACACCGGCATCAACACGATCGCCACGCCACATTTTCTCGGCGTCGATTGGCGCATGGACGTCGCGTTCTATTACCTGACGCTGGCGGTGGCCGCACTGTGCTATTTCGCTGTGCTCTATCTGTCGCGCGCGCCGTTCGGCCTGGCGCTGCAGGGCGTGCGCGACAATCCCAGGCGCATGGCCGCGCTCGGCTTCAACGTCAATGCACATCGCATCGCCGCCTATGCGTTTGCGGCTCTGATCGCCGGCATGGGCGGTGTGCTGCAGGTCTGGAACTATCGGCAGATCTCGCCCGGATCTGTCGCGGTCGAGCGCTGCATCGACATTCTCATCGTCGCCGTCGTCGGCGGCATCACCCGGCCGGTTGGGCCCTATATCGGCGCCTTCATCTTCGTCATCCTGCGCACCTTCGCGCTCGACTTCCTGGTGAAGGTCGGGCTCGACGGCAACCGGTTCCGGCTGCTGATCGGGCTCGGCTTTCTCGCTATCGTGTTCTGGTCCTCCGACGGCGTCATCGGGCTCTATGAGCGGTGGCGCCGTCGCAGCGGGGCATCGGAGCCGAGGTCGCGCCCCGGAGGTCACGGCCATGGATAGGGTCGCTGACCGGCTCTCGGCGCTCGGCTCGACTGCAGCCCTCGAATTGCGCGGTGTCACGCGGATGTTCGGTGCGCTCGCCGCGCTGACCGACATCACGATCACGGTGCGGCCCGGCGAGCGGCGCGCGGTGCTCGGCTCGAACGGCGCCGGCAAGACCACCCTGTTCAACTGCGTGACCGGCGACTTCCTGCCGACCTCAGGCACGATCCGCTTCTTCGGCGAGGACATCACCGCCTTTCCGCCCTACGAGCGGATCCGCCGCGGGCTGCGCCGCACCTACCAGATCTCGGCGCTGTTCCTCGGCCTGTCGGTGCGCGACAATGTCTATCTGGCATGCCGTGGCGTCTCGCGCGCGCGCTTCTCGATGCTGCGTCCCAGCGCCAATGACGCCCTGATGCAGGCGGCCGAGCACCTGATCGAGGCCGTGCATCTGACGTCCGTGCGTGACCAACTGGTTTCGGAGCTCGCCCATGGCCAGCAGCGGCAGCTCGAGATCGCGCTGGCGCTGGCCGGCGCGCCCCGATTCATCCTGTTCGACGAGCCGGCGGCGGGTCTGTCGCCGACCGAGCGGCGCGAGCTGGTCGAGATCCTGACGTCACTGCCGCCGCACATCGGTTACATCATCATCGAGCACGACATGGACGTGGCGCTGCGCGTCGTCGAGAGCGTGACGATGATGCACAACGGCCGCATCTTCAAGGAAGGCGCACCGCAGGAGATCGAATCCGATCCGGAGGTGCAGGAGCTCTATCTCGGAGGCGGCCATGAATGACGTCCGCCGCTCCGCGCCTGCGCTCGAGGTCCGCGGCCTCGACGTGTACTACGGCCATTCGCATGCGCTGCAGGGCGTCGATCTCCGGCTCGACAGCGGCGTCTTCTCGCTGGTCGGCCGCAACGGCATGGGCAAGACGACGCTGTGCAAGGCCATCATGGGCCTGCTGCGGCCGTCCGCCGGCACGGTGCGTCTGCGCGGCAATGATATCACCGGGCTCAATCCGGCGCGCATCGCGCGGCTCGGCGTCGGCTATGTGCCGCAGGGGCGGCGTCTGTGGCGCTCGCTCAGCGTCGACGAGCATCTGCGACTCGCCGCCGGCCTGCGCCGCGGCGCCTGGACCGTCGAGCGCGTCTACGAAACATTTCCGCGGCTCGCCGAGCGCCGCAACAATGGCGGCGGCCAGTTGTCGGGCGGCGAGCAGCAGATGCTGGCGATCTCGCGCGCGCTGCTGACCAATCCGCAGCTCCTGATCATGGATGAGCCGACAGAGGGCTTGGCGCCGGTCATCGTCGCCCAGGTCGAGGAGATGCTGATCCGGCTCAGCCAGGACGGCGACATGGCGGTGCTCGTGATCGAGCAGAACATCGGCGTTGCGACCGCGATCTCGTCGCGCGTCGCGATCATGGTCAATGGCCGCATCAACCGCATCATCGACTCGGCCCGGCTCGCCGCCGACCGCGAACTGCAGCAGCGCCTGCTCGGTGTCGGCCAGCATGCCGGCGACGAGACCGATCTCGGGACCGGCGAAGTTCAGGAGATGCCCGCCGCACGTGCGGCGGTATCAACGACGCCGAAAGCTGCGCCCGTCAAGGTTTACGTCTCTAATCCCGTGCTGCCGACGCGCTGGTCGCAGCCGGTGCCGATCGCGCAGATCGAGGCCAAGGCGCGCACGCTCTCCACCAGCGTCAGCCGACTTGACGAGGCCGCGCGCCAGGGCCGCGAGCGCGCCGCGCCGTTCACGTCAGGTCCGCCCGCGGTGATCGTCGCCGGCACGCTCGACACCAAGGGTGACGAACTGCGCTTCATCCGCGATCTCGTCGCGAGCCACGGGCTGCGCACCCGGCTGGTCGACGTCTCCACCAGCGGACGCCATACGAGCTGCGACGTCTCGGCCCAGGAGATTGCGCTCAATCATCCGCGCGGCGGTCCCGCTGTGTTCGGTACCGATCGCGGCGCATCCGTCATCGCGATGGCGGATGCGTTCAGGCGCTGGCTGCGCCGGCAGGACAATGTCGCAGGTATCATCTCGGCGGGCGGCTCCGGCGGAACGTCGCTGGTCGCGCCGGGCATGCGCGAGCTCCCCGTCGGCGTGCCCAAGCTGATCATCTCCTCTGTCGCATCCGGTGACGTCGGCGCCTATGTCGGGCCGGCCGACATCGCGATGATGTACTCGGTCACCGACGTTCAGGGTCTCAATTCGATTTCGCGCGCGGTGCTGAGCAATGGCGCGCATGCGCTAGCCGGCATGGTGATGGCCCGCGAGCGGCAGTCCGCTGTCGCTGACAGCACCCGACCGCAACGTCCCGCGATCGGCATCACCATGTTCGGCGTGACCACGCCGGCGGTGCAGAAGCTCACGGCCGAGCTGCGCGATGACTACGAGTGCCTCGTCTTCCACGCCACCGGCGTCGGCGGCCGTTCGATGGAGAAGCTGGTCGATTCCGGCATGCTCGCCGGCGTGATCGATCTCACCACGACCGAGGTCTGCGACCTGCTGATGGGCGGTGTGTTTCCGGCAACCGAGGATCGCTTCGGCGCGATCATCCGCACCCGCGTGCCCTATGTCGGCTCGGTCGGCGCGCTCGACATGGTGAATTTCGGCGCGCCCGAGACCATTCCCGAGCGCTACCGCGGCCGCAAATTCCACGTGCACAATCCGCAGGTCACGCTGATGCGGACGACGGCCGCGGAGAACGCGCAGATGGGGCGCTGGATCGGCGAGCGGCTCAATCGCATGGATGGATCGGTCCGGTTTCTCCTGCCGGAAAAGGGCGTCTCCGCGCTCGATGCGCCGGGGCAGCCGTTCTTCGATCGCGAGGCGGATGAGGCGCTGTTCCGCAGTCTCGAGCAGACCGTGCGGCAGACCTCGAGCCGGCGCCTGATCCGCGTGCCGCATCACATCAACGACAATGAGTTCGCAGCAGTGGTCGTCGGCGCCATCCGGCCGATGCTCGGGCGGCTGCCGGCGCGGCGCAGACAGGCGAGGTGATGGTCATGCCGAGATATGAGCGCGCACCGCTGCTGAAGAAGTTTCGCGACATGGTGCGCCGTGGCGTGCCGATCATCGGCGGCGGCGCCGGCACCGGCCTGTCGGCCAAATGCGAGGAGGCCGGCGGCATCGACCTGATCGTGATCTACAATTCCGGCCGCTATCGCATGGCCGGCCGCGGCTCGCTCGCCGGACTGATGGCCTATGGCGACGCCAATGCCATCGTGGTCGAGATGGCCAGCGAGGTGCTGCCGGTGGTGAAGTCGACCCCGGTGCTCGCGGGCGTCAACGGCACCGACCCGTTCCGCGACATGGATGTGTTCCTCGATGAGCTGAAGGCGCTTGGCTTCTCCGGTGTGCAGAACTTCCCGACCGTCGGCCTGATCGACGGCACTTTCCGCGCCAATCTCGAGGAGACGGGCATTTCCTACGCGCTGGAGATCGACATGATCGGGCGGGCGCATGACAAGGACCTGCTGACGACGCCTTACGTCTTCAATGAAGCCCAGGCCGCGGGCATGGCGATCGCGGGCGCGGACATCATCGTCTGCCATCTCGGTCTGACAGCCGGCGGCTCGATCGGCGCGCAGACCGCGCCCAAGCTCGAAGACTGTCCCGGCCTGATCGACAGCTGGGCCTCGGCCGCGCTCAGTGTCAACCCCGAGATTCTGGTTCTGGCGCATGGCGGCCCGATCGCGGAGCCGTCCGACGCCGACTTCATCATGAAGCACACCAAGAACTGCCATGGCTTCTACGGCGCCTCCTCAATGGAGCGGCTGCCGGTGGAGCGCGCGTTGACGGAACAGGTGCGACATTTCAAGGCGATCAGCTCGCGGCCGCGCCGCGTCTGAGGCGACAACATGAGATCCGGCAGCAGCGGCGCTGAGGCGCCGCATTCGCCGGACGAGAGACTGAGGGAGGAATGAGATGTCCGGGGCTCTGATCGGTGAGCTGATTCTTTGGCTGATCATTGCGATCATCGTCATCGTGGTCGCGGTCTACATCGTCAACTGGCTGTATCACCGCTCGTCGAAGGAGGTGTCCTTCGTCCGCACCGGCTTCCTCGGGGAGCGCGTCGTGATCAATGGCGGCGCCTTCGTGCTGCCCTTCATTCACGACTATACGCCGGTGAACATGAACGTGCTGCCGATGGGTATCACGCGCGCGCGGCAGGACGCCGTCATTACGCGCGACCGCATGCGGGTCGACGTCGAGGCCGACTTCTACGTTCGTGTCCAGCCGACGCGCGAGGCGGTGTCGATCGCGGCGGCGACGCTCGGCCGTCGCACGCTCGAGCCGGAGCGGCTGCATGCGCTGCTGTCCGGCAAGTTCATCTCGGCCATGCGCTCGGTTGCCGCTGAAATGACCATGGAGCAGATGCACGAGCAGCGCGGCGACTACGTGTCCCGTCTCAAGGCGGCCGCGGCCGAGGCGCTGGCCCAGAACGGCCTGGAGCTGGAATCGGTGGCAATCACCGATTTGGACCAGACAGATCTCGAATTCTTCAACCCCTCGAACCGGTTCGATGCCGAGGGCCTGACGCGGCTGATGGAGGACATCGAGAGCAAGCGCAAGCTGCGCAACGACATCGAGCAGGACTCGATGATCAAGATTCGCACCCGCAACCTCGAAGCCGAGCGCGAGGCGCTCGATATCGAGCGCGAGAGCGAGACGGCGCGGCTGGAGCAGGAGCGCGACATCGAGATGCGCCGCGCCCTGCAGCGGACGGAGGTGGCGCGCGAGCGGGCGCTGCGCGAGACCGAGGCCGAGCAGGCACAGATCATGGCGCGCGAGGCGATCGAGAAGGCGCGGATCGCGAACGAACTGACGATTGCCGAGGCCCGAATCGCTGCCGAGCGCGACACGCGGCAGCGCGAGATCGAGCGGACGCGTGCCGTCGAAGAGAGGGAGCTGCTGGCGCGCGAGGACATCGAGAAGGCGCGGATCGCCAACCAGCGCGCGATCGACGCCGCGCGCATCGAATCTGAGCGCGAGGTGCGCCAACGCGATATCGAGCGGACCCGCACCATCGAGGAAGCCGAGATCGCCGCGCGCGAGGCGGTGGAGAAGGCCAGGATTCAGCAGGACCGCGTCGTCTCCGATGCGCGCATCGCCAATGACGAGGAGACACACCGCCGCGAGATCGAACGCACCCGCGCGATCGAGCAGGCGGAGATCGCCGCGCGCGAGGCGACAGAGAAGGCGCGCATCGCGCAGACCATGATCGTCAATCTGGAGCGCATCAGCTCCGACGAGCGCACCCGCGCCACCGAGATTGCCCAAGTGCGCAACATCCAGGAGGCTGAGATCGAGGCGCAGAAAGCGGTCGAGGCCGCCCGGATCGCGCGCGAGCAGGCATTGTCTGCGGAACGGATCGCCGCCGAGCACGCCACGCGCAGGCTGGAGATCGAGCGCAACCAGGGCATCGAGATCGCCGGCATCGCCGCGCGCGAGGCGACGGAGGCCAGCCGTATCGCGCAGGAGGAGCGGGTGCGTGCGCTGGAGATCGCGCGCGTCAGGACCATCGAGGAGGCCGACATCGCCTCGCGCGAGGCGATCGAAGCGGCCCGCATCGCCCAGGAGCTGGCTGTAACAGCCAAGCGGATCCAGTCGGAGAAGGAGACGCGCAGCCTGGAGATCGAGCGCACGGAGGCCGTCGAGGCCGCCGATCTCAAGCGTCGGGAGGCGGTCGAGCGGCGTCGCATCGAAGTCGAGCTGGCGCTGGAGGCCGAGCGCATTGCCTCGTCGCGGACGCGCGAGGTGCTCAACATCGACCAGAAGAAGGCGATCGAGCTCGCCGACGAAACCCGCGTCATCGAGCTCGCCGCCAAGCGAGCCGAGCGCATCGATGCGGATCGCCAGGTCAAGGAAGCCGAGATCGTCGCGCGCAGGCAGGTCGAGACCGCCGATGTCTCGCGCGAGCAGGCGCTGGAGGCCGTCCGGTTGGAGCGTCGCCGGGCGATCGAGCAGCTCGAGGTCGCGCGCGTCCAGTCGCTGCAGGAGGCCGAGATCGCGGCCCGTGAGGAGGTCGAACGCGCCCGCATCGCCTCGGATCGTGGTCTCGACGAGGCCCGCATCGGCCGCGAGCGCGAGCTGCGCAAGCTCGAAGTGAACCGCGAGAAGGACGTCGAGACGGCGCTGATGGAGAAGGCCATCGCGCTGTATCAAAAATCGCTGGAGGAATCCGCGGCCAAGGTCGCGGCCGAAGAGGCGCGCTCGCGTGCAACGGAAGCGGCGGAGAAAGTCGTCACGGCGCGCGAGAGCGAGATTGCCCGCCGCCGTAAGACGGTCGAGGTGCTGCTGGCCGAGAAGCAGGCCGAGGAGACGCGGATCGCCGCAGAGGCCGAGCGGGTTCGTGCCGCGGTCGAAGCGGAGGCGCAGAAGCTGCTCAACGAGGCCGAGAACGTCCTGACCGACCAGGCACGCTACTCGCTGTTCCGGCGCAAGCTGCTCGACCGCATCGAGGGCATCGTGCGCGAGAGCGTCAAGCCGATGGAGAAGATCGAGGGCATCCGCATCCTGCAGGTCGACGGCTTGAACGGAAATGGCGGCAACGGCAATGGCGGCCGCAGCGCGACCGACGAGGTGATCGATTCCGCGCTGCGCTACCGCGTCCAGGCGCCGCTGATCGACTCGATCCTCTCCGATATCGGCGTCGAGGGCGGCAGCCTTGCCAAGATGCCGGGCCTGATCCGCGAGGCCCGGGACATGCAGGGCATCCGGAAAGAAACCTCGGCGCGCAAGGAGACAGGCGGCGGCGCCGGATCGGGCGAGGGCAGCCCGTCCGAGCCGCCGACCGATCGCGGTCCGCGGAAGAAGGGTTGAGGCGTCATGGCGAGGGTCTACGTCTCCACAGTGGTCAATGCCCGCAACGATCGGGTGTGGGCGCGGGTCCGCGACTTCAACGGCCTGCCGAACTGGCATCCGGCGATCGCCGAAAGCCGGATCGAGGGCGGCGAGCCCGCCGACAAGATCGGCTGCGTCAGGGATTTCCGGCTTCGCAACGGCGACCGCATTCGCGAGAAGCTGCTCGGCCTGTCGGACTACGACATGTTCTGCACCTACTCGATCCTGGAATCGCCGATGGGCGTATCGAACTACGTCGCGACCCTCAGGCTGACACCGGTCACGGACGGCGACAAGACGTTTCTGGAGTGGACCGCCGAGTTCGACTGCGCGCCGGAGCGCGAGGCTGATCTGGTGGCTTCGATCGGCGGCGGCGTGTTCCAGGGCGGCTTCGATGCGCTCAAGCGCGCGTTCGGGGGCTGACGCCGTGCCGCACGTGGTCAAGAGCACCATCATCGATGCGCCGACCGAGGCCGTGTGGGAGGTGCTGCGCGACTTCAACGGTCATGATCGCTGGCACCCGGCGGTGGCGACCTCTGCGATCGAGCGTTCGCAGACGTCCGACAAGATCGGTTGTGTCAGGCGCTTTCGTCTGAAGGACGGCTCCGAGCTGCGTGAGCAACTGCTGGCGCTGTCCGACCTCGAACAGGCCTTCAGCTACTGCCTGCTCGATACGCCGGTCCAGCTGTTCAACTACGTCGCCCATGTCCGGCTGCTGCCGGTCACCGACGGCGACCGCACCTTCTGGCACTGGGAGAGCCGCTTCACGACGCGGCCCGAGCAGGCCGAGGCGCTGACGCGCATGGTGGCGGAAGACATCTACCAGGCCGGCTTCGAGGCGATCCGATCGCATTTGAAGCAGGCGGCATGAGGACGAGGTGAATCGATGCCGGTCACGGTGAAGACGTTTCAGGCCGCGAGCGAAGCAGCGTCTGCGCTGTCGTCGGACCGCGCGGCGCGCTACCTGGGCGGCGGCACGCTGGTCATGCGCGATCTCAATGAGGGCGACGTCTCGATTGCGACGGTCATCCGCGCCACCGACCGGACCTTGCAGGGCATCGATGCGGCAGGCGCACGCATCAGGATCGGCGCCGGCGTCACCTTCGCCCGCGTGCTGGCCGAGCGCGATCTCGCCTTCCTGCATCCGGCGGCGCGCTCGATCGGCGGCCCGGCGGTGCGCAACATGGGGACCGTCGGCGGCAATCTGTTCGCGCCGTCGCCGTTCGGCGACTTCACGGTGGCGCTGCTGGCGCTCGACGGCATGGTCTCGCTGCAGGGCGGCTTCGGCGTCAGGGACATGGCGATCGAGGAGTTCCTGCAATCGCGCGACCGCCAGGCCGGTGCGCTGGTGGTCGCCGTGTCGTGCATCCGGCCTGCGTCGGCGGATGCGTTCCGCTATCGCAAGATCGCCCGCATCAAGCCGAAGGGCGGATCGGTGATCACGCTTGCGGCGCATCTTCCACAGAGTGGCGGCCGCGTGACCGGCGCGCGGATCGCGCTGGGATCGATGGCCCCGACCGCCATCCGCGCCAAGGCGGCCGAGCGCGCGCTCGAAGGGCGGCCGTTCGACGCCGGCGCGATCAGTGCCGCCGCTGCTGCGGCGGCCGAGGGAACGGCACCCACCGACAATTCGCTGGCCAGCGCGTGGTATCGCCGCGAAGTGGTCGGCGTGCATCTGCGGCGGCTGTTGTCGGGACAGGAGAGCTAGAGCATGGCCAAGACCCCACTTCAGTTCCGGCACAATGGTCGCGATGTCGCGCTGTTCGTCGACGGCGGCACCAATCTGCTGGTCGTGCTGCGCGAGATGATCGGCGACCTCACGCCGAAATTCGGTTGCGGCCAGGGCGGCTGCGGCGCCTGCACGGTCCTCATCGATGGCGACGCGCACCTGTCTTGTCTGACGCTCGCCGAAGCCGTCGAGGGCCGCGCGGTCGAGACCCTCGACGGCATCAAGAGCGGTCCGAATTTACATCCGCTGCAGCGCGCCTTCGCCGAGGGTTTTGCCGCGCAATGCGGCTACTGCACGCCGGGCATGCTGATGGCGGCGAAGGCGCTGCTCGACAAGATCCCGCAGCCAAGCCGCGAGCAGGTGGTGGAGGCGATTTCGGGCAACATCTGCCGGTGTACCGGCTACGAGCCGATCATCAATGCGGTGCTGGCGGCGGCCGCGTCGCTGCGCGCGAGTGCGTGAGGAGAGATCGCCATGCTGGAACTGCGCAAGGACATCTTCGCCGACGAGCGCGACGACAATCTCAACGAGGTCGGCAAGGGCACCCAACGCCAGGACATGCTCGGCCATGTCACGGGGACCTCGACCTATTTCAACGATCACAAGCTGCAGGGCATGCTGCATCTGAAGGTCGTCAGATCCACGCAGCCGCATGCGCGGCTGCGCCGCATCGAGACCAGCGAGGCCGAACGGAGCGAGGGCGTGCGGCGGATCATCCGCGGCAGCGACGTGCCGCGCAATCTCAACACGCTGCTCAGCCTGATCAATTTTGGCAAGGACGATGAGCCGACGCTTGCCGTCGACAAGGTACGCTACCGCGGCGAGCCGATCGTCGCCGTCGTCGCCGAGACGCCGCGCGCGGCGGCCGAGGCGGCGGCCAGGGTACGCGTCGACTATGAGATCTTGCCGGCGGTGTTCGACGTCGAGGAGGCGCTGAAGCCGGGCGCGCCCACCGTCAACGAGACCTATCCAAAGAACACATTCACCTATCACGACCGTTACGATCATCAGAAGCTGCGTTTCGGCGACGTCGAGCGCGGCTTTGCCGGCGCCGATCACGTGCTGGAGCAGCGCTACCAGATGTCGCCGATCGAGCACGCGCCGGTCGAGACCAACGGCTCGATCGCCGCGCCCGACACCAACGGCCGCTACGTGGTCTATACCTCGACCCAGGCGCTGTTCTTCTCGCTCGACACCTGCGCCAAGATCCTCGATCTGCCGTCGAACACATTCCACTTCATCGGCGGCACGGTCGGTGGCGGCTTCGGCGGCAAGGTCGACACGCTGACCGAGCCGCTCGCCATTCTCGCTGCGATGTTGACGGGGCGCCCGGTGCGCTATGTGCTCGGGCGAGAGGAGGAGATGCAGTTCGGGCCGCCCCGCGGCGCCGAGCGCATCTACATCAAGGACGGGGTCATGCGCGACGGCCGCATCGTGGCGCGCCAGATCCGCGGCTATTTCGACTCTGGTGCTTATACGCGGCTGTCGAGCTACGCGGTGGTCAAATGTGCCGCGCACCTGCCGGGGCCCTACACGATCCCGAACGTCCATGGCGACATCTACTGCATCTTCACCAACCGCACGCCGGCCACCGCAATGCGCGGCTTCGGCATCACCGGCATGGACTTCGCGCTCGAATGCCAGATGGACAAGCTCGCGCATCTGATCGGCATGGACCCGATGGAGTTTCGTATCCTCAATGCCTATCGCGACGGCGACATGAAGGCGCATCGCCGCGAGGCCAAGAACACCGCGCTGATCGAATGCGTCCAGGTCGCGGCGGAGAAAGCGAAATGGCCGATCCGCGAGGAGTTCCGCCGGATGTCGTCGCGCAGGGATGGCGGTGGCGCGCGGGCCGCGGTGCCGTCGACGCCGCGCGAGCCCTCACAGCCGCGCTCGGCGCCGGCGCAGCAACGCACCAGCTACGATCGTGGTCTCTCGGCGCCGCCACAGCCCGAGCCGCCACCACCTCCGCCAACGAGCCCGGCGCCTTCGCCGGGGCACGGCGCGACGCGGTTCTCGTCGGTGTTCGGCACGAGGAGGCGCTGAGATGACGAGGCACCGCGGCCGCGGCATGGCGGCGATCAACTATCCCATCGGCATGAATCTCGGCGGCGATCCGAGCCAGGCGCTGGTGCATTCCAATCCCAGCGGCAAGTTCACGGTGGCGCTGTCGTCGATCGATCTCGGCCAGGGCATGAAGTCGGTGACGCGGCAGATCTGCGCCGAGACGCTCGGCGTGCCGGTCGAGGACGTCTATGTCGACACCGCCGATTCCGACACCGGCCCGCATTGCATGGGCTCGTTCGCTTCGCGCGGCACGCATCGCGTCGGCAATGCCGTGATGGCGGCGGCCAAGGAGGCGCGTGGCGTCATGATGGAGGCCGCGGCCGAGGAGCTCGAGGTCAACGCCAGCGATCTCGAGACCGATGGTCGCGGCAACATTCACGTCAAGGGCGCGCCGCAGCGCTCGATCTCGGTGAAGGACGTCGCCATCGCCGCGCAGTTCCGCCAGGGCAAGACCATCTCCGGCCGTGGCATCTTCCTGGTGCCGCTGTCGGAGGTGGATCCCGAGACTGGCGAAATGTCCCCGGCGACCTGCTACGCGCATGCCTGTCTCGTCGCCGAGGTCGAGGTCGATGACGAGACCGGTGAGGTCGGCGTGGTCAGGATGGACAGCGCCTATGAGCTGGGACGCGCGCTCAATCCCCGCCTCGTCGAGCAGCAGCTGGTCGGCGGCGCCTGGATGGGCATGAGCCACGCGCTCTACGAGACGACGGAGCCGTACTACCCGGACCCGAAGCAAGGACCGCGCGACTTCGTGGAATACCTGATGCCGGGACCTGGCGACATCTGTCCGCACGACATCGCCGTGCTGGAGCGGCCGGCGCCCGACGGACCGTTCGGCGGTAAGGGCCCTGGCGAGATGTGCGCCAATCCGGTGCTTCCTGCCATCGCGAATGCGATCTTCAAGGCCGTCGGCGTGCGCCTCGACGAACTGCCGATCACGCCAGAGAAAGTGCTGCGCGCGATCAAGGCCCAGGGCGGCGCCCGGCCGCAGACGCGGCGGTGACGCAGCATGGTGGTCCGCAGCAACATCGTCGGCATCGACTCGCCGCAGGCGCTGGAAAAGGCACTGCGCGCGGCGTACTACCTCGCCGATGACGGGCTCTCCACCGCGGCCTATCTCGCGCTCGCGCTGGGCAAGCCATTGCTCTTGGAAGGCGCGCCCGGCGTCGGAAAAACCGAGGCGGCAAAGGCAATCGCCGCGGTGCTCGGCCGCAAGCTGATCCGCCTGCAATGCTACGAAGGTATCGACGCTGCTGCGGCGCTCTACGAGTGGAACTATCCGCGCCAGATGCTCGCGATCCGCCAAGCCGGCGAGGAGAGCATCGACATCTATGGCGAGAGCTTTCTGATCGAGCGGCCGATGCTGGCATGCCTGCGCGCGCCCGATGCGACCGTGCTGCTGATCGACGAGATCGATCGGGCCGACCAGGAGTTCGAGGCGTTCCTGCTCGAATTTCTCTCCGATTTCCAGATATCGATCCCCGAGCGCGGCACGGTGCGCGCCGCGGAGCGGCCGATCGTGGTGCTGACCTCGAATCGGACCCGTGACCTGCACGAAGCGCTGCGCCGACGCTGTGTCTATCATTGGATCGACTATCCCGATGCGGAGCGCGAGGCGCGCATCGTGATGATGCGGGCCTCCAGTGTTGCCGAAGCGACCGCGCGGGCCGTGGTGGCTGCAGTGGCGAAGCTGCGGCGCGAGCCGCTGAGCAAGGCGCCCGGGATTGCCGAGGCGGTCGATTGGGCGGAGGCGGCGACGCTGCTCAACCAGACCGGCGCGCGCTGGCCCGATGCGTTCAAGCGCGCGATTGGCGTCGCGCTGAAGGATGAGGAGGATCTGTCCTTCATCGCGCCGCGGCTCGACGCGCTGCTCGCGGAGGCGATGACATGAGCGAGCCCCGCCTGCCGCAGGCGACCGAGATCTTCGTGACATTCGCTGCGCTGTTGCGGCGAAACGGCTTCGCAATTGCGCCGGAGCAGACCACCGCCTTCCTCGCTGCGATCGAACTGCTGGGGCCTGTCAGCATCGAGGATATCCGTCGTGCCGGGACGGCGACCCTCGCGCCGCCTCCGGAGCGGCTCGCGACCTACAATCTGCTGTTCGACGTCCATTTTGGTGTCGCCGAGGCAACGGCCTTCAGCGAGAGCGACAGGCAGGACGATGTCGTGCGTCTCCAGGAGGAAGGGGACGGCGCTGTCGATCCCGATCTCGCCGAGGAGCAGAACGAGTCAGGTCTGGCTGCGACGCGCGTTGAAGCGCTGGTCGCCCGCCGCTTGGCTGCGACGACGGGCGGCCATGCTCTGCAGCGCCTCGCGCGTCAGGCGCGTGCAAAACTGCCGAAACGGCGTGGCCACCGGCGCATGCGCGCGCGGCGCGGCAGCTTCGTGGACCTGCGCCGGACCCTGCGCGAGAGCATAAGGCGCGACGGTGAGGTGCTGTCGCTGCGGCGGTTGAAGCGGCGACCTCGATTGCGACGATTGCTGCTGCTGATCGATGTCTCCGGCTCGATGAAGGCGCGGACCGAGGACAACATGCGGCTCGCCCACGTGCTGGTGCAGGCCGTACCCCAGGCCGAGGTGTTCACCCTTGGCACACGGCTGACACGCGTGACGCGGCCCTTGCGGCTGAAGCGGCGCGAACAGGCGCTGCTCGCTGCCTCCCATCTCGTCAGCGACTGGGACGGTGGCACGCGTATCGGCGAGGCGCTGCAGGCCTTCCTCGCGGTGCCGCGGTTCTCGACCTACGCGCGGGGCGCCGTCGTGCTGGTCATCTCGGACGGGCTCGAGCGTGGTGACCATCACGTGCTCCGTGACGCCGTGTGGAGGCTGTCGCTGCGCGCCTGGCGCCTGAGCTGGCTGACGCCGCTGGCGACGGGGCCCGGCTTCAAGCCGCAGACCGAGGCGTTGCAGGCGATCGCGCCATTCGTCGACGACATCGCAGCCGGCGGGTCGGACGAGACCATCGTCGCGCATGTTCTGTCGCTGGCACAGAGGAGGGCGGCATGACCGGTTATGTCGATGCGCATCACCACATCTGGCGTCAGGCCGATCTGCCCTGGCTGGTCGGGCCGATGCAGCCGCGGATTTTCGGCCCCTATGAGCCGATCAGGCGCGACTACACGATCGAGGAGTATCTCGACGACATCGCCGGCAGCGGCGTCACGCAATCGGTCTACGTCCAGACCAACTGGGCCAAGGACGGCTTCGAGGACGAAGCCGCCTGGGTGCAGCGAACTTCTGAGCAGCACGGCTTTCCGCACGCGATCGTCGCCTATGCCGATCTGAGCGTCGAAGATGCGCGGCCGCAGTTCAGCCGGCTGGCGCGCTATCCCCTGCTGCGCGGGGTCCGGATGCAGCTGCACTGGCATGAGAACCCGCTCTATCGTTTCGCTTCGTCCCCAGACCTTTGCAGAGATACCCATATCCGCGCCAACATCGCGCGGCTCGCCGACTACGGCTGGTCCTTCGACCTGCAGGTCTTCGGGCCGCAGATGGCGGGCGCCGCAGCGCTCGCCGAGAGCTGTCCGTCCGTGACCTTCATCCTCCAGCATGCCGGCATGCTGGAGGATCTGTCCACGCGCGGTCGCGATCGATGGCGAGCCGGCATGCAGCGGCTGGCGAGCTGCAGCAATGTCGTCAGCAAGCTCTCGGGCCTCGGCACCTTCATTCGCCGCAACGATCCGGCGCATGTCGCCGACGTGGTGCGGGAGACGGTCGGAATGTTCGGCCCCGAGCGCTGCCTGTTCGGCTCGAACTTTCCGATCGAGAAGCTCTGGACCGACTACCGCGTACTGGTGGGGGCCTATGAGGCTGCCATCCGGGACCTCGACGAGCATGCGCGCGCGCAGGTCATGGGAGGGACGGCGCAGCGCGTCTATCGGCTGGGATGATACCGCCTGCAACGACAACAAAAGCAACAGGGAACGCTCATGGCGCTGGAAATCAAGGTTCTCGACTATGGTGATATCGAATTGGAATCGAGCTTCCTTGTGCTCGGCCGTGATTGCGGCCGCACCCGCCGGGTGCTGACGCTCGGCTTCCTGATCCTGGGCGGGCCGTATCCGGTCGTGGTCGATACCGGCTACCGCTCCAACCAGATCATGGAGACGCTGGGCATGCGCGGGCTGCAGTACCATGAGAACATGATCGAGAACCAATTGGCGCGGCACGGCGTGCGCATGGGCGATGTCCGCTACGTCTGCCACACCCATCTGCACATCGATCACGCCGGGAAGGACGATCTGTTCCCGATGAACACGACGGTCGTGCTCAACCGCCGCGAGCTCGAATACTCGGTTTCCGGGCTGATGCATCCGCAATATCCGGCGCCCGACATCAAGCATCTGATCGACCGGCTGCACACCAAGAGTGCGCTGCGTTTCCTCGACCTCGAGCTCACCGGCCCGGTCGAGCTGATGCCGGGCGTCTATTGCGACGCTGCGAATGCCCATACCGAAGGCTCGATGAACATCCACGTCCACACTGCCGATGGCATCGCTACCATCTGCGGCGACGTCATCTACGACTTCAACGACCAGATCGTGACGCCGTTCAACGAGATCCAGGATGGCGAGCCGCGCACCACCGGCAATCACGGCACGACAAAACGCGCCGAGAAGGCAGCGATCAAGAAGCTGCTGTCAAGTTCGCGCTATCTGCTGCCGGTGCACGATCGTCCCGCCAAGATCGAAGGCGGTGTGGTGGTGGGACGGCTGCACGACCAGGTGCCGGGGCCGCTGGTGCAGTCGCTGCCGCAGCGGCACTGGTTTCCGGCGTGAGCAGCACAAGGTGCCCCCATGACCCACGTGACGTTGCGCAGTGAGTTCGAAACTCTGATCGATCCGTATGCGCCGGTGGCGCAGGTCGCGACCGGCTTCGAGTTCACCGAGGGGCCGATCTGGCATCCCGTCGAGCAGTTCCTGCTGTTCTCCGACATGCCGGCTGATGTCCGCCGCCGCTGGGACGCCAAGCGTGGCGTGGTGGAGATGCGGCGGCCGTCGAACAAGTGCAACGGCATGACCTATGATGCCGAGCTCAATCTGATCGTCTGCGAACACGCGACGTCGTCGCTGGTGCGCGAGCGTCCCGACGGCCGCCGCGAGATCCTGGCATCGCATTTCGAGAACCAGGAGCTGAACAGCCCCAACGACGTGTGCGTCCACTCCAGCGGGGCGATCTACTTCTCCGACCCGTGGTATGGCCGCATGCCGGTCTATGGCGTGGAGCGGCCGCGCCAGCTCGGCTTCCAGGGCGTGTACCGGGTGCCGCCGGGCGGCGGTCCGCCGCGGCTGCTGGTTGACCGCCATCTGTTCGACCAGCCCAACGGGCTGTGCTTTTCCCCGGACGAGAAGCTGCTTTACGTCAACGATACGGTGCAGGCGGTGATCCGCGTGTTCGACGTCGGCGGCGATGGTGCGCTGGCGAACGGGCGCGTCTTTGCCAGCGGCATCCGCTCCGAGCTCGAGCCGGGCGTGCCCGACGGCATGAAATGCGACCAGCGCGGCAATGTCTGGGTCACCGCACCCGGCGGCGTCTGGGTCTATGCGCCTACGGGCGAACTGCTCGGCAAGGTGCGCGCGCCGGAGCTCGTCGCCAATCTCGCCTGGGGCGGTCCCGAGTTTCGCACGCTCTATCTCACCGCGACCCATTCGGTCTATGCGATCGCGACCAAGGTCGGTCCGCGCCACGAGCCGTATATGAGCGCGCGAAGTCGAGGGGCGTCAACGGCAGGTCTGGCGATGTCCAGCGCGACGTCCGCGCCATCGGCGCCGCAGCTGGCATCTGGCGACATGCAGCTCGATCCGCGCCGCTGCGCGATGATCATCCAGGATCTGCAGAACGACGTCATCATGGACGGTGGCGCCTTCGCGGATTCCGGCGCGCCCGGTCATGCCAAGCAGCAGCGCGTGGTCGACAATGTCCGGCGGCTCGCCGAGGTCGCGCGTGCGCGCGGCGTCGTCATCATTCATGTCTGGTTCGTGGTCGAGCCGGGCGCGCCCGGCGTGACCTTGAACGCACCGCTGTTCGAGGGGCTGGTCGACAGCAAGGCGATGGTGCGCGGCAGCTGGGGCGCGGCGCCTGTCGCCGGCCTGGAGCCGCGCAGCGGCGACTTCGTGGTCGAGAAGATGCGCATGAGCGCGTGGGAAGGCACGCGGCTCGAGACGATTCTCAAGGCCACCGGGCGCGACGTCCTCATCAATACCGGCGCCTGGACGAACATGTCGGTGGAGCACACCGCGCGCACCGGGGCCGACAAGGGCTACTTCATCGTGGTGCCGGAGGATTGCTGCTCGACCATGAACGCGGACTGGCACAATGCGTCGATCAACTTCGCCATGCAGAATGTTGCTGTCGTGACCACGGCCGACGCGGTGATCAGGGCGCTGGGGTGAGGCATGCCAAAGCTGCTGCATCTCGTCGCCTCGCCGCGGGCAGATTCGGAATCCAGCGCCGGCGCGCGCGCCTTCCTGGACCGCTTCAGGCAGGCGCGGCCGGGTTGGGACGTCGACGAGATGAATCTGTGGCGCGAGAGTCTGCCCGAGTTCGACGGCGAGATCCTGCAGGCGAAATATGCCCGCATGGGCGGCCGCGCCTTCACCGACGGCCAGCGCCGGGCGTTCGCTGTGGCCGAGCGCATGGCGGTGCGGCTCGATCTGGCCGAGCGCGTCGTGATCTCGACGCCGATGTGGAATTTCGGCATTCCCTACAAACTCAAGCACTGGCTCGACATCATCAATCAGCCGGGCCTCACCTTTCGCTTCGATCCGTCGCGTGGCTACCTGCCGCTTCTGAAGGATCGTCCGACGCTGGTGATCCTCGCCAGCGGCGGCGACTTCACCACCGGCATCAGCCGGGGGCGTACCGACCTCGCGACGCCCTATTTGCGCGAGGCGCTGCGCTTCATGGGCCTTCGCGACCTGCACTTCGTGGCGATCGGGCCGACCAGCGGGCCGGCGGCGCACACCGGCGTGGCGCGTGAGCGGGCGCACAGGCGGCTCGTCGAGATGGCCGCGCGATTTTGACGAGGCAGCCGCGCGGCGCGCATCAGGTCCTAGCAGCAAGCGGTGCGGCCTTCGACCGGCGACCGTCGTCCTCTAGCCGCGCTCTCGACTGATTCGGCCGCGAATTCAAGCGACAAGCTCGACTGTCGCTCCGGTCGCGTCGATCAGGTGAACACGTTCGACCTCGGTGCGGGGCAGCAGGGCACGAATCTCAGGCTCCGACATCAGGCTGAAGGCGGTCGAGAGCGCGTCTGCCGCCGTTGCATTGCCGGCGACCGTGGTCACGCTGCGATAGCGCTGCGCACAGCCGCCGTCGTGCGGATCGAACAGATGATTGAAGCGGCCTCGCGGATCGAAGCGGAAGCCATAGGCGCCCGATGTCGATACGGCGCGATCGATGATCGGAAGCAGTGCAGCGGTCCGGTCGGGAATGTCCGGATCGGCGATTGCGATCTCCCAGGGCCGTGCATCCGGCCGTGCGCCGATGGCGCGGGCTTCGCCCATGTCGACCAGGCTGTGCTGCACGCCCTCGCTGCGCAGGAGCTCGACGATCCGGTCCGTGACATAGCCCTGCGCGATGCCATTGAGGGTGAGCGCCATGCCGCGCGGCATGACGATGCGATCGCGGCTGACGCTGAGCCGCTGATGGCCGACCCGCGCCAGCGCCTCTTGCACGGCCGCTTGCGGCGGCCCGTCGGGATTGGCATGCGGGCGCGAAAAATGATCGGCATAGAGCGTCCACAGCGGTTGCACCGTCGGGTCGAAGCGGCCGTCGGTCATCGCGGCGTAGCGCTGCGAGCGTGTGAGGATGTCGACCAGCTCGGGCGCGGGGTCCACCAGCACACCGGTGCGGTTCAGCGTCACCAGCGCCGATTGCTCCAGATACAGGCTGAACAGGCGCTCGAGCCGCCGGGCTTCGCCGATCGACACCGTGATCAGCCGTTCGGCTTCCTGCCGGTCGCGGTGATGAAGCTTGATCGTGGCGACGGCGCCGAGCAGCGTGCCGCGCCATTCGACCGATCCGCTTGTGCTGTCGGCCGCCTGCGCCCAGGAAGGAGCAACCGCGAGACCCGCCAATGCGGCGCTGATGCGGATGAAGCGCCGGCGCGAGAGGTAAAGTGTCATCGCTGGACTCCCGTGGTTTGCTTCGAACCCGGCTCGGCCAGACCGGCGTTGTCGTCGGCGGAGCTCAGCACGTAGTCGCGGGGCACCTCGGTGAAGCCGACGATGCGGCCGCCGTGCTCGGCAGCGAACCGCTCGGCCGCGGTCCGATCCGAGAACGGCACCGCCTCGTCGCTGCCCATGCCGCTCCTGACCCGGCTGCCGATCACGAACACCGCCTTGCGCGCCTCGACCCAATTGTCGGCGCCCGGATTGTCCCAGCTCGCGGCTTTGCCCATGTCGGAGACGTAGATCGCCTGGATGTCCTTGGGCTCGTCGGGCAGCATCGTGAAGGCGATGGCGTCACGCGCGGAGGAGAACCAGACCGGTTCGATCAGGCTGGCGGCGAAGATCTGTCCCTTGGGGCCAGAATGCTCGAGCAGATTCATGCCGCAATAATGCCCGATCGCCTCCGCCGTCAGCTTGATCGGCGGCGGCGGCGCGGCCGCCTGCCTGTCGTTGCAGGCGGCAAGCGCAAAGGCGGCGATGAGCAAGCCGGCGAAAGCGAGGCGTTTCATAGCTCCCTCCGGGAGAAGGCCAGCGCGGCGCCGGCGAGCGGCACCAACGTCCAAAGCACCAGCGCTGTGAGCAACACCTGCACCGACAGCGTGCTGCTGCCGGCGAGCCCGGCCATGCCGGAGAACAGGCTGACATTGGCGAAGCCGGTCAGGTTGAACAGCCGGTAGGCGTCGGTCGGGTTGAGCAGCAGCAGCGCGCTGAGCACGCCGCCGGAAACGTTGCGGCCCTGATCGATCACGAGAAGGCCGAGCAGCGCCATGTCGTAGATCAGGACGAGCACGAGCCACAGGCCGATGCTGACCCCCGCTGCGGTGCCGCGGTCGCGCACCACTGCACTGACGAGATAGCCGATCGCGACGAACACCGCGCCAAGCAGAACGGAGGAGCCGATCATCGCGGCGAAGGCCGCGAGCCCGTCACTGTCGAAGTGACTGCCGGCGATCAGCAGCGCTACGGCAGCGGCGCCATAGCCGAGGCAGGTCGCGAAGGCGAGCACCGCGAGATGACCGAGGAACTTGCCGAGCAGCACCTGCCAGCGCGCCACGGGATAGCTGAGCAGCAGCAGCATGGTGCCGCGCTCCATGTCTCCGACGATGGCGTCGTGCGAGATCAGAAGCGCGATCAGCGGGATCAGGAAGATGGTCAGGCTCGACAGGCTGACGATGACGACGTCGAGCGCGCGCGCGCCCACGGTGCCGGTCGGTGCGCTGCCGAGAAAGGTCAGCGACAGCGCGAGCCCTGCCAGCAGCAGGGTCGACGCCAGCACCCAGCGGTTGCGGATCGCCTGCTGGATTTCCTTCGCGGCGATGGTGATCACGGCATTCATTGCGAACGCTCCGCGTGGCGCAGGAAATGCGCGTAGAGCTCGTCGAGACTGGGTGGAATGAGCTCGAGATCCTGCACGGCGGTGCCGTCGGCCGTCGCACGGCGCAGCAGAGCGATCTTCTCGTCCGGCGCTGCGTCGATCTCGACGATGTGGCCATTGACCCGACGATAGGAGGTCGCCTCCGGCAGCCAGGAGGGCCGGCCGGATGGCGGCAGCTCAGCGACCTTGACCCGGATCCGGGTCGGCAGTCGCGCGAGGCGGCGCAACTCGTCGAGCGTGCCGTCGGCGACCTTGAGTCCCTTGTTCATGATGATGACACGGCCGGCCCGCTCCTCCAGCTCGGTCAGCGCATGCGATGACAGCAGCACCGTCGTGCCCTCGGCGGCGAGCTTCTGGATCACCTCGTAGAACGTCTGGCGCAGCTCGGGATCGAGACCGGTGGTCGGCTCGTCCAGCAGCAGCACGCGTGGCCGGCCGATCAGCGCCTGTGCCAAGCCGAGGCGCTGGCGCATGCCCTTCGAGTAGGTATTGACGCGGCGTCCGGCAGCGTCGCCCAGCCCGACGACATCGAGCAGCGCCAGCGCGCCCTTCACAGGCTCGCGCTTGAGGCGGGCGTAGAAGCTCTGCGTCTCGCGGCCGGTGAGCGCGGCATCGAAGGCGACGTTCTCCGGCAGATAGCCGAGCCGACGCCGCGAGGAGAACTCGCCCGCGGCCGGGTTTTCGCCGAGCAGCGCGATCGCGCCCTTGGTCGGTTGGATCAGGCCGAGCATCATCTTCATCAGCGTGGTCTTGCCGGCGCCGTTGTGGCCGATCAGGGCCACCATCTCCCCGGCCGCGAGATCGAACGACACGCCCTTGACGGCTTCGACCTTGCCGTAGTGCTTGATCACGTCGGCGATATGGACGGTCGCGCTCATCGGGCGCTGCTCCTAGCGGCAGTGCGGCGCGCCGGCGGTGGCGACATCAGCGGATGGCTGTCGACCACGCCGCCGGGCAGGATCGCCGGGAACTGCGCCTGTGCCCAGCGGATCACCTGCACGGCCGGACTGTTGATCAGGACCTTGGCGGCCGGCGCGGTCCACAGCACGCGGTCGATCAGATCATTCGGCCGGTAGGCGGTGTCGGCAACGCCGTCGCCGTTGAGGTCGAAGCCCGGGTTGTCGCTCCAATAATTGCCGCGGCCGTCTTTCGACCAGTCGAGATGGCGGGTGCCGACATACTTGATCTGGCTGGCATTGTTGACGAAGGCATTGCCCCTGATGTCGTTGCCCTCGGAGCCGGCGGTAAAGTGAACGCCGATCTCGCACCCTTCGAACCAGTTGTCAGTGATATGGTTGTTGTTGGTGTTGTAGATGAACACGCATTTCTCGGGACCGGGACGGGCGCCGGCGGTCGGCGTGGCCGTGCTCGCATCGGCCTGCGGCACGCCTTCGTCGGTGCCGCGGTTCTCCGCGGTGGCCCAGCGCTCTGCCGGCTGCAGCCCACCGATCACGCTGTTGCCGGCGATCTGCGAGCCGTTGGCCGCGTTGAACAGCAAGCCGCGGTCGCGGTCGTGATCCGAGACGTTATCCCTCACGACGAGCGCCTTGGAGAACATCATCGCATAGCCGATGATGTTGCGGGTCGAGACGTTGCCGGAGATTTCGCTGTCGTTGGTGTACATGAAGTGGACCGCGAAGCGCAGGTCGCTGAAGCGATTGCCGCTGAAGACGTTGTTGCGGCTGGTGATGGCGAACACGCCATCGCGGCCGTACCGGAATTGGTTGTCGATCACCTTGGCGCCCGGCGCGTTCCAGACGGAGACGCCGTTGCCGGTGACGCCGCCGCGCGTCGCGCGCAGGCCGATGATGCTGTTGTGACGGACCATGGCGTTGGCTGATCCGTGCAGATAGATGCCGAACAGATTGCCCTCGATCCGGTTGTTCTCGATCACTGCGTCGTGCGCGGCCTGGTCGACGAAGATGCCGGAATCCATCTGCTCCAGCGCGCGGCCGGATCCGTTGATAGCGAGGCCGCGAATGACGGTGCCCGGCGCCGCCACGGTGATGACGCTCCCACGGCCGTCGCCGGTGATCACGGCGCCATGCGCGCCGGTCAGTGTCAGGCGACGGGTGATCCGCAGCGGCCCGTGATAGGTGCCTGCGGCCAGCGCGATCTCGTCGCCGTCGGCGGCGCGGTCGAGCAGGGCCTGCAGGTCGGTGGTTTCAGCTCCGACCTGCAGAGTCGCCGCCTGGGCGCGGAAGGGCAGGCCGGCGACGACAAGCGCCGCCAGCCCCAGAGTCTTGATATGGCGCATGCGCCGCATCGCTCACGCGTTCCGCGGCGAGACCAGCATGCGTCCGCGCATTTCCATGTGCATGGCGTGGCAGAACCATGTGCAGAAATACCAGTACACGCCGGGCTTGTCGGCGATGAACGTCACCGACGAGGTCTGCTGCGGATCGATCTCCATGTTGACGCCGTAGTTGACGATGCAGAAGCCGTGCACCAGATCCTCGACGTCGTCGATGTTGGTGACATAGACCGTCACCTCGTCGCCCTGCTTGACCTCGAACTTCTCGAGCGCGTAGGCGGGCGCGCTGGACCACATATAGACGCGCACCTTGTTGCCGTCGCGGATCACCTTGGCGTCGCTCTCCAGCGTGACGCCGTCGGCTGCGGCCTGCTTGCGGGCGTCGGCAAAGAACGGGTCGTCGCGCTTCCAGATCGAGGTCACGCGGCCCTCGAGCTTGGAGCGGTGCACGATCACGGCGTCATGCGGCTCAGCGAAGCTCGGGCCGTCATGCACCAGCTCCATCTTGTCGCCGGAGATGTCGATCAGCTGGTCGTTCTCCGGCTTGAGCGGGCCGACATTCAGGAAGCGATCCTTGGAGAACTTGTTCAGCGACAGCAGCCATTTGCCGTCGGCTTCCTTGGTCTCGCCCATCGAGGCGTGGTTGTGGCCCGGCTGATAGTGGACGTCGAGCTTCTGGATGATGGGGTTGACCTTCTCGCCCTTGAAGGCGCGCTTGGCGAGATCGAGGCTCCATTTGCAGACCTGGCTGTCAAGGAACAGCGTGGTGTAGGCGTTGCCCCGGCCGTCGAAGGCGGTGTGCAGCGGCCCGAGGCCGAGCTCCGGCTCGGCCACGACGACGTCGCGCGGCTTGATCTTGTCGTCGAACAGGTTGTCGATCAGGCGGACGTCGATCACCGTGACCGTCGGCGCCAGCTTGCCATTGGCGACGACGTGGATGCCATCGGGGGCCGTGTTGAGGCCATGCGGACTGTTGGAGACCGGCACGTAGCGCGTGTAAGGCGATCCTTTGCGGCCGTCGATCACGGGAACGCCGTTCATCTCCTTGAAGTCGCCCTTCTTGACGGCCTCCTCGATGCGCTTGATGTTGAAGATCGTGACCCAGTCCTGTTCGCTTGCCGTCATCTCGGCCAGGGTGACGCCCTTCTCAGAGTTGTAGCAGGTCGAGAACGCATATTTGCCCTGGTAGTCGCAGTCGGTGTTGTCGAGATTGCCGTCGACGATCACCTGCCAGGCGACCTTCATGGTGTCGCCGTCGACGGCCGAGAACATCGACCAGTATTTCGACTTGTCGTCGAGCACCTTGCCGTCGTTCGGCAGCGGCACCTCATATTCGCCGTTGCAGAAAACGTAACCGGTGCGCGGGAACTTCTGCGGACGCATGCCGTGGATGGTGTACTGGTTCGGCAGCTCGATGATCTTGTCGCATTTCATCACGTCGGTGCGAATGCGGGCGAGCCGGGTGTTGGCCTTGTCGTTGATGAAGATGTAGCGGCCGTCATATGTGCCGTTGGTGAACGACATGTGCGGATGGTGGCAGTCGCCGTTCATCCAGATGCCGAGCCGGTCCTTGAGCCGTTCGCGCGTCTCGGGCAGCAGCCCCTCGGTCATGATCTTGCGGCTCTCGTTGGTCTGGCCCCAGCCGGTGGCGCTGCACCGGTTGAAGACCGGAATGCGCATCAGCTCGCGCATCGAGGGCATGCCCACGATCCGCAACTCGCCGGTCTGGCCGCTGGAGAAGAATACATAGTACTCGTCGAGCTGGCCGGGCGCGACCTCCGCCTTGCCGGCGCCTTGCGCCGGTCGCGATTGTGCGGCGGCCGGCGTGGTCTCGACGCTCTTGCCGAGGCCGATGCTGCCGGCCACGCCGGCCGCGCCGAGCGCGGCGGTGCCGACGATTTGTCGGCGGCTGAGTTTCGTCTGGTCGTCGTCGTGCGCCATCGTCGTCTCCTTATGATGGATGAGTGAGATCGTCGGATTGAGCCGGCGCCGTTGTCGGCCGACCGGCATGGGTGATCACGGTCTTCGGACCGGCCTTGCCGGCGCGCATCGACGGCGATGACATCGCCTCGAACTTCTCGCGCTTGAGCCGGACCTGGATCATGTGCGGACAGCGCTGATCGTCGTAGTAGAGCTCCTGGCAATGCATGCAGTAGATGCATTCATTGACGTTGATGTGTCCCTCGGGATGGATCGACTGCACCGGACATTCCTTGGCACAGCGCTGGCAGGGCGAGCCGCACTCCTTCCAGCGACGCAGCCATTCGAAGGTGCGGATGCGTCCGGGAATCGCCAGCGCGGCGCCCAGCGGGCAGAGATAGCGGCAGAAGAAGCGTTCGATGAACAGGCCGATGCCGAGCAGCGCCGCGGCATACAGCACGAACGGCCAGCTGCGCGAGAATTTCAGGATGATCGCGGTCTTGAACGGCTCGATCTCCGCGACCTGCTCGGCGAGCGCGACCGAATACAGCGACAGCCCGAACAGGCCGAGGAAGATGATGTATTTGATCGGCCACAGCCGCTCATGCAGCCCCCAGGGCACCGTGATCTGCGGCACCTTGAGCCATTTTGCCACTGTGTTGGTCAGCTCCTGCAGCGCGCCGAACGGACAGAGCCAGCCGCAGAACGGCCCGCGGCCCCAGAACAGCAGTCCAGCCGCCGTTGCCGCCCACAGGATGAAGATCAAGGGCGCCGCGAGGAAGAACTCCCAATGGAAGCCGGTCAGCAGCGCGTTGACGAAGGTGACGACGTTGACGACCGAGAGCTGGGCGTTGGCGTACCAGCCGAGCCAGACCAGCACGAACAGCAGATAGGCGCGGCGCACCCAGGTGTAGAGCCGGGGACGGCGCACCAGAACGTTCTGGAAGAAGAAGATCCCTGTGAGCGCGGCCAGCGCCAGCGCGGTGATGCCGATGGAGACCGTCTGCGAGCGCCAGATGCGCATCCATAACGGCTCCTCGGTGTCGTCGGCGACCGGTTGCGCCGTGGTCGGGGCGGGACGCGCGGACGTCGCCTTCGCTGCCGACACAGCGGGGCGCGTCTGCTGCTTCAAGTAGGCGTCGGGCACCGTGTAGTCGACATCGAATGTCAGGAACGCCTTGTCGTGGCTGCCTGTGCTTCGTTGCACCAGGAGCTGGAGCTGCCATGGCTCGGTCGGGTCGAGCGTGAATTCGGGCGGCGTGATGAACAGTCCGATCTCGCGCAGGGCAGGGGCGCCGGCGGCGGTCAGCGCACCGAGTCGCATGTGGTTCTTGTCGCGGAGCCGTGTGCTTCCGCCCTCCTGCAGCACCTCGATACGGTCGAAGATGCCGCCTCGGACATAAGCGGAGCCCTTGAACGAGTAGACGCCGTCGCCGGCGACGACGATCGCCTGCTGTCCGGGCTGCAATCGCTGCTTGAGTCGCTGATAGCCCTCGTCGCCGAGCAGGCTGCGGCCGATCGTGGGCACGCTGGCCATGGCCACATAGAGATCGATGAAGGTGTCGCCGGCATCGCCGGGCTCCGGATTCTGCGCGGCCGCCGCATTGCCCGACTTGGCGAACGCGTCGTTGACGTCGCCGATGCTGAGATGCAGGCGCCGCACCGAGCCGTCGCCGAGCAGACTGCTCCAGTCGCGGATCTCGCTCTTGTCGGGATCGACCGTCTTGGTCACGCCGGGCTGCGCTGCGGCGGCGGTCGCCGCTGAGCCGGCGCCGATGCGGCCGCTGCGGATCAGGCGCGTGGCGGCGCGCACGATGCTGTCGTGCATCACCAGCACGGTGACCGTGGCACCTGAGACGATGTCGGCCTGCGGCGCATGTTCCGCGCCTTGCGCAATCGGCATCATGTCCTTGCCGAGCAGGCCGTTGAGTGCGGCAACGATGCGTGGCTGGGGAATGCCGATCAGCACGATCGGCTCTTTGTGATCGACCAGCTTCAGCCCGGAGATGACGCCCTTGGGATCGATGCCGACGAGGATGTGGATCGGCTTGCCCGAATAGCCGACGGAATTGGCGAAATCGGAGTTGAGATAGACGTAACCCTTGAGCTGATCGCCGCGATACACCGGCATGATCGGCGGCTCGCCTTGCGGCTCGCCGAAACGATCCGCATCCGGGAACAGCTCACCCGGCGTGATCTTCGAGAGGTAGGTTGCGAGATCGCCGGCCGCATGTGCTGCGCGCGGGGCCGCGATCGCGCAGAGCCCGATGAGGATTGCTACCAGGATAGCAGGCATGCGCCACCGATTGGTGGCGACATCACTCGCAACCATGATCACCTCAAGCGGAACGGACGGCCCGCGAAGGGGCCGTATTCCAGTCAGGACTGTTTCGGGGAAGGAAGGATCGTCGCCATTGACAATCCCTGAGCAAATAGAGCCAGGCTAAATTGACTCCTTATCGTGCCGGTTGTCTAGTGGGTCGCAATCCGACGGACGTTGCGCTGGATCAAACAAGCCAGGACAATCAGGCGGACCATCATATGTTGTTGACACGCACGCTCTCGCTCAAGTCGGAACCGGCCGGGAACCTGCATTCGATCGACGAGCTGTTCGCGCTCGCCAATGCGATGGAGCAGGAGGCGGCCGATCGCTACGACGAGCTGTCCGGAGAGATGCAGCGTCAAGGCCGGCTCGATCTGGCCGCTGTCTTCGCGAGGCTGGCCGCGGCCGAGCGCGAGCATGTCGACAGTGTCGCGCAATGGTCGCAAGCGCGAACGGGGCGTGCCCCCGATGCGTCGCTGGTGCGCTGGCAACCACCGGAGACCTTTGAGCCCGGCGTGGCACGCGAAATCCAGGACTCGCGGCTGATGACGCCGTACCGCGCGCTGTCGATGGCGGTGCGCAACGAGGAGCGGGCCTTTGCGTTCTGGTCCTATCTTGCGGCATTTGCCGATGATCCCGAGGTCAAGAGGGCGTCCGAGGCGATGGCGCGAGAGGAACTCGGTCATGTCGCGACGCTGCGCAAGGAGCGGCGCCGTGCCTATCATCTTGAGACCGACGCCAGGCGCGCGGCGTCGGTGGCGTCGGACGCCGGCACGATCGACGCCGGCCGGCTGGAGCGTCGACTCGCCGAGTTGCTCGACGCGATGGCTGTGCGCGCCGCTGGCCGCCCGGCGGATCGCGTGCGCGAGCTTGCGCAGGAAGCCGCGGCAATGGCATCGGAGGTTGCGGACCTGTTGCGCCTGCCGGCTGGGCTCGCGCAAGCCGATGCAGCCGTGCTGGCGGAGGCGCTCGCGGACGCGTATCTGGAGCATGCGGAGCGAGCGACCGAACCGGACCGGCTCGATCTGATGCAGCGGCTGGCGTCGCAGGCGATCGCCCGGCTGGCCTGGCTGCGGTCGCTCGGTTGAGTCCGACTCCAGAACTCCGCGAAAGAGGCGAAAGACAAGGGTCGCCCAGCCAAGCTGGACGACCCGATCATCATGAGGCTCAGTTGCGGGTCGGCGCCGGCACGGCGGTGCGGTTCGCTGGCACCGTGACGGGCTGGAAGGAGAACACGTCGCGACTGCGCGGATCGACGGTCACCTTGAGCCAGCGCACGTCGTTGTTGCCGTTGCCCTGATTGTCGCCGAACGTTTCGACGCGAACGAAGTTCTCAAGCCGCTGGCCGGCACTGTTGAGGAAGGGCTGGTCGATCCGGAAGTAATGGGAATCGCCGTGGACGTAGGCGACCGGCTTGCGGAACGCCTCGACTTCGGTGCGCAAGGCGGTCAGAAAGCTGACGAAGCCATCGGGCTGCCCGTCGGTTTCGGCGAGCGTCCTGGGATCGCGCAGCGGCGCGCGCGTCGGATCGGCCTGGTCCCAGCCCGGGTTGCCCTGGGTGATGAACATCACCGCGGCGGAGTTGCGCCTCTTGGCTTCCGCGAAGGTCTGTTGCATCCACAGAATCACGGCCGCGTTGCGCGCGTTGTATTCGTCCGGATCGGGATTTGTGTCGCAGAGATTGTTGCAGGATCCCTGGATGTTGAGGGTCGCGTAGGTGACCCGGCCAACGGTCCAGCGGCGATTCTCGACGCAGCCGACCTTGGTGCCGTTGGCGCTCAGACACAGCGGATCGGTCTGCACCTCCTGGCGCAGCTTGCGCTGGCCGAGCGAAAACGGCGTCGAGAAGAACACCTTGCGCTCGTAATCGAGCCGGTCGCGCGAGTTGAAGCCGCCATTCGAGGGGCGATCGCAATCGACCCAGTCATTGTCGCCCGGGGTGAACATCGCGGGCGCCTCGAGGCTGTTGAAGAAAGCGAGCGCCTGGGCGTAGAGGCCGGCGTCGCAGGCGGAATTGGAGCCCTGCTTCAGGTCGCCATCGTGCGCCGTAAATTTCAGTCGATGGGCGTTCATGTCGGCGATCAGGTTGGGGACGCCGACGGTGGCCTGCAGCGTGGAGTAGGGCAGGTCGCCCCACAGGCCGATGGCGTAGCTGTCGTCATCGTCGTCGAAGCCATGGTCGTGCGCAAGGCTCGGCGCGGCAGCGGAAAACGCCAGCAAAGACACCGTGACGGACAATGCGAGCAATTCATGAAAGGCAGATTTGAAAGATGATCGAAGTGACATTCTGCAAGATCCCCCAAGACCTCGGTTGCACCGCGCCGCTTCGTTCAAGCGGCGGCGGGACGATGCGGAGGCTCGATAACGGGGGCGTGACGATCGGCTGACAATCCGCTGACGGCGTCACGATGTTGCAATTCGGTGCACCATCAATGTCGTCGCCGCGCACAATGCGCAGATGGCCCGCCGCAACGTGTGCGGCGGGCTGTTCTTGACAGCGGCAGACTCCCGGTCGATCAGCGGTCGTCGCCGTATCCGTGCTCACCGTGGTCGTGATGATGCCAGCCGCCGTCGTGATCGTGATCGCCATCGTTATCGCCGAAGGCGAACAGATTCATCAGGTCGCCGATCGCAGGACGGTTCTTCGGCACATAGCGGTTGTCGTCCCGGTCATGGATCGGATTGGGGAGTCGGTCGCGGCTGACGGCGGAGATCGTGGGCAGCCGCCAGTTGCGCTCGATGAATTTCAGCAGCGAGACGTGATCGTAATAGGTGTGGTCGACATGACCCTTCTTGGCCAGCGGCGAGACCAGGATGAAGGGAATGCGGGTGCCGTCGCCGAGGAAGTCCACCGGCTGGACATAGCCGGAGTCATAGTAGCCACCGCCCTCGTCCGTCGTGATGAAGATCGCGGTCTTGGCCCAGAGCTGCGGGTTGGCCTTGACGCGATTGATCAGGGCCTCGAGGAATTTTTCGTAGAGGTCGGTGGTCGAATCGGCGGGATGCCCGGCGAGCGCCTCGAACGGACGCACGAATGACACTGCGGGCAGCGTGTTGTTCTGCACGTCCTTCACGAAGGCGCCGTAGTTCTGCAGCTTGGCTTCCTCGGCGGGGTTCTTCATGATGTTGTTGAAGCCGGTGAGCGGGTCGCAGATGCCGCAATAGGAGTGGAACAGCAGCGGCACACCGTCGACGCTCTTGGCGAAGGTGGTGGCATCGTCACCGCGGTCGGCGCTGTAGTATTTCCAGGACACGCCTTTTGCGGTCATCACGTCGGCGATGGTCGGCGCGCTCTGCGGCGGCAGCACGAATTTGTCCGAGCCGAGGGCATTCGGCTTGGCGCTGGTCTGGTTCCAGAACATGCTGTAGTTGTTGACGAGATAATAGTGGTTCGGCGCGCAGTTGTTGCTATAGACGCCGTTCTTGAAAAGCTGCTCGTTGACGGCGGCGACGCCGGGCGCGCTGGGGTCCGAGCAATTGACGTAGGAGCCGCCGCTGTAACCGTCCTGCTTGTAGTAGTTGTTGGTGCCGGGAACCGGATCCGGATTCTCGATCTGGTTGGCGTAGGGCACGGCGGGGGCGCCGTTCAGCGTCTCGGGATTGGTGAAGAACGCGGCGTGGCCGGTCACGAGCGCCTGGAAGTTGGCTCCGGTGCCGCCCATGATCGCCTGATGATAGTTGTCGCTGATCGCATACTCGTCGGCGAGCTGCTTGAAGAACGCTGCGTCACCGGGCTGGGCCTTGCCGGCGGCGTCGGTGAACGGGTTCATATTGTAGAAGCCCATCGAGATGGCGCCTTCCATCGGGTTGAACCCGCCGGCCGGATAGGGCTGACCGTTCGAGCCGGTGCCGATGGTCTGCTCGACCCACACGAATTTGTCGTGCTTGCCGCCGTCGATGTCCTGCCACATCTGGAAGAAGCGGTGCACTGGATCTCCGGTGTAGGCCGCATAGGAGACGTATTTCGAAATCTGGTACGGGCCGTTGGGAAGATTGGCCGGGAAGCGGGTGTCGAGGACGTTCTGCGGCAGGCCGATCCCGTAGGTGGTGTAGGGCTGCGGCAGTGTCGCATAGGCGCCGGTGGACGCGGTCTCGGCAGTGTAGCGAACCTCGTCGCGGCCGATCCGCTGCTCCGCCTTCTTGAAATGCCGGCCCGGCGTGCCGTCTTCGTTGACGATGCCCTTGCTGAGCAGATTGTCGATCGTCTGACCCGCCTTCGGCTTGTAGGTGCCGAACAGATTGTCGAAGGTGTGGTTCTCGCCGACGATGATGATGACGTGCTCGATCGGCGTACTCGTCGCCGGTTCGGCGAAGGCCGGCGCGACGCTGGTCGCGGTGAAGACGGCGGTGGTCGCAAGGGCGAGCGCCTTGGACCGTGTGACTGTTCTGGTCATGAGATCTCCGGACGGAGGAGGGTGGTGGCGCGCGCATGCTGATGGCCGCTTGCCTGCGACGATCTATCGCGGCAACAAATTGCAACGTGGTGTCGGTCTTGCTTCGGTTTTGTGAAATGCGCCGAGCAGCGCGGATACTGGACACGCACGTCACAGCACCAGCTTGGCAGCGCGTGTGCCGCCAGGAGCTTGACTCCATTGCTGTCGGGAGCCAGCGCTCGCCGGGCTATGGACCGGTGATACTGGTCAGAGCTGGCCGGGCACCCAGCTCAGCGCGAGGGCTTGGCCTTGCGCGATCTGGCTGGCCGACATTTTGGATGCGACGGCGTTGCGAAGCCGCAGGAAGTAGCTGCGCTGGGTCGACTTGGCATGTCCGGCAGCAAGGTTCAGCCATTTGTAGGCGAGCACGACGTCCTGTGGAACGCCATGACCCTTGTCGTACATCAGGCCGAGCATCGCTTGGCCGAACGGATTGCCGGCTGCGGCGGCCTGACAATAGAGATCGCTCGCGACCTCGTAGGCCTGCGGGGTTCCAAAGCCGTTTTCATACATGAAGCCGAGCATCGCCTGAGCGCGTGGATCGCCGCGCAGGGCAGGCGGGGTCAGCATGCGCACGGCGCGGACGAAGTCGCCGCGCGCATAGGCGATGCGTGCGGTGCTGACCGAATCGGCGCGAACGGGCGAGGCGAGTGCTCCGAGCAGCAGGATGGCTGCGGTGCAGGCGATGGTGAGGCGCCCCATCGTCGGCCGGATCACTTGGCTGGGGTCAACGGGTGGTGCGGACACGCAAATCATCCGTGATGCTCGCTCCGACTGATCCGCGGAGCTTGGAACGGAGTTCTTCTGCCACCTGATGCGCATCGCTGCCGTCGCGGATGATCTGCGGCCGGATGAAGATGATGAGCTCGGTGCGCGTACCCTTCTTGCCCTGATGCGAGAACGCGTCGCCAAGAACCGGAATCTCGTCGAAGGCCGGAATGCCGTTGCGATTGCCGGTCTGCTGCTCGCTGATCAGGCCCGCCAGCAGCACGGTCTGGCCGTTGGCGACCGAGATGGCGCTCTTGACCTTGCGCTGCGACACCGTCGGCGTGAGACTCGCGGCGGTCTGGGCCGCGACGTTGCTGATCTCCTGCTCGACCTCGAGCCGCACATTGCCGTTGGCGGCGATGCGCGGCACGACGCGCAGGATGATGCCGGTGTTGCGATAGTCGATGGTGTTGACGACAGTATTGCTCGACGACAGTACGGTCGCGCTGCCGGTCGATACCGGCACGACGTCGCCGACCTGCAGGGTGGCGGTCTGGTTGTTGATCACGACCAGCGAGGGATTGGAGAGCACCTTGACGCTGGTGACGGTATGGAGTGCGTCGAGGATCATGTTGGGCGAGGCGTCGTGTCCGATCAGGAAGTTGAAGCCGGGCAGAGCGCGGTTGATCAAGGCCGTCGTCGCCGCGGATGTCGTCGCTGTGGCGACCGACGTGGCTTGCGTATTGGTGATCGATCCTTTGTCGGTCCCGAGGCCGAGCACCTTGCTCGAAAGATAGGCCTGCACGCCGTAGGACAGCTCGTTGGTGAGCGTCACTTCGGCAATCGTGGCGTCGATCCCGACCTGCAGCACCGGCTGGTCGAGCTGCTGCAGCGTGTTGGAGATGATGCGGTAGTTCTCGCGGTCGGCATAGATGAGCAGCGAGTTGTTCACGGTGTCCGGGGTGATCCGGACATTCGGCATGATGGCCTGGCCTCCGCCAGCACCACTGCTGCGTGGCTCCAGCCCGGTCGAGGACGGCGTACTGCTGGAGGACGATGTGCTCGAAGATGACATGCTCGAGAGACCACCGGCTTGGGACCGGCTCGTCGGATTGGCGCTCGAACCCGATGATCCCGCTGCATTTGTGTTGAAGGAGAGCCGATCGGCGACCGATGTCGTCGTGCCGTCGGACCCCGGCGCGGTCTGGCCGTCGGCGCCGTCGGTGGAGGACGAGCCGGCGCCGCCGAACATGTCGGTGAGCACCTTGGCGAGCTGGCGCGCGTCGCCGTAGCGGACCCGGTAGACGTGGACGCTGGTGCGCCCGGAGTCGGCCTGATCGAGCCGGCGGATCCAGGTTGCCGCGCTCTGCAGCAGCGCTGGCTTGCGCGTCACGACCATGATCGCGTTCAGGCGATTGACGACCTGCAGCTTGACGAGATTCTGGCTCAATCCGTTCTCACCGGAGTCCATGATCTTCTCCAGCTCCGCCATCAAAGGCTCTGGCGCCGAATTGCTGACCGGGAAGATGCCGACGGACTGGCCGCGCATCCAGTCGACGTCGAAGCTCATCACCGTTTCGATCGCGGAGCGTCGCTCGGCTCCTGTGCCCTGGATCAGAAGCAAGTTCCGGGTAGTGTCGGCGCGCACGCTGCCGGCGCGAGTCGCGAAGCTGTCCATCAGCTTGAGGATCGTCTGCGCACCGACATATTGCAGCGGCACGACGGAGACGCCGTAGCCGGGCTCGGCGCGGCCGGCCTCGCCGTCGACGCGTCCGGCGCCGATGGCGTCGCCGAGCGGGGTCAGCTTGTAGCCGCCGCCTTCGCGGACCAGCACGACGCCGGACAGGCGCAGCGCGCTCTCCAGCACGAACAGGATGTCGGATTTCGGCACCGGCCGCGCCGACACCAGGCTGACGCTGCCCTGCACGCGGGGATCGATCGCGTAGCCCGCGCCGAGGATGTCGCCGATCACGACCTTCGCAACCACTGCGATCGGCGTGTTCTCGAAATTGAGGTCATAGCCCTTGCCATCGGCCGCCGGAAGCGGCCTGACCTCGGCGACCTCCTGAACCGTGGTCCCCTGATATGTCCGCGCGCTCGCGCGCTCGACCTCGGGGCGTCCCTGGATCGATGCGACCGGTCCACTGTCGCGCGGCAGGATATCGAGCGAGCGCACCTTGTCGATGACGTCGACATCGGCCGGCGCGCTGGCCTGGGAATTGAGCGTTGCCATGTTGCAGGAGGCGAGCAGCACCGCAATCGCCAGCAGCGAGGCAGGTCTGACAACCGCAGCGGACTGGCTTCGATTGCCGATACGAAACATGGACTTACCGATCTACTCGTGTTGACCGGCCGAAACGCAGCAGCGCCTCGTTTAGACCGCGCAGCCTGCATAGCGGTCCAATATGACACTTATGTATAATTGGCGGCTGCCGCCCGACCTTTGCGCCGCATGTGTGTCGGAAATGTCGGCGCCTCCGGCATTCGTACAGCCGTCATGTTCGCGATCAATAACGTGGGTCACCAGTAGCGGCGTGCCGAGACGTTGGGGCCGGCACGGGCGCCACCCGGATCACGCCATGAGCGGTACACTGTCGACCCAATTTCATGCCTATCTTCGCGAGCGCCATCCCCAGGCGGCGGGCGAAGGCGGAGCTGCGGGCGAAACGCAGATCGCGCTCTGGGACAGGTTCGGCCTGACCGCCGACGTTTTCGCGGAGGAGGTCGCCGGCTTCACCGGACTGCAGCGCGTCGCGCTGCGCGAACTGATGGCGGCACTCCCCGCGGTGAGCGAGTTCTCCGACCGCTTCCTCCGCGAGGTGCTCGGCTATCCATACAAAGATTCTGACGGCGCCGCCGTGTTCGCGATGGCCGATCCGACCGATCAGGCCGTGCGCCGGGCCGCCGAACTGGTGCTCGGCCCGCAGACTCTCTTCAAGGTCGCCTCGCATGAGGATATCGCCGTCGTCCTCGACCAGCGGCTTGGCGATTCCGACGACGCCGAGATCTCGCCGGCACAGGAGATCCGTGACGACGACATCGAAAGTCTGCGCGATCTCGCCAGCGGCGCGCCGGTCGTCCGCGCGGTGAACGATCTGATCGAGAAGGCGGTGGAGATGCGCGCCAGCGACATCCACATCGAGCCGTTCTCGACCGGCCTCGTGGTCAGGCTGCGTGTCGACGGCCTGTTGCGTCCGATCGCAGCGCCCTCAGGCGTGCTGCCGCAGGCAGTGATCTCGCGCATCAAGATCGTCGCCGGTCTGAACATCGCCGAGCGGCGCCTGCCGCAGGACGGCGCGGCGCGCATTCGCGCTGGCCGGGCCGAAATCGACGTCCGCGTCGCGGTCATGCCGACCCAGCACGGGGAATCGGCGGTGCTGCGCATCCTGCCGAAGGATCGCTCGCAGCTGGTTGCGAGCCGCCTCGGCCTCGCGACCCGCGACGACGCTGCACTCCGGCGCCTGATCACGCTGCCGCACGGCATGATCGTGATCACGGGGCCCACCGGCAGCGGCAAGACCACGACCCTGGCGACGATCCTGTCCATGCTCAACACGCCGGAGCGCAAGATACTCACTGTCGAGGATCCGGTGGAATATGAGATCCCCGGCATCAATCAGTCTCAGATCAAGCCGGCGATCGGGCTGACATTTGCGAGCGCGCTGCGCTCCTTCGTGCGTCAGGATCCCGACGTCATCATGGTCGGCGAAGTCCGAGACAGCGAGACGGCGCATGTCGCTGTCCATGCTGCGCTGACCGGCCATCTGGTGCTGACGACGCTGCACACGGAAACCGCCGCGGCGGCGGTGCCGCGCCTGCTCGACCTCGGCGTCGAAGGCTTCTTGTTGCGGTCGACCCTGCGCGCGGTGATCGCGCAGCGGTTGGTGCGCCAGCTCTGCGATCACTGCAAGACGCCGAAGCCGCTCGATGAGGACACGTGTCGCCAGGACCCACGCCTCGGTCATCTTGGCCTCGTCCCCGGCGACATCACCTGGCACCCGAGGGGATGCGAGCGATGCGGCCAGAGCGGCTATCGAGGCCGGGTTGGTGTGTTCGAACTGCTCGAGCTGAGCAGCGGTCTGCGCGAGCTGATCGCGGATCGTGCCGACGGCCTCGCGATCGATCGGCTGGCGATCCGGGAAGGCATGACGACGATGCTGGACGACGGCGTTGCCAAGTGCCGCGCCGGCGTCACCTCGGCCTCCGAGCTGCTTCGTGTCCTCGTTGCGCGGTGAGGTGGATCGTGCCGAGCTACCGCTATCGCGCTCTGACGCAGTCTGGTGAAATCGTCGTCGGATCTCTCGTCGCGCCGTCGCGCAGCGAGGTCGAACGGCGCATCTCGTATCTGCAACTGCTGCCGATCGAAACCGTGGAGGAAAAGAAGGAGCGGACGGGGGCTGCGTCCGGGTTCTCGTTCGGCGCTCCGTCCGCGGCTGAAGTGACCACTTTCACGCGCGACCTGGCCCTGCTGCTCAAGGCCGGCGCGCGGCTCGACGACGCGCTCGACCTGCTGTCCGGCGACTCCGACATCGGCCGCCTCCGTCCCGTGGTGGCGCGGCTGCGCGCGGCGATCATGGCCGGCGAAAGCTTCGCCGACGCGGCGGCCGCCCAGCCGCAGCTGTTCTCGCCGATGTATGTCGCGCTGATGCGCGTCGGCGAAGCGTCGGGAACGCTCGATCACGTGCTGACTGCGCTGGCCGGCGAACGCGAGCGTTCCGAGGCGACGCGACGCAAACTGACCGACGCGATGCAATATCCCGCCTTCGTCTTCCTCGCGGCGATCGGCGTGATGCTGTTCTTTCTCGTGGCCGTGCTGCCGAACTTCTCTGCCGTGCTGCGCGACTTCGGCGGCCGTGCCGATACCGCGCTCGGCTTCTTCATGACGATGTCGGATCTGCTGCGCGCCAATGCAGTTGCGATCACGCTCGGCTGTGCGGCGCTGCTTGCGGCAGGCTGGTGGCTGTTGCGTCAGCCCGCGGTTCGCGCCGGCCTGACCAGTGTGTTGGCGGTGACGCCCGGCATCGGCAGCCTCCTGCTGTTCTATCGGACCAGCCTGTTCTGCCGCAATCTCGGCCTGCTGCTCGGCTGCGGCGTCAATCTGAGCGCCGCCCTGCGCATCCTCGTTGACGTGATGGCGGTGACGTCGTCGCGCGCGCCATGGTCGGCGGCGGCGGATCGCGTCCGTCACGGCGGCAAGCTGTCCCAGGCGCTGTCGGCCGACAACATGCTGCCGCCGATGGCGCTGCGCATGCTGCGGCTCGGCGAGGAGACCGGCCAGTTGCCGACGCTGTCGACCCGGATCGCCGAATTCTACGAAGCCAAGCTGCAGCGGGGACTCGACCGTGTCGTCGGCATCGTCGGTCCCGCCGCCATTCTGCTGATCAGCGTGGTCGTCGGTGGCCTGATCGTCTCGATCATGACGGCCCTGCTTTCGGTGACGCAACTGGTCGGCTGACCGCCATCAAGGAGAACGACATGAGATCAGATACCCAGATCGAGCCGGCCACGAGGGCCGGGCGCGAGCAGGAGCGCGGCTTCACGCTGGTCGAGATGCTGGTCGTGATCACGATCATCGGACTGATCATGGGGCTGATCGGTCCGCGCGTTCTGAACTATCTCAGCGAATCCAAGACCAAGGCGGCGCGGATCCAACTGCAGAGCTTCTCGGCGGCGCTCGATCTGTTCTATCTCGATGCCGGCCGCTACCCCTCGACCTCGGAAGGTCTCGCGGCGTTGGCGCAACGGCCGGCCGGACTGAGCGCCTGGAACGGCCCCTATCTCAAGGGCGGTGCCGTGCCGAAGGATCCGTGGAATACGGCCTATGTCTACCGCGCGCCGGGCGACCACGGCCCGTATGACATCCTGTCCTACGGTGCCGATGGCCAGGAGGGCGGCAGCGGAACGGCGGCGGACATCGTCCTGGGAACGCCGACGCAGACGAGCGCGCGCAGTGAGTGACGACGGCCAGCGCGGCTTCACGCTGCTCGAGATGGTCTGCGTGCTCGCGATCGTCGCGCTGCTGGCGTCCGTCGCGCTGCCTTATCTGCCGCGACAGACGTCGCGGCCTCGGCTGCAGGCCTATGCGCTGCAAGCTGCGGTACTCCTGAAGTCCGATCGTGCCTCGTCGATGCGGACAGGTACGCGCGTCGACACTGAGATCGACACGTCGCGCCGCTTGATCCGCTCCGGTAGCGGCGCGGCTGCGTTGAAGCTGCCCGACGACGTCGCGTTCCTGGCGACGTTGCCGCGCAGCTGCCAGCATCGGCCGGTGCTGGCGACGATCAGCTTCTTTCCTGATGGCCTGTCCTGCGGCGGCGCGATTACCTTGTCGCGCGCCGATCTGAGCCTGGAGATCAGGGTGAACTGGCTGACGGGGAGGATCGACATTGTCTCGCGCGCGCTTGCCAATGGTTGATATAGGCGACCGGAGTGACGCAGGCTTCACGCTGATCGAGGTGCTCGTCGCGCTTGCCATCGTCAGCGTGTCGATCATCGCCATCGGCGCCGTGGTGTCGCGCAACGCGGCCAGTGTTCGCAAGCTCGAACAGCATGTCACCCTGGTCACCGACATGAGGCTGGCATTGGCAACGGTGCTGGCTGATCGCAGCCGGCTGCAGCCGGGCAGGATCGATCAGCGCTCCGGCTCTGGGGCGGTGGTGCTGCAAGTCAGGCCGCTCGGTGGTGATTGGAATGAGCCGGCCGGGCAGACCGGGTGGATTCCGGAGGCAGTGACCTTGCGTGTGAAGACCGGCTCGGGCGCCGTCGCCGATGTGCAGACGGTTCGCCTCGCGCGAGGAGCGCGCTGATGCGCGTCCCACCCGATCGACCGAAACAGCAGGGCTTTGCGCTGATCGAGGCGCTGGGCGCGCTCGCGATTGCCGGAATCGTGTTGTCGGCGCTGGCTGCGGTGACGTCGCAATGGCTGCCGGCATGGAAGCGCGGACTGGATCGCGTGCAGCGCGCCGAGATGGTGGCCGCCGCGCTGCGGCGGGTCGGCGATGATTTCGCTGCCGTGCAGTTTGTTTCGGCCAATCGCGAGCAGAAGGGACCGCTGTTCGTGGGCGACGAGGTCTCGGCGATGTTCGTGCGCGCCGAGTTTGGTCCGAATGCGGGACATGGCCTCGATATCGTGCGCATCGGCGAGGAAGGGGGCAGGGGCGAGCGCGCTCTGCGGCGATCGCGTGCCGCGTTCGAGCCCGTGTCGGTCGGCCAGCCCGTGACCGAGCATTTCAAATTCGTCGATCCCGTGGTGCTGCTGTCGGCGCCGTTCCGGATGTCGTTCGCCTATGCCGACAGGACGATGGCCTGGACGACGGAATGGCGCGATGCGACCAAGCTGCCGTCCGCCGTCCGCATGACGATCTACGACGACAGCCGTGGCGGCGCGGCCGTACTCGTCAGCGCAGTCCGTATTCAGGTCGATGCGCCGGGGGGCGGTTTTGCCGATACGGGAGCGGGCGGCACCGCGAACCAGCCAGCCGTGGCCGAGCCGGCCCAACCGAACAAGAGCGAGCCGGTCGACTGATGCCCGTTCGCTTCTTCAGCAATGGCTCTGCCGACCGGCGCGGCGCGCAGGATGGCTTCATCCTGATCGCGGCGCTGTGGATGCTCGCGGCGCTGGCGGCCCTCGTCGTGGTCGTCTCGCAGCAGCTGGGCAGCTCGGCGCGGTTGCTGCGGCTCGAAGACGAGGCGGTCGAGGCCGATGCGCTGATCTCGGCGGCCATCGAACTGTCGGCCTATCGCCTGCTGCTGTCCAAGGAGGAGGAACGGCCGCGGCAGGGCGGTTTCCGCCTGGCGCTTGCAGGCAACGACATCGCGGTCTCGTTCGTCAACGAAGCGGCGCGGATCGATCTCAACACGGCCTCGAAGGACATGCTCGAAAACCTCTTCGTCACGCTGGGCGTCGACCGGGATGCCGCCAAGGATCATGCTGAGCGGGTGGTCGCGTGGCGCTCCAAGCCATCCGATGCAGCCAAGGCCCAGGCGGAGGAGGCGCGCTATGCGGCGGCCGGTCTCAAGCGTGTCCCGCGCCTGGCGCCGTTCGCGCATGTCGGCGAGCTGTCGCTCGTCCTCGGCATTCCCGCATCGCTCGTCGATCGGGTCCTTCCGCTGGTGACCGTCTTCAACGGCTCTCCCGGAATCGATCCGACGATCGCTGCGCCGGAGGTCGTTGCAGCGTTGCCGGGAATGACGCCGCTGATCTTGAAGGATTTCCTCAACGCAAGGGCGTCGCTGTCACAGGATGCCGATACGCTGGCCAAGACGCTCGGTCCTGTTGCGAAGGATGCCGCCAAGGGCAAGAGCAAGGCCTATCGGCTGCGCATCGTCGTCGGTCCGGCGGGCGGGCTTCGTCATGCGGCGACGGCGGTGATCGTTCCCGGCGAAGGCGAGGAGCCTTATCGGCTGCTGGCGCGCCAGGACGAGGGGCCGCAACCGAGGGGAGCGCTTCAGGCGCGGGGAATGCCATGAAGCTGACCGAAGCGATCGAGCGCGGACTGACGGTGTGGACGGCGAGCGTCGCGACGGCGATCGAAGCCGTGGCCGATCGGCTGCTCAGACGTCCGCAGGTCCTGGTCCGCCATGACCGAACAGAAAGCGTCGCCTTGACGATTCAGGCGCAACCGAAGGCGAAGGTGAAGCCGATGCCGGCGCCGGCAAGGGTGAATCCGGCGGCCGGCGCTGCGCAGGCCGGGCTCTCGCCGGAGTGGCTGCGAACGTTGCGCGGCGCCGCGCTGGAAATCCATCTGGCCGCCGAGAGCGTCCTGGTCCGCCCGCTCGACTTTCCGAGGCAGGCCGAGCCGTTTCTCGATGGCATGATCCGGACTCAGATCGGCAGGTTGACGCCGTGGAATCTCGATCAGGTCCTCTACGGTTGCAGCGCCCCGCGCGCAGTCGGGGATCGGATCGCGCTGACGCTCGCGGCGACGCCGCGCGCTCTGGTCCAGCCCTTGCTTGCCTTGGCCGATCAGGTCGGCGCCGCCAGGCTCGTCATCACCGCCGATGTCGACTCAGCCGATGGCGGCCAGATCCAGATCTTCAAGACGTCGCTGCGCTCGTCGCTTGCCGGCGGGCGCGATCTCGGGCGCGTGCTCAAGCTCGGCTGGCTGTCGGTTGCTGCGACCACGGCCGTGCTGCTGATCGCGACAACATTGATCGGCGGATTTCTCGATGGCGAGCTCGAAGATGCGCAGGCGCAGGTCACGCGGCTGCGCGCGGCGCTGCGGCCCGCGATGGGCGCCACCGCCGCCGACGGGCTGCTCGCCAAGCGCAAGCAGACCAGTCCCGCCAGCGTCATCGTGCTCGACACGCTGTCGAAGATTCTGCCCGACGGGACGTATGTCGTCGAGATGCATGTCGAGAACGATCGGCTGCAGATCTCCGGCCTGACCCAGGACGCCCCCGCGCTGATCCGGCTGATCGAGCAGTCGCCGCAGTTCAGCCGCGCCACCTTCTATGCGCCGACGACGCGCACCGCCGGGGAAGCGGGCGAGCGTTTCCATATCGAGGCGCGCATCAACGCCTATTTCGGGGATCGGGCATGAACTGGGCGACATCGCTGCGCCGGATCTTCGTGAACTCGCCGGCCGCTTCTGCGATCCTCTATGCGGCGACCATCGTCGCACTGCTCTGGCTTGGTGCTGCAGCGGTCGCCGATCTCGTCGCCAAGCGCGACCAGCTCAATGACACCAACGCGCAACTGGCGCAGTTTTCCGGACGCAAACGGCCGGACAGCAGTTCCTCCTCGGACAGCGTGACGGCTCCGGGCGGATCGGTGTTCGTCGAGGGACGAACGGTCACCATCGCGGGCGCGGCGCTGGTGCAGCGCCTCACGGAGGCGATCAGCAAGGCCGGCGGCAGCGTGCTGTCGACCCAGGTCGAGCTACCGGCGGCGCGCGGCAACGAGAACCTGATCAGCGTCGTCGCCAGCTGCGAGCTCGAACAGCCGGCGTTGCAGCAGTTGCTCTATGATCTCGAAGCGGGATTGCCGTTTCTCTTCGTCGATCAGCTGCACGTGCAGCAACCGCTGGCGGCCGCGACCGGCGGTGTGGGGCGACTGACGGTGCTGGTCACCGTGTCGGGCCAATGGCAGGGAAAGATGTGATGCGATCGTTCGTCGGTTCAGGTCTCGTCACCGTTGCGACCGTATGCGTGCTTGCAGCTTCGCTCGGCCGTGCCTGGGGTGAGACGGCGGATGGTCTCGAGCCCGCTGCGCCCGTGCAGGCCGCGCCCGGCGCCTCCGACCCGCCGGCCGTTTCCGAGGTGCTCAGCGCGCAAGTCCCGGGGCGCAGGAGTGCCAACCCGCTGTGGGATGTTCCGATCAGTGCTCTCTCGGCGACGCGCGACCGTCCGATCTTCTCGGCCTCGCGCCGGCCGCCACCGGTTGCCGCACCCGTCATGGTCATGCGAGCGCCGCCGCCCCCGCCGCCGCAAGAGCCGGAACGACCAAACCTGCAGCTCGTCGGCACGGTGATCGGCGACGAGGAGAGCTTCGGCATCTTCGTCGATGCCTCGTCGCAGGCGTCGCTGCGCTTGCGGGTCGGCGCCTCGCATGAGGGATGGGTGCTGCAGTCGCTGCGACCGCGTGAGGCCTCGCTGCTGAAGGCGCCGGAGACCGTCACTCTGCAAATGCCGCAGCTCGGCACAGCCGGCAGCGGCGACGTGCAGGCGGGACCGATGACCCCGCCTGCGCCGCCGGGCGGACGCGAGCGGATGGCGCGGCGGGCGCGTTGAGGTCACGGCTTACCGCATTCAGAAGGTCACGAGCAATTCGCTCGCGGTGGCCTGCAGAGCGAGTACGGCAAGCAGGCCGAGGACGAGGAACGGGCCGAACGGCAGCGCCGTTTGGCCTGTCAGCCGGCGGCCCATGATGAAGAGGACGAGCGCTGCGGCGAGTGCCGTCGTCGCGGCGATGAGCAGCAGGATCGGCATATTTGGCAGGCCGGCCCAAAGCGTCGCAGCCATCAGAAACTTGACGTCGCCGAGGCCCAATCCTTGGCGGCCGCGGGCCATTGCGTAGAGCAGCCGCAGCAGCAGCAGCGCCGAGCCGAGGGCGAGGGCTGCGGCGCAATTCCACAGTGCCTCGGGGAGATCGACAAGCGTCGCCAGTCTTGCGAAGCCGCTGGCGGCGACCAGCGCATTCATCCAGTCCGGCAGCAGCCCGCTGCGCAGATCTGTCCAGATCAGTCCGGCGCAGGTCAGGAGCAGCGCGACGATCGTAACGATGTTGATGGCGTCGGTCACGCAGCCCTGGAATTCGCGGGGTCGGATCGCCCGAGCATAGGCCAGCTCAGGCTGCGAGCGATAGTCCCGCCATCATCAGGCCGATTGCGGCGACCCAGCCACCGACTGCGCGCACCGCGATCCCGCGCCAGCTCGATACCGGCTCGGTCTCAGGACGCCTGAAGGTGACCGCCAGCGCCATCACGAGGGTGATGGTGACGTAGCCCGCACTGGCGAGACCGGCGGCGTAGAGGAGGCGGTCGGTCTGCGGCACGAGCTCGCCGGCATTGGCGGCGCCGCGCATCACGCCGAGCACGAATGCAATCATGCTCAGCAGGACCACGGGAATGCGCAAGGCCGCCGCCAGCAGCAGCCCGAGAATCAGAATGGTCGCGGCATCGCCGAGTGGAGACACCGCCGTTGCGCCAGAGCCGGCGGCGAGTGCAAGCCCCGTGCACAAGCCGAGCGGGAACACCACGACCAGCCAGCGTCCGCTCGCTGTACCGAGCGAGCCGGCCAGCAACCCGAGGGCGACCCAGACCACGACGTCCTGCAGCGCGAGCAGCGGGTGCAGGGCGCCGGCGTAGAAGTCGCCGAGCCGGGCCGACACGATATGGGCATCAGCGAGCTGCGCTTGCGTCAGCAGCAGCGCCGATGCGAGCAGGGCGGTCCGGCGGTACGTGCTCATGCCGCGACTCCGAGGCTCGCGACGAGGAAGTAGCCGCCGAGCGCGGCGATGGCTGCTCCGACGCCTTGGATGATGCGCTCGCCGCCGGGCCAGCGCGCGAGCGCGCCGATGGTGATGCCGCAGGCGTGGAGAAGACCGGTCGCGACCACGAAGCCGCAGCCATAGGCCAGGGGATTTGCCGCCGTCGGAAGCTCGACGCCGTGCGCGTGGCCGTGAAAGATGGCGAAGATCGCAACGATGATGGCCGCAACTGCAAACGGGACACGGATGCGGATCGCGACCGCGAGCCCGAGCACCAGCGCCGACAGCGCGATGATGAGCTCCGGGACGGGCAATCCGACCTTGAGGATTCCCAGGACGGCCCCGAACGCCATCACCAGCGGGAAGACGACCGGCAGGATCCAGATCGCCGCGCCGCCGAGCTGCGCGCCCCAGATGCCGACTGCAACCATCGCGACCAGATGATCCAGCCCCGTCAAGGGATGCAGCAGGCCGCTGGCCAGCCCGCCGCCGACGCCCGTCTGCTCGTGGGCAAGGCTCGGATTCGCTGTCAGCAGCGAGAGCAGCGCCGCACCCAACACGGCGTGCAGGAGTTTGCGCGCGATCATGTTCGTCCCATTCGTCATCATGCGGCCGCCAGAACCCGCACCAGGCGGCCCAGGAACCAGAACATCGATACCGAGCCGATTGCATAGGCCGGCAGCTCGGCGCCCCAGCGCGGCAGCGCCGCGCCGAGGCGGCGATGTGCCCAGATCAGCGCCAGCACCAGCAGCACGAATAGGATCTGTCCGATCTCGACGCCGACATTGAAGAAGAGCAATGCCGCAGGCAGGATCCGTCGTTCGAGCCCGAGGCCTGCGAGCGCACTGGCGAAGCCGATGCCGTGCACCAGACCGAAGCTGAAAGCGACGGCCCATGGGTAGCGGGCGGTCAGCCCGATCTCGCCGCGCTGCTGTTTGACGATCTCGACGCCGACAAACACGATGCTGAGCGCGATGCAGGCGTTGAGCGGCCCTTCGGCGACGCCGATCCATCCGAACGCCGTTGCGGCCAACGAGGCGCTATGGCCGATCGTGAAGGCCGTGATCGTCTTGAGCAGGCGCCAGCCGCCCTGGACGATCCAGATCAGGCCGAGCACGAACAGCAGGTGATCGGCGCCGAGCAGGATGTGGTCAATGCCGAGGTTGACGTATGTCTTGGCGAGCTCGAGCCAGGTGTCGAGCGTCGGCGCATCGGTGCCCAGCACGGTCACGACCGGATTGGCCGCAGAGATCGTGTAGCTGCGCGTCTCTCCAGCGAGCGACGTCACGCGGATGATGGCGGCCGACATGTCCTCGCCGAGATTGGCGATCGTCATCTGCCCGACGAGGCCCTTGTCGCCGCAATTGAGCTCCGGCAGGCGCAGGTAGCAATGCGGGGGCATCTTGAGATCGATGCGGTTGACGCCATCCTTCGGCAAGGTCGTCCATCGCCCGATATAGACGCCGGAGCGCATCTCGCGAAACTCGAGCACGGCGATCGTCGCCTGATGCGCAGCCGCCGGCCGCCCGGGCAGCAGCGCTGCGAGCGCGAGCACGATGGCGATCAGGGCGCGCGCGCCGGTCACGGCTCGTACCTGATCGTGTAGTTGGCCTTGAGCCGGCTCACCGCCTCCCAGGCCCGTTTCCGTGTCTCTTCGGTGTGCCAGATCTTGGCCGCCTCGGCGCTGACGTCCTCGAGCTTCGCCGGGGCGCCCGGCTTCCGGGCGTCGAGACGAACCACGTGCCACCCGTCCTTCGACTGCAGCAAGGTCCATTCCTGGAGGGGCGCCTTGAGCAGGCCGTCGCTGAAGCCGTCGCCGAAGCCGGCGGCCAGGCTCGGCACCGGTCGGTCGAGAATCGCGCGCGTCTGATCGCGCAGCTCCTCGGATTCGCGCTGCTCGCGAATGTCGTCCAGATAGCGCCGCGCCGTCGCTTCGTCGCTGGGTGGCGTCATGAAGAAGCTGACACGCTCGGGCTCGTCGAACCGGGCATGATTGTCGGCGAACCAGGCGCGCAACTGCTCCTCGCTCGGCTGTGGCACGCGCACCTGATCGAAGATCAGATATTGCAGCTTGAACGCGACACGGTCGCGGATCATCTCGTCGCCGCGGTCAACGCCGAGCGTCTTGCCTTCCCGATAGAGGATTTCGCTGGCGACCCAGGCCTCGACCATCTTCTGCAGCTCGGCCTCGCTCGGGGTCCGCTGCTTGTCCTCGTCGAACGTGTCGATGAAGGACTGGCGCAGGGCCTTGGTCACGGTGATGACCTTCTCGTCCTTCGCCGGCGGGTGGATGATGGCATCGGCCGCGAAGATCAGGCCACCGAGAACGAGGAAGTGCAGGAGCGGCTCCCTGCTGAGCCCGCGCAGGGCGGTCACGGATGATGATCGCGCAGGGGAAGAGCTGTTGCCATCTTGCTGATTGGAGCGTGCAGGGGCGCTCTCGAAGGTCTGCGCCGCATTCGACATGGCAGGGGCTGACATACGTTCTTTACAACTCGGACCGCGCTCGTTGCGCGGCGCGTATATGCAACGGCACACTTGCCGTTGTCACCGGGCAAACGTCAGTGTCACAAAAATTTCGCAACGACTGCGGACCGCGATGTTCGTGGGGAAGGCACCGGCAAAAATAAATCCTTCAACAAACTGTCTCCGAGTTTTGGTTTGGTCGCGCCGCGAATGACGACGGCGCATCGGTCGCGTTGTCATCTCGGTTTGGAGATCGATCGAATTCTTTAGGGGCGACGATAATGGTTCCATCTACCAAGACAATCCTGCTGACAGCGGCCTCGGTCTCGCTGGCCCTGTCACAGAGCGCCGACGCTGGGGAGCGTTGGGGGGAAACGACCAAGAACAATCCGTATGTCGCGGGCGACATGCACAACCACAACACCTGCACCGACGGTTCGGTTGCTGCCGGCTATGCGATCGACCGCTCGGTCGGCAAGGGCACCGCGGCGGCTGGCGGCAACAATTTCGATCTCGACTGGTTCACGCTCGGCAACCACGGCGGTTCGGGCAACCGCGATTGCCGCTTCAGCGATGCGAGCGCCAACATCCCGGGCGACAATACGACGACGTATTGGAGCCAGACGCTCGGGAAGACCATCGACGGCATTACGATCACCAGCCTGAAGGGCACGCCGAACGGCACCGATACCGGCGCCAAGATGTGGCGCTGGCAGTCGATCAAGGAGATCGAGTACCCAACCATCGTCAATCGCACCGCGACCTACAACAAGGTGCTGGTCGAGGGCCTGGAGTGGATCCTGCCCGGCCACGAGCATGGCGACGTCGCCGTGATCGCCGGCCAGAACCCGCGCGGTTACGGCAATGCCGACAAGATGGCCGAGTTCGAATATCGCTTCGACCGCGCCGACACCGACGCCATCGGTCCGGTCGATGCCAGCAACAACCCGGTCTGGGCCGGCAAGGACAATGTCAACAATTCCGGCACGGCCGGTCACCAGAAGGCCGTCGCCGGCATCGCCTGGCTGCAGGCGAACCACCCGCTGCAATCCTATGCTGTGCCGACCCATACCGAGCGGCAGGGACCGTTCAATCCGAATGGCTCGGCCGGCTACAACATCGAGCACTTCCGTGACTTCAACAACGCCGGCCCGACGGTCGCGTTCGGCATCGAAGCCCCGGGTCACATGGCCGAGGGCGGCGTGAACGGCGGCTCGGGCTCCTATGGCTCGGGCGCAGTCGGCGGCGGCACCTACGGCATGCAGGGCGTCTACACCGCCAAGGTCGGCGGGCTGTGGGACGGTCTGCTCGGCGAAGGCCGCAACTTCTTCCTGTTCCAGAGTTCGGACTGGCACAGCCGCGGCGTCTATGGCGCGCGCGATCCCGGCACGACGGCGGACTTCATCCCCGGCGAGTATACCAGGCTGTACGTGCCGAACGAGCGGCGCTTCTCCCAGCAGTCGATCATCGACGGCATGCGCTCGGGTAATTCCTACTCGGTCAACGCCGACATCATCGGCTCCGATATGGAGTTCCGTGCGAAGGGTGAGGGGGACGATGACTGGAAGACGATGGGCGAGACGCTCGTCGTGCGCCCGGGCGAGAAGGTCACGCTCGAGATGGAGATGACCGTTCCGGCCTCCAACAACAGCCCGTACGGCTTCAACAATCCGCTGCTGCTGCCGGTCGGCATCAAGCAGCCGTTGAACAAGCCCTATCTCGACCACGTCGATCTGATTACCGGCGACATCACCGGTCCGATCGCGCCGGGCGCCCCGGGCTATGCGGTGGCCAATGCCAAGGGTGTCGATGGTGCGGCCATCGTCTACAACCCGTCGGCCAAGATCGCGAAGCAGATCCAGGCGACCAAGATGCGGAGCCACAAGCTGCGCGACGGTTCGACCCGCCTCAGCTTCACGACCACCTTCATCGCCGGCCAGACACCGTTCTACATCCGCGCCCGCGGCACCAACATCCCGCCGGCGACTCCGAACGTGTCCGACAGCGCCGGCAATCCACTGCTCGATGCCAACAACGCCACCGTCGGTTGCACCGATCCGGCATGTCCCTCGCACCTCGGCACGGTCGGCGGCGTCAAGAAGGTGACCAACGACGTGCAGGCCTGGTCGAACGTCTGGTTCTACGCGAACCCGATCTTCGTCCGAACCTACAGCACGCCCAAGCTGCTGGTCGAAAAGAATCAGGAGCTGGCCCGCAAGCTGGCTCACGAGCATCACCACTGGCACGATTGGGACCACTGGGGTCACTGGGGCCACTGGGGTCGCTGGGCGTTCAACCGCGACTGATTGATCGGCACCAATCCGGCGGGACATGTCGTCCCGTCGGATCCTGCTCACTCCGAGCGCCGGTTTGCGAACCGGCGCTTCGTCTTTGCAACCTGCTTTTTTCCTGGGGTTCGTCGAGGTGATGTCTCGTTTGTCCGCCGTGAGTCTCGCCGTCCTAGTCCTCACGATCGCAGTCGCATCGGCGCATGACGAGGAGCCGACGCAGGAGGTCTGCGACGCCGCAGTGGCGGAGGCCCGCGCACAGGCGGCGACCCTGCCGGCGGACGACGTGTCGCGCTATTTCGCCGAGCGGGACATTCAGCAGGCGCTGGTCGAGGCCGGCAATGGCGAGTTCGATGATTGTGTCGAGAAGGCCGAGAGGGCCGTGCTGGAAGTGCGCGACCGGCCCCACAGCCTGAGGCCCGGCGAGCGGCTCAACATTCTCAGTGCCGACGAAATGCCGACGCGCTGACGGGCGCGCACCGCTTCTCCACTCTCGTCATCCGGCTGTCATGCAAGTCGGCAAATTGTCGGTCCCGTTGCGGCGCGTGCAAGGCCTTGAGACATGGACCAGATCGAAGCTCTTTTTCCGATACCGTTGTTGCGTTCGCCTGGGCTCTTGAGCGCCGAGCTCAAGGACGCGGCGGTGGCAGCCATCCGCAATTCGAAGATCGAGAACAACCTGCGGTCCGGACAACTGTTCCACACCGAGGTCGCCGATCCCCGCGCCAACAATCTGTTTCAGACCATCGCCGAGCTCGCCGTGCCCAAGCTGATCGATTTCGGCGAGCTGCTGTTCGGCGAGAAGCTGCGCTGGACGGTCAAGGAGATGTGGACGAACATGCTGGAGACCGGCGGCAACCAGACCCTGCACGCCCACGCCAACAGCTTCATCTCCGGCATCTTCTATCTGACGCCGTCTCACCCCGGCAGCCGCACCGTGTTCGTGCGGCCGCCCGGCGGCAGCGACTTCTCGTTCCGCCATCACACGCGCAGCGCCGCGGTCGGCCCGTTCAATGCCGGCAAATACGTGCTGCCGGAGGCGGAGCCCGGCGATCTCGTGCTGTTCCCAAGCTATCTCTACCACGAGGTGCCGCGCAATCAGGGCGACCAACGTATCACGATCGCTTTCAACGCGATTCCTGATCATCTGGATTGCTGGGGCTACCGCGTCAGCTTCGCGTCCTGACGCTCTATCGTTCGAACTCGCGCGACAGCAGGTCGCGCGCTTCGCGTCGCGACGGCGCGGCGGAGTCGATTGCCCGAAGCAGGCGTTCAGCAGCCGCGCGATCCGATGCAAGCAGCGCTTTTGCCATGCTCATCAGCGGCGCATAGGCCGGCTCGAACTCGGCGCTGGCGCGAATGGAATCGAGGAGACCGGGCGCGGCGGCTGCGATGAGCGCCGGCCCGCGCGGTTCGCCGGTCAGCGCCGCGCCGACCTGGATGAATTGGTTGCGAGCCCGCCAATAGGCGCCGAGTCGTTGCTCCCACATTCCGCGTTTCGAGTCTTCCAGCAAATCGGCCGCGTCGGTCTTTGTCTGGCTCAGGACCGTCAGCAGCAATTGCCATGGGGCCGCCGAGAGAGCGTGGACGTTGCTGCGCGCGTCGAACGTGACGAATGGGAAATCGTCGGTGTTGCGCGGTCCCGGACCGGCGAAGCTCGCGAGTGCTTTCGCGCCGGCGACATACTGGCCCAGAAGGTCGACCGTCTGATCGAAGCCGAGAGGTTGAATGATCGGGTGAAGCTTCCGGTCGGAGAACCGTGCGGCGACGAGTTCGGGGGCGATCGGGCTCGGGGCGCCTGATCCGATCAGAGCCAGCATCGGCGTGCGCACGCTGTAATGGTTCAGCCAGGCGGACCCTTGTGGAAAGACTGCGAGAAAGCTCCTGATGATCGCGCGCAGCGACGGCGCATCGAGCTGATAGAGCGGCAGCCACTGGCAGAACACGCCCTCGGCCGCCAGTCGCCGCTTGACGGCCGCGAAATGTTCGACCGTGTACAGCGCGCCGCTGCCATCGAGCGCCGGGTGGAACAGGTCGGCCACGATCACGTCGTAGCGTCCGTCATCGGCGATGACGAAGCGCCGGGCATCGGCAACGGAGATCGGCGGCCTTTCCTTCTCGGCCGCAGGGTTGTCGAACCAGGGCAACAGCGCGACGACTTCGGAAGAGAGTTCGACCGCGCGCACGTCGAGATCCGGCATCTGCGCGGCGCCGAGCACGGTCGCGCCGGTGCCGACACCGAGGAAGAGGGCCTTGCGCGGCGCTGGATGCAAGAGCAACGGCAGCATGGCCTGGCGGAAATCGGATCGGACCGAACTGGTGCCGCCCATGCGAAAGTGGCCGTTGACCTCGAGATAGCGTGCTCCTGAGGCGTCGTCGACGACGCTCGCGGTCGCCATCGGTCCCTCGCGCACGGCCAGAAGCTTGCCGCCCGGCGGGACCCTGATGAGCAGCGGGGCGGGAAGCCACAACAGCGCGAGTGCAAGCAGAGCGGGCGCCGCCGCCCAGCGCAGCGCAGCGCGTCGGGGCTGCAGCAGCAGAAGATATCCGACGGCAACGAGGACCAATGCTCTCCAAGTGCCGAAAGCGGGAATCAGCAGCTGTGCCGCGACCAGCGGCGCAATGGCTGCGCCGAGGCTGTTGATGCCGACGGCCCAGCCGACCGATCCCCTGACGTTGCGGACATCCTGCATGAGCTGGCCGAACAAGGCGCCCATCGCCATCGCAGGCAACAGGAACAGCGCCAGCGCAATGCCGAGCTCGCCGACGACGCCGAGGCTCGCAGCGCTGTCAGCGAGGCCGCCCAGCAAGGGCGTCACGAGCGCCGTGCCGAGGCAGACGAGCGCGGTGCCGCTGATCAACGCGGTTCTGCCGCGCGCAACCGTGTGCCCCACGCGCTGCCAGATCATGCCGCCCATCGCAGTGCCCAGCAGGTAGGCGGCCAACAGACAGGCGAAGCTGTAGACCGTGTCCTGCATCATCTGCGCGGCCAGGCGCACGACCAGCACTTCGAACACGATGCCGAGCAGGCCGGTGACGAACAGGGTTCCTGTCAGGCGGAGGCCGGCGACAGCACGCCTGCGATCGTCGCGCGCGCGAGCGTCGACCTTTGGGGCTCGGTCGAGGCGAAGCGCTGCGAGCGCGCAGGCTGCGTTGACGGCTGCCAGGCAAAGCAGCGTCGCCGACAATCCGAGCGCGGGGATCAGCACGAAGGTGGACAGCAGCGTGCCGGCGACGGCGCCGGCGGTGTTCGCGCCATAGACGCCGGCGCTGACCGGCCGCGTGCCATGCGCCGCGGACATCATGCGTTCCAGCGCGGTCAGCGTGCCGCCCATCGCCACCGTCGCCGGCAACAGCATCAGCGTCGGCAGCAGGAAGCTCGCGCTCCACAACAAGATGGGGGAAGGCGCCGTGCCGAGAAGCGGCGCGAGGGCGCGCGCGCACGCGGGAAGCAGCCAGACCGCACATAGCCCCCACAGGCCGATGACCGTTTCGAGGACGGCATACACCCGGTGCGGATTGGCGGCGCGGCGGATCCGGCCATCGAGGATGAAGGCGCCCACCGCCAGCCCGGCAAAAAATCCTGCGATGGCGCCGAGCACGGCCATCATCTCCGTGCCCAGGGCGAGGGCGAGCTGGCGCGTCCAGACGATCTCATAGCCCAGCCCGGCGAGGCCGGATGCTGCAATCAGCAGCTTCAGCGTTCTCAGCCGAGCCATGCTCTGGCGGGCGACGAGATCGACGCCGGAAGACCGGGCGCCTTGCTTCTCCGCGACCAGATCATTGTCGCGCGGGTCTGCGTGGCGTGCCTCGGTCAAGATTTGGTACCTGCAATTCCCGTGATCGGTCTTCGGATGCAGCGCGCCGTGCGGGATACTGCTCCGGGCGCGGGATCAAGCTCGGCTGCATGGGCCGCCAAGGTCGAGATCGTTTCCTTGTGTTCGTGTTTCGTGACGGTGGTTTGACAGAAGCTGTGGGAGCACGCGGCTCGGCGCAGATGGTTGTATCGCATGAGACCCGTCAGGGAGCGATGACCAGACGCAGCCGCGATCTGCGGAACGTTGTGGTTGAATTCGGTAAACCATCGATCCTCTCCGATCCGGCATTGTTGTGCTGCGCACGAAAAACGGGTCGAAATCGGTGGAAACCAGTGTAAATGCGCGGTGATCGGGTGGCTCTGGTACACTTCTAATGGCTGATGTCTCGAATAAAACAGTGGAATCAACGTCTTGGCGCTTCTCCGTCGCGCCGATGATGGATTGGACAGAGAGCTTTTTGAAATCAAATAGTTAGGTGAAGGGCGTGTGCAAATCCTGTGCACGCATGTTCTACTATTCTTTCGCTTTCGTTCTCACGAAATTGCCGCCGGCGCTCGCCGAAAACTGTCGGTCCTGCATTGAAGCTTTGTCGGGACGCTGCTCTTGGCCGTCATGGTGTCGCGGAAATGCCGAGTGGCTGGCGATGTGAACGAACGCCTTGTTCGTCTGCACATCCGTTTGCGACGTCGAGGGTCGCCGGCAGGGTTGTTGTGCATGAGCGTAGCGCCGCAGCTAAATAACTGACAGAACGAGAACTTTGGAAGATGCCCCATCAACGGGGGACGGAGAGTGGGGACGGTAGCGCGCGACAAATCGTGATCATCACGCCTGATCATGCCCAGTCACCGGCGACCGTCCTGGCGCACGGCAGGACACCGTGTTTCTCTTGTCCCACGCGTCGAGTTCACCAATCGGATATAGGACCGCTTTCCCGATTTTGACGAAGGCCGGCCCAACGCGCATTGCTCGCCAGTTCCGGAGTGTTCCGACGCTCACTGCGCCACGGTAGCGATCCGAGACTTCCTCCGGTGTCAGGTATTTTCGATCCTCCATTGCATCACTCCCGATCACGCGACCATGAATGCAGTATTTTCCGGTCCCAGCGGCGCTCGATAGCCAGACGTACTCGTGGATAGTGAAAGAGAAAGCGAACGGCGGTACAAAGGCGTATCGTCCACTTCGATCTAGCGTCGCGATGTCCGGTGTGCTCAAGAAACCGCATCTCATTTCGATGAGTGATATCGTCAGCTTCAGGCCAGAAGCACACCTCAGCGATCGATTGACGGGTCGTAAAGCTGCGCTCTCACTCCGGCAGGCCCGCCAGCCGCAGCCCCTTCTTGAACGTAGCCCGATGCTCAGGCCGCTGGATCGGTATCCAATTCTCCAGATTGGACATCCGAAACGCGGGATGCAGCTTGAGCAAATGCGCGGCTGCGTCTTTCGCCTGCTCCATCCGCCCGGCAAGCGCGTGCGACGCGATGATGATCAGCACGACGAACCCTGAACTCGGCAATTGCCGGAACGATCGTTCGGCCCAGGACAGAGCCAGCTCGAAGCGCTCCGCGAACAAATGCGCCATCGCCATCCCGGCCTGCATCCGGAACATCTCTGGATCGAGCGGGCTGAATCGCATCGCACGTGTGAAGAAATCGATAGCGCTCTCGGGATCACCGCGCAAAACCCGCAGGAAGCCGCCCAAGAACCAGGCCGCCGCCAGATTGGGGTTGAGCAGCAGCGCCCTGTCGAGCAATGCAACCGCGCCCTCCAGATCACCGTCCAGATGGGCCAGCGTATGCCCCGCGCGGGTCAGCGCGACGGCGTCATCCCTGCCCAATTCGATCGCCGAACGAGCCAGCCGGATCCCTTCGGCGAACTCCAGGGACTGATCGGTCATCCAGCCGTTGATCTTTCGCAGGCAATAGCACCACGCCGCCATCGCATGGGCCGAGGCAAAACTGGGATCGAGCGAAAGCGCTTTCTGAAACAGAAGCGAAGCCTCGTCGATCGCGTCGCGCGTCCCGCGGTGCAAATGCGGCATCGCGCGCAAATAGTGATCATACGCGCTCAGATTCCCCGTCGGCTTTCGCCGGGCGCGGTCGATTTCCGCGCGCTCGAGTTGTGAGGCGATCACGCCGACGATGCTGGTTGCGATCTGGTCCTGAAGCTCGAAAAGGTCGTCGATCGTCTCTTCAAACCTATCCGCCCACAGATGAGTGCCGGTGGTCGCGTCCACGAGTTGCCCGGTGATGCGTACCCGGTTCGCGGACTGCCGCACACTGCCTTCGACGACGTAGCGCACGCCGAGCTCGCGGCCGACCTGCTGCTCATTCACGGTGCGTCCCTTGTAGGTGAAGCTCGAATTGCGGGCGATCACGAACAGCCAGCCGATCCGCGACAACGCAGTGATGATGTCTTCGACGACGCCGTCCGCAAAATAGTCCTGCCCGGGATCGCCGCTGAGGTTACGAAACGGCAGCACCGCGACGGAGGGAGCATCCGGGAGTGACAGCGTCGGCCGCTGGTCGCCCGCCGAAGAATGCGATCGGGCGTCTACGGCGGTGGCGGACACCTCGTCCTGCCGGACCTGCCCGATGAAGCGCATTCCCTTGCGCGAAATCGTCCGGATCAGGCGCTGCTCCTTGCCGCTATCTCCGACTGCCCGGCGCACGGCGTTGACGTGACTCGTCAATGTCGATTCGGAGACGATGCGACCCTGCCAGACGGCGGTCAGCAGATCGTCCCGTGTCACCACCTGATCCCTGTTGCGGACCAGGTAGAGCAGAAGGTCGAAAACTTTCGGCCCGACCGCGACGAGCTGCGAGCCACGGGTCAGCTCGCGCCGCTCCGCATCCAGGCAAAAATCTTCGAACAGGAAACGCAAAGCCGCTCCGCTTGGACGAAAATCCAATGAGAATTGAAGGCCGATTCAGCCCGTCCGCAAGGCTTTCCTGCCCGCATCAGCTCATCCTCGCCGTCGCAATAAGGCCGTCTCCGGCTGGAAAAGTCGAGGAAAATCAGCATGAAGATCGTTGTCGTCGGGGGCACAGGCCGGATCGGGACCAAGCTTGCCGGCTTGCTGCGCCGCAAGGGGCACGATGTCGTTCAGGCCTCCCCCCGCACGGGTGTCGACGCCGTCACCGGTGACGGGCTCGACTTCGCGCTGTCGGGCGCGGACGTTGTCGTCGATGTCGCCAATTCACCGTCGTTCGAGGACGGCGCGGTTCTGGAATTCTTCACGAGGTCCACCCGCAATGTCCTTGCGGCCGAAATCGCCGCGCGCGTACAGCACCACGTCGCACTGTCCATCGTCGGGACCGATCGCCTTCCGGATTGCGGTTACTTCCGCGGCAAGCTCGCCCAAGAGCGTCTGATCCGGAATTCGGGGCGTCGTTACAGCATCCTCCGCGCCACACAGTTCTACGAATTTGCCGACGATATCGTCGCGACCTCCACGCATGGACAAGTCGCCCGGCTCTCGCCGGCGCTGTTTCAGCCGGTCGCCGCGGACGATGTCGCTGCCGCGCTGGCCGCCGTGACGCTGGCCCCGCCGATCGACGGCATCATCGAACTGGCCGGCCCGGAGCAGCTCAGCCTCGACGACTTCGGCCGCAGATACCTCGCCGCGATCAACGACCCGCGCAAGGTCGTCGCCGATATCCACGCCCGCTATTTCGGCGCGGAGCTGGACGACCGATCGCTCACGCCGGGCGACCATCCGCGGCTCGGCGTCATCCGCTTCGCCGATTGGCTTTCCTCCCTTCGCCAGTAACGCAGCGCGGCCGGCGGTGCTCTCCGGCAACCGCCACGCCGCTCCTCGTGCGAGATGAACATGACCAAGGCTGTTCCACACGATCTTGAGGGAGAGGAGACGGCGGCAGCGCCCGAACCGCGCGAAGCCGTTCGCCCGTCGGCCAACCGCCCTCTCGCGGACGCCGAGATGGCCCGCGTGCTCGGCACCGAGCCATTTCGCATGGCACTGGACGCGACCGGCGGCGGGGTGACGCACTGGAAGCACGACCCGCTCCACGACGTCGTCGAGCCGATGACCCACCACGTCATCATGGCCTACAACGGCGTGGTTCAGCGCATGGAGCGGCGGTCGGGACGTTTCGTCTCGGCGGGCACGTTTCGTCCCGGCGTCGTGATCATCATTCCCGAGGGCGCGAGCTCGCGATGGGACATCCCGAAGCCGGTCGATGTCGTGCAGCTCTATCTTCCGCACAGCACGCTGGTTCGTGTGGCCGACGAAGCCGAAACCAACAGGCCGGCCGATCTCCTGGAACGGACCGCGCATCCCGACCCGATCACGTCCCGCCTGCTGCTGAGCGCGGCCGACGTCCTGGAAGGCAGCGAGGCCCTGGATTCGCTGTTCAGACAGCAACTCACCGACCTCCTCGCCACGCGTCTGCTGGCCGCGCACACCGGCGCGCCGACCGCGGTCCAGCCCATCGTCGGCGGTCTGGCGCCGAGAGTGCTGATGCGCGCCATCGAGCGGCTTCGCTCCGAGAGCGACGCGGACGTCTCGCTTGCGGCGCTCGCCGCGGACGCCGGCCTGTCGCGCTTCCATTTCTGCCGCGCCTTCAAGGAAAGCACCGGGCTCTCGCCGCACGCCTGGCTCCGCCAGCGCCGGCTCGAGCAGGCGATGCAGATGCTGCGCGACCCGGACGTGTCCGTCGTCACGGTCGCGGCCGCGCTCGGCTACGCCTCGCAGACCGCGTTTGCTGCTGCATTCAAGCGGCTGACCGGGGACACCCCTACCGATTGGCGCCGGCGGGCGCGTTAGCAGCAATTGCTCTTTAGTCGCCGCAACCGCGCTGGGGCACCAGCACACAGGGTTTGTTAGATCATCATCGTGTCCAAGCCCACCAATCGGAGATGACCAATGCCCTTGAACAAGCCGCTCAATCGGATTGTGAACACCACGCGCCGGAAGATCCTCGCGACCTCGGTGATGTCCGCGGTCTCGCTCAGCGTCCGTTCCACGACCGCGATCGGCGAGGAGTCAAGAAGCTCGACCTTCGCCGCGCAAGCGGTGGATCCGACGGCGTTCGTAACGACCAAAGACGGCGTGAAGATCTTCTACAAGGACTGGGGGCCGAAATCGGGTCAGCCGATCGTCTTCCATCACGGCTGGCCGCTCTCGTCCGACGACTGGGACACTCAGATACTGCATTTCGTCGGCAAGGGGTTTCGCGTGATCGCCCATGACCGCCGCGGTCACGGCCGTTCGAGCCAAGTCGGCGAAGGCCACGACATGGATCACTACGCGGCCGATGCTGCCGCGGTCGTCGACCATCTGGACCTGCGAAATGCGGTCCATGTCGGACATTCCACCGGCGGCGGCGAAGCCGCCCGCTACGTCGCGCGTCACGGCCGCGGCCGTGTCGCGAAGCTCGTGCTGATCAGCGCCGTGCCGCCGCTGATGGTCAAGACGGAGAACAATCCCGGCGGCTTGCCGATCGCCGTTCTCGACGATGTGCGCCGGCAGCTCGCCGCCGGCCGGGCGCAGTTCTATCTGGAATTCGCGAGCGGTCCGTTCTTTGGCTACAACCGCCCCGGTGCCACGGCGTCGCAGGCCGTGATCTGGAACTGGTGGCGTCAGGCCATGAGCGGCGGCGCCAAGGCGCATCTCGACGGCATCAAGGCGTTCTCCGAAACCGACTTCACCGAAGACCTCAAGGCCATCGCGGTGCCGACCCTCGTCCTGCACGGCAGCGACGACCAGATCGTGCCCGTCGCGGACTCGGCGCCGCTTTCGGCGAAATTGCTGAAGAACAGCTCGCTGAAAATCTACGACGGCCTGCCGCACGGCATCTGTACCACCCATGCAGCGATCGTGAATGCCGACCTGTCGGCCTTCATCGCCGGCTGATCCTCTGCATCGATCCAATCCAATCACAGGAGACACAAAATGCGACTGGTCGTCATCGGTGCCGGCTTCGCCGGTATGTATGCGGCATTGTCCGCCGCCCGGCTGCGCGACATCCACGGCGTTTCGCCCGAGGCGCTGGAGATCGCGCTGATCGCCCCGGAGCCGACCTTGGTTGTCCGTCCGCGGCTCTACGAACCAAACCCCGAAACGCTGACGGCGCCGCTGCTGGATGTGCTCGAGGCGATCGACGTGGTCTATGTGCAGGGCACCGCCGAGGCGATCGATGCTGCGGCGCGCGAAGTGAGCATAGCGGCACCCGGGGGCAAACGAACGCGGCTCGCCTACGATCGCCTGGTCGTGGCCACCGGCAGCCGGCTGTTTCGTCCGAGCATTCCCGGCCTTGCCGAGTACGGTTTCAGCGTCGACTCGCTGGACGACGCGGTGGCCCTCGACAGGCACCTGCACGGACTGGCCGGCCGGCCGGCCGGGAATGGCCGCGACACGGTCGTCGTCGCCGGCGGCGGGTTCACGGGCATCGAGGCAGCCACCGAGATGCCCGCGCGGCTCCGCGCCATTCTCGGCCCCGATGCGCGGCCGCGCGTCGTCATCGTCGAGCGCAATCCGGTCATCGCCCCCGACATGGGCGAAACCGCGCGTCCCGTCATCGAGAACGCATTGAAGCGGATCGGCGTGGAGACATGGCTGGGAGTCGGCGTTGCGTCGCTCGACCAGTCCGGCGTGACCTTGTCGGGTGGCGAGCGCATCGCAGCCGAGACCGTGATCTGGGCTGCCGGCATGCGTGCCGCGCCCCTGACCGCGCAGATTCCAGCCGAGCGCGACAGTTTCGGCCGGCTGCTGGTCGACCGCGACTTGCGCGTGCCGAGCGCGGCGGGCATCTTCGCGACCGGCGACGCTGCGCGTGCCGCCTGTGATGATGCCGGCAACTACGCGCTAATGTCGTGCCAGCACGCCACGCGGATGGGCGCTTTCGCCGGCAATAACGCCGCCGCCGAACTGCTCGGCGTTCCGACCGCGCCTTATCACCAGGCGGCCTACGTCACCTGCCTCGATCTCGGCGAGGCCGGCGCTTTGTTTACACGCGGCTGGGATCGGGCGATCGAGATGGTCGGCGACCAAGCGAAGAAGACCAAACGCGAGATCAACACCGCCTGGATCTACCCGCCGCTTGCAGAACGTGCCGCCGCGCTCGCCTCCGCCGATCCGGAACGCGTCACCGATCTCTGACCGCCTCACCGAACGAGCCGGACGTCTTCAGGGATGAAACCAGCCTTCAATAACCTACAACAGGAGACCAACATGAATCTGCAAAACACCTCACACCTCGTCACACCGAAGCCGGATGAACTGGTGCCGTCGCGCTATGCCCTGAAGGTCGGCGAGATCGACGTGCTGGTGATCAGCGACGGGGTGCTCCCGCTGCCGACCACGATGCTCGGGCACAACGCTGCGCCGTCGGCGCGGGCCGCTTGGTTCAAGGACATGTTCCTGCCGACCGACGCCTTCGATTGGGCCCTGAATGCCGTCGTCGTCCGGAGCGGCGGCAAGACCATCCTGATCGACGCAGGGCTCGGGTCGGATCCCGACCTGAACCTGCCGCGGGCCGGACAGCTGATCAAACGCCTCGACGCCGCCGGCATCGATCTCGCGTCCGTCACCGACGTCGTGCTGACCCATATGCACATGGATCACGTCGGCGGCCTGCTGGTCGAGGGCGTGAAAGACCGGCTGCGGCCGGACCTGCAGATCCATGTTGCGGCCGCCGAAGTCGAATTCTGGCGGGCGCCGGATTTCTCGCGAACGGCGATGCCGGAAGGCTTCCCGGACGCGCTGCGCGCAGCCGCGAAGCGGTTCGCGAGGGAGTACCACAACCAGATCCGGCAGTTCGACGAGGAGCATGAAGTCGCGCCGGGCGTCGTCGTCCGCCGCACCGGCGGTCACACCCCGGGACACAGCATCGTCCGCCTGACGTCCGGCGGCGAAGCGATGACCTTCGCGGGCGACGCCGTGTTCACGGTCGGCTTCGACCATCCCGACTGGCACAACGGCTTCGAGCACGACCCGGACGAGGCAACGCGCGTTCGCGAGGGATTGCTGCGGGACTTGGCGAAGACGGGCGAGTTACTGGTCGCCACCCATATGCCGTTCCCGTCCATCGGACGCGTCGGGCGCGAAGGTAACGTGTTTCGGTTCGTGCCGATCTACTGGGACTACTAATCGTTCACCGGATTGAAGCCGGGCTGCGGCGCAGGACATCACCAACGGAGTGTGCCTGCGCCGCAGTTTGCAAGGCTGGTCAGCCGGCTTCGCCGATCGCGCTTAGGCGCGAGCTCTAACTGGTTCCGGTGATCCGGCAGCGGTCCTCCATGGGCTCACGGCTAGGTCTTCCCAATTTTGCGAACCGGCTCGCTAGGCTGCGATTAGTGCCATCCGGCACGTTGATCTCTCGGGTCTTTCTTCTTCTAGCAACACTGTGAGTGTCGGAGCAGTGCCATACTGCAATAAGTGAGCAACAGAACTTACGACCGCCGAATCTACGCCGCGGAGAGGCGCTTTTATCTTGCCGTCGAACCCGCTCTACGCTCGCTCCTCTCAAATCCAAGTCTGAACTGCGCTCAGACACCGTGCGGTGGCTACACGAGGAGTGAGTCTCAGGCAGCATCTCTGCTGCGGCTCTGGTCTGACCGTTGGCATACGGCCGCGGGGTCTTGGCGATCTATCGACAGAAACCAGAGCGATCGAACTGCATCGGCGATGCAATTCGTCCGCAGATCCGAGATGGAAAGTCGGACGGCCCGCTAGCATCAGTTCAACACGGACCGGTCCAGCATCGAGGAAAACTGGTGTTAAAGCCGCACGCAAATCGCCCACACGGATGGACCAGACTGAGTGTCGAGCGGCGGCAGCTCGGCAGCAACGGCGCGCATCGTGGCCGTTAAGGGCAGGGCTGTAGCGTGCGACGTCGCGCAATTCGGCCGTTCCGCTCTGGCCTCGGACGTGCCACCTTTGCGGGACACCTGCGCGGAGGGCGGGGCTCGCGAGCCTTGATCCGCTTTCGCCAACCGTCGGGCAGAATCGTCCGCCATCCGGCACCGCTACGCCCAGGCCTCTCCGTATTCTCTCCACGGGGCGAGCAGAAGAGATGACCGATCCCGGTCCGGGCAGGCAGCTCCCCGTTCCGGCCACTGAGTTCTGCGTTATCGTTTTGGAGCAGCCGGCCTTTGGCGTGCCTCCGAACGCGCGGGGCCGAGACGCAAGGAGCAGCATCTGATCATGACCGAGTCCGTTCCGCCCCATCCATTCGATGATATGGAGGCGCTGGCTTGGCTGCGCTCTCAGCCCGACGGACGCGTGACGGTCAGCGCCGCGGAGCTCGGACGTCAGTGGGGCTGGAACAGGATGCGGACCAGTCGTCGCCTGAAAGCCTGGGAGCACGCGGGCCTGATCAGTCGTAACGCTGAAGCGATCAATGTAACGGGGACCGCGACGTCGATCGTTACAGATGGTACTGCCGTCGCTACGGACGCCGCCGGCGTTACAGGGATGTCCGGAGCGGAGGAAGGCCGTCGTTCCCTGACACGCGTCAAGCTCGCTGCTTTGATTGTGGCTCTGGCGCTGGCTTGTGTATCGGCTGCCTTTTCTATCGACGGCCTGACCGCGATCTTCGCCGGGGCTTTCTGGCCTGTCATCATGATGGGCGCCGTGCTGGAGGCCGGAAAGCTCGTGGCGGCGGCCTGGCTGACGGAGCATTGGACGTCTGCGCCGTCCCTCTTGAGGTTCGTCCTCGTCCTGATGATTGGTGTGTTGATGGGCCTGAACGCCATTGGCGTATTCGGCTTCCTCACCCGCGCTCACCTCGACCATATGGCATCCAGAGATCTCACCCTTGCCGACAGAACCGCAGACGTCGAGGCCCGCCTCGGGATGCAGAGCCGAGTGGTCACCGACATTGACCGGCGTATTGCCCAGATGGACGCGGCCGTCGACGAGGCGACGCGCCTTGGCAGGCCAGTCGGAGCGATGACGATTGTTGACCAGAGGCGTCGCGAACGTGCCGACATCGCTGCGGAACGGCAGCGTGAGTCCCAGGCTCTCGCCAATCTACAGATCGAAAAAGCCAAGATTGACGCGCAGCGCCGGCGCGCCGAGGCTGAGGTCGGACCGATACGCTATCTCGCCGAGCTGATTGGCATACCCGCCACGGACTTCGAGCGAGCGGTCCGGCTGCTCACGCTGGCGCTGGTTGCCGTCCTTGATCCGATGGCAGTGGCGCTGCTGCTCGCTGCCGGAGTTCACAGCAGGCGCGCTGGTTCATTCTGACTTTGCCGTTTCGTCTAAGCAAGCTCATTGCGCGATACGGGTCTGCCCCAAATCGGTGAGCAGCAAACCTGCGTACGCGCAGACTTCCAGCCGAAGGCCAGAAGAACAAAGCAAGGCCTTCTCACACCCTATGCACCTGTGGTGCTGACGCTTCGCGGGCCGCATGCGGCTATCTCATTGGGTGAAGCCAGCAATTCCGCTGAACACGTATTTACATAAGACATCCTGAGTGAATACAGCAGTCTTGCCGATTGATCGACAAATCGAATATCGTCAATAACTTGCCGGCGTTTGGGCGCGCATACGAATGGAATTGCCCGTCTCGTTCTCGATCGGTGGTGAGTTTGCGTCGGTTTAGGGGCCCCGAAAGCTGTCGGCTCTCGCGATCTGAATTGAAGTTCTCGCTTCCTGAGGGCTGCAGATTCATTGCGAGGCGCGCAGGGGCTCTGCCAGCCGGCAATCCCGTTGCGCGATCCTTCGGCCTCCGCAGGCCCAGGAAGCAACGTCCACGCGGCATAGGCGGCTCAATTCCGTCTGATATTTCTCAAGCTCAAGGGCCGATGACAGGCCGGGTCCGTTTGGACGCATCGATCCGCGCGTGGTTCGTGCGGCTGATACCGCCCGGCCGGATTGAACGATACGCATCCTGGTCACGGGAGCCGAGGGCCCGACGACCCCCGCTGCCGCTTCGCATCATGGCGGTTATCATCAGGCGTTGCTGACACAACGGGGCGGTGTGAGCTTACGCAGGTTGTTCGCGAATGATGAGGTGTTCGCAGCAGCTTATTTAGAACGCAACGGCAAAGCCGCATTGTCCTCGGTGAGATACGGACCGCGGTGGGGCCGGATGCGGCAAAGGTGGTTGGTGGCATGTGCTGCCATTCATCATGGGCAGTTCAGGCTCACTGTGGGCGCCGGCTCCAGACATGTCCCTTGCGCAATGTTTGTTTCGCATTGGTCACGACGGTCTCGGCCGCCACGATATCGATGCCCAGCACCCGCAGGATGGCCTGGGCCGCCATTGCTGGAATCGAGTCGTCTCTTTTGACCAATGCTTCGCGCATCGAGGCGCTGACGATGGCCAACAGCATCGCATACAGGGCCGGCGAATCGACCGTCTTAAAATAACCCTGGCGGATGCCGATGCCGACATCCTTGCGAATGCCCGCAAAGATCTGCTCACGAAATTCTCCGAGATCGGAGAGTGCGTGGACGATCAGGCGCCCCCATATCGGATCCTGCAGACCGCGTTCGATGAACAGCATCGTTGCGAGCGCAACCCGCTCGGTGCCCTGCTCAATTCCAGAAATCGCCTCGTCGACCTCGCGGACCAATGCGGCCGCGACGGCGCCGGCAACGGCCTCGACCAGCTCCGTCTTGTTTCGGAAGTGATAATAGAAGCTTCCGTTGGAGAGCCCGGCCTGCTCGGCGACTTCCATGACGGACGTGCGTTCGATTCCTTTTTTGGCCATGACCGCGATAGCCGTGTCCAGGATCAACGCTCGAGTCCGCAGGCGCTTGGTGTCGTCCTGACTTGCGTCCTGAAAGTGACGGCTCTTCTTCGTCCGGGGCGAGTACGTGCTCATGTCACGGCAATAGCACGGTCAGGCTGCGGCGGCTCCGATTATCCCATCCAATGAGCGCTGAATCATCTCCGTATATTCCGCCGCAGACGGGTGGTAGCGTGCGGTCTGGTTGAAGGGGCTCGCATGTGCGCGCGAACCCAAAGCTGAGACGTCGGCCCCCCGGTAACCAAGTTCGGCCAAGGTCGCCGGCAGGTTCAAGGTCCGCATCAACACGGCGATTGCCGCGGAAAGCGACGCTCCGGGGGAGAGTCCCATCGCCCCCGCAATAGCCGCGGCCCGATCGGAGGCGTGACAGCAGACGGAGTCCAACGAGCAGACCAGGCCAATGCCGCTCAACAGTCCATGATGGAAGCCCTGGTCGCCGCAGGTGATCGCGATGGCGTGCGCCGGTCCTAGGCCCATGCTGATGGCTACGCCGCCTGCATAGGCCGCGGCCATCATCTCCGATCGTGCGCGAAGGTCGCCGCCGCGTTGGGTTGCGTCTCGGATGGCCGCCATTGCTCGTCGGATGCCGTCCAATGCAAGCGCGTCGGCAAAGGGTAACATTCGGCTGGAAAGATAACCTTCCACGCAGTGTGAGATCGCATCGATTCCGGTGGCCGCGGTGAGCCGGGGCGGCAGCGTCAACGACAGCTCCGGATCGAGCATCGCAAAATGCGGCACGATGGCGGGCGAACTCATTCCCGTCGAGGCGGTCGTGGCGTCCGGGTGGATGCCGGCATCGGGCGATGCCTCGCTTCCTGTCCCGGCAGTGGTCGGAATCACTGCAAGCGGGGCGCATCGCCGAGGCTTGGCCGTGGGATTGCCGGCATAGTTGGTTACGCTTCCAGGGTTGGTTGCGAGCAGCGCGATGTATTTGGCCGTGTCGATCACCGAGCCGCCGCCGAGCGCGATCACGCCATCGCAATTGCTTGTTCTGTAGAGCGCCGCACCCCGGTCAGCGTCCGAGAACAGGGGATTTTCGGTCACGTCGTTCAGGATCGCCGCGGCCGGGCCCCGTTTGAGCGCAGCGGTGACGCGATCGACCAGGCCGACCGTCGTGATCCCGTGGTCGGTCACCAGCATCGGCCGCCTCATGCCCAGACGATCGAGCTCCTCGTCGAGGCAGGACAGTGCACCGGCGCCGAACACGGTGCGGGGAAGTTGCAGTGATGCGACCATCTGCAATCCTGTGATCATTTTCCGGCGAGGACCATGCGCAATGCTCTCACAACGAGAGCCCAGCTCAGAAACCTGTAGCCGGCCCGCAGCTCGTTGCCGCGAAGGACGCCCTTCATCGGCATGGCGCCCATGATCGTGCCGCCGATGACAAGCCCGTCCTCCGTTGCATCGACGCTGGTGATCGTCATCAGCTCGGTCCCTTCCGGTGTGAAGATCCGCATCGCCTCACCCGATCAAGCTGTCGAAGTTGATCTTCAGATCCTGGCATGCCCTGATCGCGGTCGCGCGGCCTGCGCCGCTGACGCTCGATACGTTGATCGCGGTCCCCGTGAGATAGAGGTTCTCGATCCCCGGTATCTTCAGTTTCGCGAGCTCGGGATTGGGACGGTGGCCCCCGATCTGGTGCAGATATTCGCCGGCCCCGCTCACGTCGCCCTTCTGGAACATCGATGAATGCCGTGACACTTCCAATGGCGTATCGAACCGGCGGCCGATGATGTTCTCATGGGTGACGTTGGGCGCATATTCGCGGTAACGCTCCAGCAGCCAGTCGCCGATTTCCCATTGGCGCTCGTCCCAGGATGCCGCACCGGTCCGCAGGTCGAACGGACCGAAGCCATAGACGGTGATCGCGGCCTTGCCCGGGGGACATTGGGTCTCATCGAACTGGCACTGCATATGCGAGGCAAGAATGGTGTCGGTCGATCCTTCGCTCCACATATCGCCGTAGCGATAATTGTCGAAGACGCGCAGAAATCGCTCGAGCGTGGGCGGTGCATAATTGGCGAGGATCACCCGGCCGGCCTCGGCGCCGGCCTTGTATTTTGGGGGTTCGTTAAGCGCGAGATGCTGGGGCATGATGGAGAAGGCGCCGGTCTTGACTCGCCTGGCACGGGCGACGACATCCGGCGCCACTTTCTCGACCATATCGCCGATCAGCCAAGGATGAATTTGGCCGATAACAGCTGCACGCGCCTTGATCTCTTCGCCGGACGCCAGACGGACCGAGGTGGCGCGGCCGTTTTGGACCAGTACCTTTTCGACCGGTGCTTCCGTCCGAAGCTCCGCGCCATGATCCTCAAGGCAGGCGACCAATGCGTCGACCAGTGCGCCGCTGCCGCCGACCGGGACGCCGATCGGATACGTGTGAACCATCCCAGGCATGGTGTAGAGGATGAATCCAGTGCCCATGTCCTCTGGCGCGGTCAGCGTCTCCGCTGCGAACTTGAGCAGGTGAATGATCAGCTTGTCGCTCTCGAACCACTCGCGGCAGATGTCGAGCTTGCTCATCTGCAGAGCGCGGAAAATCTCCTGTCCCTCCACGCTCTGGTCGAGCAGGGCGTAAAACGGCCCTTGCTGCGGCGCGGGCGTGAACAGGCTCTGCGTCACCATCGGCACGATCTTCATGCTCATCGCCGCAAAGCGGCGGTAGGCCTCGGCGTCGCTGGGCGAAATCCTGGCAATGCTCTCGCAGGTCCGGTCAACATCCTTATAGGTGACGAGGGAGGAGCCGTCCTCGAACATCGTCGAATAGACGGCGTCCGGGTAAAGATATTTCAAGCCGTATTTGGACTGAAGCTTCAGCTCGTCATTCCTGATCAGTGGATTGGCCTGGATGTTGACGTGCAGCGACGAATGCAGGTCGAACTTGAAGCCGGGCGCCAAGATTTCCTTGGTCACCACGCCACCGCCGAGCCAGTCATTCTTTTCCAGTACGAGCACGCTCAGGCCTGCCTTGGCCAGATAGGCTGCGGTCGTCAGGCCGTTATGGCCGGACCCGATGACCACGATGTCGTAGCTCTTGGACATTGGATGTTCCTCGCGATCGCGGCAAAACGGTCAGATCGGATAGTGCTGGTTGGGATCCTCGACGGAGATCCACTGCACGTCGGTGAATTCATGGATGCCCGGGGCACCGCCGAACCGGCCATACCCGCTTGCCTTCATGCCGCCGAGCGGCATCTGAGCCTCGTCGTTGACGGTCGGTCCGTTGATATGGCAGCAGCCAAAATCGAGCCGCTGCGCGATCACCATCGCAAGACCGACATCCCTGGTGAAGATCGCGGAGGAAAGACCATATTCCGTGTCGTTGGCGACACGGATGGCGTCCTCGATGTCATTGACGCGCACAATCGTCGTGACCGGTCCAAAGGACTCCTCGTAGTAGATGTTCATGCCGGGCCTGACGTGATCGAGCAGCGCCGCATTCATGAGCGCGCCGTCCGCGTCGCCGCCGGCAAGCAGCTTTGCGCCTTTTCCAACCGCGTCCGCGATCAGTTCCTGCACGCGATGAACGGACTGGACGGAGATCAATCCGCCGAGCGGAACATCGCTGGTCAACGGATTGCCAGCGACCAGAGTCCTGGCCTTCGCCGCCAGCTTGTTGGCGAACTCGTCGGCGACGGCATGATCGATAACCACGCGCTCGGTCGACATGCAGATTTGACCCTGGTGCATGTAGGCGCCGAACGCGGTCGCTGCGACCGCGGCGTCGATATCAGCATCTCTCAACACCAGAATCGGAGCTTTGCCACCGAGTTCGAGCAGCGCCGGCTTCAGATAGCGGGCACAAGTTCCGGCGACGATCCTGCCCGTTCGCGTCGAACCGGTGAAGTTGACGCGGCGGACGGCCGGATGAGCGATCATCGCCTCGGCGACGGCTCCGGCATCCTGCGGCTTGTGAGTGATGAAGTTGAGGACGCCCGGTGGCAGCCCCGCATCGTGCATCACCTGCGCGAGCTTGAACTGGGTCCCGGGGCTAAGCTCGGAGGCCTTGAGAATTACCGTGTTGCCGCAAGCAATGGCCGTGCAGAACGCCCGCACGGCCAGGATCACGGGTGCATTCCACGGCGCAATCGCCAACACCACGCCAGCCGGGCGTCGTACCGCCATCGAGAACATTCCCGGCTTGTTGCTCGGAATGATCTCTCCCTTCACCTGGGTGGTAAGACCGGCGGCTTCCCGCAACATGCCGGCGGCAAGTTTCGCGTTGAATACATACCAGGGCTTCGATGCTCCGGTCTCGCCGATCATGACGTCCCTGAACTCGTCAGTGCGCGCTTCGAGCAAAGCGGCAGCTCGTAGGAGAATGTCGCGCTTGGCGGCGGGGGCCGTCGCGGCCCAGGCGGGAAAAGCCGCCGCGCAGGACTCGACCGCCTTGACGGCTTGTTCGGGTGTCGCTGCGGCTGCTTCCGTGACCAGATCGCCGCTGATGGGGCTGCGCCTTTCGAACCGTCCGGCGGCGCCGGGCCACTCCACGCCGTCGATGATCAATGATGCCTCGAGCACGCATTCCTCCCAAAACCGTCGGATGCCCTGGTTCAGTCCCCGGGCCCGCGCTTGTTGTTTTTCGAGACTACTCTCGAAATTGTCCGCAAGTCAAACTGAACATCGCATGAAGCGAAGAGCACGGACCGGATCTTTGATCCGAAGAGGAGGCAGAGGACCGCCGCACTGCGCGACGGGTGGGTATCGACAACGTCGATACATCTCATCGATACAATCTGTTATGTGATTTGAGGGCCCATCCATAAAGTACATATTCGGAAAATCAAAAAAGGAGTGGTTGATGGAGGGATGCTTCGCGTGGGTGGTGTCGACGCCGCTATCGCCAGCTCAACTGATGGGCTTTCGATTGCCGTCCTCAGGAGTTATCTCCCGCACGAGGGGCGGATAGACTTCGCGAAACCCAGCACTGCATTTCCACCGTGTTTGAGGGCCGGCCGTCCAGCCGTGCATCGGAAATCGCTCGCCCGATCATGGAGCGACGCCGGTTTCGATGATCCCATCGTGTCGTTCTCGTTGTGAAAGGAAATCGAAATGAACGAACATGTCGGGCCGGCGGAGGGGATGCAGTTTCCGGATGATATCGTCTTCCAGGGACACGCCGCACCCGTTCGCATCGAAGGCAGCGTTCACGACCTGGAAGTGGTCGGTGCCATTCCTCCCGAACTCGAAGGCGTCTATTACCGCAACAGCGCGGACCATGCCTATCCGCCGCTGCACGGCCGCGACATTTTCCTGAATGGCGACGGCATGGTGCACATGGTGCGGTTCGAGCGCGGGCACGCCGACCTCACCACGCGCTACGTGCGCACGCGCAAGTTCGAGTTGGAGCGGGCGGCCAGGCGAGCGTTATTCGGTGCATACCGCAATTCGTTTACCGACTCCTCCGAAGTTGCGGGCGAGGACGCCAACACGGCGAACACATCCGTGATGTGGCACCACGGCAAGCTGTACGCCTTGAAGGAATCCGGCAGGCCGTACGAACTGGATCCGATCACCTGGAGACTCGCGGGCAGAGCGACTTTGGCGGCCAGTTGAAGAGCCGTACCTTCACGGCTCACCCGAAGTTCGATCCTTTGACCGGCGAATGTATCGCGTTCGCCTACAATTGCGAGGGCGTGGCCAGCGACGAAATCGAGCTCTACCGAGTCGACCGCGAGGGCTGTTTCACTCGGACCGAACGCTTCAAGGCGCCGTACTGCTCCATGGTGCACGATTTCCTGGTCTCGCGAAACTACATCGCTTTCGTCATCTGTCCGATGGTTTGCGATTGGGAACGCGTCAAGCGCGGCGAGCCGTATTGGCATTGGGACAGCTATCGCAAGACCTATATCGGCGTGATTCCGCGTGAGCAGGGCGTCGACGCTATCCGCTGGTTCACCGCGCCCAAGCTGGCGATGCAGACGCACACGTTCAACGCCTGGGAAGACGGCAGCAGGCTGGTGCTCGATCATTTCGTGACGGAGTCCGGCTGGCTGAGCCAGTTTCCTGATCTGCACAATCCCAACGCCCATGAAATGCCGCCATTCGGCGAGCGCTGGATCGTGGATCTCGCAAGCGAAGCCGATCACGTCGAGATCAGGCGGTTCATCTCGCATATCGGCGAGATGCCGGTGATCGATCCGCGCTTTGCGATGGGCCGCGCCCGGCATTACTGGTTCGGGACCAACAATCCGAAGCTGGGACCCATGCTGCCGTCCGGCCCGAAGGGGCCGCCCTTTACCTGCTTGGGCCACTTCGACGAGAGGACCGGAGCCCTGGATTTCTATTACGCCGGCCCCGACTCGTCCCCCGAGGAGCCGTACTTCGTTCCCCGAAGCGCCGACGCAGCCGAAGGCGACGGATGGCTGCTGTCAATGGTCGGCCGGAGAGCCGAGAACCGGACCGACCTCGTGATCCTCGATGCTCTGCATCTGAGCCGTGGGCCCGGTGCCGTCGTGAAGTTTCCATGCCGGGTGCACGAGGGCTTTCACGGTACCTGGGTCAGCCAAAAAGTACTTGAGCGGTCGCTGTGATGCGCTCGCACCGATCTCAGCACGACGGAGGAATCTGGCAGTGATAAAGCTCTACGGCTCGCTGCATTCGCGCGCCCTTCGGAATGGGTGGATGCTCAGAGAACTCGGGTTGGAATGGGAGAACGTGCCGACCAATTTTCAGGATGGCAGCACGCGTACACCGGAGTTTCTCGCCATCAACCCCAATGGCCGTGTCCCTGCGCTCGAGGACGACGGCCTGCGACTGTGCGAGTCGCTTGCGATCAATCTCTATCTCGCTCGCAAGTATGGCGGACCGCTCGCGCCGCGCACGAGGGAGGAGGAAGCGCTCGCAACCCAATGGAGCTTCTGGGTGATCGCCGAAATCGAGAAGCCCCTGCTGCTGGCTGCGGCCAACCGAGTTCTGTTCGAGCCCGCGAGTGCGCGACGCGAGGCTGAGGTCGATATCGCGCTCGGCAAGCTCGCGCGGCCCTGGGGCGTCCTCGACGCTCATCTACAGAAGCAGGCTTATCTAGTGAATGAGGACTTCACCGTCGCCGACCTGAACGTTGCATCGGTCATGACGCTTCTACCGCTCGCCGGGATCGATATTGAGGCGTGGCCGGCCATGCGACGTTGGTTGCTTGAATGTTTGGAGCGCCCTGCGATCGCAGACTGGAAGGATGTCAGCTTCAGGATCCCTCGTTCGGAAACGCCGCTCGAGATGCTGCGGATGTTCGTTTGACGCGTGATGCTGCACTGGGCCGGTGAAACGCGGTCGTCACAGCGCCGTTCCGATCTGACTTGCGAGCTCTGACTTGCAAGACAGGGCGGGTCTCCGGGATCGGATGCGTGATCCCTGGAGATCAATGCAGATACATAAAAGCGATCGGGGAGCGAAAGATGAGAAGGGACCGGTGAGCAGGACGAGATCGTTGCGCTCAGTGCTGTGGCAACCCTGACTTAGGCCGAATCTCATCGACGATCCTGCGTTCGAATCACAACCGACCAGTTGTTGATTGCGCGTATCGCCTGTGCGACGCCTTGCAGGCGATCGCCTGCTGCAATCGAACAGAGGCGGGAGCAATCCGAAGCGCTACTATCAAAAACGACGATAGCTGATATCGATTGATTTTGTTTGTTTAGGAAGCGTCTGCTCTCCAGGATCGCGATGTTTGCGCCAAGCTCTTGAGAGAGCCCGTTCGGCCAAGGTTCCGAAGAGGATCGCAAGCCGCGGAAAACAAAGGGGGGATACATGGCATTTCGTTGCCACTTGCTTGCGTCTGTCATCATCGTTCAACTGAGCGCCGTTGCCAATGCCGCGGACTTGGCCGTCAAGGCCAATCCGCCGCCGGATCAGCCGTTCTTCTTCGTGGTCGACGATCGCGCGACTGTCTCATGGATGCCGAGCGGGACGACACCCGGCCAGTTCAGTGTCGGCCCCAATGGGACGGTCAACGGCACGACCGCCAAGCAGGTCTATGCGCTCACGCACTTCGACGCGTGGGCCTACGGTACCAACTTCGTCAATATCATGATGCTCAAGTCGGGTCACAATGACCCGGCGTCGCCCTGCATCAACGCGGGCGTCACGGTCAATTTCACAGCAGGAGATTGTGCGGGGGCGACCGAGTTCTACGGACTGTTTCGAAGCACCTTCGGATGGAATCAGATCTTCAACACCAATGCATTCAGCGCCGGGCCGTTGCATAACGTTTCCTTCGAAATCGGCGCGGATGCCGAGACCGCCAACATCTTTCTTGCGCCGGCCAAGCGACAGGTCGTCGCCGGCCTGCAATTTGCGTTTGACCTGCCGTACAAGGGATACTTCAACGTCGCGCCCCTGGTGTCCTGGGAGTTCTCCAACCACAACGCATTCACTCAATGCGGAACCGCTTTCGCAGGCGGGCCGATCGCGGGCGTTAGCTGTAACGCCAGCGGAAACATCAGCTTTCGGCCGACATGGGCAGTCGAGGTGAACTACTACATGGACCTGGGCGTCCTGCCTCTGTCCCTGCAATTCTTCTCGATCAGCGGACGCGCCGGATGGTATGGGGCCAAAGGGGACTCGAATGGCTTGCCCGCTCTCTCAGGCACGGGACGGTTCAGCACCGCGAGCGCGGTCGAGTTCAACAGCGAGCCCATCCGGCTGACGTTCGACGCCAGTAAGGCGGTGATGGGTCCTAAATACTCGCATCTTGTGGACGTCTGGGTTGCCTACCGATATTGGCAGAACAAGTTCGGCCTTGATCACAACGCGGCGCCTGGGGTGTGCACCATCGCCGCGACTGGCCAAAGCACGAATTCCTGCACGGAAAAGACCGTCTATAGTGGTATCACCGTGAAGTTCTAGCTGATTGCCCGTATGCCTGGCCTCGAAGCGGCGGTGCGATGCTCGCGTAGCGCCGCTCAGGACAGGGGGAGGCCGGCAGGTTCCGAAACGGACCATCGTGCCTCCACCTCGGCTGCCGACGCCTGGATCATGTCGCGCAGCCACATGTTGGCGGGATCCTTGTCGAGATGCACAGGCCACTGCAGCCTTTCGGTGATGGTCGGGAGCTCGAAATCAGTCTGCAGAATACGAAGCGGCAGGCGCTGCGCGCGAGACAGGACCAGGCGCAGCGGGAGAATCGCCATATATGGCGTGCCGACGATGAACTCGGGCACCAGGAGGAGGCTCTGTAGCCGGATCGTCTTGGTCCGGCTGATACCCATGGACTGAAAGAACTGATCGACGATCCGGACGTTCAGTCGCTCGTCGAGCGCAACGGAAACGTGGGTGAAGGTCGCAATCGTGTTCAGCGAGACAGCGGCCGACGCCGCCGTATTGCCGGACCAGACAACAGGAACGAACCGCTCCTCCCACAGCATGCTAGTATTGACGGCGGTATCGAAGGGAACATTGGAGCCTATGAAGACATCGAATTGGGCGACCGAGGCACGCTCGCGCGACTCCGGAAGCGGCAGCTGGGAAATTGAAATACCAGGCGCCACCTGGGCGACCCGCCTGATGAGATTGGACAGGAGAAGGCCTGCCACGTAATCCAGTGCGACCACGGAAAAATCGTGCTCTGCGGTTTCCGGCGTGAACTCGGTGCGGGCCAGCGCTATCGTGCGGGCGCGCGCCACGAACTGATCAACCGCTTCCGCAATCTGAGCGGCGAACGGCGTCGCCAGCATCTCACGGCCGGATTGAATCAAGAGGTCGTCATCGAAGTGATTGCGCAATCGCGCCAGCGCGCTGCTGATCGTTGATTGTGTCAGGTTGAGCGTCTCGGCAACCCGGCTGACGTTCCTCATCTTGAGCAGCAGGTCCAGCACCAGCAGTAGGTTCAGGTCCAGTCTATGGCACCGCATGGGCCCTCCGGCGAAGACGCCGCATCGCGCGACATGTCTCGTGGGGTGGCGGCCAGCCGAGGTGCGTGGCCGATCCGCTCAGGACAGCGCAAACAGGCGCTCGGCATTTTGGTATGCAATCAGTTCTCTCTCGCGCTGCGTGAGCGCAGCTCCCTCGAGGAAGCGAACGGCTTCGGCGTCATCCTCGTAAGGAAAATCGGCGGCGAACAGGATGCGTTCAGCGCCGAGCGCGTCGATCGAGAGGCGAAGTGCGGGCATCGAGGTGACACCGGCCGTGGTGATCACGAAGTTGTCCAGGAAATATTCGCTCGGAAGTCGGGGCAGCTGTTCGACGGCGCCGATTTTCACCTGCAGCAGATAGCGGTTGTCGATGCGCTGCAGCCAGAACGGGATGCCTTCGCCCATATGGCCAAGAATGATCTTGAGCTTCGGATAGCGGGCAAAGGTGCCGGACATGATCAGCCGCATGGCGTGCAGTCCGGTCTCCGCCGCAAAGCCCCAGCCGGCGAAATACAGGCCATAGTCGAGAAACGGCTGGACCATTCCGGGTCCAGGTTCCCGCGGGTGCAAGTACATCGGCAGGCCGGTCGCCTCCATCGCCTCGAAGATCGGGGCGTAGCGTGACGCATCGAGATATTCGCCGAACGTGTGGGAATTGACGATCAGGCCGCGCAGGCCGAGCGCCTTGATCCGTTCGATCTCGCGCGCAGCAGCAACCGGATCCTGCGGCGCAATGGCGCCCAGGCCGGCCAGCCTTGTCGGTACAGCGCGCACTGCTTCAGCTAGCGCATCGTTGGCTTCGGCGGCGAGCCGTACCGCGAGATCCGGCGCGAACACCTGGACGCCGGGGGACGTCAAGGAGAGCACCTGCATGTCGATACCGACTTTGTCCATATGGGCGATCCGGCCCTTGCCGATATCGATCAGGCGTCCGTGCAGCAGCGCGTTGCCGGGCGTGTCGGCCAGGATGCTTTCGCCCATCTTGGCAAAGCCGGGCTCGACGTCGGCGCGCGCTAGCACCTTTTTCCATTCCGCGGCGATCTCGGCGGTGACGAAGGCTTCCTCGACCGCAATCTTCTTCATTTCGATCTCCTTGCGGCCGTCGGCCGCTCACTCTTCAGTCCCGAAGTAAAGATGACGCAGCCGCTCGTCCGCACGCAGGACGGCAGGCGGCCCGGATAGGGTAATCCGTCCCTTGTTGATGATATGCGCGACGTCGGCAAGGTCGAGCGCGCGCTCGATATCCTGCTCCACCACGAGCATGGTGAGGCCCTCGCGCTTGAGCTCGGCGAGTGCCGCGTACAGGCGGTCCATCATGACCGGTGCGAGGCCCAGGCTGATCTCGTCGAAGATGACGAGCCGCGGCTTGGCCATTAGCGCGCGACCGATCGCCAAGGTCTGCTGCTGGCCGCCGGACATCGAGGTGCCCGGCGCGTTGCGGCGATCGGCGAGCACCGGAAACAGGGCGTAGACGTGCGCCAGACGCGCCTTGCGCTCTGCTGCATCGGCGCCGCGTGCAGCGACCAGTAGATTTTCCTCAACCGACAGCGAGCCGAAGATGCGCCGCCCCTCCATGCAATGGGCGAGGCCGCGTGTCGCCACCGCATGCGCCGGCAAACGCGTGATGTCCTCGCCGTCAAATCGGATCCGGCCAGCGGTGATCGGCAAGGCGCGGCTGATGACATGGGCGACAGTAGTCTTGCCAGCACCGTTGCTGCCGAGAAGCCCGACGACCTGGCCCTGCATGACCGACAGGCTGAGGTCGTGGAGCACGCGGGCTTGGCCGTAGCCCGCGGACACGCCGTCAAGTGCAAGCAGCGGCTCGGTGCTTGCTATCGACGAAACGACATCGGCGCGCGGCGCAACTGAAGTGGAGGTCCTGGCCGCGGCGCCATGGCTGGTGCCGAGATAGATTGCAGCGACCTCGTCGCTCCCCAACACGTCGGTCGTCGGCCCCCTGGCGAGCACCTTGCCGAAGTTGATGACCATGAGGTCCTCGCAGCACTCCTTCACGATCCGGATCACATGTTCGATGATGATGATCGAGCGTTCCGCGTCCTTCAGCGACTGGATCAGGGCGATCAATTCGCTGACTTCGCTGTCGATGAGACCCGCGCCGACCTCGTCGAGCAGCAACAGTTTGGGCTTGAGCGCAAGGGCGCGGGCGACTTCGAGGCGCTTGCGCCGCAGCAGCGGCAGATCGCGCGCCGTGACGTGTGCAGCATCGCCGAGGCCGCAGCGATCGAGGATCTCGCGCCGTTCAGCGGCGGCGGTGCCCGAGGCGATGAAGGGAGACAGCGAGAATTGCGCGACGGCCAGATTTTCTTCAACGGTCATGTCGAGGAAGGGGCGAGGAATCTGATAGGTCCGGCCAATGCCGCTGCGCGCCCGCTCGGAAGCGGGCAGGCTGGTGATGTCGTGGCCATCGAAATGGATTCGTCCTGCGCTTGCGGAAATGGCGCCGCCGAGCAGCCCTATCAGGGTTGACTTGCCGGCGCCGTTCGGCCCGATGACGCCGAGCACGCGGCCCTTGTCGAGGCGGATATCGAGGCTTTCGACTGCGACAAGGCCGCCATAGCGCTTGCCGAGGCCAACGGCGTCGAGCAGGGGAGGCGCGTCAGCGGCGATCATGAGCTCGCAACCTTGGTGAGGCCGGTGCGCCGAAGCGCGGTTTCCAGCAAGCCGCAAAGTCCGCGCGGGGCACAACGGATCAGGATGATGAGAATGACCCCGGTGATCGCGACATGAAGCTCGGGATAATCGGCGAGCAGCTCGCCGATCGCGACGAAGAAGATCGCGCCGACGATGGCGCCGAAGCGCATACCGAGGCCGCCGATGATCACGATCGCGAGCGGATCGACCGACCATTGCAGGCCGAAGCTGCCATAGGGCTCGATGGCGCCAAGCTTGATCGCCTGGAGGCCGCCCGCGATCGCGATCAATGCGCTGGCGACCATGAGAGCCGCAAGCTTCACCCGGAATGCGCGCACGCCGACTTGGCTTGCGGCGTCCTCGTCGTCGCGCACCGCTCGCAGCAGCACTGAGAACCGCGAGCCCGTGGCCAAGGTCATGACCAGGGAGGTGACGACGAGCAGCAGAGCGGCGTCCCGAAACAGCTCTGCGATTTCGGGCAAGTCGGCGCTGACGAACAGGCCGGAAGCACCGCCGAACCAGGGCACGTTGACGACGAGCAGCCGGAGCGCTTCGGCGAGCGCCAGGGTCCCGACGGTGAAATAGAGCCCGCGCAGCCGAAACAGACCGCGCGACATCACAAGCGCCAGCGCCATAGCCACAAGCGCCGAGGCGGCCAGCGCCAAGCCGATACCGCTATCCGTGTGATTGAGTAGCCCGACCGTGAGATAGGCGCCGAGGCCGAAGAAGGAGGAACTGCCCAGCGAAACCAGCCCGCAATAGCCGGCGAGCAGATTCCACGCTTCCGCCAGCACGATATAGAGCAGCAGCTTGAATCCGATCTCGACGAAATAGGCCGGAAGAAACGAAGGCGCCGCCATCAGCGCCGCGAAGGAGATGCCGGCAACCGCGACGCGGACGAACGGATGATACAGCAACAGGCTGCGTTCGGGGACGGACGTTGTTAGCACGGTCATGCGCGGCTCCCGAGGAAGCCTTGCGGCCTGAGCTGCAGCATCGCCAGGAACAGCACGAGGCCGACGAGGTCGCGATAGCCGTCGCCGAGGGTGAGCCCGCCGACGCTCTGCAGCACCCCGAGCACGATGCCTCCGACCAGCGTCCCCAGCACGTTGCCGAGCCCGCCAAGCACGATCACCGCGAAATCCGTCAGCAGATAGGTGGCGCCGCTGGTCGGCGTGAACGATAGCGCCACACCAATCAGCGTACCGCCGATCCCGGCACAGGCAGTGCCGAGACAGAAGGTCAGGGCATGGACCCGGCTCACATTGATTCCGATTATGGCAGCCGCCAGCGGCTGGTCGGCGCTCGCGCGCAACTCGCTGCCGAACCGGCTGCGCGCAATCAACACGTGCACGGCCATGATCAGCGCGACCGAGATGGCAAAGCCGATTGCATAGATCTGCGGCACGCTGATTGGGCCGAGCGTCAGGGGAACTGTGGCGTAGTCCCGCTCGATGGCGCGGGTATCGGCGCTGAACAGCAGCACGAACAGGTTCTGCAGGATGATCGAGAGACCGAACATGGTCATCATCGCTGCTTCGGATCCCTTGCCTGCGAGCGGCGCCAGCAGGAAGCGATAGGTCGGATACCCGATCAGCGCGAGAATGAGGCCGATCAGCAGGAGTCCAACGAGCGGATCGATGCCGGTTCGTTGCAGCAGAAAGAGACCGGCGTAGGCACCCGCAACGAGGAATTCGCCATGCGCGAGGTTCACCAGACGCATGACGCCCAGGATGATCGAGAGGCCGAGCGCCGTCAGTGCCAGCATGCCGCCGAGCAGCAGGCCAGAGATCAGTGCATTGACGATCACATCGAGACCGGGCATTTGCGTTCGCTCCGCATGAGATCATTGAAGGCGGGCGCGATCGGCGCCGGCCTTCGGTCTGCGGTCAAGGCACGGGGAACAGGATCTTGCCGGTGGCGCGGTCCGCCGGCCAGACGATGCTCGTCTTGCCGCCCTGCCATTGTAGCATCGCCAGCGGCAGCTTGGCGGTATGGCTCTCGTCGAACTTGATGGGCCCGACCACATAGGTCTTGTCGGTCTTGGCTACCGCGGCATTTATCTTTTCGGGATCGAGCGAGCCGGCTGACGCGATCGCGTCGAGCAGGATCTGTGCCGCCGCATAACTGTCGGCGATGTGCTGGCTGAAGGTGAGCTTGGTCTCGCTTTCGAACGCGGTCGCGAGATCCTTGGCACCGGGATAGGGGAAGCTTGGATCCCAGTAGCCGCCGACCAGCACGCCGTCGGCGAGCTTGCCGAGCGCTTCGGCGAACTGCACCGGCTCGGCGCCCTTTTCGATGACGAGGAGCTTCGGCGTATAGCCTGCCGAGGCAATCTGCTTGCGGATCGAGACCGCCTGCGGCGTGATGGCATCGACCAGCACGACCTCGGCGCCCTTTGCTTTCGCCTCCGCAACTAGCGAGGTGAACTGGGTGTTGTCGACTGGGAATGATGCGTTCTGCACGACCTCGTAGCCGGCGGCCTTGGCCATCTGCGGCCACAGCGTGCCGCCGACGACTTGGCCGTCCGGGCCGTTGTCGTGGAAGATCGCGACCTTCTTGTTGGTCTCGAGCTTGAGATCGTCCAGCACCTTGAACGGAATCGCGGCGAGCTCGGGCTCGTGGAAGAACAGATCCCAGGCGTAATTCCATTTGCGAGCCGACTTGAACGCTTCGAGCGGATTGCAGCCGGTGACCAGCGGGATCTTCTTGCGTTCGGCGACCAGCGCCCCGGCATTGACCAATGCTGGCGTGCAGGAGCCGAGCAGGGCTCGCGCCTGATCGCGCGACAGCAGGCTCTCCGTATTGGCCGCTGTGACATTGGGATCGGTCTTGTCGTCACGCAGCACGAGTCGGACCGGCATCTTCCTGCCGTCGATGGTGATGCCGCCGGCCTTGTTGACCTCGTCGACCGCCCGGCTGTAGCCCCATTTCTGGAAGCTGCCGAAACCAGCGAGCGGTCCGCTCAGCGGGATCGACGCGCCGATGACGATCTCGTCTGCTGCTTTGGCCGATGTTGATGTCCAGGCTGCTGCGATCGTGAGCAGCGCGACGGGAAGAAGTCGCTTCAGGACGGGAAGCGGCGCTGATAACGCCGCCTGCGACGTGCGAGTTGCCATGTTTTCCTCCATGATGGGTGAGGCCGTTTCGCCTCGTTTTATTGACGGTCGCTCCGTCGGGTCGGAGCGTTCCGCAGATGCGTCAGAACGCGTTGTCGCCGGTATAGCGCCGGTACAGCACCGGCAGGATCTCGGCGAGATAGCCCATCTCCTCGGTGGCGTGCTGATGCAGGCGACGGGTAAAATCGTCATTGAGCTGACGCTTGCGCCCTTCGACCGCGATGTGCTCAGGCACCGGCTCGCGTGTCTTCTTGTCGGCGAGAATGCCGAGCCAGAACCGCGAGCGCATCTCGCAGCCATAATCGGTGTCGCGCACGAAGTGGCACATCCGGCCGACATGGACGGGCGCGCCCTGATCGCCGATCCGCGCGCACACCGCGACCGCGCCGGAGGCGTCATAGCGTGTAGCGTCGAAGATCTCGTGCGGATGATGGAAGTCGATGGTCAGGTCATAGACGGGGCCTGTGGGACCAGCAAGATATTCGCTGACCACGTGGGACGCGCCGATGTAATTCCCGTCGACGCGGTTGAGCCAGGCGCTCGCGACATGATCGCGCGGATGCCAGAGCTTGTATTGTTCGATGCCGCCGAGCCATCCGAACCACCAATGGACCATCTTGGCGCGGCAGCCCGGCATGCGGGTCAAGGCCGCGACCAGCTTCTTGCCGCCGGCGAGGTCCTTGTACCCCGACTCGAACGGAAGATAGCCGGGATCAAGCAGCTGATTGCAGTCCTCGAATTCCACCATTTCCTCCTGATGTAGTTATCGTCGATCTTGCTTATTGTCTTCGTCTCAAGCGCAAGATGCCGCTGCTACGCGGCGTGAGATGGTCGCCCCGAAAGGTTGAGAACCTCCCGCGCGCCGGGTGCGGTTGCAACGCTCCCGTTTGCCTCGCGAACGAGACGTGCAGCACGGGCAACAAACTCAGCATTGTTCTTGGCAAGGCGGCCCTTGGCGTAGAGGACGTTGTCCTCCATGCCGACCCTGATATGGCCCCCTAGCGAAAGGGTCGCGAACAAGATTGGCAGATGGCCAGCGCCGATGCCGAAAGCCGACCATTGCGCGTGAGGCGGCAAGAGGCTCTTGAGGAACACAAGGTTTTCGACCGTAGCGGCTATGCCTCCGGCTGCGCCAAGTACGAACTGAAAATAGCCGGGCCCGCGCAATACGTTTTTCTTCATGTAGTGGATGGCGTTGTAGAGCATGCCCGGATCGAATACCTCGATCTCCGGCCTGACGCCGTTCTCGTTCATAACACCAGCAAGCCTCTCAAGGAATGCCGGATGATTGATGAACAGCGTCGAATGCATCCAATTCATAGAGCCTGCATCGAAGGAAGCGAGCTCGGGTTTCAGTTCGATCAAATGCGCCATGCGGGTCTCATCGGTCGCATTCAGGTCGCCGGACGTGGTGAGGTTCAGCACAATGTCGCAGCGTTGGCGGATGCGTCCGACGGTCTCGATAAATCGGCCTTTGTCCATCGTGCCCTTGCCGGCATCGTCGCGCATATGCAGATGCGCGATTGCTGCGCCTGCCTGCCAGCATTCATAGACGTCCTCGGCGATTTCGCGCGGCGTCAGCGGAACCGCGGGATTGTGCTCCTTGGTGGGCCAGGCGCCGGTTGGTGCGACGGTGATGATGGTATCGGCCATGGCTGTCGTTCCTCTTCTTACGGCGGCCCGCGTCTTTGCGCGTCCTGCAATCGTCAGGGATAGGTGCGTGATGCCTTCAGTTGCGTGATCAGCCGGCCGAGAAATGCGCGGCGCACCGATGAGGTCGATGTCGGGTCGTATTGATAGAAACCCTCGCCGCTCTTCACGCCGAGCTTGCCGTCGGCCACCTTGCGGCGGAGCAGGGCGCTTGCCTGTTTTGAAGCATCCATGACGGCGAGCAGATTGTCGCCGACCGTCAGCCAGATATCGAGGCCGCCGAAATCGGAGACTTCGAGCTGGCCGGTCGTGGCATAGCGAAACGCCGGACCGAATTTCAGCGCGGTGTCGATGTCGACGGCATCGGCGACGCCCTGCTCGATCAACGAGAATACCTCGCGTGCGATCGCCTGCTGAATGCGATTGGCGATCAGGCCAGGGACGTCCTTCGCCACCTTGGCGACGCGCTTGCCGATCTGCCGATGCAGGGTTACGACCTCTTCGAGCAGATCGGAAGGCATGTTGCCGAACGCGGAGATCTCGACGAGCGGCATCAGCAGCGGCGGATTGTACCAATGCGTCACCAGGGTGCGGACCTGTCGCGCCTCCGGCAAGGCCGCGACCATCGGAGCAAGCGGCAGGCTCGACGTGTTGGTGGCGAAGATGGCATCAGCTGGCGCCAGACCGTCGATCTCTGCCAACAGCGCCTGCTTCAGCTCCATCTTCTCGGGCGCGGCCTCCACGATAAAGTCGCGGTCTTGCACCGCCGGCGCCAGTGCTTCGAATAGAGCGATACGATCGAAGGCGGTCACAGCCGTGTCCGCGTCGACGAAGTTCTCATCCACCAGAAGTCGAAATCCGTCTGCGACCTCGGACCTGATGGTTGCGCGCTGTGCGGCCGAAGGTTCGACCAGATTCACCGAAAAACCGTGCAGCGCAAAGCAGGCCGCGATCCCGCGCCCCATCGTGCCGCCACCGATGACGCCAATCCGCTGCAACATTCCTTTCTCCAGATGTTAGGAGCTAGGCGGCGGGATCATCCCGCCGTATAGCCGCCGTCGGCGTCGAGGATGTGGCCGGTGTAGAAATCCGACGCCTTCGAGACCAGGAAGAGCAGGGGGCCTGCGAGATCCTGCGGCTCGCCCAGTCGTCCCTTGGGGACGCGGGCGAGGAAACCCTTGCGGACCTCGCGCGCCCGCTCGGTGTCCTCGAACATCCAGGCCGTCAGCGGCGAGCGGAAGACCGTCGGCGCGATCGCATTGACGGTGATTCCGGTATCGCCCCATTCGCAGCCCAGCGCACGGGTGATGCCGTCGATCGCCGATTTCGAGGCGCAATAGGCCGAATAGCCGGCAGGATGGCCGAGCTTGCCGCGCGCCGACGACATCAGCACGATCTTGCCGCCACGGCCTTGCGCCAGCATCTGCTTGCCGACGGCCTTGGCCATCAGCCAGGACTGCGTCACATTGGCGTCCATTACGTCGAGAAAACGCTCCGGCGCCATGTCGACGATCTTCGACACGTCGTTCTTGCCGGAGGCGACGACGAGGATATCGACGCCGTCGAACGCCGCGACGGTCTTTGCAACGATATCGTCGCAGGTCTTCTCATCGCTCGGGCGCGCCTGGATGCTCAGCATCTCGGCGCCGAGCGCCTTGGCGTCCGCGGCCGTTTTCTCCAGCGCCTCGAGATTGCCGGCGACGGCTGCGACCTTGGCGCCGGCACCGGCCAGCACCTGCACAGCCAGTGCGCCAAACGCACCTGAGGCGCCGGTTACGATCGCGACTTTGCCGCTAATGTCGAACAGAGACAGGGGATTTTTCAGGAAGTTTGCCCTCTCGCTCATGGTGTGACACCCGGCGGATAGGGGATGACGACCAGCATCGTGCAGACATCATTGCGACGATTGACGATCTCGCGAATCTCGTTCGGCGCGATGGTGCAGCTGTCGTAAGGCCCGAGCACGGTCTCCTTCCCGTCGACCATGACCGTCATCTCGCCGGCAAGGACGACATAGACCTTCTCGAACGGCGTCGAGTCCGGACCGGCGCCGCCGCCTGGCAGGAATTGCGAGAGGCCGACCCATTGGTTGGTCGGGCCGCCCGGCTCAAAGCCCTGCAGCCGCAAGCCAACCACGCCGCGGTGGTTGGGCGCGTCATAGGGCTTGGCTTCATGGAAGCGTTTCACACGCATCAGAACGCCTCGCCCTTCTCGATGCGGTAAGCTTGGTTCGGATCGGTGATGGCAACCAAGCGGATGATGCAGCCGTCGCCACGATCCCAATTCCAGGGGAAGAACGCGAATGTGCAGCGCTTGCCGGTGACCTCGTCGAGATCGCCGCCGACATTCTCGATGCCAAGGATGCCATGCTTGAACAGCTTGTTGTGCACTGGCTCCCATTCCGGGAAGTCCTCGGTCCAGTCGCGACCGCCCGACCAGGCACGATATTCCTCCCTCAGATGCGGCAGCAGCGGGCCATTGCGATGCTGGCCGATTGCGGTGGCGAGCGGGTGATCATTGGCCTGGGTGTCGTGACCAACGACCTTCACCTGCTTGTCGACCATCCAATCTGCCGCTGACGGGACCAGCCCCGGGCAATAGGCGAAATAATCGCCGTCCTCATAGACCTTGTGCCAACCGGTATTGATGATCAGAACGTCGTGGGGGCGGATGGCATGGCCACAGGCCTTTTCCAGATCATCTGCGGTGATGGATTCCCATTTCTTCTTCGGCAGCGAGACGACGAGGCCCGAGCCGAAGAAATGCGGCAGCGGCACTTCGTCGATGAAAGGCGTGCCCTGCACCACATGGGCCGGCGCATCGATATGTGTCGTTGAATGCATCGAGGTCGTGATGCGCTGCGACAGCACACCAGACTTTGCCATGTAGTGGATGCGCTCGATCTTGACGTCTTCGAAATAGGGCCAGTTCGGGCACTGGAAGCCCCAGCGATGGGAGAGGTTGGTGAACCTCAGGCCCATGGCGTTGTCAGTATTGCTCTGAAAATCGATGCCCCGAATCTTGATGGACATGCGCATCCTTCCCTTCTGAAACCGTTTTTCCTGGAGGCAAGTGATCCCGCTTGCCCCACGTTGCGATACACATGTACCATATAATGGAAAACGTCAATCGAAATTCGGAATGGACAACAGTTCACGCGAGGCGGCTACGTCCGTCGGTCAGGTGCATCGGTGTGATCCGCATACCCGACGTCGTCGGGCATCGGCCGCTGCGCTAAAGTGTTAGCGAAGAGATTCCAATCTCATGATCGATCAATGGAGGACAGGAGACTGATGTCGAAAGCCGCAGCGCGGGCGTTGAAAACGAGAGCCTCCGCGCCGCCACCGTCTGACGACCGTGGTGGCAATGGCATTCAAGTGCTGGCGCGAGCTGGCAGCATTCTGCGCACGCTTGAGAGCCATCCGAACGGCTTGAGCCTTGGCCAGATCGCGAAGTCGGTGGGGCTCGCCCGTTCGACCGTGCAACGAATCGTGGCGGCGCTGATGGCCGAGGACTTCGTCACGTCGAGCGGGCCTGGACAGGTCAGGATCGGCATGGGTCTGTTGCGGATCGCGGCTTCCATTGGTGCGAATTCCAGCGAGATGATCCGTCCGCACCTTCTCGCCTTGGGCGAGGAGGTCGGCGAAACCGTCGACCTGTCAGTTCTGGCGGGCGGCTCGGTGGTGTTTGTCGACCAGGTGCCGGGGCGGCGTCGACTAACGGCGTTGTCGGCCGTCGGCGAACGCTTCCCGCTGCATTGCACTGCCAACGGCAAGGCGGTGCTGTCCTGCTTTTCGCCTGAAGAAAGCGAGGAACTGATCGAGAAGAGCCTTGCCGAACATCCCGACTTTCCGCTGGCGAACCGCAGGCGCCTGATCGATGAACTCAACGACATCCGCCGCACCCATCTCGCTTATGATCTCGAAGAGCACGGTGCCGGCATCAGCGCGATCGGCACGGCCGTCATCGATCATTTTGGCCGACCCGTCGCCGTATCGATTCCGGTGCCGACCCAGCGCTTTCTCGAAAACCGCGACGCCTTTGCCGAAAAGCTGCTCGGCTTCCGGCGGAGGGTGGAAGGCATTCTGTCGCGCTGAGCGGTCGGAGCTGGCCCTTGCAGACGCAACCGTGATACGATACAGCTGAACCGAATAACAATACAGCGACAGAAGGTGTCCGATCGAGACACCCGCGCTGCAGCACTGGGGCGAACAAGCTCCGGGCGCAGGAGGCCAGGAGGGAAACGCCATGATCACACGTCGTTCGGCTCTGCTTGGAGCCATCTCGGGGGCTGCGATTGGGATGGTCGGCTCACGGTCCGCAAGGGCAGAGCCCATCGGGCTGAAGGTCTCGCATTATCTGCCGCCCAACCACACCTTCCACCGCGAGCTGACAAAATGGGGTGAGAGCCTTGCCGAGCAGTCGCAAGGGCAGCTCGCGCTCAATATCTTCCCGGCGTCGCAGCTGGGGCCGGTCAACCGCCAATTCGATCTGGTGCGCAACGGCGTCGTGGACATCGCGGTCGGTCTCCATGGCGCTACCCCCGGCCGTTTCCCAATGGCGGATCTGGTGGCGCTGCCCTATTCGGCGCCGAAGGCGGGCAACAATAGCGCCGTGACGTCACGCAGGCTCACGGAATTGGCGCCGACCTATCTCTATCCAGAACATCCGGGTATGAAGGTGTTATGGATGGCGGTGACCAATCCGCTCATGGTCCACACCAGCAAGCGTCCTGTCGCCAAGCTTGAAGATTTCAAGGGCTTGCGGGTGCGCTATGCAGGCGAACAGTTCGCGCAGATCATTCCGCTGCTCGGTGCAACGCCGCTCGCGGTGCCGCCGGCGGAGACAGCAGACAGCCTCTCCAAGGGCATCATCGATGCCGCCACATTTCCATATGAAGCGTGCCAGAGCTTCGATCTGGGCACCGTGATCAAATATTCGCTGGAGCCGGGCGTCAGCACAGCGACCTTCGCGGTGGCCATGAATCCAAATAAGTTCAAGTCGCTGCCGGCCGATCTGCAACAGCTGATCGACAAGACCACGGGGCCTGCAATGGCCGAACGTTTCGGCGCCGCGTTCGACGCCAGCGAGAAAGCGGGCCGTGCCTACATGACCGGCAAGGGCGTGCAGATTTCGCAGCTCGCCGATGCTGAGCTGTCCCGCGTGAAGGAGATTCTTGCGCCGCTGCGCGACAAGGCCCTTGGCGAGCTCGAAGGGGCAGGCAAACCGGGCAAGGCGTTTCTCGACGCCTACACGGCCTGAAGCGGAAGCCACCTGACACCTGCCGGAAGCTCGGCAGTGTCCTGCGACAGGATATCAGCATGGCCGCCGCGCCTCTCGAAACCTTCACCGCACGTCTGAAGACAACTCAGCTCCGGCTTGCGATGATCGCACTGGTCATCATGATGCTCAGCACATGCGTCGACGTGACCTTGCGTTTCCTCTTCAACCGCCCGATCCGCGGGGCCTATGACATCGTCGAGGCCTGCCTCGTCGTCTTTGTCTTTCACGGCATGTCGGCAAGTTTCTTTGCCCGCAAGAACATCGTGATCGACATCATCGATTCCTTGGTGAGCTCGCGGGTCGAGCGCGTGCTGGTGCGCCTCTCAGACATTATCTCGGTTGCGCTCCTCATCCTCGTCACCGCGGCGATGATCGCGCCCGCCCTGCAGGCCTATGATTACGGCGATCGCAAGCTGGAGCTGGGCCTGCAGCTCTGGGTGCTCTGGATTTTTGCGATCGTCGGCCTGATCGGCACGCTGCTGTGTGCGCTCGGACCCTTAGTGAGACCAGTGCCGACCTCGCGCAGGATATCTCATGCCGAAGGCGGGGAGGGGGCATGAGCGTCCAGTGGATCGGTGCGATCGGCGTTCTCGCGCTGTTTGCGCTGCTGTTCTTTCGCATTCCGGTCTGGGCGGCGTTGATCATCGTCGGCCTGACCGGCAACACCATCATAAATGGCTGGGCCGCGGCTTTCACCACTCTGGGCACGACGCCGTTCGACGTCGCGAATTCCTACCCGTTGTCGGTGATTCCGCTGTTCATCCTGATGGGGGACGTTGCTTCGAGCACGCGGCTGTCGGCCGATCTGTTCAACGCCGCGCGCCTGCTGTTGTCGGGCGTGCGCGGTGGCCTCGCGGTCGCGGCGATCGGGGCGTCCGCCTGTTTCGGCGCGGTCTGCGGTTCATCAATCGCGACCGCGGCCACCATGTCGCGTATTGCGCTGCCGGAGATGCGCAAGGCGGACTATGATGATGGTCTTGCCGCGGGCGCGATTGCGGCGGGAGGATCGATCGGCATTCTGGTCCCGCCATCGATCATCCTGGTGATCTACGGCGCCATCGCCGAGCAGTCGGTGCCAAAGCTGTTCGCAGCCGCGCTGTTTCCGGCGATCATCCTCACCGTGTCCTATGTCGCGCTGGCGCTGCTTGCGGCGAAGCTGAACCCGAAGCTGGCTCCGCTTGGCAAGCCCGTCAGTTGGCGCGAGCGTCTCGGCGCGCTGCGTCAGCCCTGGCAATTCGTGCTGCTGTTCACGCTGACCATCGGCGGCATCTATGGCGGCATTTTCAGTCCGACCGAAGCCGCAGCGCTTGGTGCATTCGGCGCGATCGTGCTCGGAGTGATCGGCCGCAGGCTGTCGGCGGCCCAGCTGTTTCAGGCGGTCGAGGGCGCGGTTTCGACCTCGGCCTTGCTTTTCGCCATCATCATCGGTGCGACCTATTTCGCAAATTTCGTCGTCCAGACGCAATTGCCGCAGCTGCTTGCCACGGCCGCGCAGTCGCTGCACCTGCCTGGCCTTGCGGTGATGGGCATCATCATCGTCGCCTATGTCGTGATCGGCTGCTTCCTCGAAGGCATCGGCATGGTCCTGATCACGGTCCCGGTGTTCCTGCCGTTGGTCACGCAGTATGGCTACGATCCGGTATGGTTCTCGATCATCGTGGTGATCGTGGTCGAGCTCGGCCTGATCCATCCGCCGGTTGGCATGAACCTGTTCGTCATCCAGGCGCAGGTGCCTGACATCAGCCTCGGCGCCATCTATCGCGGCATCCTGCCGTTCCTGATCGCGCCCTTCGTGCTGCTCGCTCTGCTCCTGATCTTTCCTGAACTCGCACTCTGGCTGCCGAGGATCCTGTATGGCTGATCGTCCTCTCGAGATCGTCGTTATCACGCACGACGTGCCGCGTCTGGCGGCCGGTCTCGCCGAGGCCTGTCCGGAGGTCATCATCCATGCCGGCGAGTCCGCGTCGGAGGTGCTGGCGCACGCAGCCTCGGCACAGGTTCTCATGGGACTCGCGCAGTCGATTACGCCCGGTCTGGTCACGGCGACCCCGCAGCTGCAATGGATTCAGGCCTTCACCACCGGGGTCGATCCCTTGCTGGCGCTTGGCTTGCCTCGCCACATCCTCGTCACTTCGGCGCGCGGCATTCACGGGCCGCAGATGTCGGAGATGGCGTTCATGCACATGCTGGCGCTGGGACGGGGATTGCCACGGATGGTCGACAACCAGCATCGCTCGGCATGGGAGCGCTGGCCACAGCGGCTTCTGCTCGGAAAAACCGCAGTATTGGTCGGTATCGGGACGATCAGCGAGGAGCTCGCGCTGCGCTGTCAGGCATTCGGCATGCGCGTGATCGGCATCAGCGACGCGCGCAACGAGGCGGCTGGATTTGACGCGATCCGTCCCCGTGGCGAGCTGGTGCGCACAGCGCGAGAGGCGGATTTCCTGATCGTACTTGCAGCTTCTACGCCGGAGACGCGGCACCTGATCGACGGAGCGGTGTTCGACGCGCTGCCATCCCACGGCTTCCTGATCAATCTGGCGCGCGGGCCGGTCGTGGACGAAGCCGCGCTGATCGAAAGGCTGCAGCGGCGGACATTCGCGGGGGCAGGGCTCGACGTCTTCAACGTTGAACCGCTACCTGCCAGCAGCGCCCTCTGGCAGTTGGACAACGTGCTGATCACGCCGCATCTCGGCGGCATGAGCGACTGCTATGACGAGCAGCTGCTGCCGCTTGTCGTCGAGAACGTAAGGGCATTCGTGACCGGGGATCATGCGCGGATGCGCAACCGGATCATATTGGGTCAAGCTGGAGCTGCCGCATGAGCATGCAAGAACGAATCCCGGTCCGCATCAGCGATTCTGAACTCGCTCGGCGCTGGGCCGCGATGCGGGTAGCGATGAAGCGGCACGACATCGATGTCGTCATTGTGCAGGCCACCAATGATTGGCTCGGTGGAAATGTCAAATGGCTCACCGACATTCCCGCCAATAACGGCTATCCTCGGACGGTCTTGTTCTATGCTGACGACCTGATGACCGTGATCGAAATGGGGGTCTTTGATGGCCGACGTTCGCTCAAGGGCGAGGACCCTGTCCACCGCGGTGTCGGCACCATCCTGACGACGCCATCGTTTCCTTCGATCGACTACACGGTGCGCTATGATGCTGATTTGACCGTGAGGGATTTGCTGGCGCGGAATGTGCGGCGGGTCGGGCTCGCCAATGCCAGCGGATTTCTCGCGGGGTTCAGCGATACTCTGCGCGACGGACTTGCTAATATTGAGATCACCGACGTCACCGCGGATCTCGACGCGCTGAAGGCGATCAAGAGCGAGGAGGAGCAGAGCCTGATCCGGCGCACCGCGGCGCTGCAGGATGAGGTGTTCGCGCATGTCTGCCGCGTGATCCGTCCTGGCCTGCGCGACATCGATGTCACCTCGGCTGCGCAGATGAAGGCCCAGCAGCTCGGCAGCGAGCAGGGCATCTTCCTGGGTGCGTCAGCCAAGATCGGCATCCGCTCGCCCTTCATGGGCCGGCACTTCCAGGGCCGCACCCTGGCCGAGGGCGATCATCTGTCGCTGCTGATCGAGGTCAACGGCCCCGGCGGCTTCTTTTGCGAGATTGCGCGCACCTTAGCGCTGGGCAAGGCGAGTGCGCAATTGCGTGACGGCTTTGCGGCCGTGAAGGCGGCACAGGAGCATACGCTGTCGCTGCTCAAGCCGGGAATGTCGGCGCAGTCTATTGCGGCGGCTCACGATGCGTACATGACCTCACGCGGCCTGCCGCCGGAGGTGAGGCTCTATGCGCACAGCCAGGGCTATGACATGGTGGAGCGCCCGCTGATCCGGCGCGACGAGACGATGGCAGTCGCTTCAGGAATGAACCTCGCCGTGCATCCGGGATATGAGACCGAAGCGATCTTTGCGGTGATCTGCGATAACTACATCATCGGTCCCGAAGGACCGGGGTCATGCCTGCACCGGACCGAGAAGAGGATATTCGAGCTATAAGGGTTCGCATTGCCTACCGCTTGGGCGGCTTAGGTCGTCAAAGCTCAAAGGTTCCGCTGTCTTTGTTTGATGCCGACGCTGCACTTGAACCCAGACAGCTCTTCGTCGCAATCAACGGTGCGCCAGCGAACGGCTCAAGGATTCTGTGTGCCTGTTGCCCTAGAAGGCTTGAGGACCCGCGGCTCTGTTTGGGTGACTCTCTAGAATGACCTTGTAAAACAACGGAGCAATCTTTCCCCAAACGATGTTCTAGTCCGTTGATTTTGTTGGGGTTGCCCGCTTCCCTAGGGAGTGCCAGCCTGGGTGTCGTTCAAACGCAGGGCTGTTTTCTGACTTATGGCTCTCGGATGCTTAAGGGCGTGCTTGCGACGTTGCATATGGCTTCAACGAGCAGACGCACCGCTCGTCCTTCCCAACCTATTTGATCGATTGGGGCTTCCCAGTACTCCGACAGAACGTAGGCCAAGTGACGGGCCTTCACACTCAAGCCCGTCATCGTATAGGCGGGAGTCCCCATGATGGCTCGTTCAACGGGATCAAGGCGGGCCAGGAGGGCTTCATCCCGCGCCGTCAGGTACTCGTCGGACTGCATGAGGTTTTCACCGTCACGATTGAGTTCAGCTATCAACGCCAAGAACTGGTTTTCGAAGGCGACCAAAGGAGCGTCTAGGTCTCCGGTAGCTTCCTCGGGGCTGGTGCGTTCGGCGTGATCACGCATTTTTTCAGCTCGGTACACGGAAACCGATAATGTTAAACGGTTAGCGTTTAAATTCGCGGATGTCAACGCTTTTCGTGGCTGTTAAACGAAAATCGTGTCCCCATGAAATGGCGGTTGAATGACTCCCGATCAATCTCGGGCGGCTCGTGGTTTGCTCGACTGGTCTCAGGCTGAATTGGCTGCTCGGTCCAATTTGAGCGAGAGTACAATTCGTGATTTCGAAAAAGGCCGCCGTATTCCGTCAATCAACAATCTGGCGGCTGTCAGGCGCGCTCTTGAGGCCGCGGGCGTACAATTCATCGACGGCGATCATCCTGGAGTTCGCTTAGTGCGATGACAGACTGCTTCACGCGTTGGCACTCACTTACAGTTCAGGACGATTGCCGCGCCACCACGGGCTGCTTCTGGAGCCGAGCCTGAATTAAGACGGTTGACGACTTCGGCTGCTTCGTTCTGAATCGTGCTCTAGCCTGTTGAAGTTCAGAACCGGTGAATTCTGGCATACGTCAACGTCATGCCAAGCCAATTCCCATATCTACGATGCTCGTTGAGACTTCTTGACGAACCGTCGTGGGTCAGCCTTTTCAGCTGTCGATTGAGGCAAGATCGGTGCGCGGTCCGTCCGTTCGTGCATTGAGGCTATCCATTTTAGGCCCCTCGCAAACGGTTCCAGCTGCTGGAATTCGCTTGATGCTGGCCCCTTAATGCTCGGACTAGGTATCCTCTCCAACGAAAACGTCGCCTGATCGACACGATCTGGGCGGAGGGACGGAGCCGATTTCATGCCAGCAGTCACGCCCGTTCGCGTTGCTGTGCTCGACGATTTTCAGAACGTCGCGCGGTCGCTCGCCGACTGGAGCTCACTCGAACCCCGTGCCACGACGACGTTTTTCAATGACAACGTCACGGGGGACGCGCTCCTGGCGCGATTGCTGCCGTTCGACGTGATCATGCTCATCCGCGAGCGCACGAAATTGCCGGCGTCGCTGATCGGCGGTCTGCCAAACCTTAAGCTCGTGGTCACCGCGGGGATGCGCAATCTGGGCATCGATGTGGCCGCGTGCACGGCGCGCGGGATCCCGGTCTGCGGCACCGATACCGGGAGCAGCTCGACCGCCGAGCTGGCCTTCGGGATGCTTTTGGCGCTGTCGCGAAATATTGTGGTGGAGGACCGCGCGCTGCGCGAGGGACGCTGGCAGACGCGCATGGGCGTTGCCGTGAGGGGCTTAACACTCGGCATCCTCGGGCTCGGCCGGCTCGGCGCTCAGATGGCCGGTTACGGCAGGGCATTTGGCATGGACGTCATCGCCTGGAGCCAGAACTTGACCCCGCAGGATGCGGCAATGGCGGGCGCCGACTTTGTCGAAAAGGACGAGCTATTTTGGCGCTCGGACTTCATCAGTCTGCATGTCGTGTTGAGCGAGCGGACTCGCAACATCGTGGGCGCTGCGGAATTGGGGCAGATGAAGCCGTCGGCTTGTCTGATCAATACTTCGCGGGCCGGCCTTGTCGACGAGGTCGCCCTGATTGCCGCGCTGAGGGACGGGCGGATTGCCGGCGCAGCGCTTGATGTGTTCGACGTCGAGCCGTTGCCGCGGGATGCGCCGATCCTGTCGGCGCCCAACACTTTGCTGACGCCGCATCTCGGCTATGCCGCGCGCGACAGCTACAAGACCTATTTCAGCCAAGCCGTGGAGGACATCGCCGCCTGGCTCGACGGCAAGCCGATCCGGGTCCTGACCGCATGATCTCTGGACCCGCGCTATCCTCGAGCCTGATACGTCTCCGCGGGCGACACCGCCGGCGGCGCTATCCGTTCCGGCTCGTGGCTTGAACCCTTGTCCGGCCGGCGCCGCGCCAGCAGCCCCGACACGATCTGCCAAGCGAAGATCATGGCGACGATCCCGAGAATGGCCCCGCTGATCGGATGCTCGACGAACGTCATGAAGCTGCCGTGGCTGAGCAGCATCGCGCGCCGGAAATTTTCTTCCAGGATCGGTCCAAGGATGAAACCAAGCATCAACGGCGCAGGATCCAGGCTGAGCCGGAAGAAGATGTAGCCAAGCACGCCGAAGAGGGCCGTGGTGTAGATGTCGTCCAGGCTGTTGTTCACGCTGTAGGTGCCGACGCAGCAGAAGAACAGGATGGAAGGGAACAGCGCGCTGTAGGGAATCTTGAAGACCGTCAGCCAGTATCTGACCAGCGGAACGTTCAGGACGACTAGGAAGAGATTTCCGATCCACATGCTCGCGACCAGCCCCCAGAACAGATCCGGATGGTCCGCAATCATCGTGGGCCCTGGCTTGATGCCGTTGATGATGAAGGCCGCCATCATCAGCGCCATCACGGCATTCTCCGGAATACCGATGCTCATCAGCGGAATGAAGCTTGTTCGCGCGGCTGCTTCGTCTGCCGCCGCCTGGCCCGCAACGCCCTCGATCGCGCCCTGACCAATCTCGTCGCGGTACTTGCTGAATTTCTTGTCGATGGCGTAGGCCGCGAATTGAGCGATGACGGGACCGCCGCCCGGCAGAAGTCCGAGGAGCGATCCGGCGGCGCTGCCGCGGAGCGCGCTTGGAATGATGCGCTTGAACTCGGTCCAGTTGGGTATCAGCTTGATCTCACCGCGAAACGGCGACGTCTGCCGGTCCTTGTCCAGGTTCTTGGTGATCTCGGCAATGCCGAAGCAGCCGAGCGACAGGCTGACAAGCGCGATCCCGTCGTACAGCGACGGGAGGCCCATCGTGAATCGGAGCGTTCCGGTATTAACGTCGGTGCCGACGAGGCCGAGGAGGACGCCAACGAGGCACATCGACAGGCCGTCGAGCACGCTCCCGGTCGTCACGAGGCTAACGCAGAGGAAGCCGAGCAGCACGAGCGCGCAGTATTCGGTCGGGCCGAACATCAGGGCGACCTGGCTCAAGGGCGGCGCGAGCGATGCCAGAACGATCGTCGCGATCGTGCCGCCGATAAAGCTCGAAATGCCCGCCGTGAACAGCGCGAGGCCGGTCTTGCCCTTGAGCGTCATCTCATAGCCGTCGATGCAGGCGATGATGCTGGACGCGTGCGGCATCCTCATCGTAATGGCGCTGACATTGTCGCCGTACTGGGCGCCGTAATAGATCCCGGCCAGCATAATCAGCGCGCCGTCTGTCGGCAATGAGTAGGTGAGAGGCAGCAGAAGACTGATCGTCGCCAGCGGCCCCAGCCCCGGGAGCAGGCCCACCAGCGTGCCAATGGTGCAGCCCGCGGCGCAGAACAGCAGGTTGTTGAGCGTCAGGGCGTGACTGAAGCCGAACGAGAGGTTGGACAGGATATCCATGGTGACGACTCAATAGAGCGGGAGCTGCAGTCCGAGGCCGAGCTTCATCGCCAGCGCGACGGACGCGAGCACGGCGCTCAGCGCCAGAGCGCGCGACAGCTTGAAGTCGGAGGCTGCGTAGGAGGTGATGAGCACCATCACGACGAGGCCGACCAGCATGTTCACGTATTCGGAGAGCAGCACGAAGCTGAGCAGGCCGGCGGCCACCAGTGCGATGTTCCTCGCCTTGAATGCGAGTGCGTCGCCATTGATGATGCGGGCGCGCACGACGATCGCGAGGCCCACGAGGAAGAGCAGGGCAGAAACGACGAGCGGAAACATGCCAGGTCCCGCACGGCCCAGCGTACCCAAGGAATAGCCGCGGGCCTGCAGGCCGAAGAACAGGGCTATAGCGAGCAGGCTCAGCCCTTTTGCCAGATCTCGGTTGATTGTCATGTTTCCTCCGGGGGCGTGCACTTGAGATCGGCACATTGTCCCATGAGGAGGCAGCCCAGCCTGTGACGGACTTAGTCACGCGCATAGTCGTCTGGTCGGCTTCGATTTAATCAGAGCCGAGCCGGAACAGACCTGATGGGCTTCCTCCACTCGCATCCAGGATAGCTGCCGTGCTAGGGTCGAGATGCACCCGAATTCCATCTGCTGGAACGCGAGAAAATGGCGGCGGACCACAGCTACGACAGCCTGAATCGCTCGCTGGAGCGAGGCATCGCGATATTGCGGGCGTTCAAGCCGGGGGTTGCCGATCTCGGCAACGCCGAGATCGCGGAACGCACGGGGCTTGCCAAGGCGACCGTCAGCCGGCTGACGCAGACGCTGGTGAGCGGAGGGCTGCTACAGAGGGATGCGGGCCGCCGGGTCTACAGGCTGGCGCCGGCGGTCCTCAGTCTGGCGCACGCCATGCGCCTCAGCTCGCCGATGCTGTCGGTGGTTGCGCCCTTGATGCGGACCGAAGCATCGCGGCGTCGCGTCAATGTCGGGCTGGCCGCGGCGGACCAGGATATGATGGTTTACCTGGAGTCGTTTCGCTATCACCCACGATTGACCCATCGAACGGTGGTATCGGGCCAGCGTATTCCTGTCGAGCTCACCTCGCTGGGGCGCGCCTATCTATGGGCGCTAGAGCCCTCCGCCCGCGAACGGGAGTATGCCGCGATCGCAAAGCGGCGTCCAAAGACGTACAAGCGGCTCATTCGCGAGATCGAGCGATCCTTCACCGAACTGGACAAGCTCGGCTATTGCGCGGTCGGCTGGCAGCCCGGAGTGGTGGCCGTTGCGACGACACTGCCTTACGGCGCTGGTGAGCCGCATCTGATGAACATGAGCATCGGGAGCGTCGAGCCACTCGAAGAGGCCTCGCACAGGCTGGCGCCATGGCTGCTCGATCTGAAACGCCGCTGCCTCAATCGGCTCGAGCATGCAGCGACATCCGAGCTGAGCTGAGCTCGCGTCCCGCGCAGCTCAATTCCAATAGGTGGAATTGGGGTCGTCCCGGACGCGCCGTCGCATCGTAGTCTCCTCTGCAACAAGGTTCGGCGGCCTACGCCGGATGCGACGGAGGAAACCTGCAATGGCAGATCATCGCGTAGGACGACAAGTCATAATGCTGGCGAGCCTGGGCTTGGCCATCGTCGGCGCAATCCCGGGGGCGGCCCGGGCCGAGTATCCCGATCGACCGATCAAGCTCGTGGTTCCCTTCTCGCCCGGCGGCGGGACGGATCTGATCGCGCGAACGCTGGCGAAGCCGATGGCTGCGAAGCTCGGGCAATCGATCGTGGTGGAGAACAAGGCCGGCGCGGGCACCATCATCGGCTCGGATGCCGTCGCTCGAAGCCAGCCGGATGGCTACACGTTCCTGATCGCGACGCTCGCCCATTCAGTCAATCCGAGCCTTCACGCCAAGTTGCCCTACGACACGGAGAAGGCGTTCGCCCCGGTCACGCTCATCGGCACCTACCAGAACATTCTGGTCGTCAAGCCGGAGAGCCCGTTCAAGACCGTCGAAGACGTTATCAAGGCAGCCAAGGCAAGTCCTGGGAAGTACACCTATGCCTCGCAGGGCATTGGGACGTCGGCGCATCTGGCGGGCGAGCTTTTGAACAATCTTGCTCATATCGAGCTGACCCACATCCCCTACAAGGGCGCGGGCCCAGCACTGACCGATGTGCTCGGCGGTCAGGTCGATATGATGTTCGCGAGCAGCGCCGCAGTGTCCGGCTTCATCGCGAGCAAGAGCCTGCGGCCGATTGCCGTGACGGGCGCCAAGGGGCAGACCCAAGTGCCGGGCGTTCCCAGCGTCGAGGAGACCGTGCCCGGCTATGTGTTCGACAGCTGGTACGGCCTGTACGTGCCCGCGAAGACGCCGAAGCCCGTCGTCGACAAGCTGCTCGAGGCCGTCAAGTTCGCCGCGCAGGATCCGGACTTTCTCAAGCGGGCGCAGGATGAAGGCCTCCTGATGCGGGTCGGGACTCCCGAAGAACTCGACGCCTACGTCAAGGCGGACACCGTTCGCTGGCGCAAGGTCGTGACCGAAAACAAGATCAAACCGGAATAGGCACTATGGGCTCGGATATCGTTCTGAAGACTGTCAGCAGCGGCATTGCGACCGTGACGCTGAACCGCCCCGACAAGCGCAATGCCATGAGCGACGAGATGCGCTCGTTGCTGATCGAGGTGCTCGAGGAGATCGCTGCAGACAAATCGGTTCGCGCGCTCGTGCTCACCGGGGCCGGCAAGGGGTTCTGTGCCGGCGGCGATGTCGCCGGCATGAAGCGACGGATGGAGGCGCCGGCCGGGGAGGTTGGGTTCAATGGCTGGGCGCGTCAGCAGCGGGTGCACCAAGCCCAGATGTTGCTCCATACCATGCCCAAGCCGACCATCGCTGCCGTGAACGGGGCGGCGGCGGGGCTCGGAGCGGACACCGCGCTGGCGTGCGACTTCATCATCGCGAGCCCGTTTGCGAAGTTCGCGTGGTCATACATCCTGCGAGGTCTCATCCCGGACGGCGGAGGCATGTACTTCCTGCCGCGACGCGTCGGGCTTCCGAAGGCGAAGGAACTGATCTTCACCGGTCGGCAGGTCGGTGCCGACGAGGCCGTTCAACTCGGCCTCGTCGATCGCATGAGTTCGCCCGAGACGTTGCTTCAGGATGCGCAAGCTTGGGCACGCGAACTCTCCGCCGGGTCGAGCACTGCGATCGCTCTCGGAAAAGCCATTCTCAATCGGTCGTTCGAGACTGAGGCCAACAACATCTTTGCGAGCGGAAGCCAGGCGCAGGGTATCTGCTATACCAGCACCGAGCATCGCGAGTCGGTCCTCGCATTCCTCGCCAAGTCGAGCAACTGACGAGCGCAGCCGATGTCCCTGGATGCTTTGTTCAATCCCCGCAGCATTGCCATCGTCGGCGCCTCCGCGGACGCCACCAAGACGGCCGGTCTGCCGATCCGGTTCTTGCGGCAGCAGACGTACGAGGGTGAGATTTTCCCGGTCAATCCGCGCGTGGCCGAAATCGACGGTCTTCGGTGTTACAAAAACATCGAGGCTCTGCCGGTCTCGCCTGATGTCGCGATGGTGCTGCTGGGGTCGGCTCACGCGGTGCAGGCGGTGCGCGAACTGGCCGCCAAGGGGACGAAGTACGCGATCGTCCTGGCAGGCGGATTTGGCGAGAGCGGAGAAGACGGACTTGAGCGCCAGCAGCAGCTTCGTGATGCGGCAGGCGACATGCGCATTCTCGGACCGAACACGATTGGCCTCGTGAACGTCTCGAACGCCGTGCCACTGTCGGCAAGCGGTGCGCTGTCGGCCGGCACGCTGCTGAAGGGCTCCGTCAGCGTAGTCTCCCAGAGCGGCGGAATTCTCGGCGCATTGCTCTCGCGGTTGACCGCGAATGGCGTCGGGCTTTCCAAGCTGATTGCGACCGGCAACGAGGCGGATCTCGAAATTTCCGACTTTGTGGAGCATCTTGCCCATGACCCGGACACAAGGGTGATCGCTCTCTACATCGAGGCGATCCGGCATCCCGCGAAGTTCCGTCGCGCGGCGCGCCGGGCGCGAGAGGCGGGCAAGACGATCGTTGCCTTGAAGATCGGCCGGTCGGCAGCCGGCGCACGCGCCGCCGCCTCGCACACCGGCGCGATGGCCGGCACGGACCGGACCTATGATGCGTTCTTCCGTGATCTCGGCATCATCCGAGCGCAGACCTTCGGCGACCTTGTCGACATCCCCGCTGCGTTGGCGACGCAGCCGGCATTGAGGGGACGCCGTGTCGCGATCCTGACGTCGACCGGCGGGGCAGGGACCCTCGTCGTCGACAGCTTAGGCCTGAACGGATTCGAAGCGCCCGATCCGGACACGAGGACCGCGGCGCAGCTCGCCGCCCTCATGCCCGATGGTCCATTGTCATTGAGGACCAATCCGATCGACGTCACCCTCGCAGGACTGCAGCCGGCGATCCTGAAGGGCTGCATCGAAACGCTGCTGGACAGCGCTGCCTACGACGCCCTGGTGGTGATCGTCGGGGCTACGAGCGTGCGCAATCCCGAGTTGATCAGCAACGCCATCCGCGAAGCAAAGTCGGTGGGCCTGAAGCCTTTGCTGGCCTATGTGAGCCCGCATGCGCCGGAAGCCGCGTCGCGATTGACCGCCCAGGGCGTTCCGACCTTCAGTACGCCCGAAGCGGTCACCGTTGCTCTCAATGCGCTGTGGACCGTTGGACGCCCGCTCCGTCGGCTTGAAGGAGCTCAGCCGCGCCCGGCCGTCGACATTCCCCACGATTGGATTGGTTCGCTCGACGAGCATAAGGCCAAAGCGCTGTTCGCAAGGTTTGGCATTCCCGTCGTGCGCGAAAAGATCGTCGCAAATGAGTCCGAGGCCCGGGAGGCGGCGCAAGCGTTTGGTGGCTCTGTCGTCCTGAAGAGTCTCTCATCGACGATCACCCACAAGAGCGATGTCGGGGGCGTGGCCGTCGGGCTCGATGCCGCCACGGTCGGGGCTGCTCTCGATCGGATGCGGGAGGTCGTCACGGCCAAAGCGGGACGCGCGCCGGAAGCGTTCATTGTGCAGGAGATGGTCCAAGACGGCGGATTGGAGCTGATCCTCGGCTGCCACCGCGATCCACTCGGTCCGGTCTTGCTGCTCGGTATGGGAGGCGTCACGGCCGAGCTCATGAACGACACGGTCATCCGGCTGCTGACCTCCGAGGCTTCGTTTTCGCACGACCTCGCGCTGGAGATGGTTCAAGAACTCAGGTGCTGGCCCTTGCTCGATGGATATCGAGGCCGCCTCAAACTCGACGTCGATGCGCTGGTCAGCGCGGTCGTCAATTTCGCCGCGATGGCCGTCGCGCTCGACGGGCGCATCGTCGAGGCCGAAATCAATCCAGTGTTTGTTCTTCCGGCAGGCGCGGGCGTTCGCGCCGCCGATGCGGTGGCCGTATTGACGGGCCGTCGGAAGTCGCAAGAATGATCTTTCCGAGGGGATTCCTTGTTTGGAAATGCCTGGTAAGTAATTGAAACTACTAGAGGTTAATTCAGCCATTTTTGCAGGCTGAAATCACTTCATGATCAAGCATGTTGCGATTCCGCCATTCGTAGGACTGATCCCGCCCGTGCATGCGCACAACCGAAGGGCGCCGCGGCCGGCCTGATTTCGGGATTTTGTCTGGATCAGAGATATGGGACTGAGGCAGCGATATCAGGCGGATTTTCTTTTCCTCTCGATGATAATGAATAGATCTCGGGGGGAGGGGGAGACGCGTGAATCGCCCCCCCCCCGCTACCAACGGTCACCCCCCCCCACCCGAACGTTTCAGCAACGGTCCCGGCAACGTCAAATCAGACAAGGATGTCTTGATCTCGATTGCGAGTTCGTCGGTCCCCGGAGGTGCAAAAACCGTAACGGCTTGGACCAGTTGGCGGAGCGTTGTCACGAGTTCGGGCTATTTCCGCCTATCTGCTGACTATCACAGCTATGAACGTCGCTGTCGGAACTGCGACTGCCGTTGCGACATATTTATGTGGGCTTGGAGACCCCTTGTTGTGGGGCGCCGCCGCTTTCCTGCTCAACTACGTGCCAATTCTGGGGCCGCTGTTGGGCACGCTCATATTCCTACTGGTCGGGATGTTGAGCTTCGACAGCTTGTGGTGGGCCTTGCCGCCGGCGACCCTCTACTTCCTTATCCACCTCGCCGAAGGCGAAACCCTGACCCCTATGCTGCTTGCGCGTCGCTTCACCCTGAACCCCGTGCTCGTGATCTTGTCCCTGGTGTTCTGGTTCTGGATGTGGGGCGTGCCGGGTGCGATCCTGGCCGTTCCGATGCTGGCCATCCTGAAGATCGTGAGCGATCGCGTGCGTCCGCTCAAGGCCTTGGGTCACGTGCTCGAAGGATAGTCGGTCGCAAATCCGGTGTAATCGAAGATTTCAGGAAGGCCGCTTGGCGTCGGCCGCGCTGGCTTGCAGGGGAACGCTGGAGGCATCGAAGGCTTGCATTGCATGCAAGTCTACGCTGACGCGCACCATGCGTGAATGGCTCACGAAGGGCGACGTTACGGTCGTCTGACGGCCGGAGCAACGCGTCTAAGGCGCTAGGCGGTCATCTCGTCCGTCCACACTTTGAAGCTGATCAAGGTATTGATGAAGCGAGCCGCGAATCCCAAGCTGCGGACGGCTTGAAGCATCAGGACCGCAAAGTCCCGACACGTGCCTTTCCCCAGTTGAAGTGTTGTGGTGGGAGGCTGGGCCCAGGCGCGGTGCTGCGGTCGTAAGCGAAGCCATCAGAAGCGAGCTCGCATTTCGAAGGACGGCTGGTCAGCCGTCCTTCGGTGTCTCGTAATCGCCTGCCCTGCGGCCGGCCAAATCGCTCAATCTTCGATGATATAGACGATCTCGTGGGTGCGCGGGCGCAGAACGATGTACTTGCCGTGCACCAAAATGAAATCATATCCACGCCATTCCGGATAGATTTCGACGATCCGTGTTGGCATAGGGTGATAACGGACACCCGCAGGTACAGCCGTTCCGATCGAGATATTGAAGTTTACGTTTGTTACCTCGTCGACCTTCTCTTGCTTCATCGCCGAGGTAATCTGAGTACGCTTTTCCGCAGGAGGCGCTGCTGTCGCCGAGGTTGCCGCATTGCCGGTCGTTCGATTGTCCGAGCTTGAGGGCTTGGTCTCGGCAGTCGGCGACGTAGAGGCCTTCGAGCTCGCAGCCGAATCGGAGGAGTTCGTCTTGCTGTCGGCCTTCTCGCTCGCCGTCTTGTTGGTGGGACGCGATGTCGTTTCAGCGGTCGGACTCTTCATGTCCTTTGACGTCGTGGCCGGCGCTATGGCCTCCGAGGCCTTCGAACGGCCATCAGCTTTCATCTCGCCAGTCGTCTTTGCATCCGGTTTGCCTTGCGCATGCTGAGGCGTCAACTCTTTTGACCCCGCCACGGAGGGGGGCGTCTCGGCGCCCTTTACAGGAGGTGCATTCATCGTCCCGGCGGCGTCAGTTTTCGGCGAAGCAGCCGTCGGAGAGTCCTTCGGTGCTGCTTGACCGGCGCCTTGTGCTGACGCAAGCCCGGTCGTAGCCACAAGCCCGGTCGTAGCCAAGAGGGCCGCAACGGCCGCAGAGACCATTAATGACTTCCTCATTTGATTTTTTCCAATGCAAATTCAAGATATGCCGACGAAGGTCGGCCATAGAGTGCAACGACCCCAACACTCTATAGTTCCGAATCCTACAAGTTGGATCCAAGACTGGAAAATGGCTCGGATGAAAGCGCATTGCTCTACAATGATCACTTTCAGCTTCGACCCTCACGTCGCCAGGACCTGCAATGCAGAGGGGGCGTCTGCCTTCAAGTCCCGAATGCCCCCTGTTCGTCATCTGCGGCGAGCGATGGCGATTCCGAGCAGGAAGGCGACGAGTAACGATCCAAGAGGAGCTTCGCGCGCTATATTGCTCAAGATGCTAAGCGGCATCCCTGGTTTCCGGCCTGCTTCGATCGCGCCTTCAACCCGATTGGCGGCGCCTTTCACAGCTTCGGAGACCTCCGCCATGGTGGACTTCTGCTCCACAGCAGGATCCACGCCGGCTTGGGGAGGTGGGGCAAGCGGGATATCATTACTCATGAGTCAATCTCCAAACCAACATTCAGGCGTGAGCTGAGCGAATGCGGTCGCTTTGGCAGCCGCGCGGGCAAGAACCATCAATGGGTGGAGACCTAACAGGCAGGATCGGGCGTTGTTCCGGCCCTGTATGAAAGCTCGATGTGCGATCGTAACGGGCGAGCCAAGGGAGGCCACCTTGAAAGGGCGCGGGCTGAAGTTTCATCAGCAGGGGCTCGCGCAGCGCTCACGACTCCCTGGTAGAGGCCCAGTCGGAGCGACATCCTAAGCGTCTTACTGCCCCGAGGTTGGTGGCACCACGTTTTACGCAGGCGGAGCGCCTGTTTTGGTACCACGCTCCTGCGTTCCTGAATTCGGACCTGCAGGACCGTCATCCGGTGCTGCAGTCCGCAAATACGACCCGGCGTCGAGGGATGAGCTAAACCGATTCCTAGGCGCGCCGGCGAGAAAATGGTTTTCAAGTTCGATTTCGATCGGCTTTGCCGCGCCGGCCGGATAGATCTTGCCAAGGAGATGGAGTGGCCCGCCGATCGCGGTGAAGACCATCGGGGTTATGACATTCGGTCACTCGAAACGGACGGCGAGGAGCGACTGATGGAGATCAAAACCACCAACGGCACGCGCGGACTCGATTCTGGTTGTCACGTAATCAGTACGAAGTTGCCGCTCAGAACCCGTCGAATTACCGCGTCCGGAAAGTCTTCCATTTCCAAAACGGCGCTCAGATGTTTGAAATCAAACCACCGCTCGACGCCAGCCGACGACTCATCCCGGACAAGTACGTGGCTATGCCCAGGTAAACTATTTCGCGGTGCCGTAGGCTCGAACCTGTTTGGACAAGCCGTCAGCCAATGGAGCTATGGCTCTCTGCCCCCGGAGGTTGTCAGAGAAGGCTATTCATTCAGGAAATTCATTGAGTCTGCTTCTCTCGCTTGCTCTCAGACCGCCCCTCGGCTACGTTGATCGGCAACTGTCACGATCAAGAGATCGCATGCCAATGCTTTGGCATGCTCTGCGGCCACATCAATTGCGCGACATGCGCCCCCGGGATCGGTTGCCACTATGATGTTCGTCATCAGAGTGTTCCCTGGGCAATTTCACGATTCCGCCGGCGATGAACGACTCAGTGATCTGACCCAGGCATGCTGGGCAACAGGACAGGCCCCGGGTGAAAGTCTTAGGGCACATTCGGCCGGTAGCGATCGGCGTCTCGCACGCGACTATCTATGATACAGGCCGACCAGGGTGGCCTCGGCAAGGGTGAACTTGCGCGCCTCGCGTTCGACGTCGCGGCACGAAGCATTCGTCCGTACATTCAGATGATCCGTCGAGAGCGCAAGGAGCCGGAAATGATAGTGGTGGACACCGTGTCCCGGCGGAGGACACGGTCCTCCATATCCAATCTTCCGGAAATCGTTGGTGGCCTGCTTCAGCCTTGCGCTCTGAGCTGCGCCGTCCACAAGCCCGGTCTGCGTGGGTGGAATGTCGTAGGCCGCCCAGTGATGCCAGGTGCCGCCGGGGGCATCGGGATCGTCGCAGAGCAGGACATAACTCCGGGTTCCCTCGGGGGCGTTGGCCCACTGCAGGTGTGGGGAGAGGTTTTCGCCGTCACAGGTGAAGCGTCGCGGAATGATCGATCGATCGACAAAAGCGCCGGATAGGAGTTCCATGGTTCTCTCCTAGCTTGAGGTGGGGATAGGCGCCGCGGTGCGCAGATATCGGCCGAACCACTGGCCGGCATGGTCGATGACAGCGTTCATCGCGCCCGGCTCTGGAAACAGGTGCGTTGCGCCAGGAATGATTTCCAGCGCCGTTGGCCCGCCAAGCCGGGTGAGCGCCCCCTCGTTCAGCTCGATCACGCCGGAGTCGGCGCCGCCCACGATCAGCAGGGTTGGCGCATGGATATGGAGCAAGGCCTCGCCAGCCAAATCCGGACGGCCGCCGCGGGAGACCACGGCGGCAATTCGATGAGGCAATTGAGCCGCTGCGACAAGGGCGGCCGCGGCGCCGGTGCTGGCGCCGAACAATCCGATCGGGAGGCCGGCAATCGCTGGTTTAAGGCCTTGAAGCCAGTCGACGGCTGCGACCAGCCGTTTTCCAAGCATTCCGATATCGAAAACGTTCGAGCGGTCATGCTCTTCTTCCGGCGTGAGAAGATCGAATAGCAGCGTCGCAAAGCCGCGCTCGTTCAGCCCCTGCGCGACTGCAATGTTCCGGATACTGAATCGGCTTGAGCCGCTGCCGTGTGCAAAGACGACCAGACCACGTGCATTTTCCGGCAGGGTCAGCGTCCCTGCCAGCCCATACGGCGGAATGACAACGTCGAACGCCTGATCGATCTTCATGACGCGTCCGCTCTGGGTCAACCCTGGAGGTTTCTGAGTTGGGCCGGAAAATGGGCCATCAATTTCTCGAATTCGCCGGGATCCAGCTTTTCCCATAGCACTTCGTAGATTCCACGCGCGGCCGCGAGAGGATCGATGGGAAACCGCGGTGGAAGCTCTCTGCCAACATGCGCGACAAATTCGTCGAGGTTCCGCTCCTTGGTCGGAGTCGTCGCCATATGCCAGCCCTCGTAGTAAATGCCGCGCACTATGATCGGTAGCTGCGCGCCGAGCTTAGCTGCGACCCTCCGGCGGCAGGCGGTCGCGCAGTGCGTGCAGGACGGCTCGCAACGCATTGTAGGCATGGTGGCGGCTTTCCAGAGCCAACTGCTCATCGATCGCTTTGAGCCATACATTGGTTTCCTGAACCGAATGATCCAACGCAGTCACACCCATTGATGTGCTCATGGTGTTGCTCCCGGGACAGAGACGAATGGTCGATTAGTGGCAGCCTGACCTGGGCCTGCTTTGACGTGCCGCAAAGTTCCCCGCGGGCGGGCAACAAAATGAGCGCCACCGGGCGTTCAGGACTGGCGGTTGAAGTGAAGGCATCGGGCGGGTTGATTTCGCGCAAGGCCGTGCGCGCGCGGCGGGCTCAGATTGGCCACCTTTCGAGAACCTGACGCCGTCTCCGGAGCTGCAGCACATTTTCCGAGCTGGAGAGGCGCTTCGGTCGAGCAACCGCAGGGCGCGTCATCGTGCGAGGCTCTGGCGAGCATCACAGGACGGGTGGTCAGTACAGGTAGGCATCCGGCTCGCTCTTCCCGACGGGCGCGAAGTCAACGTGGGACGGACGCCCAAGGAGGATGAAAGGTATGCCGACCCGACCTTTGCAGTGGACGACGCATTCAAGCGGGCGCGGCAGCAACTGCAGGATCGGGTGCTTTTGATGCAGACGAAGCACCACCAAGGAGAGCCGGTCGGCACCGTGCTACGGATCGATCCTGGCGGTGAATCCGGGTTCCTTGAGGCGGATGACGGCCACGAGATTTATTTCAATTGCAACAGTGTTCTGGAAGGCCGCGCTAACATGGCCGTCGGTGCGCGTGTCAGCTATGTCGAGGAGATCGGAGACAAGGGGCCTCAGGCCAGCACGGTCAAGCTCTTAAGCAAACACGGCATGCGGACGTAGGTGGTACCTCATCTCAATTGGTGGGGCGCCAATAATGGAGAGTAGCTTTCCTATCGCATTGACGCGGAGCGATCGGTTGCGCCTGTTTGCCTTGAATGGCAGCACGGAGCTGGGCGAGCAGATTGCGTCGTCATTGGGCTGCAAGCTGCCGGCCCAGGAAGAGCGCAGCTTTGAAGACGCCGGGCAGCGCTATCTCGTTCGGTTAGTCCCAGCCTAAATGGAGAGCACCTTCTGCCAGAAATTCCTGACAATTGCAGTCTTTGGCTTCCGGCGGTACAATCCAACTACCCAGCCGAGGGTTTGCGCGATGGAGCGTTTCATTCACAATGAGAATATCCGCCTTTACCGAAAGCTCCTCGAAGAAGAAAAGAACGAGGACAAGCGGGCCATCATTCGAAAGCTCTTAGCCGAGGAAGAAGCCAAAGACGTGCCGGCGAGCCAGAGAGGCCAGAACGACAAGTCAAAACACACATAGTGTCACACGCCCGCCTCATCAACGGACGCCATTCTTCCATCGCTGGCGCGCGCAGCAGGGTCTCCTGCACCAGATCATCGGCGCGGTCGGCATTTCGGCACAGTGAAATTGCGAAAGCACGAAGACTTGGGATTGCAGCCAGCATTGGATCGTGGGACGCCGACACTGGACTTGGAGGGACGCTGTTTCGCCGGTCGAGCTGCAGAGCTAAGAAAACCGGTCGCGGGATGGAGGGGATAGACAAGGCGGGTGCTGGTTGAGTTACGACGAGGCCGATTGCGAGCAACTCCGCAGAGCCGGTCGAACGAACGGCAATCATAAAATATGCTCCAGGTGTCCTCATCCGGCGGGCACCGCGTCTTTTTGGCAGGTAGTTGATTGAGTTCCCGTAGGGGTACGCCGACCCCAAATAACCATGCGTAAGCTCAGGCACGTCGGTAGACACTCGATGTGGCGGCTCAGCAATACCGATAGCCGATGACTAGGCCGGGCTTAGCGCCCCCGTCGGCACGTTCAATTCAGTCGAAGGCGATTGCAGCGCCGGCAGCATCCTTGAACGCCCAACTCAAACGGTGGCGGCGAGCTCGTGACGGTGACACACACAGAGCCGATTGACCCAGATCCATATTGCATCTTCAGATTGCCGATCTGATCTCGATGCCTCGAAGCGGGTCAAGTCCGCGGTCGTCAGAGATGGAGCGCAGCGATGAATTTCGTGCCGGCTTCGTTGCCGCAGCAACGTCAGCGCTCGCGGCCGATGTCACCGATGCAGGCGCAACGTTTCCGTTTCCGCTGTATTCCAAATGGGCCGACGCCTATCACAAGGAGACCGGAAACAATCTTAACTACCAGTCGATCGGGTCCGGCGGTGGTATCAAGCAGATCCAGGCCAAGACCGTCACATTTGGCGCCACCGACATGCCACTAAAGGCGGCGCAGCTTGAGAAGGATGGGCTGACGCAGTAGCCGATGGTGATGGGGGCAATCGTTCCCGTGGTCAATCTCGAGTCTGTAAAGCCTAGTGAGCTGGTGTTCAACGGCGAAACGCTGGCCGGCATCTATATCGGCAAAATCACGAAGTGGAATGACCCGGCGATCAAAAAGCTCAATCCCAATCTGAAGTCGCCGAACAAAGCCATCACGGTGGTGCATCGTTCGGATGGTTCGGGCACGACCTTCAATTTCACCAACTACCTGTCCAAGGTCAGCGCGGACTGGAAGTCCAAGGTGGGCGAGGGGGCCGCCGTTGAGTGGCCGATCGGCGTCGGCGCCAAGGATAACGAGGGTGTCTCCGGGAACGTAGGCCAAACCAGGAATTCGATCGGCTATGTGGAGTACGCCTATGCCAAGCAGAATGGGATGACCTACACCGGAATGGTCAATTGGGCTGGCGCTGTCGCGCAGCCGAACATGGAATCCGTCCAAGCTGCCGCCTCAAATGCCGACTGGACCAGGGCCCAAGGCTACTACCTCGTCCTCACGGACCAGCCTGGCGAGAAGTCGTGGCCCATTACCGCATCCATCTTCATCCTAATGCGCAAGGAACCGTTTGACAAAATGGCTTCTGCGGAGGCCATCAAGTTCTTTAGATGGGCATTCGCGAAGAGCTCCAAGACCGCCGAGGACCTCGACTATATTCCTATGCCTGACAATGTGATAAAGTTAATCGAGCAGACTTGGTTGGTCGATATCAGGAGTTGAATGCAATCGCCGTCGGTCCCAAATGCGTCAAATACGACGCATTGATCAAGTCCGAATTGAACGCTATCCGAACCCGCCGATCGACGGACGACCGTGACGACTAAGACTACTGCCTCCTCTTGTTGAGAACAATCCGGCAGATACACAGGGCCGACGACCTGAATGCATTGCTGCGGGACGTCGATAGGCAGTTGGATCGCGTAGCCGTCGCTCGCCATATCCACTTGCGAGACCAACGAGCAATCACCATATGCAGTCTATCGAGTTTCGGCCGAACGACTTGGCCTCGCCGCTTAAAGCGCGCCTGACTGACGACCCTCCCTCCAGATCTCGAGTTCGCATGCTGCGCCAGTGCGCGGCACTAAACATCTATCTTAAAGGACGATCACCCATGAATACGGGAACGGTGAAGTGGTTTAACGGCCAAAAAGGCTTCGGCTTCATTCAGCCAGACCAAGGAAGCCAGGATGTCTTCGTTCATATCAGCGCGGTCGAACGTGCCGGCATGAGCACCCTTGATGAGGGACAAAAGGTTTCTTTCGACGTCGTTGCTGACCGCCGGACCGGCAAGTCTGCCGCAGAAAACCTGCGCGCTGCCTAAGCTCGCAACCGATGCTATCCTGCTTTGACCACGGATGTAATGGCAGAGCCTCTGGTTTCGCAACCCCGCGACCGGTTTCCGGCCGCGGGGTTTCTATTGATACCCTTCTATAAACGCGGCCCCATTGGCGCTTGATCCATTCTGTAGTGCGACCGTCGGTCAATGCGGCCGGAAGAGCGTTTGCCGACGTTGATCCAGGTCAGGAACACGAGCGCATCGTCTACCCGCAGCCTGCAGTGATTGCGATGTGCGTTGTTCTGTATTGATTGCATATATTCGCGATCATTGCCGGGTATCATGTTCATGAAATAGAGCAAACAACTGTTGGTCGGTTCGCTCAAGAGCATCGCGCTGGCGAACAGACGGACCGGTGCAGTCGCGCCTAATCGATCTACATCTTCGTAGGACGTCGTGCATCTCGAGGGTGAGCAAAAAAGTGGCATTCGCCGTGAGCGCCCCCATATAAGATGGATGGCAAAATGGCAAAAATCGAGCGCGCGGCAACCGCACAAGACGAAGGCTGAGCTTCGTGAGATGCTAACCGATGCGGTCCGCAATACGCCCAGTTCGGGCCGGCGACCGGAGCCCCTGGTTAAACGCAACGGCATTGCGGATCGGGCGCCGGCTTGCGTCGATTAGTCGAACGCGGTCGCCGCAATAGTCCGTTCAACCGAGCAGAGTCTTTCGAAAATCCGCAAGGGAAAGGATCAGAATGCGCAAGCTGCCCGAACCCACCCAACAGGAGACCGGCGAGGGATCCCAAGAAGTTTTCTTTCAGATCGCGAATGGGAACGCGCGCCAGACTTGCGTTTTGCAAACCGCTTTTCCGACCAAATTGCAGGCGCATAAGTACCCTATGGCGAACTGGCCGACCATCGGAAAGATGGCGCGCGACGCTCTCGCGGCCGGGGCTATTGAAGACGGCGAGATCAGGCTCTTGGCGAGCTGAGCAGTCTGAAACGGAAGTGCGCGACGTCATATCTCAGAAGAAGACGCGGCGCTATCGCTGGCTTCATTGAAGAGCGCTCTCAGCAAGCGCCACAGCTCGCGGTGGCCGGCGGTTTGACCGCCTTGCATTAGATAGTCCGCAATATCCATGGTCGCTGTTTGGTATTCGACAGTACTCCCTGAGCCCGTGTCCGAATGCGCCGCCTCTCGCTCGACATACAAGCGTTTGGTGTCTGTATCGAACACAAGGCTACAACGATCCTCCTGCGTGGTTTCGGGGTCGGTTACGCGACGATAAAGTTGTCTTCTTAGGAAGGCCATTTGCTGCTCCCGATGAGGACGGTGGGATAGTTGAGTGTCTTAGCCCAATAATGTTCGGTTCCCGTAAGGGCGTCACAAATCTCGATCTTGAGCATCGGGCAGGTGGATTTGAGTTTACGACCCGATGTTTCGGCAGCTTCAGCTGTGTCGAATTCAGAGTTGAAGTGCCCGTCGACAATGATCACAGATCCTTCCATCGGCGGCCTGTCCGCACGTGGCGCCTTTCGCTCGGGCTCGTCAATCAAGTGAACTGGCTTTTCACCCTCATCGTATCGCGGAAGTGCAGCAGGCGGCTCTTTCAGAGCCGACAGCGCAATCAGCCGCGGGATCTCATCACCGCGTCGGAAGAACGGGAATGACAAAACCCGGAGGCCGCAACCAGCTCCCCTGGTCCGGCTCTCCGGTTTGTCGCGAAGACTGTACAGGACTAGGCGGCCTTGCCGGCCGCGGTAGTCTTATCCGATAGGCTCGCGCTCGGTGGAGAGCCTCTCTTGATATCGATTGTCTTGGCAGTCTTCACGGCCTTGGCGGGCTTTCTGATAGCGAGATGAAGCACGCCCTTGTCGAAATGAGCTTCGACGGTTCCATCATCCGGCTCGAAGGGCAGAGACATCGATCGGTAGAAGGACCCGTAGCTGCGCTCTTCGACATGCCAGTCCTTTTCCTCTTTCGTGCTCTCCGCCTTTTTCTCGCCGGAGATGACCAGCCGATTGCCGTCTAGGCTGACCTTGATATCTTTCTCGTCCACGCCGGGGAGTTCGGCGGTTATTTCGAAGGCATCCTTGGTTTCAGCCACGTTGATTGCCGGCGCGCCCGCCCCAATGCAGAGAGATAACGAACCCTGATTGAAGGCGCGAAGGGTGTCTTCCACCTCACGTCGCAAGGCCCTGAATGGGTCGAATGCAGGTTCCGGGCTGGTGGTCCACAATCTCGGAAGACTCATTTGCTCTCTCCCAAAGGTTGAAGAAGTATTGAAATAGTGCCCCGCGTCCTCGCGACCGCGTTGATGTAGCGCAAGTTGGCTGGGTTACTGGAGTGTGTTCGTGATGGAACCCGCAATCAATGGCGCGCGTCAGCGTCGTAGACCTAATGAGCAGAGCATGCGCTGCGGGCTTCCATCGGTCTGCGCCGAAGCGAGTGAGGCGAGCAGACAAGTCTATGGTCACGATGTTTGCGCGATCGCCACCTACGTCTTGTCCGGCACAGTCTCGGCCTCGACAGCCGCCGCAAGCTCGGGCTCAAGGCGCGCAGACAAGCGTTGAATGATGCTGAGTAGCTGCAAGAGTTCCTGCTCACGTAAGGCATCAACCTTGTTGTGCAGAAATTCGATTTCGAGTTCAGCTTTCACATTTATCCGGTAGTCGTGTTCTGCATGCCGGCGGTCGATCTCAGGCTGGAGGTTCTGGCTCATCATATTGATGGAAGCTGCGTAGACCGCCTGGAACGAAAGAACCAGGTTCAGAAAAATGAAGGGATAAGGGTCCCAATGTTTGATGAATGCTATCAGGTTCAGCGTGATCTAAATGCCAAGAAGATGCTTTGGATGACGATGAAGCGCCAAGAACAAACTGTTTCAGCGACCCGGCCGGCAAGCACCGCGCCCTGCGTCAGTGTGAGCTTGGGTAAGCTGCGGGCTGGTTTGCGCCCGGAGTTCTCGTAGCCGCCCTTTGCAAGAACCAGCTCAAGCGGGCCCTCCTGCTTTCAAGGTAGGGTCAACGGCGGGCCGTCGACGGATCGGTTACTCGTAGCGCAGCGCTTCGATAGGATCGAGCCGCGCCGCCTTTCGCGCAGGGTAGTAGCCGAAGAATATGCCAACGGCTGCCGAGAACATGAACCCGCCGGCAATCGCGGCCAGGGAGATCGGCGCCGGCCAGCCTGTGAGGATGGAGATGGCGACGGACAACGCCGCGCCGATGGCAATCCCCACGATGCCGCCGCTGACGCTGATGAAGATCGCCTCGGCAAGAAATTGTAGCAGGACGTGCAATCTCCGCGCGCCAATCGCCATCCGTAGTCCGATCTCCCGCGTTCGCTCCGTCACCGAGACGAGCAGGATGTTCATGATGCCGATGCCGCCGACCACAAGCGAGATGGACGCCACCGCGGCCAAAAGGAGCGCCATGATGCGGCTGCTTCCCTCCGCGGTCTGCGCAATCTGACTGAGGTTGCGCACGGAAAAATCGTTGATGGTGCCAGGGCGGATGCGGTGACGCCGCGCCAGGATTTCAGTAGCCTGATCGATCGCCGCCTGGATGCCGGCCTGATCCACCGCCTGCACGTAAATCTGATTCACATACCCGGTCATGCGCGGTTGAAGCCCATACGGATTCGGCGGCGCCGGATAAATCCAGTTGATCGCCGTTTGCTGCTGGCTTGGGGCGGCAACGCCGATAATCTTGCGCTCGGCGGTGGTGAACGGAACCATGATCAGATCGTCCTGGTCCTGTCCAAAAGATGTCTGTCCCTTGGTTTCGAGAATTCCGACCACCCGCAACGATACACCCTTGGCCTGCACCGTCGCCCCGATGGGATTCTGAGAGGTGCCGAAGAGTTGCCGGCGCACGGTCTCGCCAAGGACCGCGACCAGCGCCGAGCTTCGCTCGTCCTCCGGAGTGATCGCCCGCCCCGCGGCGATCTGCCAGTTCGTCATCGGAGGATAATTGGCGCTTACGCCCTGAATGCCCGTGGTCCAGTTCTGGTTCGCAAAGCGGATCAGCCCCGGCTGGCGGATGAGGTAGCTCACCGCCCCGGCGGCGGGTGCCTCCAGCCGGATCGCCCGGACGTCGGCCACGGTCAGCGTCGAAGCGCTTCCGGAGCCCCCGCGAGCGCCCCCGCTTGTGGCCGCGCCCGGCAGGATAACCACGAGGTTGGTCCCGAGCCTTGCGATCTCCTTTCGGACCGCCTCGTTCGCTCCCTGGCCGACGGACACCATGACAATCAATGCGGCGACGCCGATGAAGACTCCGAGCATTGTGAGCGCTGAACGCATCTTGTTGCGCCAGATCGCCTCCGCGGCCGCCGTCATCACCATCCAGGCAAAGGGCCATGATGCGACCGACATTGCGATGTAGGGCGACCGTTCCCTGGGTTGGACCAATTTGTCCGTCGTCCCGCTCGCCGGCCGCGGCCCCTTGGCGGGCTTTGTCTTCTTCACATCCGTGATGATCTGGCCGTCGCGCATGGTCAGCACGCGATCCGCAAAGGCCGCGACATCCGGCTCGTGGGTCACCACGATGATGGTGACGCCTTGCTCGCGATTGAGCGAGCTGAGTGTCTGCATGATCTCGTTGGAGTTACGGGTATCGAGATTGCCGGTCGGCTCATCTGCCAACAGCAGGCTCGGCTGATTGATCAGGGCCCGCGCGATTGCCACCCGCTGCTGCTGCCCGCCCGACAACTGGCCCGGCGTGTTGCGCTCCCGGTCCCGCAGCCCGAGCTTGTCCAGAACCGCCCGGGCCCGCTCGAAGCGCGCGCTCGCATGGCTCTGGCCGGACATCGCATACAGAAGCGGCAGGGCGACATTGTCCATGGCGCTGGTACGCGGCAACAGATTGAAGCTCTGGAATACGAACCCAAGCCGCTCGCTGCGAAGGCCGGCAAGATCCGGTTCCGCAAGCTGCGCGACGTCGATGCCGTCGAACCAGTAATGACCGGCGGTAGGCCGATCGAGGCAACCGAGGATCGACATCAGCGTCGACTTGCCAGATCCGGACGCGCCCATGATGGCGATGAACTCGCCATGTTCGACGATCAGGCTGACGTCCGAAAGCGCGCGAACGTCGATGTCGCCGACATGATATGTCCGCGATACTCGCTCAATCCTGATAACCGGCTCCGCCATGTGCCTTCAATCGTTGTGGCTGATGCGATCAGAGGCGGGGCCGCGGCACGCTGGAACGTGCTTTCGCTGAGTTCCGTTGCTCCGCGACGATCACCCGGTCGTCGATCTTCAGGTCGCCTTGCACGATCTCCGTAAACTCGTCGTCGTCGAGCCCGACCGAAACCTGAACCGGCACCGGCGATCCGTCCCGCAGCACCCAAACGCGCGCTTGCTTCGTGTCGCCAAGGGCGGTCCCGGTCGGGACGTAACGCAACGCCCGGTTCGGAACTCGGAGCACGCCGCTGCGCCGATCGATGATGATCCTTGTCGCCGCCGTCAGGCCCGGCTTGAGCGCCAGATCAGGGTTGTTGACGCTGACGACGACATCGTAAGTGATGACGTTCTGCACGGTTTGCGGGGACTGGCGGACCTGGGTCACTCTTCCCTCGAACAGCCGTTTCGGATATGCGTCGACCGTGAACGTCGCCTTGTCGCCATTCTTGATGCCGCCGATGTCGCTCTCGCTGACATTGGCGTCCACCTGCATCCTGGTGAGGTCGGTCGCGATCAGAAACAAGGTGGGAGTCTGGAAACTCGCCGCCACAGTTTGTCCCATGGTGACGGCGCGCGAAACGACAGTGCCATCGACCGGCGAGATGATGTTGGTATAGTCGAGATTGACCTGTGCCGCGGCGAGCACGGCTTCGCGCTGCTGGATGGTGGCCCCGTCAAACGCTATTTGCGCCAGAGCCTGATCGTACACGTTTTTCGCATTGTCGTAGGCGTCCTCCGACACGGCGCTTGTCTTGACGAGCGTGGCGAGGCGTTCCAGGTTGGCCTTGGCATAGGTGAGCGATGCCTTGTCCTTTTCCAGCTGCGCTTTCGCGATGGCGAGACTGGCTTTCGCCTGATCGACGATGCTCTGATAGGGGCGGGGATCGATCTTGGCGCAGCTTTGCCCGCGTTTGACCTGCGTGTTGTAATCGCAACTCAATTCCTGGATCACGCCGGATACATAGGTCCCGACAATGATCGTCAATTCCGGATTGACCGACCCCGTGGCATTTACGTCGCGCGCGACGTCCCCGATCGCAACAGGCGCCGTCTCATATCGGACCGACGCGTCGCCGCTGAGTGACCACCAGATGCCCAGAGATGCAGCGGAAAGCAGCACCGCGATCGCCACGGCAATTCGGTACCTCGTCGCAAATCGCGGCTGTGCGAGTGGCTCCCTGACCGGGCGCCCGGTCGACGGCAGCGGCACATAGGGCAGAGCGTCCCCGTTTTCGGCCATGGCACCACTGCCGAGATGCGTGCTCATTTCGCCTTGGCTCCAGGCGTCGGATGATAACTGTTGTCATCATAGGCTTCCGCCGGGCGGAATGGTTGATTGGGATCAAGGTCTGCGGGCTGGGAGTTTGACCGGAACGAGCTCGTTCATCGCGCTCGCTGGGCACTCGCGTGATGGGCCGCCGACCACTAACGAACGGTGCCGTCGTTCTCGGCGAGTTGCCTCGATGCCGAGAATATATCCCAAGCCGCGATGAACATGGCCGCAATCACCGTACCTATGACGAATCCGTTGAGACCGAAGGTAGCGATTCCGCCCAGCGTGGAGATGAGAACGACATAGTCGGGCATCTTGGTGTCGTTGCCCACCAGGATAGGGCGCAAGAAATTATCCACGAGTCCGATGATGAGCGCGCCGAAGGCGATCAAGACAATACCCTGCCACGTAGCACCGGTCACAAGAAGATAGACGGCGACCGGGATCCAGATGAGGCCGGCGCCTATCGCCGGCAACAATGAAAAGACAGCCATCACAACGGCCCAGAGTAGTGGGGCGTTGATCCCGAGGAACCAGAATATCAGGCCGCCGAGCGCCCCCTGCAACAGGGCCACAAGCATGTCGCCCCTGACCGTGGCGCGGATGACGATTGCGAATTTGAGCACGAAGGCGCTCTGCTGTTCGGCGCGTAGCGGAATAGCATCTCTGATCCGGCTGGAGAGCGTGTCCTCGTCGCGGAGCAGGAAGAACAACAGATAAAGCATGACGAATAGGTTCGCGATGAAGTCGAATGTGCTTTGACCAATGTTGAGTGCCTGAGCGGCGATGTATTGGCTGCCGGCCATGAGGGCGGCGGAAAGCTTTTGTTGTACCGCACTGAGACTCGCCAGGCCGAAGCGGTCCAGCAGATTGATCGTCCACGCTGGCAAGATGTCATGGACCTGCTTAAAGAATCGGCCGAGATCCAACTCTCCCGACTGGACTTTCCCATAGAAGCCCAACGCTTCCTGCGTCAACGCCGCCGCGATCAGCGTCATCGGCAGGATCACGATCGCTATGATGATCATGACGGTAGACAGGGCGGCAAGGGAGCGCCGCTGGCCCATCGATTTCAGCAGCCGCCGATGTAATGGCGCAAATAACACGGCTGCGACGGTTCCCCAGAGAACCGCTCCATAAAACGGCAGCAAGATCCACGCGAACGCCAGCGATACCGCAATCGTCAGCAGCAAAAACGAGTTGTCTTCGATGGTGCGCATCCCGCCATTCTATTAGTTAAGCGGAGCCGTCCAAGCTGGCCCGTGCTGCGCCGTGCGGCTGCTCTGAAAAGCTCAAACAACACATGAAACGGAAAGTCGCGACCATGCGTTTGGTCGGGGCTGGCTGGGACCCGTTACGCCGACGACAGGATGTTCTGGGAGTGCGGCCGGTCTACGCAGCCGACACCGACAGGATCAGAGTCGACCCAGGAGCAGCAATACGACCAGGATGACCAGGATGATGCCGATGACACCCATTCCGCCGTGGCCGAAGCCGTAGCCGTAGCCGCCAAAGCGGCCGCTGAAGCCACCAAGCAGGAAGATGATGAGGATGATGACAAGGATAAGTCCGATCGACATTGGCCGGCTCCTTTGGTGGGGCCTTTGAACATTGGGGTGAATATTAGGCCTTCTGGTAGTCCAAGTGGTGCGCGCGGCCCTCAAGCTCCAGCGCCGGCTGTCGCCAGCATCGCCGGAGAACGGCCCGTGCTATTTCTTCTCGATCGAAACACCCCGCTCGCCGATGTTGATCTCGACGCCAGTGGTTTTCTGTCGCTCCCGGTAGACTTGATAGCCCAGTATCACCGCGACGACGGCGAGCCCACCGATGACGAGGTAAAGAACATTGCGAGACATTGTCCGGGAATCCTAATCTGTGTGCGTCGCTCTTGATCCCAAGGCATGGCAGCTTACGAGGCGGTCACCAGGTCATTTTGATGCAAATCAACGGACCCAAGCGGGACTTCGGCTGAAATTGAAAAGTCAACTTTGCGATTAGGCGAGGCGTGATCGGAATCAATCAAGACGATTATCTCCCTCAATCAGGCTTGGTTCTCCGTCATCTGCCGGAAAGCGAAAACAGGAGTTGAGAATGTTCGGGCTGAAACGGCCAACTCGCATTGAACTCCGTGCCAACGACGCGGCTATCGTTGTTCGTGAAAATGGCGAGATGGAAATGTTCATTCGGCAGGCAAAGGGTGACGAGGAACTTCCGCCCGGCCAGGTCGTTCTGGCCCCTTTTCGGAATGACATTTCACGACGAGCGAGTGCGCAGACTGTTGGCGCAGATTGTAAAAGAGAAGCAAAGCCCAACATGACGTCGCCGCAGGTCATCGTGCGCGCGGCGCCGATTCAGTCGGCTTGGGGTGCGCAGTTCATCAGATGATGGCGGTGAAAGGGTGCGGCGAAGTTAGAATTCACGCGAGGGGCCGGCACGGTCACGGTCATCGTTGAAGATCGCTCTCAGCAAACGCCAAAGTTCGCGGTGACCAGCTGTTTGGCCGCCCTGCGTCAGGTAGTCCGAAATATCCATTGTCGCCGTTTGGTATTCGATCGTGCCCCCAATGCCAGTCTCCAAACGCGCCACCTCTCGCTCGACATACAAGTTCTTGGTGTCTGTATCGAAGACAAGGAAACAGCGATCCTCGCGTGTGATATCGGGGCCTTTCACCTGGCGATACAGTTCCCTTTTAGGAAGGCCATGGTCCGCTCCAGACGAGGACGATGCGATAGCTATGTGTCGTTGGTCAACAAGGTTCGGACCCTTGTAGCGGCGTCATAGATTTCGATTTTGAGCATCGGATACGTCGACTTCAGTTTACGACCTGATGCTTCGGCCGCTTCGGCCGTCTCAAACGCCGACTTGAAGTGCCCGTCGACAATGACCACGAATCCTTCCGACGGAGGCCGGTCGGCACGTGGCACCTTCTGCTCATACTCTTCAATTGAGCGAACTGGCTTCTTCTTCATCGGAGCTCTCATTGTATCGCAGAAGCGTAACGGGGCTCGCTGTGAGACCAAGAAGCCAATCAGGCTACGAAGTCTCATTCGATCGCCGCATCGGAGAAGGCGAATGACCAAATCCGGAGACCGCGACCGGCTTACCTCGGTCTGGTCTCCGGCTTTCTGCCGCGCAGGACTAGGCGGCCTTGCCAGGTGCGGCGGCCTTGTTAGGTGCGGGGCTTGCGCTCGGCGGAGCACCTGTCTTGATATCGATCGTCTTGGTGGCCTTCACCGCCTTGGCCGGCTTCTTGATGGCGAGATGCAGCACGCCTTTGTCGAAGTGAGCTTCGACGGCTCCCTCTTCCGGCTCGAATGGGAGAGACATCGATCGATAGAATGAGCCGTAGCTGCGCTCCTCGACGTGCCAGTCCTTTTCGTCTTTCGTGCTCTCCGCCTTCTTCTCGCCGGCGATAACCAGCTGGTTGCGGTCCAGGCTGACCTTGATATCTTTGTCGTCCACGCCGGGAAGTTCGGCGGTCACTTCGAAGGCATCCTTGGTTTCCGCCACACTGATTGCTGGCGCCCCGGCACCAATGCTGGGAGAAGGCAAACCCTGATCGAAAACGCGAAGCGCGTTCTCCATTTCGCGCCGCATGGCCCTGAATGGGTCGAATGCAGGCTCCTGGCTGGTAGTCCACAATCTCGGAAGGCTCATCTGGTTTCTCCGCAGGTTGAAGTAAGAGCAAAGAGAGCCTGCTCCTCGCGGTCATGGCGGCCTTGATGTGGCGCAAAGCCGCGGGCTAGTTTCGAGGCGGAAAGGCCGGTATGACGATAAAGGAGAACGCGTCAACGGAGTTGACCTAATCACAACAACGAACTCTGGCGCGCTGCGCGGCGCATGTTTAGCCGTGACGTTCCGAAACGCAAGAAAAGCGCGACCGCATATCTTCTGATCCCTTGCCCGCGTGTCTGGCGCTTGCGCCTGGCCGGGCTAATGCCAGAGGATCCATTTCGCGCCGAGGACGGTCTCCCAGACCGCCGTCAACTCGACCGGCGGCACGACGACGCTGGCCAGCAGCGCTATCGAAAGCAGCAGCCCGTCCTCCTCGAGATAGGCCAGCGAGATCAGCGCGATCACGAGGGCGGGGACGACGTTGCTCAGGGGGACCGGTGTGAACAGCAGGGTGATATTCAGCAGAACGAGGACGGCGCCGACGAGGCGCTTGGTCGCATCGAGCGGGGTCGGCCAGCGCGGATGAATGAGTTTCTCAAGAAACCTGAGCGTGGGCACAGCCCGCAGCACCAGAGCGGCAAGGTGCTGCGTCGGCAATGGACGGATGGCGATTCGGCGTGGGAACACGGGCATGTCCTGGCCCAGGATCATCGGAATGCGGGGATCATGAGCAGCAGGCCCGCGACGATCGAGACACCGGGTGCAATAGCGACGACAGCGAGCAACAGCATGATGAGGCCGAAGGAGCGCTTGTGTATGCGGCTCAATAGCCAGCCCAAGTTAAAGTGATCCTTTGGCGCCTCGTCGTGCAGCCGCTGCAGCAGGACCGAGGTGGGGACAAACGCTATTGCGCCGGCGGGTAGCGTCAGCTTCAGGTTGGGTCTCCTCTTCCTTGACGCCAGGGCCGACAGCAAGGGGCTAAATCAACGAACTCGTCCGCGCGTGCGGACGCGCGAGAGGAAATCTCAAAGCCGGGGACCCATGGAATGAGCCGCCTTTCAACCCGGCTCATCGGTTGCTCGCCGCCTTGCGCCTGGTCAAAGTTTGCCAAGCAGGAGCAAGACCAGCAGAATGACGATCACCAAGCCAAGGCCACCACCGCCGTAGTAGCCGGTCCCATAAAACGGACCGCCGCCGATCCCGCTAAAGCCGCCCAGTAGCGCGATCACTAGAATGATCAGAATGATGGTCCAAATTGACATCGCACTGTCTCCCGTTTCGTTTTGGCCGTGAGGTTCTGGAACACGTTCAGCCCAGGGCGATCCCAAGCAAGTTCCCAATGAGGAACTTATCTTGCAGCGAAGATGGCCAGGTTTTGTTGACGCAAGTCAAGGATGTGGGCGCTCGAAACGGCAACCGCGTCATGGTCTGATAGTCAGCAGCCAGTCGTCGAGCCGCTGCAGCCAGCGCCGAGGCGGAGGTGGCACAGGAGGCGGCTTCAGTTTGAGGCGGTCACCGTCACGTCCATGAACGAGCTGAAGCGTTCGGGTGTGGTAGACGGCAAGATCGGGACGGTGACCAATGCTCAGCACCGTGGTCTGCTTCAGCTCATCATCGAACAGAGCCATGACGCGGCGTTGGCTGTCCTCGTCGAGCGCGGCCGTCGCTTCGTCGAGAAAGACCCATCCCGGCTTGTGCAGGAGAAGGCGCGCAAAAGCGAGGCGCTCCTGTTCGCCAAGCGAAAGCTCCTTGTCCCAGCGCTCGGTCTTGTCGAGCCTGGGAATGAGATCGCCGAGATCGCAGCGCTCCAGGGCGTGACGCACGTCCGCATCGAGGAAGGCGTCGGGCGGGCTCGGATAGCTCAGGGCGTTTCGCAACGTACCCAGCGGCAGATACGGGCGCTGCGGCAGGAACGCCATGGCGCCGGGGGCAGGCGTGAGGATGATCCCTGAACCCCATGGCCAGAGGCCCGCTACGGCGCGAAACAGTGTCGATTTTCCTCGTCCAGTGTCGCCGACAATCAGGACGCGCTCGCCCGGAACGATGCTGACGGTGGCGTCATCGATGACGATATGCCCGTCCGGCAAGAGGATGCGCACGCCCTGGAAAGCAAGATGTCCGTCAGGGTGCAGCGCGCGTTTGATTTCCTCCGCGCCCTCGTCGATCGCCGGGAGATTGTCGAGGGCCTCGCGAAAGCGGGCGACCCGGTGGACCGCTGCACGCCAGTCGGCGAGCCGTGAAAAATTATCGACGAACCATCGCAGCGCCAATTGGACCTGGGTGAACGCGCCCGCCACCATGATCAGGCCGCCCAGCGTCAGGTTGCCGCCGAAATAGGCGGGTGCGGCCACCAATATCGGAACGACCAGCGACAGCCAGCCAATGCCCGATGTGATCCAGGTCAGGTGAGCAAGCGATGAGGATATCCGTCGCATCGTGTCCACGACGGCCGCGAGCGCGGCCTCGAGATGCCGTCGTTCGTCCGCCTCTCCACCATGCAGTGCGATGCTCTCGCCGGATTCGTTGACCCGAACGAGTGCGAAGCGGAATTCCGCCTCACGCGCATATCGCTCGCCGTTCAGCGCGATTAGCGGTCGCCCCACGATCCAGGTCAGACAGGATCCGGTCAGGGCATAAGCGAGCGCACACCAGACCATGTAACCGGGAATAGCGATGTCGTAGCCCGCGAGCTGGAACGTGACTTGCGCCGATAGAGTCCAGAGCATGCCGACGAAAGCTGTGAGCTGAAGCAAGGAATAGACGATTCCGCAGCCGAGGTCGGCGGTGTAGTCGCCCAAGAGGCGCGTGTCCTCCTGGATGCGCTGGTCCGGATTGTGACCGAACTCACCGGCAAAGCTGAGCTGATAGACGCGCAATGGCTTGAGCCACTCGGCCAGGAGATGACAGGTGATCCATTCGCGCAGTCGAAACTTCAGGCGTTCCTGGAGAAAGGTGTTTGCGACTGTGAGCGCCAACAATACGGCGACGATGACAACGAACGTCCGGAGATCCTGGACAAAGCCCGACAGGTCCTTGCGGCCGACGGCATCGAAGAACAGGCCGTTCCAATCATTCAGTTGGACCTGGCCAAACATGTTGGCAATGGTGACGACAGTCGAGGTAGCGAAGATCGCCATCACCCGCCGCCCGCCTTCGGCCTGCCGAAGCACGCGCGCAAAGAGGCCCAGGTCCCGGGCAAGATTGAAACCGTGAATTGGCGTAGCCTTGACGCGTGCGTCCGCGAGAGGGGGTCTGGCAACCGCGTCCGGCATGATCGGTATCAAAGGATGTGCAGCCTGCGGCAGCTTCGAAATTGTCTCCTCCTGCGGGGGATTGGCTTGAGGAGCAGCAGGTGATGCAACATCCGCCTTCATACGCCCGGCCATTCCTGTTTCGTCCGCCGGTTCACCGGATTGGCTAGCAGACCCGGGAGAGCTGGATTTTGACCGCCGCAATGATTTGCCACGGCGGCATGTTCATTATGCTATCATGAGAATACTTGGTTCAGGAAGACGCCTGCGGACCGTCATCACGGCATTGCCTGCAAGGCACATCGATCGACCGGGGACATGTCGGAAATTGCGCAAAAATCCGATCGGCAGAAGGGCGCCGAAGCCGCGGTCGAAGGCTTTCGGAAGGACCTCGGTCCGTTTGTCGTTGCCGCTGAAACGACCCGAATGGCCATGCTGTTTACGGATGCAGCGAAGCCCGACAATCCGATCATTTTTGCCAACGACAGCTTTCTCGCTCTGACCGGGTATGGCCGGGACGAAGTGCTCGGCAAAGACTTCAATTTCCTAATGGCTAGGGGTTCGGATGCCGAGGCGCTGACGCGAACCAAGGACGAGTTCGCCGGCTCCTCCAGTGGTGGCGTAGAAACTCTCTGCCGCCGCAAGGATGGCAGCGAATTCTGGGCCGCGCTCTTCGTCAGCCCGGTTCGTGATGCCGACCGCAATGTCGTTCAGTATTTCGTATCCCTCATCGATCTCACCAAGCACAAGGAGGATGAAGTTCGATCCAGGATGCTGATTGACGAGCTGAACCATCGCGTCAAGAATACCCTTTCCACGGTGCAATCGATCGTCTGGCAGACATTGCGAACGACGACTGATCCCAAGGAGATTCGGCGGTCCATCGAGTCCCGGCTTTTTGCGCTCTCCCGGTCGCACGACCTGCTGACCCGCGAGAAATGGGAAAGTGCCGGTCTGCTCGATATCGCTCACGACGCGCTGGAACCATTCGGAGTCTCTGGCGGACGGGCGGATCGCATCGTGATCACGGGGGAGAACGTCCGTTTTCCGCCGAAATCAGCTTTGGCCCTCAGTATCGCGTTCAACGAACTTGCGACCAATGCGGTGAAGTACGGTGCGTTGTCCAACGCGGTCGGATCAATCAAGATCTCGTGGACGGTTGAGACGACACCGGCCGGAAAGCGGCTCCTGCTGAACTGGAACGAGAGAGATGGTCCTCCGGTCCCGCCGCCGGCACACAAGGGATTTGGCTCGCGGGTGCTCGAGCATGGCCTCGCTCTCGAGCTGGAAGGCACGGTGCAACTGGACTATCGGCCGAACGGCCTTATCTGCACGATAGATATTCCGTTACCAAGAGGTGCTCCTGGTGGATAAGTTGCTTTGCGGCCGGCGAGCCCTTGTGGTCGAGGATGAGATGCTGATTTCCATGATGATTGAAGACATGCTTGCCGACCTCGGCTGCAAATCCGTGACCTGCGCCGCGACTGTCGACACGGCCCTCACGTTGATTGAAGCGCAGGCCTTCGACGTCGCGCTGCTCGACATGAATCTGGGCGGCACCGATAGCCATCCGGTGGCGCAAGCGCTCTCCGCGCACGGGGTCCCTTTCGTCTATTCGACCGGCAACAGCCGTCAAAACTTGGGAGACGGCAACCCGGGTCGGCTTGTGCTGAAGAAGCCCTTTCGGTTCGATGACCTGGTTACGATACTTGCCGGCCTCGAACTCGCGCCGATTGAGTGAGAGGATCGATGACAGGTCGCGCTGCTACATCAAGTTCCGCCCCGGAGATCGATCACGACAACTGACTCGAGAGCGGGGAACCAACCGCCGACGTCCTTGCGAACCGGATCCGTCGCAAAGCCATATCACTGTTGCAGCCGACCTTCGAACTGGTCGCGTTTGCCATTGATCGCGGTCAGATCGTCCTCAGTCGGCTTGCCCCATTGCTCCTTACGATTTGCCTCGGCGTACTTTCCATTTTTTTCAATTTTTTGTGGTTCCTGTCGTGTCTACATATCTCGGCTTAATCGTGCCCTCGGTGCGTAGTCGCGACGACGATAGGGATAGGGACAACCGGATTAGCCTGCGCGTAACCCGGCCCCGTAATGGCTGGGTCCGTAGGTATGGACTCCAGCCGCGGCGCCCAGAATGCCAGGACCGATTGCGGACTCCGGAGCGCGGTGGTAGCGGCCGCGATAGAATCAGTAGCAGACCTCTATCACGCCGAACGAGGAAGGCCCGTTGTTTCAGAAGAACAGCACTTGCCGAGACCGGAGCAGCCTCTGAAGGGGGCACGCAGTCAAAGGGTGTCCACTCATTCTCATGAGTGGACAAGAATGTACGGAGCCCGCCAATGAGGGTTCCAGCTATGGCGGATTTTTTTCGAGCGATTGATCATCAATCGATGACGAGCTTGATCACAACAGGCAGGCGGAGACTCCGGTTACTCTCACGGGCACGGATGTCGCAAGCCGTCGTAACCAAGATACGTGCCGGAATACGGATCATAAGACCTGAAGCGTTGCGCACAATAGCTGACCGCGTCGCCCACATAGGGAGCCGGAGCGACGTAGACCGGCCCGGGACCGTAGCCGTAGTATCCGTAGGGTTGCGTTGCCCCAATGATCGCTCCGCCGATCAGCGCGCCAGCGATGCCTGCACCAATTCCGACACCCGCGCCGCCGTGCCAGCCATGGCGATATCGCACGGTCTCGACCGATGGCGCTACGGCGCTACGTAGCATCAGCGGGGAGGTTACCGGAGCGGCAATCACAGGTGTAACGAGAAGCGGCGTGGTGACGATGACGAGCGCAGCCAGTACGGTTTTGGACGACTTGTTCATAGGAGTATCTCCAAGCTCGTTTTCGGGTAGCGCAGCTACCCGCATCCGGTGTCTCAAAAGTGATAATGATCCGAGGAGGCCTGTATGAATTGATCTAGCGCAACGTCAGCGTGCATCGATTGGACAAACTTGATCTTGTCTCATTGGAGACATTCATGCCCTGCGCACGAGCGAGGGGCCGACCTTTCGTTTCATCGTCGTGGCGCACGCGCGTCGCTGATGCGGTAGCACAGGGGCTTCCATGCTTTCACTCATCATTGGGATCTTGATCATTTGCGTCGTCGGAGCGCTTTGCTTCTGGGCAATCGACAGGTTCGTGAACGAATCTCGCTTGGCAGGCCTTCTCAAATTGCTGGTAGCGCTGCTCTGCTTGGCGGCCATCCTTCAACGGCTGTTGCCGTTGGCGGGGATCAATTGGTTGTAGCCGACCAGCAATACGCCGAAGATCGATCTAAGACGTGACAAAAACCTCTACCGACATCCCGGCGAAGGCGCCGGTGCTGCCGACGAAGCTGCCGGACACCGGAATCGTCTGTCGGATGTCGCGCGCGACCGCGACGGGGATCAGATTGAGACCGCCTAGGCTTCGATTCGTTGGGTCGAAAGTGATCCAGCCAGCTCCCGGTACGAAGACCTCCGCCCACGCATGGGTTGATCCCGCACCGCCCGATCCGACGCTGCGTTGTTCCGGATTGTAGAGGTAGCCGGAGACGATTCTGGCTCCGAACCCGAGCATGCGCGCTGCCTCGGTGAATAACACCGCGAAATCCCGGCACGACCCCCAGCCACGATTTAGGGTTTCTACCGGCGTTTGGGTGCCCTCATCCTCACGGCTCTGATATCGGATCGCTTCAGAAACGCCGACGCTAAGGTCCTTTAGCAGTGACAGCGTGTCAGTCCGACTTCCTCGAACGAACATTTGAGCCCAATTTCGCAGGACCCCCGCCGTGTCCGAGAACTGGGGGAGAGCGAGGGCGCCGAGATCGGTCCAATCGTCATCGGAATAACGGAAGGGGTAAGACATGGCCGAGACAGCGATATCGAACACCGGCCATGCCACCGCGTCGAGCTGAAGCTCGGCGGCGCTGGCGATCACCAGGCTGGGGGCGGTCATCTGAAACGTGGCCGTTGCGATTGCATTGCCAAACACATCGTGCGCCCAGGTCAAGGCCGCATGCGGAGTCACCGTGACGTTGCTCGAAATCAAGCGAAGCTCGCGGCTTTCGCGCGGACGCAGCATCAAGCGGTGCGGCAAGAGGCGCACGGGTTCGTTGAAACGGTAAGTCGTCGTGTGAAGAACCTTCAGCGCAATCAACGAAAGCTCCAATCGGGGCAGCTTCTGACCAGACTCATTCCCCGGCGGCCCTCGGAAAGTATGGCCGAGTTGAACGGGTCCATGCAAATGTCGACCCAGACCACCGAAACCCGGACCGATTTGGCGGCCGACAAATCGGTCAATCGCGCTGCGATTCGTAGATGCGGCCATGTCAACGGGGATCGGTTTGCAGGCACAACAGCGGTCTCACACCGCGACACGGTCCTACGGGTGTCACGCGCTGCTGGTCAGGCTGCAAATTGAGCCGCAGCGGCGAATATGTTTCCGTCAGTTCGCAGTCGGATACGGAGCATGCCGACCTCGCGCGCGAGAAGCGCGAACTGGCAGACGACCCGGTGTTTGAGAGAGAAGAACTCACCCAGATTTATGTAGCGCGTGGCGTCGAGGCCGGCCTCGCTCGCGAGGTTTCGAAGCAATTGATGGCAAACGACGCCTTGAGCGCGCACGCCCGGGACGAGCTTGGAATTTCGGAAATCAGCACCGCTCGTCCGGTGCGAGCCGCATTGGCATCGGCCGCGACCTTCTCCGTCGGAGCGGTAGCGCCGCTTGCGCTTGTCCTGGTCTCGCCGTCCAATGTGTTGATACCGGCCGTCGCTGCGGGGCGCCTGCGATGGCACTGGCGGCCGGAATTGGTGCGGTTGTTGGCAAGGTTGCGTAAGCGCCCCTTTGCGGAGCCTTTGCCACAGCGGGGCAGCGCCCTGCGAAGCCTCTTGGTCTGCGTGCGGCGAAACCATGTGGTCCTGGTCGTCGTTGCTAGGGTCAAGCCTTGGCGAAGGCCTCAATCGCGTCAACCGGCGCGCGAAACGAGTATTTCCGCGAGGCGCATCACACATCGCGCGTTCGAACCCGGGAAGCTTGCAGTCGTAGACATGGTCGTCTCCAAAAAGCCTTGCAGAATAATGATGCCGTTTCTCCCCAAACGGTTCTCATCCCGGTGATTTTTTTGGCCTTCCCACTTCCCTAGCGACTGCGACCAACCAGCAGAGCCTGGCTACCAGGATGCGGAGCTCGCGAGTTGGGGCGGCACGCACCCGGCTCGACCTAGGCGAAGGATTGGATGAGATATCGTATGTTTAATTGGTGTGGGGAAAGGCGGTAGCGTTCCCCTGACTCGAACCCCCGATACCTCAGGATGGCGGCTCCTAATGTTGGATCGCAGGCGCGCCGACCTGCAGCGAGTTTTCAGCAGAGAAACTAAATCCAACCCGTGGGTGAGGGAGTGATCTTTGGGCCCGCTTCAAGTCGGACAGTCCAGAAAAGCGATTTCAGTTCAATCACGCCTGGAGCTGCCGTTGTTCGCACCCGCCTTTAGGTGTTCAACTGTCGAAACCCTTCGAAGCTGATTACCGTGTTCGCCCCACTCCAGATGAACTTATCACTTTCTTTTTTGTTTTCGGTTCCTGTCAGGCAACCCGCACCGAACGAATGGAATGAAGAGTTTCTGGCTTTAGATGCGTGTAGCGACGCAGCATTTTCCAATCTTTGTGCCCGGTGACAAGTGCAACCTGTTCAATGGAAAACCCTGCCTCGAAAAGACGACTCGTTCCCTCATGGCGCAGATCGTGAAAATGTAGGTCATCGATCTTCAATTGTTGGCACTGGCGGCGAAATGCCGTTCCAACGGATCGTCCGTTGTAAGGAAAAATCCGGCCCTCTCGACTGTTCGAGAAGCGACCTTGCTCCTCAAGAATTTTGCACGCGTCATAGCCTGAGACATCCAGCAGGGGAATTCGCTGATCGTTGCCATTCTTCCTTCGGGGATCTTTCCGATTTCGAATGAGGAGCATTCGATTGTCGGCGTCGAAGTCGCGCCATTCGACTCTCGCAATCTCATCTTGCCGCATAGCCGTTGCGATCGCGAATCGGATTACACGACCGACTGGAATTTGTTGCCGATTGTTTGATTCGAACGCTGAGATGATACGATCGAGTTCGTCTTGCGTGGGACGGCGGTTGCGCTCATCGCCTTTTCCGACGAGCCCGAGACGTCGAAGAGCTATCCGGGCGTGGTCGAGTGGTTCGGTTGACACAATGATGCCGTGTACTGCGGCGGCGTGAGACAGAATCGTTTTGATATATCCGAGATCGATCCCGACCGTCACCGGGCCGGCCCCCTTTAGCGCGCGCTCCTTTCCAAATTTGATGAACCGCTCTCGATCAAGCTCTGAAAGACGAAGATGCCCAAGTCTTTCGTCCAGGGAGATGAGGCTCGCAGTCTTGGAGCGACCAATGTTCTTTCCCACCTCGGCTAGATCTTGACGATGAAGCGTAATGAGATCGCCGAAGAGCCGGACGTCGCGGGATTTGCGCGTCGTTGTCGGTTCTTGGCGGTCGATCCGCCGCTCGATATCGATGGCCCATTCGTCGGCGTCCTTTCGGCGGAGAAACGTCCCGTTGACATATTTTCCCTTTCGTCGGACTTGGGCTCTCCAAGAGCCGGATTTCAGTCTGGTGAAAGTTGCCACGTGTGTGCGCTCCGTGTGCACTGAGGCGGCGAAAAGCCGGAAAAAACATCGCGCTGTGGCGTAGGATAGAGTGCACACAAGGCGACCTAACGAATTGAATATGCTCGAAAAATGAAGCGATATCAATTACATAGATTTGCCGTGGCGCCGATGATGGATTGGACCGACCGGCATTGCCGGGTGTTCCATCGGCTGCTGTCGCGCCGGGCGCTGCTCTATACCGAGATGGTCACGACCGGTGCCGTGATACATGGCGACCGCCAGCGGCTGCTCGGCTTCGATCGAAGCGAGCATCCGGTGGCGCTGCAGCTCGGCGGCTCCGATCCCGGCGATCTCGCGACGTCAGCCAAGATCGGCGAGGAGTTCGGCTACGATGAGATCAATCTCAATGTCGGCTGCCCGTCGGACCGGGTGAAGGACGGCCGCTTCGGGGCCTGTTTGATGGCCGAGCCTGCGCTCGTCGGCGCCTGCGTCGCCGCGATGAAGCACGCCGTTCGCATTCCCGTCACGGTGAAGTGCCGCATCGGCATCGACGATCAGGATCCGGAAATCGCACTCGATATGCTGGCGGACGCGGTCGTCGACAGCGGCGCAGACGCGCTGATCGTGCACGCGCGCAAGGCGTGGCTGGACGGCTTGTCGCCGAAGGAGAACCGTGACGTCCCGCCGCTCGACTACGACAGGGTGTACCGGCTGAAGGCGAGGCTGCCGCACGTGCCCGTCATCATCAATGGTGGCATCGGCAGCATCGAAGCTGCGCAAGGTCATCTCGCGCATGTCGATGGCGTGATGCTCGGGCGAGCGGCCTATCAGGAGCCGTGGCGGCTGCTCGATGTCGATCCCGTCCTGTTCGGCGACGTCGCGCCGCATCGAACCATGAAGGGCGCATTGGCGGCGTTCGAGCCGTACATCGCGCGCCAGCTCGGGCAGGGCACGCGGCTGCACGCGATCACGCGGCATCTCGTCGGCGCCTATCACGCGGTGCCCGGCGCACGCGCGTTCCGCCGCCATCTCGCCGAGCGCGGCGTCAAGCCGGGCGCCGGCATCGAGGTGCTGCGCGAGGCGGTCGCGATGGTCGAGGAGCGCCCTGCGGTTGCTGCGCTGGCCTGAGCGGCTCAGGCCAGCGGCGGCAGTTCGACAACGGCCTGTCGCGCAACCGGATTGCAGGCTGCCACGAGGCTCAGCCCCTCAGCTGCGATCGGGAAAGCCGTGCAGCATCAGCCGGTCGGAGCGCACTTCCCAGCGCTCCAGCCGGTCGAGGAAGCTCATGCCGAGCAAGTTGGTCTTCATCTGGCCGTGCGGTACCACCAGCGCCGGAACCGAGCGTTCCACCAGTTTGCCGATCGCGAGCCGGTCCAAAGTCAATCGCGCCGCCTTGGTGTGGCCGCCAGCGGTCTCGACGTCGACGTCGTAGGCGAGCAGTTCGAGCGGCAGGCCTGCGGCCTTGGCGGTCTCGTAGGTCAGAACCACCGATGTGGCGCCGGTGTCGACCACCATCGGCGCGGTGACGCCGTTGATCTTGGCGCGCAACGCGAACTCGCCGCCTCTGGTGCGCTCGATCTCGACCGCGCTGGTCGGAGGACTCGCCTTGGCCCTGAGCGCGCGGCTGCGCAGAACCTCCGACACTGTGTCGCTCGCGAGCGCCGCCTGCTCGGGATCCTTGTAGACGATCACGGCGCCCGCGGTGAGCACCATGGTGACGAAAACGAGCACGACCTTGTTCATGCCGCGCCTCCCGTCGGCACGGAGGCGCTCAGTCGCGCCGACGCGCCAGCGCGGGCAGACCGGCGTCGTGCATGCGGGACGGCAGCCCGTCCATCAGCGCGAGCCGCTCGTCGGTCGACATGCGGCCCCAGCGGGCGATCTCCGGCAGCGTGCGTCCGCAGCCGAAGCAGAGCTTTGTCTTGGGGTCGATCATGCAGACGGCGATGCAGGGCGTATCCTGGCTCATGGCGCGAGTTTGAAAGGTTCTGACACTGTCGTGCAAGTGCAATCATCTCACAGTCCCGTTCCGGCATTCATGATCGGCTTGCGCACCCGGCGCTTCTCCTGAGCGGGGGCGATCGCATGCTCCGGCTGCAATGGCGGTGCCTCGTCCGACAGCGGAGCGAGCGCCGACATCACCCGCTCCGGCGGGAAGGTGACGATCACCTCGGTGCCGATGCGGACCTTCGATTTCAGCGTGAACGTGCCACCATGCATCTCGATCAGATTCTTGGCGATGGGCAAGCCTAATCCCGCGCCCTGTTCGGCCGACTTGATCGAGTTGGAGCCCTGGCCGAACGACGCGAGCACGATCGGAATCTCGTTCTCGGGGATGCCCGAGCCGGTGTCCTTGACGCTGAGATATTGTCCGCCCGAGGCCGTCCAGCCAGCCTTCAGCCAGATGTCGCCACCCTGCGGCGTGAACTTGATGGCGTTGGAGAGCAGGTTGAGCACGACCTGGCGGATCGCGCGCTCGTCGGCCCACAGCCGCGGCATCTTCTGCTCGAACACCTCGTGAATGGTGATGCCGCGGCTCGTTGCGCGCAGCTTCAGCAAATGGTGGCAGTCGGCGATCACGTGCACCAGCGCCACGGCTTCCTCGTTCAGCTCGTAGCGGCCGGCCTCGATGCGCGAGAGATCGAGGATCTCGTTGATGAGGTTGAGCAGGTGGACGCCCGAATTGTGGATGTCGGCCGAATATTCCTTGTAGACCGGCACCGCATGGACGCCGAAGATCTCGCTCTTCATCACCTCGGAAAAGCCGAGGATGGCGTTCAGCGGCGTCCGCAGCTCATGGCTCATCTGCGCAAGGAAGCGCGACTTGGCGACGTTGGCGGCCTCCGCGCGGTAGCGTGCCTCGTCGGAGATCGCCTTGGCCTGCTCGAGTTCGCCGATCAAGGCGTCCTTCTCGGCGCGCGCTTCGAGCGTGGCCAGCGTCGTCGCATGCAGCTGATGGGCGAGCAGCACGAAGTAGCCTTCGGCGGCGACGGCGAACCCGGCGAGCAGGTAGTTGTCGAACGTGCCCGACAGCGCGAGGCTGAGGGTGATGGCGACCGTCATCGGTGCGGTGACGGCGACGGCGGCGACGGGCAGGTTGGCGGCGAGCATGCTCGAGACCGCGATCACCAGCAGCATCAGGAACATCATCAGCGTGCCCGACACCGCCGCGAGCGCCGGATGGATCAAGATCGCCATCCAGCAAACGCCGTAGAGCAAGTCGAGCAGCACGAAGCGCGTGCGCCAGCGCCGCGTAGCCGCCAGCGACGGCTGGTCGGCGAGGAAGTTCGAGCAGTTGCGCACGATCGCGGCATGAATGCAGAGCACGCCGAGCGTCCATGCGCCAGCCGCGATCGTATGCAGCCAGACGCTGAGCATCAGGCCGGTTGCGACCACCAGCAGCACGACGATGTAGGAGGCGGAGATGCGGGTCTGTGCGTATTGGCGCAGCAGCTCGCGATCGAAGGCCGGACGTGTTCCCGACGTCGACGTTAACCGGTCGCGCGCCTCGCGCACCCGCTGCTGCGCGGCCCGGCGCTGGCTTGCTGGTGCAAGCGCCGGCGGATCTGCCGGAAGCTCGACGACCTCAGGCTTTTCAGCGGGTTTACTCATCAAACAACACAAATCCTGCCCGCGAGGTACGGGCTGCTTTCTGCATTGTCTATAACTGGGCCCAAATCCTTAAGACGGATTATAGACAACGAAAAATTTGCGCTAACCGCGCGTTAAATTAACGATTGTGGCGAGGCTCAGCGGAGCTGCATTCGCAGGCGGCGCCAGCCGATCACCACGCCCGTGATGCTGAAGACGAGGCCGATCGCGCAGAGGCCGACGATGAGAACCGTGCGCAGCGCCGCATGGGCGAGCAGGGCCGGAAAGTCGAGCGTGTGCAGCGCCTGATAGAGCCACCGATAGGCGCGTCGGGACGGATCGAGCTTCTCGAGCACCGCGCCGGAGGCGGCGTCGACATGATACCAGGTGTCGCCGCAGATCACGCGATGGACCGGCGCGCCCGGCACATCGGAGACGAACGGATAGTCGTCGCCCGGCTCGACTTCGGTCGAGCGCGCGCAATCGCCGCGCAGGCGCGACACCGCGGTATTGACGTCGGCCGGCTGCAGGAAACGGCCGACGATGCGTGCTGATGCGCCGTCCAGCACCGAAATCTGCTGCTGGCTCGGCGCGCGCCGGATGCGCTGATAGAGGCGGCCGCCGAAGGCGAACCACTCGATCTCGCGGACCTCGCCATGCGCCGCCGCGAGCGCCGCCGTCGTCAAGCCGGTCCAATCCGGTGCGCCGACGAGAATGGCTTGCTCGGACGGCGTCAGATGGCCGGTCGCAAACAGCCTGCCATGGTCCATCGACAGCCAGCCGCTGACCATCCAGGTCAGCACGAACTGCATGCAGATCAGGCCGGCCCAATGATGCCAAAGGTGCCAGCCGTGGTAGCGCGAGCACAGCCGCGCCTTCCGATATCTCAGCCGCATCGGGCCGAGCAGCGCGCCGCTCACGGCGGCGATGACCGCCGCGAGCGACAGCCACCACACGACGGCGTTCCAGGCCGCCCAGTCCTTGCGCAGGACGGTCGGATAGATCCAATGGACGACGCTGCCGACGTAGTTCCAGGCGCGTTCGGACCGTGTCGTGTCGAGCACGACCTCGCCGGTGATCCAGGACACGTAGAGTTCGGTGCCATTGGGATCGTTGAGCGCGATCCGGTGCAGCGGACGATGCACGTCGAAACGGTTCGGCACCGTCCATTGGTCGTAGTGCTCCAGTGAGGCGATGGTGGCGCCATCGGCCTCGAGCCCGCGCCGCCGGGCTGCCGTGCGCGCGATCGACAGCACGAGGTCGGGGGCGCTCACATCGGCCGCGGCCAGCGTGTCTGCACGAATGGCCGCGCTGCGGCCGGCGGCCGAGATGACATAGACCGGACCATCCACGCGCTGCATCAGCCGGATGCGGTCGGGATGATCGATGCCACCTGCGACGAGGGCCTCCGCGGGACCGTGCAGCGACAGGGCGGTGTCGAGCACGGGCAGCGCGGCGAAGCGCTCGCTCTCGGTCTGCGCCGGGAACGGCACGTAGTGCATCACGATCCCGGTCGCGAACCACAGCACGAACAGCGGACCCAGCGGGATGCTCAGCCAGCGGTGCGTGAGGATCAGCGCCCGGATCATGCGGCCATCAGAACTTGAACGAGGCTTCGACCTCGTAGGTGCGGGGCGCGCCGAGGAAGATCTGGTCGGGATAGAACGGATCGCTCCAAGCCGCATAACGTTTGTCGGCAACGTTGCGGACGCGGAAGGCGAGCCGCGTGCTGGTCGCGGTGGCGAACAGCGGCACCCTCGGCAGGTCGACGAACGCGAACAGATCGGCGGTGGTGTAGGCGAGCAGTTTCACCGTGTTGGCATCGGTGCTCCAGCGATCGCCCACGTGGCGCACGGAGAAACCAAGCTCGACCGGCCACCAGCGGGGATTGAGGAAGCGGTAGGAGCCGCCGCCATTGACGATGACGGCGGGAATGTTGGGCGGCGTGTTGCCCGAGAACGAGCCGCCGCCGGCGAGATCATAATCGGCATAGCGGGCGCGGACATAGGCGACGTTGCCCCAGAGCCTGCTCTCGGGTGTCGGCCGCACGGCGGCTGCGACCTCGATGCCCTGAGATTTCACCTTGCCGGCCAGGTTGAGCTGCTGGCCGGCCTGGGCGCTGTAGACGTTGTTGCGTTCGATATCGAAGGCGGAGAAGGTCCACTCCGCACGGCCGTTCCACGCGAGCTGCTTGACGCCGGTCTCATAGCTGCGGGAGTCCGAGAGCGTAAGGTTCTGGGTCGGACTCAGCAGGAAGATGCTGTCGGCGGAGATGTCGGTGGCGGTCGCATATTGGCTGTAGAAGGTGGTGCCCGGCAGCGCTTCCCAGGTGTAGCCGATGCGGCCGGTGACCGGCTGCCAGCTCTTGGAATAGGGGAAGCCGCTCTTCACGACGCCGTTCTTGTCGATCGAGTTGCGGTCGAGCGAGAACGGGTTGTAGCGCAGGCCGCCGACCAGCGCGAAATTGTTGGTGAGCTTCAGCCGGTCTTCGAGATTGAGTACCACGCTGTCGATGGTGGCGGTCTGCAACTGCGTTCCGAGCGGGCCGTAGACGCCTCGGTCGAAGCCGGTCAGCGGAATGCTGTCACCCGGGAAGATCGCCGCGCCAGGCCGCGTGAAGTCGGTATGCGAGCTTTCCACCGCTGTCACGAGCCGGTTGGCCAGACCGAACAGGTTGGCGTTCCAGGTGAGGTCGGTGGTGTTGCCGACCATGTTGTGGTTGTGGTGGACGAAGAACCGCTCGCGATCGACGGTGTTGGTGGTCGCGTTGAACGCCGAGACCTCGTTGTTGTACCAGTCGCGGCTGGCGTTGTAGTTGTAGACTTGGCTCCGCAGCCTGACGTCGTTGCTCAGGTCCCATTCGAACCCGCTGCGGACCCACGATTCCTTGATCGTCTTGTGGCCGTCGACCACGTTGTAGTTGGTCGACAGCGTGCGGCCGTCGATCGTGACGGCGCCGAGATCGGTGCCGTTGTAGGCCGACACCTTGGTGCCTGAGACGATGCCGCTGGTCGCGTTGGCGCCGCTGAAGGTGACCGGCACCAGCGGCGTGCCCTCATAGGGCTTGGCCTTGTAGTCCTTGAACTCGGCGGCAAAGAAGGTCTTGAAGCTGTCGGACAGCCGGTAGTCGAGCTGGCCTGAGACATGGATATTCTTGAACTCGGTGTCGTCGATGAAGCCGACCTCCCTGGTCCGGCTGATGTCGAAGCGATAGTCCAGGCCCTTGACGGTCGTGCTGCCGCCCGAGCCGAAGCCGCTGCGGAACGTGCCGCGCTGGTCGAAGCCGACGAAGGCTTCGCTCTCGATCGGGCCGGTGTGCGGGGTCTTGGTCACGAAATTGACGGTGCCGCCGACCGCGCCCTGGCCCGAGATCAGCGAGGAGGGGCCCTTGAGAAACTCGACCCGGTCGAGGTTGAACGTCTCCATCGTCAGCGCGGTGAAGCCGGTCGGGCCGATGTTGATGCCGTTGTAGAGCACGTTGACCTGATTGCCCTGGAAGCCGCGCATCGCGAAGCCGACATCGTTCGGGGCATCACCCGCGCTGACGCCGGCGGCGCCTTTCACCGCGTCGACGGTCGTGTGGTAGCCCTGCTCACGCAGCGTCTCGGCGCCGACCACCTCGATCGAGGCCGGCAGCTCGCGTACGGTGAGGCCGAGCCGGCTGCCGCTCGCGGGCGTCGCATTGCCGTTGAGCGGCGTGGTGGCCGCCGTGTTGGACGAAGGCCGCGTCGGCGCTGCTGCGGGCGTGGGCGCGGCCATGCGCCGGGACGCCGGAGGTGTGGTCCGACGGGCGGCTTGGGTCGAGGAGGGCGCGCGGCCGGCCGCCGGGCGCTGCCGCGGCGCATCGACCGTCACGTCCGGCAGCAGGGTGTCTGCGGCGGCCTGCCTCCCGTCCGGAGGGGAGGTCTGTTGGGCATAAGCCGCCGGCACCGCCGACCAGCCTGCCACCAGCAGCCCCGCAAGCGATATCGAACCCCAGACGTCGCGCACGCTCATTCCGCTCCCCATCGCAGCAGCCGGCTTCCCGGCCATCTGCGCCCCCAGCCAACGTTCATGATCACCACGACGAGAGTTAGCCCAGCCCAACGGATATGTAATGTTATAACATTACATATCCATCTTTCTCTGAGTGGGTGTCTCGATCGGGCAACACATGCGAACGATTAGCGATTGCAAGGGGTATCAGCGAGTCGCAGATGGCGCAATGGCGCCCGTCCGCGGCGGACGTATCCCGCCGCGTGTCTGCGGCAATACATGGGGGAAGGCAGATGAGCCGGGGCCTGCCAAGGTCCCGGATCGGAAATCTGCCGCCGCAGCACACGCGCAGCGGCAGATCGATCAGTCGGAGAGCGGCGGAATCACTTCTCCAGCCGGGCCAGCAGGCTCGACGTGTCCCAGCGCTTGCCGCCGAGCTTCTCGACCTCGGAATAGAACTGGTCGACCAGCGCGGTCACCGGCAGATGGGCGCCGTTGCGGCGCGCTTCGCTGAGGCAGATCGACAGGTCCTTGCGCATCCATTCCACCGCAAAACCAAAGTCGTATTTGCCGTCGTTCATGGTCTTGTAGCGGTTCTCCATCTGCCAGGACTGGGCGGCGCCCTTGGAGATGGTCTCGATGACAGCGGGAACGTCGAGGCCGGACTTCTTCGCGAAATGGATACCCTCGGACAGGCCCTGCACGAGGCCGGCGATGCAGATCTGGTTGACCATCTTGGTCAGCTGGCCGCTGCCGGCCGGTCCCAGCAGCTTGCACATCCGGGCATAGGCCGCGATCACCGGCTCGGCGCCGGCATAGGCGTCGGCGGTGCCGCCGCACATCACCGTCAGCACGCCGTTCTCGGCGCCGGCCTGGCCGCCGGACACTGGCGCGTCGATGAATTTGAAGCCGGCCTTGGTGGCTGCGGCGTCGAGCTCACGTGCCACTTCAGCCGAGGCGGTGGTGTGGTCGACGAAGGTCGCGCCCTTCGCCATGCCGGCAAATGCGCCGTCCGGGCCGATCGTGACCGCGCGCAGGTCGTTGTCGTTGCCGACGCAGCACATCACGAAGTCCTGGCCTTCCGCGGCCTGCTTCGGCGTGGGGGCTGCCTTGCCGCCGAACTTGTCGGCCCATTCCTTCGCCTTGGCCGCGGTACGGTTGTAGACCGTGACCTCGTGACCGCCCTTCTTCACGAGATGTCCTGCCATGGGGAAACCCATGACGCCGAGACCGATGAAAGCGACTTTAGCCATATGAGCTACCTTGACCTTGGGGTTCTGCCGACAGCCTTGAGAGGGCCGGGCTGTTCTTGAAAGGAACACATCAGCATCCGGCGCGGGTCGCGGCGGTGCTGGACGCCGCACCATAACGGCTTGAGAGGCGGGGGCAACGGCTTCGTGACGGATGCGAAAGCGGCGCCGCGTGCTAAAGAGGCATCATCATGACGGCTTGCAAAGCCGTCATCGCGCAACGAAATCCAGTCAACCAACGAACCAGCCAGGGGAGTGTCTCGCATGGGCGTCAGCGTCGGCGTGCTCGATCATTTCAACATCCGGACCCGCAACCTCGCCGAGACGGTCCGCTTCTATGAAGACGTGCTCGGGCTGGAGAACGGCGCCCGGCCGAACTTCGCCTTTCCTGGCGCCTGGATGTACAGCGAGGGCCGCCCGGTGGTGCACCTCGTCGACATCTCGCCGACCTCAGAGGCACAGAAGCCGGACTCCGGCGTCGTCCACCACGTCGCCTTCGTCAGCCGCGGCTTCGCCGGCATGAAGGCGCGGCTCGCCGCCAAGGGCATGCCGTTCGAGGCGCGGCAGGTGCCGGGCGGGGAGCTGTGGCAGATCTTCGTGCGCGACCCCAACGGCGTGATGATCGAGCTCAATTACGAGGCAGCGAAGGAGCGGGCCGAGGATGCGCCGGTCGAGACCGCCTCCGACATCGGAACCATGGTGGCGTTTTGAGCCGGTCGGCCTTATGAAGCAGCGCAACGCAGGGCCGGAGCGGTACCGTCGCAGACGACGGAAGATCATGTCCGGCCAACGGGATAGGGCGCGACGATGTGGCGCGTTCTGAACTTCTTCAGGAGACGCGCCGTGAGCGTGACGCAGCAGCAGGTTATCGAGGCACTCAAGCGGGTCCGCTCGCCACGTGGCGTGGCGCTGCCGGACGCCGGCGTGCTGTCGCCGATCACGGCCAATGACGGCAAGGTGTTCTTCTCGATCAATGTCGAGGCCAGCGAGGCCCGCGCCTGGGAAGACACCCGCGCGAAAGCCGAAGCCGCCGTGCGCGCCATACCCGGCGTGACCATGGCGATGATCGCGCTGACCGCGGAGCGCAAGGCGGGCGCTGCCGCCCCGCCGCCGCGACAGGGCGGCGTGCAGCCGGTCGCGGCGCATCGTCCGCATCAGCACCAGCATCCGGCGGACTCGCCGATGTCCCGGCAGGCCGCGATCCCGGGTATCGCGGCCGTCATCGCGGTGGCCTCGGGCAAGGGCGGTGTCGGCAAGTCGACCACCGCGATCAATCTCGCGCTGGGCTTGCGCGATCTCGGCCTCAAGGTCGGGCTGCTCGACGCCGACATCTACGGCCCGTCGGTGCCGCGGCTGACCGGGCTGCAGGAAAAGCCCAAGCTCACCGACGACAAGAAGATGATTCCGCTGTCGCGGTTCGGCCTGTCGATCATGTCCATCGGCTTTCTCGTCGACGAGGACAGCCCGATGATCTGGCGCGGCCCGATGGTGATGTCGGCGATCAACCAGATGCTGCGCGACGTCGCGTGGGGCACGCTCGACGTGCTCGTCGTCGACATGCCGCCGGGCACCGGCGACGCCCAGCTGACCCTGGCGCAGAACGTGCCGCTGAAGGGCGCCGTGATCGTGTCGACGCCGCAGGACCTGTCGCTGATCGACGCCCGCCGCGGGCTTGCGATGTTCCGCAAGGTCAACGTGCCCGTGCTCGGCATCATCGAGAACATGAGCTACTTCCAGTGCCCGGAATGCGGCACCCGGTCCGACATCTTCGGCCATGGCGGCGCGCGCCACGAGGCCGAGCGGCTCGGCGTGCCGTTCCTTGGTGAAATCCCGCTGCACATGGACATCCGCTCGACGTCGGACGCCGGCAACCCGGTGGTCGAGAGCGAGCCGAAGGGTCCGCATGCCGCGATCTACCGGGCCATCGCCGCGTCGGTGCGGGATCAGCTCAAGGACGCGATCGCCGCTGCTTGATGCACTGCAGCGAAGCGTGTGCGACTATTGGACCGTTTGTCATTCCAACGTCGCGTTTTCGCTTAACCGGTTCCGTGCTAAAGCCCGGCCCGGATCGCCTTCGACCGTGTGCGGCCAATCGCATCGGCGGATAAATGCTTTTTCAACGGGAAAACGCCCCCAACAAGGAGATGCCTTAATATGAAGCGTCGTGATTTTCTGAAGGTCTCGGCCGCCGGTGCCGCCGCGTCGGCAGCGGTGGCCTCGCCTGCGATCGCGCAGTCGATGCCCGAGATCAAATGGCGGTTGACCTCCAGCTTCCCGAAGTCGCTCGACACGATCTATGGCGGCGCCGAATATATGGCGAAGCAGGTTGCCGAGATGACCGACAACAAGTTCCAGATCCAGGTCTTCCAGGCTGGTGAGCTGGTGCCGGGCCTGCAGGCGCTCGACGCGACCTCCAAGAACACCGTCGAGATGTGCCATACGGTGTCGTATTATTACGTCGGCAAGGACCCGACCTTCGCGATCTTCGCCTCGGTGCCGTTCGGCCTGAACGCCCGGCAGCAGAACTCCTGGCTATATCAGGGCGGCGGCAACGAGCTCGCCAACGAGTTCTTCAAGAAGGCCGCCAACGTCATTGGCTTCCCCTGCGGCAACACCGGCACCCAGATGGGCGGCTGGTTCCGCAAGGAGATCAAGACCGTCGCCGACCTTTCGGGCTTGAAGTTCCGCATCGGTGGCATCGCCGGCCAGGTGCTGCAGAAGCTCGGCGTCGTGCCGCAGCAGCTCGCGGGCGGCGACATCTACCCGTCGCTCGAGAAGGGCACCATCGACGCCGCCGAGTGGGTCGGTCCGTATGACGACGAGAAGCTCGGCTTCCAGAAGGTGGCGAAGTACTACTACTACCCGGGCTTCTGGGAGGGCGGTCCGACCGTCCACGCCTTCGCCAATCTCGACAAGTGGAACGAGCTGCCGAAGCACTATCAGTCGATCCTCGCCAACGCGACGGTCAATGCCAACACCTGGATGGCCGCGCGCTACGACCAGGTGAACCCGGCGGCGCTGAAGCGCCTGGTCGCCGGCGGCACGCAGCTGCGGCCGTTCACCAACGAGGTGCTCGAGGCCTGCCTCAAGGCGACCAACGAGCTGTGGGGCGAGATCTCGGCCAAGAACGCCGACTTCAAGAAGGTCATCGACGCGATGCAGGCCTACCGCTCGGATGAATATCTGTGGTGGCAGGTTGCCGAGTATACCTACGACAGCTTCATGATCCGCTCGCGTACCCGCGGCTGATCGCAAACTTCAGATCGGCGGATCGACATCAGCCCGGCCTCGCGAGAGGCCGGGCTTTTGCGTTGCGACAACGTTTCGCAATGGCACTCCGACGCGCTTTGATCCACACTGGAACTGAAGCCTCACAAAGAAGGCTGCTCAGGAAACGAACACAATGACCCCAAGGGAGGGAAGAACTATGAAGCGGAGAGACTTCATCAAGGTGACCGGGCTTGGCGCCGCTGGCGCGGCCGCGATCGCAGCGCCGGCCATCGCACAATCGATGCCGGAGCTGAAATGGCGCATGCCGACGAGCTGGCCGAAATCGCTCGACACCTTGTATGGCGGCGCCGAGATCATGGCCAAGGTGGTCGGTGAGGCCACCGACAACAAATTCCAGATCCAGCCCTTCGCCGCCGGCGAAATCGTGCCCGGCCTGCAGGTCCTCGACGCCGTGCAGAACGGCACCGTCGAAATCGGCCACACTGCGTCGTACTACTATTTCGGCAAGGACCCGACGTTCACCTTCGGCTCGTCGGTCCCGTTCGGGCCGAACATGCGCATCAACCAGGCCTGGTACATGCTCGGCGGAGGACGTGAGATCCTCAACGAGTTCTACGCGAAGTACAATGTCGTCTCGCTGCTTGCCGGCAACACCGGTTGCCAGATGGGCGGCTGGTTCCGCAAGGAGCTCACCGGCGTCAACGATCTCAAGGGGCTGAAATTCCGCGTCGGTGGCTTTGCCGGCCGCGTGCTGCAGAAGCTCGGCGCGGTGCCGCAGCAGATCGCCGGCGGCGACATCTATCCGGCGTTGGAGAAGGGCACGATCGATGCGGCCGAGTGGGTCGGACCCTACGACGACGAGAAGCTCGGCTTCGTCAAGGTCGCGCCCCACTACTACTATCCGGGCTGGTGGGAGGGCGGACCGATACTGCTTTCCTTCGTCAACCAGGATCGTTGGAATGCGCTGCCCAAGAACTATCAGAAGATCCTCGAGCATGCCGGCCATTATGCCAACAACTGGATGATGGCGAAGTACGACCAGAGCAATCCGGCGGCGCTGCGCCGGCTGCTCGCCGCCGGTGCCAAGCTGCATGCGTTCTCGCCGGAGATCATGCAGGCCTGCCTGAAGGCTGCCCGCGAGCTGCACAACGAGGTCGCGGCCACCAACCCCGACTTCAAGAAGACCTATGAGTCGCTGTCGGCCTTCGCCGGCAATGGCTACTCCTGGTTCCAGGTCGCCGAGATCGGCTACGACGCCTTCATGGCGCGCAATCCGCTGAGCTGAGACCGGCGCCGTATCGCGTCAGGAGCCAGCGACAAAACAAAACCCCGGCGCGTTGCGCCGGGGTTTTTCGTGGGCGGAGCGATTGCGCGTCGCGGCCATCACTGCTTCGGCGGTCCGACATCGATCTGAGGCGGGCCGAAATCGAGCGGCGGCGCGTCGATCTGCGGGATCTCGATCTTGATCGAGTTCGGATCAACGGTGGAGAGCGAGCCCTTGTAGTGCATGACCATCGAGGGGAACAGGATCACCAGCATCACCATGATCAACTGGATCACCACGAACGGCACCGCGCCCCAGTAGATCTGTCCCGTGGTCACCGGCTCCATCCTCTTGCCGGTGACACGGTCGAGATAGGACTCCTTCGGTGCCACTGATCGCAAATAGAACAAGGCAAAGCCGAACGGCGGATGCATGAACGAGGTCTGCATGTTGACGCCGAGGATGACGCCGAACCAGATCAGGTCGATGCCGAGCTTTTCGGCCGCGGGTCCGAGCAGCGGGATGATGATGAAGGCGAGCTCGAAGAAGTCGAGGAAGAACGCCAGCACGAACACGAAGGCGTTGACGAAGATCAGGAAGCCGACCTGACCGCCGGGCAGCGAAGTCAGCAGGTGCTCGACCCAGACATGGCCGTTGACGCCGTAGAAGGTCAGCGAGAACACGCGCGCGCCGACCAGGATGAAGACCACGAAGGCCGACAGCTTGGCAGTGGATTCCACCGCCTGGCGGACCAGGTCGAAGCTGAGCCGCCGCTTGATCGCACCAAGGATGATCGCGCCGGCGGCGCCCATCGCGCCGCCTTCCGTCGGCGTCGCGAGCCCGATGAAGATCGTGCCGAGCACCAGGAAGATCAGGAACAGCGGCGGCACCATCACGAAGGTGGTCTGCTGCGCCATGCGGGACAGGAAGCGGTATCCGGTGGTGCGCTCCAGCACCCAGTTCACGACGGCGACGGCGAAGGCGAACACGATGCCGTAGAACATGCTCAGCACGACGAAGTCGGCGCCGTGATATTCCGAGCCGCGCATCATGAACCAGCCGAACACACAGCTCGCCAGAAACAGCACGCCCAGCGATTTCAGGCCGCGGTCGCCTGAGTCCTCCCGAAAGCCGATCGCATCGGCCGGCAGGCCGGGGGCCGATTTCGGGAAGATCATGCTGGTGAGGAAGGCATAGGCTGCATAGATCGCCGACAGCACGAGGCCAGGGATGAAGGCGCCTTCGTACATGTCGCCGACGGACTTGCCGAGCTGGTCGGCCATGACGATCAGGACCAGCGACGGCGGGATGATCTGCGCGAGCGTGCCGGAGGCGGCGATGATGCCCGAGGCAAGCCGGCGGTCGTAGCCGTAGCGCAGCATGATCGGCAGCGAGATCAGGCCCATCGAGATCACCGAGGCGGCGACCACGCCGGTGGTGGCCGCGAGCAGCGCGCCGACGAACACGACCGCATAAGCGAGGCCGCCGCGGATGGTGCCGAACAGCTGTCCGATGGTGTCGAGCAGATCCTCGGCCATGCCGGATCGTTCCAGCACCAGGCCCATGAAGGTGAAGAACGGAATCGCCAGCAGCGTGTCGTTGTTCATCACGCCGTAGACACGTTCCGGTAGCGCCTGCAGGAAGTCCGGCCGGAATTCGCCGAGCCCGATGCCGACGAGGGCGTAAAACAGGCCGACGGCGCCGAGCGAGAACGCTGCCGGATAGCCGAGCAGCAGCATCACGACCAGCGACCCGAACATGATCGGCGCCATATTGGCGATCAGAAACGCTTCCATTGGATGATCCCCCAGCCCGCCGCTTACTTCTTCTCGATCGCTTCGACGAGGTGCTCGACCTCGGCCTCGATGCCGTGGGGCTTCGAAGCGTGGGGATCCGGGATCAGCCCGCGCATGACCGCGATGCGCTTGATCAGCTCGGACACGCCCTGCGCCAGCAGGAAGGCGAAGCCGAGCATGATGAGGGACTTCGCCGGCCATTGCGGCAGGCCGCCAGCGTTGCTCGATTGCTCGTTGATCTCGATGGAGCGCAGAAAGAAGGGCACGCTGGTGATGATCATCACGATGCAGAGCGGGATGAGGAAGAGCACGTGACCGACGACGTCGATGGTGTCACGCAGCCATTTGGGCATCATGGCGTTGACGATGTCGATGCGGATGTGCTCGTTGTCGAGCAGGGTCCAGGGGGAGCACAGCAGGAAGACGGCTGAGAACAGCACCCATTGCAGCTCAAGCCAGGAATTCGACGAGGTGTCGAGCGTCTTGCGGACGATGGCGTTGATCGTCGAGATGATGACAGCGAGCAGGATCAGCCACGCCAGCCGCTTGCCGGTCCAGGTCGTGAACGCATCGATCCCACGGCTCAATTTCAGCAACGCTTGCAACGCAATCCTCCCCCAAATGTCTTGCGACGTCCCATGGCCCGTTCTGGCTGCGCAGCACATGGCGCAACGGCCTATCCGGCCCGGCAGGCTCAAAAACGGGGGCACCATTTCAGCGCCTCGTGTTGCCGTCAATCGGAAAAATGGGCAAAAATGAGCGTTGCCGCAACATGTTGCAGCAGTGGCGACGCCGCGCCACAGCTGTCGCAGGTCGCCGGGGCCTGGCGATCGCCGGCCGGCGAATGAAGGTCAACGGGCCGAGCGTGAGGGCGGGGGACTCTCGGGTGCGGCCGACGGACCACGTCCGGTGCGCAGCGGTCTTACAGCACCACCACGCCGGAATGCTTGGCCTTGTTTTCGGGTTCGACGTGGATGGTGATCCAGCTGTGCTCGTCGTCCTCGCGCAAGGCTGCCTCGATCCGGTCGCAGATTTCGTGCGCCTGGTTGACCGACATCTCGCCAGGCACCACGAGGTGGAACTCGATGAAGGTCAGCTTGCCGGCATGGCGGGTCCGGACATCATGCGCCTCCAGCGCGCCGCCGGCATGCTGACTGATGATCAGGCGAATGCGCGCCAGCGTGGCGTCCGGGACCGCTTCATCCATCAGCCCGCTGGTGGATTCCTTAAGCACCTGCCATCCCGACCACAGGATGTTCACGGCGACCAGCACGGCCAGTGCCGGATCGAGGATCGGCAGCTGCAACATCACCGCGAGGCCGAGGCCGACCACGACGCCGCCCGAGGACACGACGTCCGTCAGCAGGTGCCGGCCGTCTGCCACCAGCGCCGGCGACCGCAACCGCTTGCCCCGCGTGATCAACAGCCAGCACCAGACCGCATTGATCGCGCTCGCCAGCGCATTCACCGCGAGCCCCTCGACGGGTGCGGAAAACGCCCGCGGATCGAAGAAATTCCCGTAGGCCTCGTGGATGATGAGCAGCGCCGCCACGACGATCATGACGCCCTCGATCACTGCGCTGAAATACTCGACCTTGTGGTGACCGAACGGATGGTTGGCATCCGCGGGCTTGGCGGCGATGCGCACCGCGACGAGCGCGACCACGGCGGTGACGACGTTGACGATGCTCTCGACGGCATCGGAGTAGAGCGCGACCGAGCCGGTGATCCAATAGGCGAGATACTTCAGGCCGAGCACGATCGTTCCGACCACGAGGCTGCCGATGGCGAGCTTGAGCGATTGCGAGGCCATGATGTCCTGATCCGATCCCGCGCTGGGGTACCCAACGCTGCGGCGGAACGCAACCAGGGTGGACGCGGTTCGGTGTCGGGAAGGGACTGATAACCCCGGTTTTCTGTGGCCGCCACGACTGCGTCTATCGGCGGCGTGGCCCCGATCGAAAACTGATCTGTGGACAACAGAAAGTCGCGCCCACGGACATGGGCGCGACCGTGTCGCGGCAAGCGCCGATCGCAATGACGCCGCCGACTACTTCTCTTTGATGACCGTGGTGGTGCTGGTCGAGCTGCCGACCGTGCCTTCGTCCTCACAGACCTTGGTCTGGCGGATGCGGTCCTCGGCTTCCACGCGGCTGGTGAACGCCATCGGTCCGATTTGCGTGACGACCTCGCGGTCGGCGGGGCGCGTGGTGGTGATGGTGCAGCGATGGCTCGGTCCCTGCACGATGTAGTATTCGTCAGCGAGCACTGGCGCGACCGATCCGATGATCACTGCGCCGGCAAGAAGAAGGGTTGCTTTCATCGTCGCCTCTCTTTTCAAGAACAGCCAAAAGGGGAGCGGGATTGATGAGGAGTTTTCTGCCTCGTCGTTCGATGCTCCGTGTTTGCAACTCGGCCGGATGGTCGCAGTTCCGGCGGTTCAAGCGGAGCCTGTATTGACGCGGTGCGGTGTCGGCGGCGATGGACGCGAGATCTCGTCAGGGCGCAGCGACACGCGCGCGGTGGCGCGCTTGCCACTGCCCCAAGCGGTCGCGCCGCGGTTGGCAGGCGAACCGTCGATCATGACCTCGTCTCCGCCTGGTGGCGTCGGCGGTTCAGAGCAGCCTGACGGTCACCTTCGCCTTGCCGGCGTTGTTCGGATAGAATGCATCGTACACCCAGGGCAGCCCGATCACCGCGTCATTGACATAGAGGAACAGCTCACCGCCGCGCTCGGCCTTGAAGCGCGCTTTGTAGGCTTGAGGTGTCGTGTTGGGGGCGGGAACGGGGTCGAGGAAATATTCGTCGACGCCGGTCTCGCCGACCCTGGCGATCAGCCGATACCAGGGACGGAAGAGAACGCGGCGCAGCAGGATGCCTGCGCGGAACGTCCAGCGGGCGTAGCCCCGGACCGTCGAGGTGCGATAGCCGGCGGGGGTGACCGGACGCCCGGCATCCTCCCACGGGTCGGTCATGGTGACGACGATCTCGTAGGAGAAGCCGGGACGGACGCTCAACCCGGTGGGAGCGCAAACCGCATCGGTCGAGAAATCCCTGGCATCCTGCGGAATGCCCTTGTCGACCGCGACGAGCTCGCGGGCAGGGGTGCCATGGCAAAAGGCGCCCATCGAATCCGCGGCGTTGAACAGGAAATGGCTGATCAGCGTGGCTGCGAGCCAGACGGTGCCGATAGCGAGCAAGAACGGGCCGACATGCCGCTTGCCGTTCCTGATGGCAAACTGATAGGCGCGATTGGTCCGGAGCGCGTAGATGGCCCGATGCAGCGGGCCGGACGGCATCGGGGGCGATGCCCGTTCGCGCCAGATCACGCGCATCCGGTCGCCGATGCGGTCGCTGAGGAATGTCCCGAGCGCGGTCAGCATGACAAGGATGATGATCCCGCCGGCGAACCATTCGGGGTTGGCGGCGTACCAGTCCGTCCACCAGTGCAGCGATGTCGGCAGGAACGATTCGATCAGCCTGACTGCTTCGGAGACCATCCTGATGCGCGAGTCGTATTCGTGCGTGCGATCGAGGTCGTGGAACAGCCAGAAGGCCGCGAGGTGCAGCGAGGCCGCCAGGGTTGCGAAATAGGCGAGGCGCCTGAACCACACCAGATTCCACAGCTTCTCCTGGGCCGCGAACCGGGCGGCCGCGCCGGCCGGCGTTTCGAACGTGGTCGGCCCGAGCGGCGTCAGCGTGCCGTCGTAGTGGACGATCATGTAGTTGTCGGGCAGCCCGATGGGCGCATAGGCATTGCAGCCGCTGTCGATGCGGTCGAAGACGCTTTCGTGAATCTTCGGCATCGACACCTGGACGCCCGCCGCCGGGTCGTTGCAGAGCTCCGACACCTTGCGCGGGCCGTATCGATAATAGGACCCGAGCCCGGAGCGCGAGTTGTAGAGGCGTCCGTCCTTGTCCTGCGATGTGACGATCGACTTGATCGCATCCGGATCGGCCTCGGGCTCGGTCTTGAAGATCAAGCCCCGTTTGACGGCCTCGCCGACGAGCCAGGTCAGGGGGACGTAGGAGACGGAATCGTCCGGATAGCCGCCGCCGACATTGGCGTGCATGCCGACGAACCAGACCTGCACCAGCCTCTCGTCATCGATCGTCCTGGCATCCTGCGGCTTGGTCTCGCCCGCCTCGGTCCAGAGCACCGGGTGGAAGGTCGTCCTCTCGTCGTCGAGCGCGAGCGCGTGGCGCGCGTATGTCACCCGCGGACTGAGCACGCGATTGGGAAGCTCGAGCGGCCACACCCAGTTGGAGATGCCCCGCGTCATCTCGTCGATCGGTAGCCCATAGGCTGCGACGGTGTCCCACAGCCCGATGAACTCGATCGCCGGGAGGCTTTTTCGCTCGATGAGGTCGAGAGATTTACGGCCCATGATGCGGTCGATCACCGGCACCAGCACATGATCGCGAATCCAGCGGAGCGGCACTTCGATCCGCCAGATCGAATGGTACCCCTTGGCGCGATAGGCGCGATAGGCCTTCACGGCGCCGTCGTGCAGCTCAGCCTCGGTGTCGGCAACGATCAGCCCCTGATCGAGCATCAGCGCGGCGAGCACCCGCACGGTGAACGCGCCGCGGCTGAAGCCGAACAGATAGATCTTCGAGCCGTTCGCGTGGTCGTAGTTGCGGCAGACGAACTTATAGGCATCCAGGATGTTGCGCTTGAGGCCGAAGCCGAACGCGCCGCCGAGCAGGGCGAGCGGAACGAACGACGATGTGCCGACGCCGTCGTCATACTTGGCCGCCTGGGCGTTGCCCTGCAGGTCGAGCGCCTGGAACATGCGCCAGACGTTGGTTCGCCACACGCTCGAGGCGGCGTTGCCGGTCCCGTCGGACAGGATGATGATCTTGGGACTCGCCATGCAAAGGACCCCGCTCGACATTGAGAGCCGAGGAGCGGAAGGGTAAACTGAAGGAGAGAGAAATCAACCTGAGATGGTGTGAGGCTTTCGGCGGCGTGGCCGGATGATGCGGAGGGCGCCGCTGCAGCGACGCGGCGACTCGAGGACGAGAAATGCACTGTCCTGCTACCGAAATGCCGCCGTCACCGAAATGCGGTTGCCGTGGCCGTTCGTCGCCCTTCAGGCCGAGTTGATGCGCTCGACGAGATGCGCGCGCGAGGGCGCTGGGTCGAAGCGATCGCCGAAATATTGGGTCTCGTGCGCTACTCCGCCGTCCCGGAATTCCATGACGCTCACCACGTAAGACGGCACGCCATCATAGGTCAGGACCAGTTCGGTCACCCACAGATCGCCGCTCCCGATGATTCGGCGCACTGCGAAGCGCTTCCTGCTGGGCTGCACGAAGCGGCTCTCCTGAATGTTGCGCCGGCCCTGGATGCGTTCGCCCGATTGCGGATAATCCAGCACGGCATCGTCGCGATAGATGTCGTGCTCGGCTTCGAAATCATTCACGTCCGATGCATCCCAATGGTGCTGCAAGGCAGCGCGCTTCGCTCTGTCATCCATGGCAATTCTCCCATTCAGGGGCGCGCCCTCATTGCATAGCGTGCCCCTGGCCACTACGGTCTACAAGCCGGAGAATGGAGCATCCCTCGTCGCCGCCGACGCATCATAGGACGATGTCCGACGCGTCACTACGCTGATCCAAACGGGCGTGGAGAATATCAGCGCTGGTAGTACTGCCGGTGGAGAAAGTTCTCAGGACAGAGAACTCCGCGCGCGACGAGGCGCAATCACGCCGGCCGCGTCGCGATCCAGATCACGTGACGGGCGCCGCCGCCGCGGCCGGTGGCGCGGATGTTGATCTCCTCGGCGGCGAAGCCTGCCTTGCGCAGGCGCGGGGCAAAGCGATCGTCGGGGTGGGACGACCATACCGCCAGCACGCCGCCGGGGCGCAGGGCGGTGAAGGCGGTGCGCAAACCCGAGGGGTCATACAGCGCGTCGTTGGATTGCCGCGTCAGCCCCTGCGGGCCGTTGTCGACGTCGAGCAGGATCGCATCATAGGTGCCGCGCGCCGCGGCGATCAGCTTCACGACGTCGCCCTCGCGGATGTCGACGCGCGGATCGGCAAGGCTGGCGCCGGACAATTCGGCCATCGGCCCGCGCGCCCAGGCGATCACCGCCGGCACCAGCTCGGCGACGGTGATACGGGCCTGCGGACCAAGCACCTTCAGCGCCGCCCGCAAGGTGAAGCCCATGCCGAGGCCGCCGATCAGCAGCCTCGGAGCCGGCTCGGCCTTGATGCGGGCGCAGCTCAGGGTCGCCAGCGCCTCCTCGGATCCGTGCAGCCGGCTGTTCATCAGCTCGTTCGAACCGAGCTTGATCGAAAACTCCTTGCCGCGCTGCATCAGCCGCAGCGGTTCACCGCCGCCGGGCACGTCTGCGGTGTCGATCAGCTTCCAGGGAATCACGGGCGTCTCGCGTCAGTTCGGTTGCGGCATTCCACGCGACGGAGTCGCCACGCTGGAGCCTGCTTACCATGTTGCCCGCATCCCATGCCAAGGGGCAGCCGCCACTCTCGCGACGACCTGCATCGCGTCGTTGCGCGTCATTGCGGTAGGGACACCAGCATCCAGGCGCCCGCGGCACTGCAAGCAATGCCGGCCGCGCGCGCGACCCATCGTCCGACCGGAGTCAGTTTCTCAAACAGCACGAGCAGGGTCAGAATGGCAATCCACATCACGCTCATCACCCCGCCGACGAACAGCAGCGCCATCAGAGCCCAGCAGCAGCCCACGCAATAGCCGCCGTGTCGAAGCCCCAGCAGCACGCAGCCCTGCAGGTCGCCGCGAAAGCCGCCGTGACGCATCAGGAACAGAAGCGGCGACTGGCATTGGGCAAGGCAGGCGCTCTTCAGCGGCGTCCACTGATAGATGCCTGCCGCGATCAGCACGATGGCGCCGAGCAGATGGTTGTCGATCGCCATCCGCGAATCCAGCAGCGCAGTCCGCTCCACACCCCATTGCAGGCCGGTCGCCACGAGCGAAAAGCCGCTCCAGGCGAGCAGATAGCCGGCCGCAAACCAGCCGGTCGCAGCGAACGGCTGGCCCTGCGCTCGGCCCTGCCGACCCACGCGGGCGTACATCAGGATCATGGGCGCGGCCGAAGGCGCCATCATCCCGACCATCATCACCGCCCACATCAGGAACACATAGGCGAACTCGATCGCGCGCCACGGCTCGCCGGCCGGCAACATGATTCCGATGCCGGCCGGGATCATGCGGAAGCCGGTCATGTCCATGCCGCCCATGTTCATGTCGTTGGCAAGCCAGAGAACATAGGCCCACGACAGGGCGACCATGATCGCGATCGCGCCGCCGACGATCCAGCGATCGCGCCGCAGCACGGCTTCCAGGGCGCTGCCGGTCATCTGCAAGGCGGGTTGCCGGCCTTGCGCCACGTGGAATTAGGCCTGGTTGGACCAACTGATCGACGCGTACAGGCCGTTCTTGCCGGAATTGTCCCAACGCATGCCGTGATCGTTGTAGGTGTTGCCCGCCGCGCCGACGGCGAGCGCCATCCTGTCCGGGCTGACGGGATGGCCGATGTTTACCCACATCTCTCCGCTCGGGTGCATGGTCGGCAGCGGCTCGACGGACATGTGCAGAATGTCGGTGATGTCGGCGGATCGCGTCTTGCCGTCGATCCGGAAGTTGATGGCGACCTTGCGCACGCCGAGATTGGTGCTGATCAGCGGCGTGAACGCAGCCATCGGGCCGCCGGCAGCCCCGGTGAAGATCGCGGCCATCGCCTCAGTCTGCGGATCGTCGGCGCGCTGATCGACATAGGCGGCGATCGACCAGTCTCCATCCGCCATCACGCCGGGCGCATGCAGCATCACCGCCGCGTTGAGGCCATCGAGCGCGACATCGCCATAGCGGCCGGTTTCGATGTGGAACAGCAATGGTACGTTGCAGAACCCCTCGGTCGGTTGCGCGGTCAGGGGAGGGGCGGCCGACATGAGGCACGGACACAGCAGGCTACAGCTGCAATTCTCGAAATAGTCACCGGACAGGTGCCATGCGACTGGGTCTGCCATCGCTGTCTCCCGCTAGGCCGAACCGACAAATTGCTTTCGAATGCGCGATCTGCAGCTGAAAGCTATGCCGCATGGGGACGTGCCGCAAGCCGATAAATGATCAGTCTCCGCGTCGTGACTGCGCCTCGGGCCGATCCGCTCATACGGTATGCGTGATCGTCGGCTGAATGGCCGGCCAACAGGCCGGCTCCGATTGCGATTGATCGCAGGGCCCGATGGTTATGGACTCCGACTACCCGCCCGTCACGCTCATGTGCCGGCTGACGCTCGGACGGTTGTGGCGGCGGTCGATGATGAAGTCGTGGCCCTTCGGCTTGAGGCCGATGGCGCGGTCGATCGCGGCGCTGAGATCCTCGTCGCTGGCCGAGGCACGCAGCGGCTTGCGCAGGTCGGAGGCGTCCTCGTGGCCGAGGCAGGTGTGCAGGGTGCCGGTGCAGGTGACGCGGACGCGATTGCAGCTCTCGCAGAAATTATGCGTCATCGGCGTGATGAAGCCGATCGTGCCGCCGGTCTCGGCGACGCGGACGTAGCGGGCCGGGCCGCCGGTGGTCTCGTCGAGGTCGGTCATGGTGTAGGTCTGCGCCAGACGCGCGCGCAGCAGCGACAACGGCAGATACTGGTCGATGCGGCCCTCGCCGATCTCGCCCATCGGCATCACCTCGATCAAGGTCAACGCCATGCCCTTGCCGTGCGCCCAGTCGATCAGCGAGGGGATCTCGTCCTCGTTCATGTTCTTCAGCGCGACGGCGTTGATCTTCACGGCGAGACCTGCGGCGCGCGCCGCCTCGATGCCGGCCAGCACGCGCTCGAGATCGCCCCAGCGGGTGATGGCGCGGAACTTGTCCGGGTCGAGCGTGTCGAGCGAGACGTTGATGCGACGGACGCCGCAATCGGCGAGCTCGGCGGCATATTTGGCGAGCTGCGTCGCGTTGGTCGTCATCGTCAGCTCGTTGAGCGCGCCGCTCTTCAGATGTCGCGACAGCGAGCGGACCAGGCCCATCACGTTGCGCCGGACCAGCGGCTCACCGCCGGTGAGCCTGAGCTTCTTGACGCCCTTGTGGATGAACGCCGAGCACAGCCGGTCGAGCTCTTCGAGCGTCAGCAGGTCGGCCTTCGGCAGGAAGGTCATGTCCTCGGACATGCAGTAGAAGCAGCGCAAGTCGCAGCGGTCGGTCACCGAGACGCGCAGATAGCTGATGCGGCGACCGAACGGGTCGGTCATCGGGCGCGTCAGGGCGGTGTCACTCAACGTCTCTGCGGTCATGGAAAGCCTTGGCTGGTGGCGGCCCAGGTGGCGGCGATGCCACGCGGCGGCCGCGCAAGCGCGGCCGGATGTCGGTCTCACGACAATCTAATCATGATCGCCGCGCCCCACAATCATCGACGTGGATCCGTCGATGCTGCAATGCAGCTTCGCCTTGGCAAGCGGACGCGCGGGACGACGGTCCGCTATTGGCGTCCCGGCGCGGGGGCGGGGAAGGCGGACCCGGTGGCCGCCGGTGCAGCGGCGGACTTCTGCGGCTTCGGCTTCTTCGGCCGCATGCGCTTGACGGCCTTCGGCGGCGCGCCGGGCATCGGCTGCAGCTCGGCGACGACCGGGCTCGGGTCCATCACCACCGGCGGCGAGGTGTTGAAATCGCCGGAGTTGCGGATCACCTGCACCGGGATGGTCGCGGGCTGGTACTTGTCCATCGTGAAGGTGACGCTGAAGCCCGCATCGGGCGCCGGCACCGAGACGGTGCACGGCGTCTTGCAGCCCGGTCCGAGCGAGGTCTTGGCGTCGGCGCCCGGCGGCACGGAGTCGAGCTGCACCGGAACCTCGGGCGCTGCCATCTTGAAGCTGTCCATGGAGAAGGACGAGCAACCGGCCAAGCCGGCTCCCGCAACCGCAATTGCGATGACACGCCGCATCATGATGTCCGCCCCACAACCCTGCGGCCATCGGCCGCAATCCCAGGGCGACCATAGGAGCGTCAGAACAGCGGCGCAACTGCGGTCAACCCTATTCTCAACAGAACGTTAACGCACCGCAAGGTGCGGATTCAGGTCGACAGGGCAGTGGGTTAGGGTGCGATGCGGCAGTGGAATCGCAAGTTGACTCACGCGATCCTGAGCGATGGGCTGAGGGCCGCGACGGCGGCCGGCAGCTCGCGCATGTGGTCGATCAGGTGGTCCGGATTGAGCTCCGCGATCGGTACGTCGGTATAGCCGAAGGTGCAGCCGATCACCGGCACGCCGGCGCGGCGGGCGGCGCCGACGTCGGTGCCGGCATCGCCGACCATGATCGCGGCCCCGACCTCGCCGCCGGCCTGCGCGATGGTCTGGCGCAGGATCGCCGGATCCGGCTTGGCGACCCCGAACGTGTCGGCACCGCAGATCGCGGCGAAGCGGGAGGACAGGCCGAGCTGGTCGAGCAGCCGCCTCGACAGCCATTCCAGCTTGTTGGTGCACACCGCGAACTGGCAGCCGCGGCCGGCGAGCTCGTCGAGCGCCGCCTCCAGCCCCTCGAAGGGGCGCGATTCGATGGCGATGTTCTCAGCGTAGAAATCGATGAAATCGGTGGTGAGGCGGCCGACGTCATCGGTGCTGGCGAAGCGACCCTCTGCCTCCAGACCGCGCTCGATCAGCTTGCGGGCGCCGTGGCCGATCATCTTGCGGGCCGAGGCCAGCGGCACCGGCCGCAGACCCTCGCGCTGCAGGACATGGTTGAGTGCGCTGATGAGATCCGGCGCCGTGTCGACCAGGGTGCCGTCGAGATCGAAGACGATGGTGCTGGAGATGGGCATCGGTATCCGCTAGCGGCCGGCTTACGTCCTTGCAAGAGGCCCGCAATGGCTTTTTGTCCGATTTCGTGGCCGGCGAGAGCTAGGCCCCGCGTCAAAACATCGCTAGATATGCGCCGGCTTTCGGCCCCCGCCCGTGGGGGCCCTGGGTGCGAAGGGCGGGTTCCTTGGTCGACATGGATGCATTGAAGCGGCAGGCGGCGGCGCGTGCGCTGGAGGAGGTCGAGAGCGGCATGAAGCTCGGTCTCGGCACCGGATCGACTGCCAAGCATTTCGTCGATCTGCTCGGAGAAAAGGTGCGCGCCGGCCTCAAGATCGTGGGCGTGCCGACCTCGGAGGCGACAAGGGCGCAGGCGCAAGCGTGCGGCGTGCCGCTGACCACGCTCGATGAGATCGACCGGCTCGACATCACCATCGACGGCGCCGACGAGATCAATCCGGCGCTCGACCTGATCAAGGGCGGCGGCGGCGCGCTGCTGCGCGAGAAGATCGTCGCCAGCGCCTCGGATCGCATGATCGTGATCGCCGACGACAGCAAATGGGTGGCGCAGCTCGGCCGCTATCCGCTGCCGGTCGAGGTGGTTCCGTTCGGCCTCGCCGCGACCCAGCGCGAGATGAGTGACGCCTTCGCCACGGCCGGCGTGTCCGGGCCCATGAGCCTGCGCAAGTCCGCAGACGGCCACGTTTTCGTCACCGATGGCGGCCACTGGATTATCGACGTCCGCCTTGGGGAGATCATGGATCCCCCGCGCCTGGCGGGTCTTTTGAGCGCAATTCCGGGCGTGGTCGAGCATGGGCTGTTCATCGGCCTCGGCAGCACGGCGATCCTGGCAGGCGCACAGGGAATTCGCGTTATCCAGCGGCCCTGAGCGCGGCACGAGGCTGCGCTCATGGCGGCAACTCACAGGAGACTTGGAATGAAGAGCGTGTTCAGAATCTTGCCGGCCGCCGGAATCGTGCTGGCCTTGGCCTCGGCAAGCCCGGTTGCGGCGCAGGGCCAGGCGCCTGCGCTGAAGCCGGCCTCGCCCGCCTGCATGGCCGGCGCGCGCGAGATTCTGGGGATGAAGAACGCGGCTGCGATGTACGCCAATGCCGTCCCCGGCATCGTGCAGCAGACCAAGCAGGCGCTGCTGCAGTCCAATCTCAACTACCAGAAGGACCTCGACGAGGTCGCCGTGGTGGTCGCGCAGACCTACGCCGGCAAGGAGAAGGAGATCGGCGAGAAGATGGCGCAGATCTACTGCAACGAGTTCTCCGACCAGGAGATCGCCAACCTCGTCGCCTTCTACAAGTCTGCCATCGGCCAGAAGCTGCTTGCGGCCGAGCCGAAGGCGATCCAGATGAGCATGCAGGCGATGAACCTGTGGGCGGCGGAGTTTTCCGACACCGTCACCGCGCAGTTCCGCGCCGAGATGCGCAAACGCAACAAGCCGATCTGAGGCTTGCGGCCGAAAGGCCAGGTCGGGGGAGAGATGGCTGAATTCGACGTCGACCTGTTCGTGATCGGTGGCGGCTCGGGCGGCGTGCGCGCCGCCCGCATCGCCAGCGGCTATGGCGCCCGCGTGATGGTCGCCGAGGAATACCGCATGGGCGGCACCTGCGTGATCCGCGGCTGTGTCCCTAAGAAGCTGTTCGTGATCGGCTCGCATGTCCGCCAGGAGATCGCCGATGCCGCCGGCTTCGGCTGGACCATCCCGACCGCGACCTTCGACTGGCCGACGCTGATCAGGAACAAGGACAAGGAGATCGCCCGGCTCGAGGCGGCCTACACCAGCAACGTCGAGAAGTCTGGCGCCAGGATCGTCAAGACCCGCGCGGTGCTCGAGGACGCCCACACCGTGCGGCTGATGACCGGCGAGACCGTCCGCGCCAAATACATTCTCATCGCGACCGGCGGCGCGCCCAACCACGGCACGCCGATTCCCGGCATCGAGCACGTCATCTCCTCCAACGAGGCGTTTCATCTCGACGAGCTGCCGCGCCGCATCGTGATCCAGGGCGGCGGCTACATCGCGCTCGAATTCGCCTGCATCTTCGCCAATTTCGGCTCCGACGTGACCGTCGTCTATCGCGGCGACAACATCCTGCGCGGTTTCGACGAGGACGTCCGCAAACATGTCCGCTCCGAGATGGAGAAGGAAGGCATCACCATCCTGACCGGCTGCACGGTCACCAGCGTCGACAGGCACGGCCAGGACTACACCACGCATCTGTCGAACGGCTCCAGCATCGCCTCCGACAAGGTGATGTTCGCGATCGGCCGCCATCCGGCGGTGGCCAATCTCGGCCTCGAGAAGGCCGGGGTCGCAATCAATCCAAGGAACGGCGGCATCGCGGTGGACGCGTTCTCGCAGAGCTCGGTGCCGAGCATCTACGCGATCGGCGACGTCACCCATCGCTTCAACCTGACGCCGGTCGCGATCCGCGAGGGCCACGCTTTTGCCGACACCGTGTTCGGCGGCAAGACCGTGCGCGTCGACCACGCGGACATTCCGACGGCCGTGTTCTGCCAGCCTGAAGTGGGCACGGTCGGTCTCACCGAGACGCAGGCGCGCGAGCTGTACGACCGCGTCGACATCTACAAGACGAATTTCCGCCCGATCAAGGCAACGATGTCCGGCCGCGACACCCGGGTGCTGATGAAGCTCGTCGTCGATGGCGCCAGCGATCGCGTGCTCGGCTGCCACATCGTTGGCGACATGGCCGCCGAAATCACCCAGGCCGTGGCGATCGCCATCAAGATGAAGGCGACCAAGGCCGATTTCGACGCCACCATCGCGCTGCATCCCTCCGCCGCCGAGGAGCTGGTGACGATGCGCACGGTGACCGAGCGCCACGTGCGGCAGGCGGCGGAGTAGGGCGCCAACTGCTTTTGGGGCTCGTGCGCGGCCGGCGTCCGTAGCGACTGCGTGGGCCGGTGCTCACGGTCAGACGACGGTCCACACCGTGGCCGATCGGGCGTGCTGTCGTTGGAACCGTTCAGCGGTTGGAGAGCGACCAGCATGTCCCAAGATGATTGCCTTGCGACCTATCCGCCGCTCAACACCCTGAAGCCCGTTGCCGAGAACGTCTGGATCGTCGACGGGCCCGTGATCCGCTTCGGCATTCCCGGGCTGAAATTTCCGTTTCCCACCCGCATGACCGTGGTGCGCTGCGCCTCCGGCGATCTGTTCATCCACTCGCCCACGCCGTTGACGCCGGCGCTGCGGGCCGAGATCGACCGGGAAGGCCGGGCGCGCCACATCATCGGTCCGAATCGCATCCACTATTGGTGGATCCCCGACTGGCAGGCGGCCTTTCCCGACGCGGCGATCTATCTTGCGCCGGGCATTCGCGCGCAGGCGAAGGGCCGCATCGAATTCCAGGGCAGGCCACTGGATCGCAGCGGTGGCTATCCCTGGGATGATGAGATCGCGACCTTGCCCGTCCTCGGCAGCTATATGACGGAGGTCGTGTTCTTCCATCGCCCTTCGCGCACGCTGATCCTGACCGATCTGATGGAGAATTTCGAGCCGGCCAAGATCGGTGCCGGCTTGGCGCGCTACCTGAGTTGGATCGGGGGCGTCGGTCCGCCGCATGGCGGCCTGCCGCGCGAACTCCGGCTGACATTTACCTGGCGGCACCGACGCGAGTTGCGGGCGGCCGTGGAGACCATGCTTGGGTGGCACCCCGAGCGGATCGTGATCGCCCATGGCGCCTGGCACCGGACTGACGGCACCGAGATCCTGCGCGAGGCATTCTGCTGGTTGCTGCGGCCTTGAACCGCCGGCTGGGCTTCACGAGACCGGCCTTCGTGATGCCGTGCTTTTCTCTTCCCGCGACGGACGTATAAGCTCGTGCGATTGAGGTTGGCGCCAGGCATCCCTCGGCCGCGGAGGGGCTGGTGACGATGCGCACGGTGACCGAGCGCCACGTGCGGCAGGCGGCGGAGTAGGTGGACGACCGCGACGCGCGGCCGGGTCAGGGGCCGGCTCGCCGGTAAAGCGCAAGGGCGCCGGCAAGGCTCAGCAGCGCGCCGCCGCAGATGCGATCGAGCCAGAGGGCACCGGAGCGCTTGAGGAAACGCATCGCTTGCGAGCCCGCGCTCGCGTAGGCGAGCATGATCAGGACATCGAGCATCGCGAAGGTGAGGGCCAGCGTGAGATATTGCGGCAGCTGCGGCGCGGACGGCACCACGAACTGCGGCAGGAATGCCGAGAAGAACAGATAGCCCTTTGGATTGGTGATCGCGACGAGGAAGCTTTTCAGAAACAGCGCGTGCGGCTGTCGTGACCCGTCCTTGCCGTCTGCGGACGCCGCAAGGTCGATCGACCCGCTGGACCGCAGCAGCATCAGCCCGAGATAGGCGAGGTAGGCCACGCCGATCCACTTCACGACCGAGAACCAGAATTCTGAAGCGGCCAGCAGCGCGCCCAGACCGACCGCGACGGCGCCGATGAGGATGAAGTCCGAAGCCACCGCGCCGGCGATGCCGGCCCAGGCGCGGCGTACACCGACACGCGAGCCGTTGGTGAGGGCCAGCAGCACCGTCGGACCGGGGGTCGCGATCCCGATGAAGGCGACGATGGCGAAGCTGAAGAGCGTAAGAGCGTTCACGTCAGAATAGCCTCGTTGGCGGAAGACGCGCCAGTAGGGCGCGGTTCGGCCGCGAACGCAAGACGGTCCTTGGAGGCGGCCAGCGATCGTCTTCGCTGACGCACGCTCGACCTGCCGGATCGCCAAGAGGCTTGACTCCCTCCCGGAAAACGCCGCTGGGCGCGATTGCCCGTTCAGCGCTCCACCCGCGAGGCGGTCAACTTCGTCGCGACGTAGGGCAGCGCGAACAGATACAGCCCCGTGCCGAGCAGCACGATGAGCGGAATCAGCGCCAGCAGGCCGACCCACAGCGGGGCTTGCGTCTGCGTCATCGCGGCGATGTTGATGATGACGGCGACCGTGAAGGCGATCGATACCCAGCGATGGACCTGCCGGACGGTGTTGTTCCAGTTCAAGTGCTTCTCCCCTGATGACGTCGTGATGCGCACGCCTCAGCCGAGGCGCGCGACGCTCTGTTCGAGCGCATCGAAGAATTTCGGCCAGCCGTAGCGTGCGCCCTGATAGGCGCGGGTCTGGTCGGCTGCGAAGCCGGTCTGCTCCATGCGCAGGTGCGTGCCCAAGGCGGTCGGCGTCAGCGTCCAGGTCACGACGCTGTCGAGGCCGGCCGCCGCCCAGGTGTAGGACAACGTCTTGTGCGGCTCGATGGTCACGACCTGGCAGTCGACGACGCCCCAGTCGGCCTTCAGCTTGAAGCGATGATCGACCGACGGCGCAAAGTCGTTGGTCATCAGCCACTCCGCGATCAGATGCGGCTGCGTCAGCGCGCGCCAGAGTTTTTCGGGCGGATGCGCGAATTCGCGCTCGACGACGACGGTGCGGGTTTCTGGCGCGGGTGAGCTCATTGATCCATCCTGTTGAGCAGAGTGTCGAGCTGGTCGAACCGGCTCTCCCAGAACGCAGCCATCCGGCTCGTCCAGTCGAGCAGCGGCGCCAGCGCCTTGGGTTGCGCGCGGTAATGCGTCTGGCGGCCTTCGTGACGCTCCCGCACCAGGCCCGCCTGCTTGAGCAGGCCGAGATGCTTCGACACCGCCGGCTGCGATACGCCGGCCTTGGCCGTCAGCGCCCCGACGGTCTGCTCGCCATGCCGGCACAGGCCTTCGAAGATGGCGCGCCGCGTCGGGTCGGCAAGCGTTCGGAACAGCATGTCGGGAGAGCGCGGCATTCGATCCATAACTCATTGGTTATGGATTGACGCATAACCGGTTGGTTATGGATTAGTCAAGCGGAATCCTTCGCCGGTCAGGCGCGATGGCGTAGCGCCTCGCACAGAACCGCGAAGGCGGGTGTGGTCTGCCCGACGAGCTCGCTTTCGATCTTCTCGGACCGCGGCCCGATCCGGTGCAGCAGACGCTCGCCGGCCTCGGTGGGAGCGACCGATCGCGTCGTGCGCGACAGCAGCCGCACGGCGAGCAAACAAGACTCCGCCGCCGAACACGCCTTCGTGACGAGCTCCGGGATCACGGCACAAGGGACGGCCAGGGGACGTCGCGGTGCTACCAGCCTGACAGCAGTAGCTGGAGGTGACGGAGATGCAGGCCAACGAGACCCCGCCGCGGCGCAAGCTGTCGATCACGCCGCAGGCGGCGCTGGCGGCGAGCGTCCTCGCCATCTTTCTGCTCCTGCACGTTGTCGCCGGTGCGATCCTGCGAGGTGCTGCCATGCGGGACGGCACGCAGGCGCAGCCGGTTTCGACGCTCCCATCCCACGATTGAAGCTCGCTCATTTCAACCCTCATCAGCCGGAGATATTCATGCCCGGGCTCGCCTCTTTCTTGTTGCTCAGCGCCGCCGTGTTCTCTGGCGCCTTCGTTTCCGGATTGGCCGGATTTGCCTTCTCGGCCGTGGCCGGCGCGATCCTGCTGCATGGTCTGCAACCGCTGGAGGCGGTGCCGCTGATGATGGCGTGCAGCGTCGGCGTGCAGGCGACGAATCTGTGGGCGTTGCGCAACAGCATCCGGTGGAAGGACAGCCTGGTCCTGATCCTGGGCGGGCTGCTCGGCGTGCCCTTGGCGCTCTGGCTGCTGCACAACGCGGACGCCCGGCTGTTTCAGCAGGTGTTCGGAGCGACGATTGCGATCTACGCCGCCACCATGCTGTTCAAGCCCGGCCTCGGCAGCGTTCGACGCATGAGCAGACATCGCACGGCGATCGTCGGATTCGGCGGCGGTCTGATCGGTGGCCTGACCGCGATGCCCGGAGCACTGCCGACCATCTGGTGCGAGATGCACGGCCTGCCGAAAACCGACCAGCGCGGCCTAGTGCAGCCCTTCATTGCCGTGATGCAGATCGCCTCGCTGGGGATGATGCTGGCCCGGCAGGACCTGTCGTCGAGGGTGATCGTCGATCTCGCGCTGAGCATTCCGGCTCTGCTCGCCGGCACGGCGCTCGGCATCTTCGCCTTCCGCAGGGTCAACGACACCTTGTTCAGGAGGCTCATCCTGAGCATTCTGCTGCTGTCCGGTGTGCTGCTTGTTGTCTGACCCCCGGCCGGCTCAATCGCGCCGGCGCCGACACGCCCTGCGATGAGGGCCGGCGACGGCCGTCACCCGACCCAGCCGGTCGCGATGGCATTCGCCCAGTCGTGCATGCCCTTGCGTCGTGCGAGTGCCGCCATCCGCGCGGGATCGTACGGCACATAGCGGATTGTCAGCGACCACCGTCCAAGCCGTTGCTCCGCGATCGCATAGCAGGCATCGGGCGTCCCGGTCTCGACGTGGTAGCCGTGCGGAGGGCGGCCGCGATAGCCGGGTAGCCCGACGCTGCCGGGATTGACGACGAGCCGGCCATCGCTGAGCCGGACAATGCGCGGAATGTGGCTGTGTCCGCACAGGATCAGCGAGGCATCGATGCCGGCGGCCCGTGCTTCGATACGCGCAAGGGGGCTCTGACGCAGCGTGCCATAGGCGGTGACCTCATCGAGCCAGAACACGGCGTCGTCGTCCGGCGCGGCATGGCACAGGAAGACGTCGTCGTGATAGATCAGCGTCGCCGGCTGCGCCGCCAACCAGCCGACATGCACCTGATCGAGGGCGCGGACGTCGCTGCGCCCCGTGTCTCCCGCACGATAGAGATCGATCATGTGCCGGTCCTGATCGCCCCGGATCGACGGAAAGTCGCGTGCCATCAGCATCTCCGCCGTTCGAACCGGTTCGAGCGGGCCGCTGAGATGATCACCGAGATTGACGACCTCATCGATGCCGAGCGCCGCAATGTCCTTCAGGACCGCGGCCAGCGCGTCGGAATTTCCGTGAATGTCGGCAATGGCCGCAAACCGCATGGGAGCCTCCGTTCAGAGAACGGCCGGCAGGGATTTTCCATGCGGGACCCGTTCGCTTTAGCTGCATTTTGAGACGCGCCCGCAAGCTGATGGTCAAATCGGCGCTTGACGGTGTTGATAGCATGGGCCGTCGGGGGCGAACAACCTGTAGGCAGCAGTCGTGCAGCTCGAGCCGTGTTGCCGCTGATCTCTGAAACGCTATTCTCCGGCGCCGCCCTTGTTGTCGTGCGGTAGCGACCGCAAAGCGGTTTGGAATATCTCGGCTGCTTCGTTGGAGCGGTTCAGCAAGCACTATTCCAGCCCAAAGATTTCTCTTTACGAATATCAGAAATCATGCTCTATTGTGCGTATCCCGCCTCGGTACGGAGGGGCGTAGCGCGCGATCGTCACGACACGCGGGGCGGGGAGCGATGGCCGTGGTTTTGCCGCAGCGTGTCCCTGGATGCGCGGACGAACGGCGAGGCCGCGGACGCGAAGTCGCAGCGTGCTGGCACCCCGACGCTGGTGCTACGTTCGCGACGGCGCTTGCGCGCCGCGCGGGCAATGGTGGCCAACAAGCCCGGCGCACCAGGCAGACTGCGTATAAGCGTGAAGACCATCGCGCAGGGAAGGCCGGGTGTTCTCGGCTGCACCTGTGGTACCTGCCGCCTGCATTTTTTTCGCAGGCGGGCCGCAGGCGTCAGCCGACGCCTGGCCTTCCCTGCGCCCTCCGACTTGACGAGGGTGAACGAGATGAGCATGACCCGGGCAGTGTCTGTCGCGGGATTGCGATGGTGTGGCTTGTGCGAGAATCCCACCACGCACTCCGCTGTCATCGCCCGGCTTGAACCGGGCGATCCAGTACGCCGCGGCGTCTCGATCCAATCATTGCGATCCCTGGACGACGGGACGTCCGGTCAGCCGGAGGATGACAGCGTGGGCGCTGTCGCGTGCAGCATCGAAATATGTCGCTTGGGTGCGACCATCTCCACCCCGCGGAATATTTTCCACGCTTGCCAAGCTCTATCCAACGGTCCAAAAAATCTCCAACCACCTGGGACGAAACGACAGGAAGCGGAGACGGAGTTGACCATCAAGGGCAAGGCCTACATTGCCGGGATCTATGAGCATCCGACCCGGCATGCACCCGACAAATCCACCGCGCAGCTGCATGCCGAGGTCGCCAAGGGCGCGCTCGAGGATGCGGGTCTCAGCGCGAAGGATGTCGACGGCTATTTCTGCGCCGGCGACGCGCCGGGCGGCGCGTGGCCGATGGTCGACTATCTCGGGCTGAAGGTCCGGCACATCGACTCCACCGAGACCGGCGGCTGCTCCTATCTCATCCATGTTGGCCATGCCGCCGAGGCCATCGCCGCCGGTAAATGCTCGATCGCGCTGATCACCTTGGCCGGCAAGCCGCGCACCGGGCCGATGCCGCCGCGTGCCGCTGGCGCCGAGGCCGATTTCGAGATGGCCTATGGCGCCACCACCCACAACGCCTATGGCATGTGCGCGATGCGCCACATGCACGATTACGGCACCACGTCGGAGCAGCTCGCCTGGATCAAGGTCGCGGCCTCGCATCACGCGCAGTACAATCCGCATGCGATGCTGAAGGAGGTCGTCACGGTCGAGGACGTGATCAACTCGCCGATGATCTCCGATCCGCTGCACCGCATGGATTGCTGCGTCGTCACCGACGGCGGCGGCGCGCTGATCGTGACCACGCCGGAGATCGCCAGGAGTCTGAAGAAGCCGCTGGTGCGTCTCATCGGCCATGGCGAGGCGATGAAGGGGCCGCGCGGCGGCAAGAACCTCGATCTCACCTATTCCGCCGGTGTGTGGTCCGGCCCGCGCGCCTTCGAGGAAGCGGGTGTGACCCCCAAGGACATCAAATACGCCTCGATCTATGACAGCTTCACCATCACCGTGCTGATGCAGCTCGAGGATCTCGGCTTCTGCAAGAAGGGTGAGGGCGGCAAGTTCGTCGCCGACGGCAATCTCATCTCCGGTGTCGGCAAGCTGCCGTTCAACACCGATGGCGGCGGCCTCTGCAGCAACCATCCCGTCAACCGCGGCGGCATGACCAAGGTGATCGAGGCCGTGCGCCAGCTGCGCGGCGAAGCCCATCCCAAGGTGCAGGTGCAAAACTGCGATCTCGCCATCGCCCATGGCACCGGTGGCCTGCTCGGCGTGCGCCACGCCGCCTCGACCTGCATTCTGGAGCGCGTCTGATGTCCGAAGCGAAGAAACTGCCGGCCCCCATCACCAATCCCGAGACCAAGGCGTTCTGGGATGCCGCGGCCGAGGGCAAGTTCATGATCAAGCGCTGCACGGCCTGTGGCGAGGCGCATTATTTTCCGCGCTCGATCTGCCCGTTCTGCTTCTCGGACCAGACGGTGTGGGAGCAGAGCGCGGGCGAGGGGGAAATCTACACGTTCTCGATCATGCGGAAGTCGCCGACCGGCCCTTACGCGATCGGCTACGTCACCTTGAAGGAGGGCCCGTCGCTGCAGACCAATTTCGTCGATTGCGATTTCGACGTGTTGAAGATCGGCCAGAAGGTGAAGGTGGTGTTCAAGCCGACCGACGGCGCCCCGCTGCCGTTCTTCACGCCGGTTTAGGAGAGGGAGCAAAGATGCATCCACGCGTCATTGCGAGGAGCGAAGCGACGAAGCAATCCAGAGTCCTTGCGCAGCTCTGGATTGCTTCGCTCCGCTCGCAATGACGGATGCGGAACGAGCGGTGTGCTCCACGACGAGTGCGTAGGGTGGGCAAAGGTGCAGAGCGCCGTGCCCACCGTTCTACCAAGAAAGGCGGTGGGCACGCTTCGCTTTTCCCACCCTACAAAGAACGAGGTTTGGGGAGGCAACATGCCGATCAACTACGATGAGCTGATGGCGATGAAGGCGATCGCGCAGAACTACGCCTACACCGATCGCGAGGTGATGCTCTACGCCTACGGCATCGGCATGGGGGCCGATCCGATGGATGAGAAGGAGCTTGCCTTCGTCAACGAGGCTACGGCCGAGCCGCGTCCACTGAAGGTGGTGCCGACCTTTGCCTCCGTCGCCGCCTGGGGCGCGGGCCCCGGCGACATGAAGCTGAACCGCGTGCTGGTCGTCGACGGCGAGCGCGACATCACCTTTCACAAGCCGCTGGCGGTGGCGGCGAAGATCACGGCCGACTCCTCCGTGCTCGCGGTGTCCGACAAGGGCAAGGACAAGGGCGCGGTCATCCGCCATCAGACGATCTTGCGCGACGAGGGCGGCGCTCCGCTGGCGACCCTGGTGGCCTCGCGCTTCGCCCGCGGTGATGGCGGCTTCGGCGGTCCCTCGGGCGGCATCCCCGACCCGCATCCGGTGCCGTCGCGTGCACCCGACCGCAGCGTCGAGATCCCGACGCGGCCGGACCAGGCGCTGATCTACCGCCTCTGCGGCGACCGCAATCCGCTGCACTCGGATCCCGAATTCGCGCGCCGCGCGGGCTTCCCGCGGCCGATTCTGCACGGCATGTGCACCTACGGCCTGACCTGCCGCGCCGTGCTGCAGACCTACGCCGACTACGATGCGTCAGCCTTCCGCCAGCACGCCGCGCGATTCTCCTCGCCGGTGTTTCCCGGCGAGACCGTGACGGTCGATCTGTGGAAGGACGGCGACGTGATCTCATTCGAAGCGCGCGTCACCGCGCGCAACGTCACCGTGATCAAGAACGGCAAGACCGTGCTGGGTTGATTATTGCTATGTGAGGCACGTCTGTTAGTTGCCGTCAAGCCCGGCCATGACGGGCAACAAAAGACACGGCGCAGGAGGAGACACCCATGGGACTGCTCGACGGCAAGGTGGCGCTGATCACCGGCGCAGGTGGCGGTCTCGGTGAGGCCTATGCAAAACTATTCGCACGCGAAGGCGCGGCGGTGGTCGTGAACGACCTCGGTGGCCCGCGCGACGGCTCCGGCTCGGACCTGTCGATGGCCGAGCAGGTGGTGGCGGCCATCACCGCTGAAGGCGGCCGCGCCGTCGCCAACGGCGCCGACGTCTCGACCATGGCCGGCGGCCAGTCGGTGTTCGACGATGCCATCCGCCATTTCGGTTGCGCCGACATCCTGGTCAACAATGCCGGCATCCTGCGCGACCAGACCTTCGCCAAGTCGAGCGAGGCCGACTGGGACAAGGTGGTCCAGGTGCACCTCAAGGGCACGTTCTGCTGCACGCTTCCCGTGTTCCGTTGGATGCGCGACAATGGCGGCGGCGTCATCGTCAACACCTCCTCGACCTCGGGCCTGATCGGCAATTTCGGCCAGTCCAATTACGGCGCCGCGAAGGGCGGTATCTGGGGCCTGTCGAACGTGCTGGCGATCGAGGGACGCAAGTACAACATCCGGGTGTGGACCTTGGCGCCGGGCGCACTGACCCGCATGACCGCGGACCTGCCGCGCTACAAGGAAAACCCGGGCGCGGCGCTGACGCCCGAGGGCATCGCGCCAGCCGTGCTCTACATGGTCAGCAGACTCTCGGGGGATCAGACCGGCAAGGTGCTCGGCGTGTCGGGTCCGCGCGGCGTGCGCGAGTTGCGTATGATGGAAATGGACGGCTGGAAACCGCCGTCGTCGGCGTGGAAAGCGGAGGACATCGCCGCCCATGCAGAGGAGATATTCTTTTCGGAGGCCGATATAGCCAAGTCCGCACGGCGGTTTTGATGTATTCAGGTCGTCATTCTGGGCCTGCGCTTGGCGCGTCCGGAATGACGCCAGAGAGATTGGAGACCAGACGAGATGAAGCTCACCGCCGCCGCCAAAGGCACCTTCGCGATCGCGCCGACGCCGTTCCATGATGACGGTCGCATCGACGAGGCCTCGATCGACCGGTTGGTCGATTTCTATGCCGAGGCCGGCTGCGACGGCATCACCGTGTTGGGCATCATGGGCGAGGCGCCGAAACTGGACGCCGCTGAATCCGAGCAGGTTGCAGTGCGCTTTGCCAAGCGGGCCAAGAACCTGCAGATCATCGTCGGTGTCTCCGCGCCGGGTTTTGCCACCATGCGCGCGCTGGCGCGCGCCTCGATGGATGCGGGCGCTGCCGGCGTGATGATCGCGCCGCCGCCGAGCCTGCGCACCGATGATCAGATCACGAGCTATTTCAAGCAGGCCCAGGAGGCCATCGGCGAGGACGTTCCGTGGGTGCTGCAGGACTATCCGCTGACGCTGAGCGTCCAGTTCACGCCGGCCGTCATCCGCAAGATCGTCATGGACAGCCCCTCCTGCGTGATGCTCAAGCACGAGGACTGGCCGGGCCTGGAGAAGATCTCGACGCTGCGCGCGTTCCAGAAGGACGGCTCGCTGCGGCCGCTGTCGATACTGTGCGGCAATGGCGGCCTGTTCCTCGACTTCGAGATGGAGCGCGGCGCCGACGGTGCCATGACCGGCTACGCCTTCCCTGAAATGCTGGTCGACGTGGTCAAGCTGTCGCAGGCGGGCAAGCGCGACGCCGCGCATGACCTGTTCGACGCGCATCTGCCGCTGGTGCGCTACGAGCAGCAGCCGGGGGCAGGGCTGGCCGTGCGCAAATACGTGCTGCAGAAGCGCGGCGCGATCGCCTCCAGCGCGCAGCGCAGGCCGGCCTCCGCGATCACGGCCGCGGCCAGGGCCGAGGTCGACTATCTCTTGTCGCGCGTGGCGCGTTACGACGCGCGTGCCAATCTGCAACCTCGTGCCACCGCCGCGGAGTGACCATGGCTGACGCTGCCGCCGTCCGTCCCGCCTCGACCGTGCTGCTGCTGCGCGACAGCGCAGTCGCACGCGAGATCGAGGTGTTCATGATGGTGCGTCACCATCAGATCGAGTTCAACTCGGGCGCCCTGGTGTTTCCCGGCGGTAGCGTCGACAGAGGCGATCAGGAGATCGCCGGCAGGCCGGAGCTCTATGCCGGCGACGAGGGTCTTGAAGCCGAGGCGCTCGGCTTCCGCATCGCCGGGGTGCGCGAGACCTTCGAGGAGAGCGGCATCCTGCTGGCGCGGCTGCGCCGATCGGACGCGCTGATCGAGGCCGCTGCCGCTCGCGACATCGAGGCGGCGCATCGTCTGGCGCTGTGCGAGGGCAAGATCAGCTTTCTCCAGGTTCTGGAGGCTCACGGTCTGGTGCTGGCGCTCGATGCGCTCGTTCCCTACGCCCATTGGATCACGCCCGAGGGCATGCCGAAGCGCTTCGACACCTGGTTCTTTCTGGCGGCGGCGCCGCCGGACCAACTCGGCGCCCATGACGGCCGAGAATCGACCGATTCCGTCTGGGTCTCGCCGCGCGAGGCGCTGGCCGGCGGCGAGGACGGCCGGTTCAAGCTGCCGTTCCCGACCACGCGCAACCTGATCCGGCTCGGCAAGCAGCCCGCGGTGGCCGACGCCCTGGCGGCGGCGCGGGACATGGACATCGTCACCGTGATGCCGGTCATGACCAAGACCGCCGAGGGCGGTCGCCAGCTGCGCATTCCGCGCGAGGCGGGCTATGATGGGGAGGTGTTCGAGTTCGGTGCGGCCGGTTAACCGCACAGGCTATTTTTCGTCCGGCGGATGATGCGCGGACGAAAATTGTTCTCTATATGTTCATTTGGCCGCCCGGCGGCTCGTATATAGTGCGGTTCCGACCATCGGATCCCATGAGTAGATTACCGGACCTCGACACGGCCTGCAGCAGCCTCCGATCGATGACGATCGGGCGGATGATCTTTGGCAGCTTTTTGCTGCTGCTTGCCGTCATCACCGCGACCAGCATGGCGAGCGTGATCGCCATTCGGCATATCGATTCGACCTTTGCCGAGTTGCAGCGGCTGCAGGGCGTCGGCGATCTCGCCGAGGAGATCGACCAGCGCATGAACGAGCTGCGGCTCGCGGCGCGCGATTTCGTCACCGATCCCGGCTCGCGCTCCGACCGTGCCATGGAGGCGGCGACCGAGCTCAGCGCGCTCCTGAAGAAGACGCGCCTGCAGCTCGCACCGGAGCAGCAGGCGACCATCGACGGCGTTGCCCAGCGGCTCGCCAATTACCGCGAAGGCATCGACCGCATCAGCGCGCTGATCGCGCGGCGTGCCGAGCTGCTGTCGGGTTTGCCGACGGCGCGCGAGAGCTTCGAGGACGCCATCGCCGGCCTGACTGATCGCGCCACGGCGCGGGCCTTGTTCCAGGTGCAGAATCAGGTCGGCGCGGCGCTGCTGGCGCGCGACCCGGCCGGCGCCGAGCAGGCCGCCCGCAGCATGCGCGCAATGCCGATCGAGGACAGCGCGCTTCGTGCGGCCGCCGACCGCTATGCCGAGGCGATCATCGCCATTGCCGGCACCGAGGACGAGATCGCGCGCCTCGACAAGGAGGTGCTGGGCATCGAGGGGCGGCTGATCGGCCGGGTCACCGAGTTGCTGCGCGCCCTGAGCGCAAGCCAGGGCAAGGTGCTGTCGCGCGACTTCGCCCGCACCTTGGCGGAGACGAAATGGCAAAGCATCATCTTCGGCACGGCGGGCGTTCTGATCGGCATCTTCGCTGCGTCCTTCGTGGTCCGGCGCACCGTGCGGCCGCTGGCCTCGATCGCGCGCTCGATCAGGGCGCTGGCGGCGGGCGAAAAGGCGGCGTCGATCCCGCAGACCGACGTTCAGAACGAGATCGGCGACATCGCGCGGGCGGCGGAAGTCTTCCGGCAGACTTTGCAGGATGCCGACGCGGCGCGTGAGGCGGCGGTCCGCGCGCTGGCCGAGCAGCGGCTGGCCGAGGAGAGCTATCGCAAGCTGTTCGAAGCTTCGATCGACGGCATCTATGTGACCACACCGAGTGGTCTCGTGCTCAATGCCAATCCGGCGCTCGCGCGCATCATGGGCTACGAATCCGCGAGCGAGCTGATCCAGAGCGTGAACGACATCGCGGATACGATCTATGTCCATCCCCTGGCGCGCGAACGCTATCAGCGGCTGATGCGGCGCGACGGCATGGTGCGCGAGTTCGAATACCAGGTGCGGCGGCGCACCGGCGAGATCCGCTGGCTTTCCGACAGCGGCACGGTGGTGCGGGATGAGAACGGCGAGGTGGTTCGCTACGAAGGCGTGGTCCGCGACATCACGGATCAGAAGCGCGCCGAGGACGCGATCGCTGAAGGCCGGCGATTGCTGCAGCAGGTCATCGACACGGTGCCGGCGGTGATCAACGTCAAGGATCGCGAGCTGCGCTATGTCCTGATGAACCGCTACATGGCCGGCATCTTCAACGTCGAGCCCGAGGATGCGCTCGGCCGCACCACGGGCGAGCTGATGTCGCGCTACGGCGCGAACAAGACGGACTCGAACGACAAGCGCGTGCTGGCGACGAAGGCCGGCCTCGGGTTCTACGAGGAGGAATACCTCGATTCATGCAACGTCATGCGGCAATGGCTGGTCAACAAGCTGCCGCTTCTCGACGCCGACGGCGAGGTCGACAAGATCGTCACGGTGGCGCTCGACATCGGCGAGCGCAAGAAGAGCGAACTGGAGATGCGCAAGGCCAAGGAGGCCGCCGAGACGGCGCTCCGGAACCTGCGCGACACCCAGGCCTCGCTGATCGAAGCCGAGAAGCTCGCGGCGCTCGGGCGGATGGTCGCCGGCGTTGCCCACGAGGTCAACAACCCCGTCGGCATCAGCCTGACGGTCGCTTCCGCGCTCGAGCGCAAGACCGAGCGCTTCAGCGAGGCGGTCACGCGGGGTGAGCTGCGGCGGTCGAGCCTCAACGAGTTCATCGAGATGAGCCGCAGCGCCGCGGGGCAGCTCGTCGCCAACCTCAATCGCGCGGCCGAACTGATCCAGTCGTTCAAGCAGGTCGCAGCGGACCGCAACTACTCCGATCAGCGCACCTTCGATCTCGCCGATCTCACCGAGCAGGTGGTGATGAGCCTGCGCCCGGGTGTGCGCAGACAGAACCTGACGGTGAACGTGGATTGCCAGCCCGATCTGGTGATGAACAGCTACCCCGGGCCTTACGGGCAGGTCCTGACCAATCTGTTCCTCAATGCGGTCGCGCACGCGTTTCCGGACGGCAGGAGCGGTGTGATCGAAATCAGGGCGCGGGAGTCCGGCCGCGACAATGTCGAGATCGTCTTTTCCGACAATGGCTGCGGCATGTCGCTCGACGTCCGCCGCCGCGCCTTCGATCCTTTCTTCACGACGCGCCGCGACCAGGGCGGCACCGGCCTGGGCCTTCACATCGTCTACAGCATCGTGACCAGCCGGCTCGGCGGCCGGCTCGATCTGGACTCCGAGCCTGGCGCGGGCACGCGCATCCAGATCATTCTGCCGCGGGTCGCACCTCTCGAGCAGGCGGCCGAGTAGGGAGATCTGCGTAAACCCCCGGATTGACTCTCACGAAGCCGAGATCGAATCGAAATCTGGCCCGGTTGATGCATTTCCATCCCGCGCACCCTGGGGTGGTGCAGGAGCCAGATGGAAATGAGCAGATGGATCGGGTCCCGCGGCCATGGGCCGCATCGCGCTGATCGTGCCGACATCAGCAACACGGGTTCGAGGCGGCAGGCGGTCGCGCGATGGAAGCCGCCTGTCCAAGTCAGCAGTGCGGCGCTGTTGATCGCACTCGCCGCGCCACCGTCACTGGCGCGTGATCGCGGCCAGTATGCGAACTCGTCGCCGGAGATCAAGGCATGGTTCGACGGTCTGCGCAGCGGCAAGGGCCCATGCTGCTCTGACGCCGACGGCAGCGCCGTCAGCGATGTCGACTGGGAGAGCAGGGGCGGTCACTACCGCGTCCGTATCGAGGGGGAATGGCTCGATGTTCCCGACGACGCGGTCATCACCGAGCCCAACCGTGTCGGCCGCACCATGGTATGGCCGATGCGCGGCTATCAGGGCCTCCAGATTCGCTGCTTCATGCCGGGCAGCATGACGTAGCCGTGCGGGACGGCGGTCAGACGTATTTCTTGTCGCGCTCCAGGAGCTCGATGGAAATGCCCTGCGGCCCGCGGATGAAGCAGATGCGAACACCGGGGCGGATCGTGGTCGGCTCGGTCGTGAAGGTGACGCCTTTGGCCTTGAGCTCGGCGGCCGCGGCGTCGATGTCCTTCACGGTGAGGCCGAAATGATCGAGGCCCTGGTGCGGCGTCGTAGGCGGCGCGTTGACGCCGTCGCCCGGCTCGACCTTGGCGATGAACACGCTGGCACCGCCGAGCCTGACGTCGATGCGGCCGGGATTGCGGATGATCTCGCCGCCGAGAATGTCGTGAAGCCAGCTGGCGGTGGCTTCCGGGTCCGGGCTGCGGAGATGGATGTGGTCCCACGTGACATTCAACATCGTCGAGATCTTTCGAAGGAGTGAACCGCCCGCGGCGGGGGCGGCGTTTCTTGAGGTGTCGGCAACTGTGCGGATGTCTACCGGTCTGTCAGCGGCCGCGCCAGCCCGGCCGACCGACCGGTATCCGGGCCTGCCCTCCAATTGTCGGCTTTGCATGCAACCCTATCGATGTTTGCCGATTGAAGCTTCCAGATGCCCCCGCCGGGCAGCCGATGGTGCAGACATGAGCGCGGGTCTCTTTCGTTTGCTGGGACGCAAGCCCGATGCCGCGGCGTCGCTGGCCATGCGCCGAAGCGACGGAGCGTCCATCCCTTTGGGAGCCGCCGTGTCGGGGTTGGCGATCTTCGCGCTGGTCATGTTCAGCACAGTCGGGTGGCTGATCATGTCGGTCGAAGAGGAGGAGGTGGCCGACCCCAGCCTCACGCGGGTCGGATCGGCCCCCCCGAGCAGCGGCTACGAAGGAGACGAAGACGGGACTGAGACGTCGCGTCGGCTCTCGCCCGTGGTGCCCGGTCTGGCGGATGCATCCAATCCGCACCCCGATTCGTCCCCCGTGGTCGGCTCCGGCCGGAACGTCATGGACGCCAATGCCAGCCTGTCGCCGACGATGCCGCCTGCGTCATCCCCTGCGCTCGACCCGGCCGCTCTGTCCGGCCTGCGGATCAGTTCCCAGTCGTGGCGGCGCGGCGGTCTTGGATCGAAGGCGCTGGTGACCTTTACGCTACGGAATGCCAACAGTTTCGCAATCAAGGACGTCGAAATCACCTGCGCCTTCAGCCGGCGGGACGGTGGTCACGTCACCGACCGCCGACGGATCGTGCCCGGCCAAGTCGGGTCGCGCAGCCGGAAGACCTTCGCGGCGGTCCATGTCGGATTCGTCAACGTTAACGTCAGCGCGGCCAAATGCACGCTGGTTGCAGCGACGAAAATCTAATTATGTCGCGCTAGTCTCCCGCGGTCTTTGAACCCGAGCGTTCGACGCGGGAACATACTGTCATGATCCTCCGTTAGGTGGATGTCGGCGCAGGTGCCGACGGAGCGGTAAATTATGCCCATTCTGCGTTACTTTATGTTCGTCGGTGGAACTCTGCTGGCGCTGCTCGTCCTGGCGGATGCCGTGCTTCCCAGCGTGCCATTGCCTGCAAGCCTGTCGTCTGCGTCGGATCTTCCCCCGGTGCGCATTCAGTCCACGAGAAAGTGGCCGGAGCGGATCGTGATGGACACCTCGATCGCCACGCCAGCTCCGGTGAAGCTCGCGAAGGCGGAGCAGCCTGCGGCAGAAGTCGCCAAGAGCAGTCCCCGCGACGCCTTCGCGCAGATGAGCGCCGTCGAGGCCAACCCGCAGGTTGCGGCAGTGAAGGCCGCCGAGAAGCCTCGCGCGACCCGGATTGCCGACACAGGCAAGCCGGCTGCAGAGGTGAAGAAGCGAAGGATCGCAAGAGCTCATCCGGGCAGACCGATGATCCTGGTCGCGCAGCAGCCGCGTGTCGGCTCTTTCGATTGGACCTGGTAGTATCGATCGTCCGCAGTCCCTGGTCGATCCAAGCAGTCCCGCTGCAATCGCGCCGCGGGGCGGTTGAACTCGCGCGGGCTGTTGCGCCGTTTTTCACGCCGCCACACTGCCTTGATCTTGCGCAAAGTGCGCTCCTTCCGGAACGCCTAGCGTCTCTGCATGGGACCTGGGAGCGTTTGCCCGGGGACCCAGGAGACGCTGAATGACGACTACCACGCCCACCCTCTCAATCTCGCCGGAGAAGGTCGCCTTCGTCGTGACCAAAATCCACAAGCACGAAATGGAAGCGACCGAACCCGAATTGCTGGCAGATTTGGCAGATGACGACGCGGCGCCCGGTACCGCTGGGCGAGGCCTGAACACTGACAGGTCGGAGCTCGTCAGCTTCATCAGGGGCCTCAATGTCGACGAACAGATCGATCTGGTCACGCTGATGTGGCTGGGCCGGGGCGACGGCTCGCTGGACAATTGGGATGAGCTTCGTGCGCAGGCCGCTCAGGCACACAACAATCGCACCGCGACGTACCTGATCGAAACTCCGATGCTCGGCGACTATCTGGAGGAGGCTCTCTCGGAGTTCGGCCTTTCCTTGGAAGATTTCGAAGAAGGCATATAGCTGGGGGCAGTTTCTCCCGATGGGCTCGCCAGCACATTCTTCGCTGCAATTCGGATGATGGAGTAATCTCATGGACAAGATGAAGGTCGGAACCGGTGATTGGATCGTCGTGTGCGACGGGCGCAAGGCGCTGATCCTCGAGAACGTCGGTGACAGCATGTTTCCGAACCTGCACACCAAAGAGGTCCGTGAGCAGGAGAACGACCGCACGAGCGCTCAGGGCACCGACGCTCCCGGCTCGGTGCAGCAGTCATTCGGCAATGCTCGGAGTTCAGTGGATCAGACGGATTGGCATGATCAGGCTGAGCGCGCCTTTCTCAAGCAGCTTGCTGATCGCCTGCATCATGCTGTCATTTCAGGCGAAACCAAAGCCGTCACGATGGTGGCGTCGCCGCGCGCGCTCGGGATCATCCGCGCCGACTATTCCGACGCGGTACGAAAGGCGCTGCATGGCGAGATCCACAAGGATCTGGTCAAGCTTCCGGTCTACGAAATCGAAAAACAACTGCTCGCCTGAGTCGGGCTTTCTCATGCCAATGACTGTCCGGAGACCCTGTTCGCGGTGACCGCGACGGGATCAATGTGTGCTTTCATGCGACGGTGTCGATACCGGCGCAGCAGGCACCAAGCTTGCGCCCAGGTGCGCAGCTCCTTTTTCGACGATCTCGTAACCGCAATCATCCAGCCAGGCGATCAGGCGATCGGCCATGGCGTAATCCCAGGTCGGGTAGGAGCGTGCGATGACCTGGCGTGGTGTGAGCTTGCGAGACATTGGTAATCCTTCCCTGATCTCATGCTGCTCGATGAAACGTCGAGCGTTGGTCTTGTCATCTTGAACCCCAGAACGGGATGCGCAGTTCCTGCGCCGCCCGAGCGCTGCCACTTGAGGAGCGCTGATCGTTCACAGCGCCCCGGCGGAAGGGGCTCCATTCATCGAGCGCCGATCAGGTGTGGCCGCGCGTCATCGGTCACGAGAGCCGCGGTGCGCTCCGGCTTCTTCTCCACGATCTCGTAACCGCAATGATCGAGCCATGCGATCAACCGGTCCGCCATGGCATAGTCCCAACTGGGATAGGATCTGGCGATGACTTCGCGGACTGAAAGCTTTCGTGTCATGATGTCGATCTATCGCTCCCTGCATTCGCCACGGCCCGTCCGGCACGCATCCGGACGATCCAAGGCTGGCCGGCAGTTCGTGCCGCCGGCTCCTGATGTTGTTTGGCTCGTCACGTTTCTAAGCGCGCGCGCCCCAACGCCTTGATCAACTGGCGTGGAGAGGTGACTTTTTCGCTTCCGGCTCGCCCAGGCTGCGCAATCATCGCCCAACATGGTGAAAACCTTCTCGCTACATGGTTTCCCATTCCCGTGCACGGATATGGCGCAGTCGTGCGCGTAGTAGGGCTGGAGTGTGGTGGCGACGCGGTGTTTCGTCACAGGCTGGCGGCGACGATCTCCGACGAAATCTCAGCCCGAGCAGGCGGGGACAGACGGAGGAACGGTTTGGCACCTTCATGGTTTCCGCTGGGGCGCGGTCGCAGGGGCTCGTCGCCTCAGAGCCAATGGAGCGAAGCGATGAGGCTGATGTTTTGGGTCGTGCTGCTGACCGGCCTTGCGGCAGGGGCGGGCCGGTTGGTCGCCAATGAGTCCTGCGGCCCTGGGTGCCACGTCGCGCCGAATGGCGGCTGCGTCGTGAATGGCTGGGAGGTAGGAGCGCCGGTGTGGAACGAATGCCCTGCGGGCGCTCGGCCAAGGCCGCCGTGCGGAACCGCGTTCAAATGGAGCAAACAGGCGAAGGCCTGTGTCAGCAGGTGAACATACGATGGCTGATCATCGGCGCGGGAGCGTGGATCGGACTGCCGGCTGCCGCGAGCCTTGCCGTGCCTTGTATCAGGAGGCAGACGAAGCTGCTGCCGTTGGCGACACGGGCGAGACGTCCAAAGTGAACAGGCGCTGATCCCCAGCGGTCTCCGAATGCGCCAGCACCTGTTCGAGCAAGGCGATGACCGCGACCGCCCGCGCCCGTTCGTTGGTATCGTCGTAGCTCGTTGTCGCAAGGACGGTCCCGTTGGCTTCGCACATCGCCTTGATCTCAACAATCATCGTTGCATCCCTTGCCGTTCCGGAGGCCTGAGATTGGCGGCAATCATGTTAAATTCGTGCAAAATGGTCCGAATAAACCGCTGGTAGAAGGGCACCGCGAAGCACGGGCCGACCGATGACCCGGCGCGCTCAGACCGGGCTATGGATCACGTCGCGCGGTGCGCTGGTGCCGAAGGTTCTCCGTAACCATGTTCGCGAGGGCGCCTCGATGAGCATGTAGGTGAACCAGGCCATCGCCGTCGCAATCGCAACGAACAGACCGAGCCGCAGCGCGAGCTCAAGAGCGCCAGGAGCATCTGACTTTCCGATCATCGCAAGCCGAATGAGAAAGGGATGCAGCAGATAGATCGAATAGCTGCATTCGCCACCAATGATCAGGGCTCTGGACGACAGCCAAGCGGCATGACCGTACCGACTTGCTGCGACGAAGACGATCGAAAATCCCGAGATCTCGATGAGACGTACGGCAAGTTCGATCGCGAACGACCAGCCGGGCAGACGAGGCTGCAGAAACAGCAGCACAGGCGCACAGACGAGGCTCGCCAGCGAAAGCCAGAACAGGAGCCTCACGCAGCGTCGCTCCCGATCACCGACGCCGGCATCCGCGCGGTTCCTGTAGATCATGGCGGCAAGGCAGCCGGCCAGGAACTGAGCGATGTGAAGATAGGGAGAGTAGTAGGTCAGCCACTGCATCCCGTTTTGCGTAAGGCTCGGCGCGGCGGCCCGTAGCAACGCATCGCCGAAGGTGAAGGCGGCTGCGATCGTCAGCGCGAACGTCACGATGTTCGCCAGCGCGATCCAGATGATCGTGGGCAGCCGGACGACGGCTGCAAACAGCAGGCAGACGAATGGAAACAGCAGGTAGAAGAACAGCTCCACGCTGATGGACCAGAGGTGCTGCAGCGACGGCACGACTGCGACCAGCATGGTGCCGTTCTGCACGGGAAACCAGGCTTGCGTCATCGTGAGGATGAAGCCGAGCGACGGGGCCGAGAGACCTCGCGCGATCACGACGTATGCGACGACTGCGAGCGTAATCACGGCGTACATGGGGTAGAGCCGGGCGAAGCGCGCGATGGCAAATTCGCGAAGAGCGCTTCCGAGCGGTTGCGACTGGAAGCGCGCGGCATAGTTGAGCCACAGGACGAATCCGCTCAGCACGAAGAACATTGTCATTCCGATGCTGCTGACTTGTGCGATGAGCTCGGGCAGCAGGCCTTGCGCCAACGACGGGGCGCCATGGCCGACGGCGACCGTTGCGGCCGCGACGAAGCGTAAGCCGGTCAGCGAGCCGATGAAGCGTTGCTCGTTCACTTTGAGGGATGGTCCTGATGCTTGGGAGGCGCTCCGGCTGTTGTAGAAACAGCAGGGCCTGGAGGCAACCCGACGCCGGCCGGAGACGGGGATTGCCGCCCGCTCGAGCGACGATCTGGCGTTCAGGCCAGAGATGACTCTGCACCGTGATCGCTCCGACGTCCGCCGTGGCGGCGTTGCACGTTGCTGTCAACGAACTGAAAAATATAGAAAAATTAGCCTTGGCATCGGCGGTCAACGGTCGAGCGATTTCCCGGCGCGGCAGACGATCGGCGGGAAGGTCGGGCAACAGGCCGACAGAGTTTGAAGAAATCCGGGTAGAGCAGCTCCTGCAGCGGATCGTGCCCGTTGCGAAAAGCCGCCGGGACTCCTCGATCCGCGGGAGGTGACGGCCAGGGCCATGGTCGCACCTGCGTGGGATGCGGAGCCCCGTCCGGACGGGTGCCGGGGCCGGATTGCAAATGGACTCGCAAACCGGCGGCGGCTAGTTATTTGTCACCCTCCGGCTGGTCATTTTGCATGACGCTGAGCGCTTGAACGAGGACGGAAGCCGCCTTGCCCGCTGCGCCATCTCAGCTCACCGATCAAACCGTCAACACCCAGCTGACGACGAATTGCAATGCGCAGGTGGCTGCAACGTTCGACACGAATGACAGCACCTGGGTGACCTTCTTTTTCAACGGTACGATCCCGTGCTGGAGAGCGCTGGTGTCGATTGGCGAAGTAGAGGTCGAACTGACCGAGGACATTGCAATTGCAGGCATTGTCCTGCGCAAGGGGCTGACGGTGACCATGCACCCGATGGGTCGCTACTACACGGTCACGATGAGCGGGGAGATTGTCGATTCCGGAAAGGAGAGCAGCTTTACCGGATTCGTGCTCGGCTCGTTCATCCGGTCCGCAGCGATGAAGCGTGCGATGCAGATGCTTCGGAAACAAGTCAGCCGCTGAGCGGCGCCCGGCTTCGCCTGAAATGTAAACACCAGAATGTGACCGGGCGTTGGGGGAAGACTGTGATCTGGCCCGATTGACCACCGTCGCGAACCCTGTTACACGCCACAACCTCTGATAGATTTCAATCATTGGTAGCTTAGTCGATTTTCCATTCGTTTCAGCCGCGCCGGCAGTTGCGTACTGCGGGTTTTGATCTGTGTTTTATAAAAGGAGATAGCCATGGCTCATCATGAAGGCGTGCGTTTTTCGGCTCCTGCCGTCGTTACCACTCCCACAAGCCCCAACACCGAGGTCGTCGCGACGCCGACGGGCGATCAAAACAACACGACGCAGCTCGTGTTCGAGTATCAGGGGCGCATTCCGGTCTGGACGCCGGTGGTCTCGCAGGCACAACCTCAAGTCGTTTTGGCGGCTGACATCACGATCGGCGCAACGACTTGGCGCAAGGGCATTACGATCCAGTATGCGGCGCTGGGATCGACCCAGTACACCGTGACCATCATCTCGGGCGAGATCGTGGACGATCGTGGGCTCTACTTGCTCCAGGGCGTGACGCTCGGCATCTTCCCGATCGGTTTGGATGTCAAGGCAGCGCCATCCGCGACCGCACGGACCGAGGAATATCCGCGCGCGGCCTTCACGGCGCTGCCGACGGTGAACACCCCGACCAGCCCGAACAGCAACGTGGTGACGACGCCGAGCGGCGACACCAACAACACGACCTACGTCTCATTCCAGTACCAGGGACGAATTCCGGTCTGGACGCCGATCGTCTCGCAGTCCCAGATCACTGCGGTCCTCGCCGCTGATATCACGATCGGCGCGACGACGTGGAAGGCGGGCATCACGGTGCAATATGCTGCGCTGGGCTCGGCCCAATATACGGTGACCATCATCAAGGGCGACATCATCGACGATCGTGCCCTCTATTCACTGGCGGGCACCTTGCTCGGCATCTTCCCGATCGGGTGATACGAGCATGGACGCGTCCGCGTCAGCGCAGTTCGAGCAGGTCGACTCCTCTGCGATTTACGAGACCAGGGTTGCCGGCTCGGTTGGCTGGGCCGGCTACCTTCTCGGCACGGGCTCGTCTCTGCCACCGTTCATCAATTACGACGACTCGCTGAAGAAGTACGGTGGCAGTTATTTGTTTGCGACACAGCGGCCCGCCGATCTCGATCGGGATCCCGGCGGGTTCGCCGAGCGTGTCCGGGCCTATATCAGCAAGGCGACGCGCAATCGTGCTGTCGTCTGGCTCGCGTCGGCCAACCCGGTCGCGTTCGGCGACTTCGAGCGCTATGGCGTCTCCTTCATCAATCTGCCGCCGGTCTACCAGGTCTCGGGCAACCTGAACCTGTGGTTTGCCAGCAACGCCAAGTTCTACATCCTCGATCAGAGCCGGATCGATATCGAGGGTGGGGCGCTGCGCCTGTCGGGCTCGGCGCTGAGCTCACCTCCGTTCATCGGCTTTTCGGGCAAGGGCGACAACCCGCTGGGCATTCGCCTTGCGCCGACCTCCAACAATCGCATCTACGCCTATGTGCCGTTCGGCGGCGCCAACACCGGTTGCGTAACCTTCGATGGGCTGCTCGATTCGAAGCAGGCGTTCGTCAGCCAGGGCTTGGAGCAGGGCATCCGCTACGTCATCAACAACAGCGCGACGACGTCGCTGCAAGCTGCGCAATATGCAGCCATGACGGTGGCGGCGTTGCCGTCGCAGCTTTCGATCGCAGGTGCCTTCGACCTCGGCGATCCGGCCAACCGCGTGATCGGCCGAGAGCAGCTCGAGCAGGGGTATCTGCGTTCGGGGTTCGCCATCAAGGGGGCGCCTGCGCTGACGAGCGAATTCCGCACGACCGGCGGGCGTGTCGTGCAACTGACGCCGCTCGGGGCTAGCAGCACGGATACGGCGCCGGCGCTCGGAGCAGGGGGCTTCGCCTTTGCGACCAGCGCCGCGAAGACGGCCGCGGTCGACACTGGCACGACCTATCTCAGCCTGGCCGGCCACTATGCGCTCGGCGCCGATGGCAGTTCGACGGGGCAGCTTGCGAAGCTGATGGGTGGACTATTCGGATCGGAGGCGCTCAGCTTCAAGGCGTACGACGCCAGCCAGCCCGCAGCGCAGAACGATCGTCTCAACGCCATTCCCTCGAAGCCCGGCTACGCGCCGGTGTTCCCATTCGAGACGGCGGATCTCAACCGTCCCGCGAGCGGTGCCGTTGCGCCGCGCCTGACCGACGACCACCAGACCTCCTGGGTGACCATCGTCGCCGGGGGCGGGGCCGTCGACTATCTGGCCGAGCCCGAGGGCAGCGCGATCTATAGTACGGCCGCGGCCGGCGCTCCGAATGCGGAGATCCTGCAATCGGCACCGCCATTCATGCCGCTCGCCCAGGGCAGCGACAAGACGTTCCCGCTGGCGCCTTATGGAGCTGCTGCGAGTAGCGGCCTCGATGGCGCGACGCTCGTCCAGTTCGAAAGCCAGATCGTGGCTGCAACCCGCAAGTCGCTGATCTCGAGCTATGGCAGCAAGACGTGGTCGGCGCGTGTGCAGGCGGCGCGGGCTCACGCGTTGCGCGGCACGCTGCCGGACGGCCCGAGCACCGATGGGACGACGCCGCAGGGCTTCATCATCGAGCGAGATCCGACGACGGGGGCCTATCTGAAGGTCAGCATGGCGCAGTCGATCGACCGCGACGGCAACACCCTGCCATTCGCGCTATCCGCTCCCTCCCAGGCGATGCAGGACGCCTTGCAGACCAACCAGCTCTTTCTGGTCGCCGTCAATCCGGAGCCGTTCGGCACAGGCGCCCAGTTCGCCAACACCGTCAATATTGCGGGCTGGACCATGACCGCGGCGGTCGGCGCCGGCGCCTCGGCCACCGCCTACCGCAACGTGATGATCATGAAGTTCTGCTCTGGCTCGTTGCTGGAGCGGGTCACGAATGCCAATCGCTGGACGTCCGCGGAGCAGTTCTCTTTGTTGCCCGGCACACCGCCGGTGACCGCTGCGCTGTCCTACACCGGCCTGTCGCAATGGCTACAGGACTACATCGCGGACGCCATCGCACGCTCGAAGGGACCGTCCGGCCCATTCTACGAGAATTTCGCGCGCATCGCCCAGGACCCGAACTGGACCGGCGTCATCGTGCTCGCGGCCGACCTCGGCCAGCGCGACATGCCGCCGGAGATTGCGGGGCTTGCCGCCGGCATCGACTTCACCCGCTTCAACGCCCATCATTTCGGCTTCACCGTCAGCCGCGTCACGGTCGACGGCCGGAGCGGTCGGATCACGATGCCCCAGGGCAATTCGAGCCTGTTCGGGCTGATCGACTACGAAGATCCGCGCTATGCGATGAACATCTCCAACGGCGTTGCGCCTGACGTGCCGGTGGCGGTGCAGATGAGCGGCGAGTTCGATTTTACCGTGCTGCAGCTGCAGTCGTTGTTCGAGAACGCCAGGCTGACGCGGTTCGACAGCCACGTCCAGCTCTCGGTCGCGGCGCTGTTCGGCGCGCCGGTGGCGCGGCTGTACTCGCGCGGCAAGCCGCAGCCTTTCACGGGAATCGTGCTCAAGGGCAGCTATGTCGATCAGGGCGGCCGCGGCGCCTATGTCTTCGAGCAGAACACGACCAACGTGCTGACCAGCCCGTCGAACGTGCTGCCGGCCGTGGCCTTCGACCGGGTGCAGTTCAACACGATTGGCATCCAGGACCAGGGCGCCACGGTGGCGAGCAACTTCCTTGTCTGGGGGCAGCTCGATTTCACGGCGCTTCAGAGCACCATCGGAGAGACGCTCGACCTGCTGTCGTTCGGCAGTCCGCCGGATACGCCCGAGGAAGCGCTCGGGGTCGGGCTCGCCTTCTCCGGCCTCGTCATCGGCATGACCTATCCGCAGGCGACGCCCGGAGCCAAGAGGTTTGGGGTCGCGACCGGCAACCTGGCCTGGAATCTCAACGGCTCGACGATGCGCGACACCAGCCTGTTCCGCGGCTTCGCGCTGCAACTGAAGAGCTTCGTCAACGCGACCGGTGATCAGAAGCCGTCCGATCTCGGCTTCCTGCCGGTGACGTCGCAGCTCAACCTCACCGAACTCGAGGGGCCCTGGTTCGGCGTCGTCTACGACATCACGCTGGGCGGTCCGGGGGCGCTCGCCTCTGGCGTCGGCTTCCAGTCGCAGCTGCTCGCGGCATGGTCACCGGTCACCACCGGGTCGGATGCGCAGCACGCGGTCTTCATCGGCATGAGCCTGCCGGGCGCGGCGCCCGGCGCCAGCCTGTTCAGCATCCAGGGCGTCATCAAGGTTGCGGTCGGGGCGATCTCGATCCTGCGCCAGCCGGTGCCGACCGCATCGGGACGCAAGCTGTCGGATGACGGTCCGAAGTGGTTCTACTGCCTGCGGATCGACGATATCGCCATCAAGATATTCGGCATCGCCAAGCTGCCGCCGTCCGCCAACATCCAGTTCTTCCTGTTCGGCGATCCCGACAACACCGGCAGCCTCGGCTGGTACGCCGCCTATGTCGCCGACGACAATCCGGGCTGCGAGCAGTCGCTCGCATTCGCCGCACGCAAGCCCGAGCTACAGGAGCCGTCATCATGACGCGGATCCTGTTCTGGAATATCGAGAAATTCTCGATCAACAAGATCTTTTCGGCCTCGATCAAGCGGCAACGCGGGCATGGCGGTCTCAACGACATGCAGAGCGCGATCCAGCGCCGCGCGGTGATCAATGCCGTGCTGGCGGCCGTGCAGCCGGACATCATCGTCATCATCGAGGTGAGCTCGGGCGACAATGCGCCCAACGCTCTGGCGAGCCAGACCGGCGGCATCAATGCGCTCGCCATGGTGCAGTTCGGGCTCAACAACCCCGCCACGATGGTGGCGGGCGGATGGAACGCCGTGCCGCCGCTCTACACCGGGGTCGGTGGGCGCTCAGAGACGGTTGGCATTCTCTATCGCCGCACCAACACCGCTGGCACCCTCAACCGCTACTTCACCGGGCCCAACATCTGGACCGGCGGGCATGGCGGCGTGTCGGTGCCGCCGGGCGGCGGCGTCGCCACGCCGTACAATGGCATGGTGGTGCCCCTCGGTGCCGTCAACGTCAATGGAATGCTGGTGCCTCCGGGCCTGGGCGGGGTGCGCCAGATCCCTGCGGGTGCCCAGCACAATGGCGGCCTCAACGAGGACGTCGTCGCGGCGCGGATCGCCTTCACGACCACGCTCGGCGCTCCTGTTGCCTTTGCCGGACTGCGCGAGCCGTTCATGGCGACGTTCACCGAGGCCGATAATCTCGGCGTCGTGCAGCGAGACCTCACCATCTTCGGCATCCATTCCCCGCCGAACAATCCGGCGGCGGCGAACTACATCACCACGCTGTCGACGATCAACGACGTCGTCGGCGCTCTGGGCGTAAACGAGACGCGGGTGATCGGCGGCGATTTCAACGTCAACCTGTTCGCCGTCAATGGTACCGCCTCGGGCCTCTATAATCCGCTCACCGGCGGTCCCGGTGCCTACACGCTGCTCGTCAGTCCGACGGCGGTGGGCGTTCCTGTCAATCTCGACCAGTACAAGGGTTATTTCTCCACCCATATCCGCGGCAAGGACAAGACGGCGGCGTCCAAGTTCCTCTGGTCCAACGGCGGCGGGCCGGGACAGAGCTTCTATCCCGGCTACGGCTATGTCGGCTCGAACTTCGTCGCCGCGCCGTTCTACTCGATCGACAACGTCCTGGTCTGGCCGCACAACGGCATGCACAACTATCAGACCACGATCATGAACACGGTGACCGGCACGCCGATGAACGGGGTCATGGCGCCGCCGGACAATCCTCCCCCCGGTGCGATCGCTTTGGCCAACCAGTTCACCGCGCCGCCGATGGGGTGGCCGGGCGCACCGACGGCGGCGAACTATCCGGGGATCGGCGGTGCCGGAAATCTGACCGGCTGGAGCAATTACGGGCGCGTTCGCAACACCAGCGATCACTTCGGCATCTCTGCCGACATCTGAGGGAGCGCCGGCTGATGAGCGCTATCGACAATCTCCGTGCCGCTGTCGAAGCCGCCGCCGGCGACACCGCCTTCGCGCTCGATGCCGCCTTCCTGACGGCGGGCCTCGCCGATCCCGCCGTGAAGGTCCCCGCAGACTACGACGCCTGGCTGAGCCAGGCCTTCTTCCTCAAGGCCGCGGCCGACTTCAAGGTGACGGTGGCAAAATCCGATGTCGGGCCCGTCGAAGGGACGGCGTTCACGGTGCAGTCGGCGACGATCCCGTTCATCGGCGCCTCGGCTCCGCTGGCCGCGAAGGCCACGCTTGTCTTCACCGTGGACGGCGACCAACTGATCGTGCAGGTCGAGGCGACGCCATCGAACTGGACCTGGACCAGCAGCTTCGCCTTCATGGGCGGCTTCCCGTTCAATCAGTTCGGCACCCTGAAGAACGTCAGCTTCGTGTTCTCGACGGCGACCGGCACCTACCCGTATGGTGACTCCGCAGGGCGTGCCGTGAGCGGCGGCGCGGTGCAGAATTTCGTTGCCAAGGTCGCTCTGCCGGATGTCGCCAAGCCGTTCCTGCTGCTGTTTCCAGGCCTCACCGCGCCGACCGGCGATCTGCTGCTGAGCGGCGCGCTCAACATGGGCATCTTCAACGGCGAGACCGTGCTGTTCCCGCCGGGGCAGCTGCGGGCCGCGATCCAGGACGGCACGTTCAAGCTCGCGTCGCAGTTCACGGTCAGGGATCCGAGCCTCGCTCTGACCATTCCCGCGCCCGATGGCGCCGATGAGGTCGACGGCGTGCTGGTGCTGGCCGATCCCGCCGATCCGGATGCCGGAGATCAGGCGCCGACGCTCGCGATCTCCTCGCAGTTCGACGTCGGCAGCACCGGCTCCTATCAGCTCGACGTCGAGATCACACCCGGCGCCGATGCCAACTATTCGGTGGCACTTGCCGTCGTCGAAGGCGGCGCGCCGCTGACGCCGGCCACGGTGATCGAGGTGATGGGCGGCAATGGCGGCTATCTCGCCGCGACTCCCGATGTGCTGCAGCAGTTCCTCGCCTTTGTCGGTCTCAACGGCTTCTCGATCGCCGGCACGCTCGGCCGCTCGCCGACGATCACGGCGGTCTCGATCGAGATCGGCAGCTCGAAGGATACGAGCTGGCAGATCCTGCCGCCGACCGGGGTGCTCGACTTCAAGATCACGAGCTTCGCGCTGCAATGGTCGATGGCCTATCCGTTCGACGGCACCAAGCGGCAACAGACCTACGACTTCACGACCGAGTTCGTACTGGCGCCGAGCGTCTTCAAGGGGCCCGACGGCGAGGGCGACGGCGTGTTCACCGTCCAGTTCACCTCCGCGAAGCAGTTCTTCGCATCCTTCGCCGGGACCGCGAAGCTGAGCGACTTCCTGACGGCACTGTCCGGCGGTGCCGTCGTGCTCGACGTCGAGAATGTCGGCGATTTCGAGCTTGGCGACATCGCGGTCGCGGTCGACTACGGCGCGCAGAGCTTTCAGTTCGACGCCGGCTTCAGCCTCACGCTCAATCTGCTCAAGATCAACAACCAGCCGATCCTTGCCGTGCGAGAGGGGACGGTCTCGATCGCGGCGCAGACTCCGACGCAGACGCCAGACGGGGGCAATGCGACGACGCTGCTGCGGGCGGCGCCGCTGCCGATGCTGCGGACCTCGCGAGGGGGCGCGCTGCAAACCGCCTCGCAGACGCAATGGAAGTCGAGCGTCGGAGGCTTCCTCGATGTCGGCCCGTTGCACACCAAGGTCAGCGTGACCTATGACGGGTTCGAAACGCCGAAGCGGTGGGACCTCGCCGCCTCGCTGGAGGAACCGCTCGAGGTCTCGGACCTGATCAACCAGTTCTTTTCGCCCGGCAGCGCCTACGGTTTCCCGAGCTTCCTGCCCGGCGACCTCATCATCTCCGAATTCGCGATCACCGCGACCATTCCGGCCGAGCAGGGCGAGCTGAAGACGAGCTACGACATCACCGTCGGCTTCAGCTGGACGTTCGCCTTCGGCGATCAGACCGTCGGCATCGATCCGGCGCGGCTCGGCGTCAGCTATGACGGCCAGAAGCCGGCCCAGCAGCAGTTCTCCGGCTTCGCGCAAGGCACCTGGATCTACTCGGCGATCAACCTCAAGCTCACGATGGGCTATGAGTTCAAGACGACGGAGGCGGGCTCCAACAACATTCTGTTCGTCGAGTGGGAGGGTTTTCGAGCGGATTGGGAGAGCGGCAAGGAGCTGGTCACGTTCAGCCTCAAGGGCTGGAGCATCGGCTCGCTGGTGCAGGCGCTGGTGCGTACGCTCGGCAATCCTTACTTCACGCTGGATTCGCCATGGGACCTGCTCAACCAGATCTCGCTCGATGCGCTGCGTGTCAACGTCTCGCTCAAGAGCGGCGAGAGCTTCTCGCAGCGCCTGTCGGCCAGCTACGAGCTGTCGAGCCCGATCAATCTCGGCTTCATCAGCATCACCGCGCTGACCTTCCGTCGCGGCACCGACGGAAAGGTGACGCTCGCCATCGAGGGCTCGAGCCCACTGGTCGCCGACGATCCGGCGTTCAAGAATCTGCTCGATCCCGCCAAGGGGCAGGACGTGCAGAACCTGCCGTCGGTGCCCGGCCGGGGCGAGGAATGGTTCAAGCTCTTCCTGCTGGTGCTTGGGCAGCGCATCGGCATCACCGGCCATTCCAGCTTCAACAGTACCAAGGAGGTGATCTGCGCACTGCAGTCTGTCCCCAGCACGACGGGCAAGATGAATCCGGTCGATCCCAATGCGGACGACGGCGGGACGCCCGGACTGCCCTATTACGACCAGTCCAACAACTGGCTCATTGCCGGGCATCTCGGCCTGATGAAGGTGGCCGGCGCCTGGTCGATCGATGCCATGCTGGTGTTCAATGACCCGAATCTCTACGGCCTGCGGCTGGCACTCGCCGGCGAGAAGATGGGCGGGCTCGCCAACCTCGTCGTCGACATCCTCTACAAGAAGATCACCGACGACATCGGCGTCTACCAGATCGACTTCACCTTCCCGGACATCATCCGCAACCTCAATTTCGGTGCGGTGTCGATCACGCTGCCGCAGCTCGGGATCAAGGTCTACACCAACGGCGATTTCTTCATCGACATCGGCTTCCCGTACAATCTCGATTTCCGCCGCTCCTTCTCGATCTCGGTGATCGTGTACGGCGTGCCGGTGCTGGGCGCGGGCGGCTTCTACATCGGCAAACTGTCTAACGCGACCTCGACCAAGATCCCGAAGACCAACCTCGGCACTTTCGATCCCGTCATCGAGTTCGGCATCGGGCTGCAGCTCGGTCTAGGCTACAATTTCGAGAAGGGGCCTCTGAAGGCGGGCTTTGCGCTCACCGTCTTCGGCATCGTCGAAGGCGTCGTGGCGCCGTGGCATCCCTATGACCCCGCGCGCACGCTGGCATCGCGCGCCAGCAGCGGCGCGCTGCAGAGCGACTATTATTTCAAGCTGTCGGGAACGGTCGGCATCATCGGCCTGCTGTATGGCAGCGTCGACTTCGCGATCATTTCAGCCTCGGTCAATGTCAAGATCGTGCTGTCGATCCAGCTCACCTATGAGAGCTATCGCGAGATTCCGGTGGTCGCCAACGCGAGCGTGACGATCAGCCTCAAGGTCAAGATCAATCTCGGCCTGTTCTCGATCTCCATCAGCCTGTCGTTCTCGGCCCAGGTCTCTGCGACCTTCGTGATCGGACAGACCAGCACGGCGCCATGGGAGGTTCAGGGGGCACGCGCCGACGCGCTGCTGATGCAGCGGGCTCACGCGCGCGGACCGGACGCGGCCATGCGGCTGGCGCGCAGCTTGAAGCCGCGACCGAAGCGGCTCGGGCCCGCTAGCGCCCGCCGGATGGGCCTTGCCGCCGCAGATGGCAACAAGCCGAAGCTGTCGCTGATGGCGGGCGCGCAGTACACCGTGCTTGCTCCGGAGGCAGCCACAGACGCAGCCTCGAACCAGGGGGCATTCGTGCTCCTGCTCGCAATGGACGCGCCGGATGCCGCGGCGAGCGCGCCGTCCGCCACCAAGACGTCCTTCGACGTGCTGGCCGAGGTCTACTTCCCCTGGATCATCGACGCACTGGGAAACGAGAGCGGGGATGCGGCCGAGCTCACCGAGACGCTGGCCATGTCGGTGACGCTCACCCAGCTCGAGGCCTATGTCGCGCGTCTCGCTGACACGACCGATCCGTTCCTGTCGATCAAGGGCCTGCTGCAGTTCCTGGCCGACGGCTTCACGCTCGACATCTTCAATCCGGCGACGGCGCAATCGTCGGGGCTGAAGACCAAGCTCGATGCCGGTTCGGTGCTGTTTCCGGTGTTCGACGGATTGAAGCTGCAGGTCCCCGGCATGTCCGGTGGCCAGACCTCGCCGATCGCGTTCGAGACCTACACCACGGCCACGCCCGGCTACGCGACCGCGGTCAGCAAAATATTCGCGCAGGTCGCCGCGAACATCGAGGCCCAGAACAAGGAAACGCGCCGGCTTGCCGCGGAGACCGATACGAGCTCGGCGGAGTCGATGGCGGCCCTGGTGTTCGTCGACACCTTCACGCTGATCGCGCGCCAACTGCTCCAGGCCGCGGCCGACGCGCTGCAGAGCTATGCCTATCCGCTGACCCCGACGAGCAGCATCGGTGCTATTCTCGATGAGCTCAACGGGATCGCCGGCAACGCCTTGACGATTGCGGATATCGTACAGCCCAATGTCGACCATGCCTTGGGGGCCGGGCTGTCCCTGCATATCGACGGCCTCGAATATGTGGTGCAGAGCGGGGACACCCTGCAGGGCATCGCCGGCCGCTATTCCGATGCGGCGTTGCCGCCGCGCTGGATCACGACGCCGGACCGCCTGATCGTGGCCAACCGGGCCCGTCACATGCTGCAGGGCGGCGTCGTCCTGCTGCTCACCAACAGCCACGGCCAGGAGCAGATCTGTGTGACGCGGCAGGGCGGCAGCTTCGACGACATCGCGCTGCAGCTCGGCGCGATCTCGATCGACGCGCTCGCTGCACAGAGCGTGCTCTACGGCGTCGCCGGCCTGCTGCAGCCGACCTTGCCGCTCGCGATCTGGCCGATCGCCTACAGGACCGCAGGGACCTCCGGCCCGTCATCCGATACCTTGTCGACGGTCGCGAACCTGTTCCAGACCACTGCGGTTGCGGTGGCGGACGCCAATCGCGGCGTCGCCGGCCTGTTCTCGGTGCAGGCGGAGCGCGGCCTGCTCACGGTCGGCAGTCTTCAGGCCCTGTCGGTCGGCGCGTTGTGGTCGGCCATCGCGGCCACGGGCCAGGTCGGGCAGACCGCCGGCATGGTCTCGCGCTTCCTGGTCTATGGATTGCGGCTGCCGGTCCGGGACGGACTGACCCTGTCGCCTGCGTTCCTCTATCCGAGGACGCAATCGGGCTACGGCGTCTATCAGCTCACGGGCCAGCAATTCCCGACGCCCAGTTCTGCCACGAGCTACAAGGTCGGCTTCGCACGCGAGACTCAGAGCCACGGCGTCCCGCTCGATTTCATCTTGCTGAACGACACCACCGACCTCAGCATGGACGTCGATCTGAGTCAGGCCTATGCCGCGCTGAACGTCGTCGTCAGCTGGGCCAGGGCGCCGGGCAATTTCGTCCCGAGCCCGACGTTTGCGGCGCTGCCGCTCGCCGAGCGTCAGCCGCGGCCGTTTACCGCCAGCGGCTACGCGCGCTGGTCGAGCGGATCCGTCGCGAGCCTGTTGGCTCTGACGAACCGCAGCGGCGTGGCCGCGGCGGCCGATGCCGGCGCGCAGGTGCAGCCGACGCTATGGAGCCTGCCGCCGGCGCAGACCAATCTGGTCGCCACGCGGGAGCAGTCGATCCGCGCTGTCATGCCGGATCTCCGCTCGACCTTTGCGCTGCTGCCGAAGTTCCAGCCGCAGACCGGGCGCAGCAATCCCGCGACCGGACGCACAGACTATGCGGACCTGGGGCGCTGGACCTGGTGCACGCGGCTCGATATTGAGATCAAGCGTCTGCCGGACGCGGCGGCGCTGGCTGCTCAGGGCACCGGCGCAGGCGATCTGCCGAGCGGTCCGGCATCGGCGCCGTCGCTGCCGTTCGTCTATGAGCTCGTCGGACCCAGCTCGGAGGACGCGGTGCGGCTGCAGCGCATCCTGACCGCCATGGATGCGCTGGGCGAAGGCATCGCCTCCGCCGTCTTCCTGCTCTACAACCAGTCCGGACCCGGCGCGCCGATGCTGGTGACGCCTGCGGACGCCGACTTCCTCGCCTTTATCACCCAGACCAACCTGTCGACCGAGACCAATCCTGCGGCGGCGCTGCGCCTGATGCTGAGCGCCGAGGACGCTCCGCCGCGCGGCATTGCCAATTCGCCGGCGCAGTTCATCCGCCTGATGTGGGAGCTCAGCACGGTCCGCAGCGGCGGCTACTATCTCTACTACGAGAACGTCGAAAGCGAGGAAGGCCTGCCGGCGGCCGTCTTCGATTCCTCCGGCTCTGGCATTGTGACAATGGTCGTGACGTTCGCGGCGCAGGGCAGCGAGTCCTTCGGCACCACGCTTCCCGACTTCGTCAACGCCTTCGTGACGACCGACGCTGTCGATCCGCAGAGCGATCTGGTACAGACGGTGTCGCTCGCCTCGACCGCCCAGACGGCACCGGTTGCGGCGGGAGCATCGCTCGATGCGCTCGCGGCGATCTACGGCCCCGGGCCCGGGCGGATCGCCGAGGTCAACGCGACCAAGCCGCTCGCCGCGGGCGCGCTGGTGCCGATCGTGGGCGCGGTGCGCCAACTGACCGACGCGGATCTGGTTCGCGGCACCGGGGGGGCCATCGACGCGCAGGCCACGCTCGACAAGCTCGCCAAACTGTTCTCAGCCGGTGCAGTCCATCCTATCACCGGCCAGGACATCGCCGCCTTCAATCCACAAGTCGCTGTTGCGCTGGCCGCCGTGTTCTACATCCCGCCGCTGGCCTATCAGGTCAGTTCCTCGGCCGCGCCCGGGATGAGCTTTGCCAGCATGGCCTCCTATTACGGGTTGGATGTCGACCTGATCGCCCGTGGCGCCAGCGCAGCGCCCGGGCTGTTCCCGGTCAATGCCGTGCTCGATCTCGATCCGCAGCTGTTCTCCCTGCGCGACCAGTTGCCACCGCAGAACATCGGGTTCTCGTTGACGCGCGACAATCTCGGCCTGCCGCCGGACGATCCAGCGGCGCCGGACTTTGCCAAGAAGACGATGTATCAGCTCTACACCTCGCTGGCCGCGGGGCTCGCGGGCAACGTCTTCTACAAGGCTACTCCGCTGGGCATGCCGTTCGGTCCCCAGGACCATGACGACGATGAGTCCAGTGCGTTCGAGAGCCATGCGCGCTCGGCGCGGACGCGCGGCGACCGCCTGGCGCAGGTTGCGATCGCTGATCTCGACTATCGCCAGTCGATCGGCATTGGTGCGCAGTTCGCGCTGGTCAACGCCGCGCCGGACCCGTCTGATCCGGATCTGCCGCCGAAGGCGGCCAATCCCTATCTCGGCGTCGGCACCATGGCGCAGGTCGCGCTGCAATGGCGCGACATCTTCGGCAACACCACGGTGACACCGTTCGAGGCGCCGCCGCAAGGGTACCGCGGCGCGCTCAACGGGGCTGCGGTGTCGATGCTGTACCGCGATGAGCTGATCGGGCTGGGGTCCTGGATCAATACCAATGCCAGCTACAGCTATGACGCGGCGGGCGGTGCCGCGTTCAAGCTTGCATTGTCCCTCAACGCCGCCGCCTATGCCGGGCCGGACGGTGCGGCGCGGGCCGCCGACGATCTCTCGCTCTACACCCGGATCTACTATCAGCTGCATCAGGATTATTCCGCCGATGTCGCCGTTCCCGTGCCGGGCGTCTCCGGTAACGCGGTGGCGATGCGGCTGTCGAATTCGCTGATGGCAAAGCCCGATGTGGATCTTGGCGATGCGCAGGCGGACATCATTCGCGGCTATGTGCGCGCGTGCGTGCTGTATCTGAAGCTCGTGACGCGCGGCCAGGCGCCCGCAGCCCCGGCTGTGACCTTGTCGCTTCCGGTCGACGTCAATGCGATCGCCGCCGGCAACATCCTCGAGCTCGATGTCACGCTCACGTTCAGCCGCAATCCGCTGCTGGTCGACCCGGCGGTGGCGGCGTTGCAGGGCGGCACCGGCGTGGCCGCGGCGATCCTGCCGCGTGCCGACGGCGACGGCAATGTATCCTACACGGAGTTCAGCAAGATCGTCGAAACGGTCTTCGTCACCGCCGACTGGTATCTCAAGGTCGGGCAGGGCCTGTCCCGCGACGGTGAGGATGCGGCCGACGGCGCTCAGCAGCTCTGGGCCGTCCGCTTCGGCAAGGCGGCCGGGCAGGGCATCCATTTCAAGCTGGGCACGTCACCGAGCTATTTCGCGCCGAAGCCGATCGCCAAGGCGCTTGCCAGCGGCGATGCGACGATCACGCGCTATGACAGCGGCGACACCGACACGCTGCATCTCGACGGTGTCGATCTGAACCAGTGGTTCCAGAGCGCGCTGGATGCCATCGATCAGTTCCTGTCGGCCGACTACGCGCCGCACGCGTTCATCCTCGACCGGATCGACGGCGTGACCGATCCGCTCAAGGACGGTTCGCTGGGAAGCGTGCTGTCGACCAAGGAATCGCTGGCCGATACGATCAGCCTGAAGACGCTGCCGGTGCTGTCGACCAGCGCGGGCGATCCTTCAACCGGATTCGCGGCCAGCGAGAAGCTGCGCCAGCAGCTGCTCAATCAGCTTGGCGCAGCCTATCGGGCCGGTGCGGCCGTCGTGTTCGGATTGACCGAGGTGACCGGCGGAGGCGATAGCAACCCGGCCGGTCCGCCGAACCTCTACGGTCAGCCGGGCGGCAGCATCAAGGGCGCCGCGGACAATCAGAATTTCACGCTGACGTCGACGCGCATCCCGCTCGGCGAAGTCTACGATCCCGCCAGCAAGACCTGGTACGATCCGCGGCTGGCCTTCGTATTTGCCACCAAGAACGTCGTCGACCAGGCCTATGTGCCGCTCGAGCTCACGCTCTCGCTCACTCATCTCGAATTCGAGCGGCGCACCGTCCCCGGAATCGACGGCTATGTCGATTCGCGATGGCTCGCCTTCGTCAACGGGCCGTTCAGCTATCCGCTGGGGACGCAGGTCACCAACATTCCCGTGGTCAACCGCGATCTGCCGACGCCGCCGACGGTCTCCGCGCAGCAGGCGCGGCAGCTCACCGGCGAGGGCACGACCGATCCATCGAAGCTGAACGCCTGGGGTTATTTGTTCGACTACCTCTATCAGCAGGCGGCAGCCGACGCAGTGTCCTGCACGATGGAGTTCAACCGGCCGACCGAGCCGACGCTGCGCGGCTCGGCCAGGTTGAGCGGCGAGCCCGACCTGTTCACCGCGCTCGCGCAATTCGTCACCAACTATCCGGCGATCCTGCGCGACCTCAACCAGTATCTGGTCGGCATCGATGGCGCCGAGCCGGATCCGGCGACGCTGGCTGCCGCGCGCAAGGCGACCGCCGCCTTTGCGCTGGAGACCAGGCAGATCGCGGATGCCTATGCGCGGGAGACGGTCGGGCCTGCAAGGCTGGCGGTCGCACCGGCGCATGTGATCGTGAAGTTTCTGTCGACGCTCGACAGCACCAGCGACGGGCACGCGCGCATCAATCTCGTCAACATCACCATCGATGGAACGGCGGCGAGCTGGAATGCGGCGGCCAACACGATCTCGAACGGCACGACCACGCTTCCGGCGCCCGCGATCGCGATTGCACCCGAGCTCTATACGCCCCAGGCCGTGCCTCCGGCAGAGCTGCCCGTCGGCGTGCAGATCGCCTACGTCTATGCGCGTCAGGTCGACGGCAAGACGGTTTATCTCGGCGAAGAGGAGGCACGTGAGTTGCCGGCCCGAACCGTTTCGATCGCTCCGCTCGACGTGCTGCTATACCAGAGCGGCTGGGCGTCGGTGTTCGTGCAGCGCAATCTCGCGCTGTTCCCGCTGGCAGATCTCAAGACCACCAGCACCAACCCGGCGTTCCTGTTCCAGACGCCGGAGGTGCGGTTCGCGTCCACAGTGGTTCCGCAGCTGAACTACACGGCGTTCTCGCTCGACGCGATGTCGGGGGCGACCGGTGACCTCGACGCGCGCCTGACGACGTTCTTCGCGGGGCTCTATGCCGGCGGCAATGGCGGCACCAGCGACGAGGTCGCGATGCAGGGCATGTACAGCTACGAGATCGTGGCCGGCCAGCCGGCGATCCCGCGCGTACGGCTGCCGATCAACCTGCTGACGCCGACCCCGTCAGCGGTCGATCCGGGCGTGAAGCCGCCCTTCGTGGCCCCGTTCGCGCAGATGATCGATACGTGGCGGGCGACGACGAAGCCAACGACGTCGGGCCGTGCCCGCGTCGAGATCGAGCTGAAGGTCTTCGGTGGCGTCGGCGATGCGACGCAGCCGTTGATCCAGGTCGGCCGGCTCACTCACGAGGTCACAACCGCTTGAGGCCGTGTCGGTCCCGGCATCGCAACTGCGGCCGCCGTGGGAGGTCATCTGGACAGGCCCAGCCCGCAGAGTCGGATCGCACCGGCTCAGGGCGCCGGAGTTGGGCTGGTCAAAGGCTCTGGCGCGCTCGGAGAGATTCGAACTCCCGACCCTCGGAATCGAAATCCGATGCTCTATCCAGCTGAGCTACGAGCGCGCGATGCGGGCCAAATCTCCCGCGTCACCGGGATACCAGACTTGGATGGCCAAGGCCAGCCTCCGCCGGACATGAACGGTCGTTCGCCGAAGCTGGCGGGGCGTCCATGGATGGCGTCAGAAGCAGGGATGCCGGCGGCGGTCCTGGCCGATGTAGGCCGCCGAGCTCTGGTAGCAGTGGTTGGTGGAAGGACCGTCATAGAACGCAAAGCTACCGGGCAGCGGGCCGGGGCCATAATTGTGCAGGAAGCTGATGGCGTAGGGCAGCCCGTAGTGGTGGCGATGATGCCGATGATGGCTGCGCGCCTCGGACGTGGCCGGCACCAGGGCGGCAATTGACACGATCAAGGCGGCGGCGAGGGATGCGAGCTTGCTCATGACTTTTCTTCTCCGGAAAACGACGTCAAGGCCGGCCGTCTGGCTGATAGCCTAACGCGGAAGTGGCGGAAAGGGTGCGCAAAAGGCGATAACCCGTCAAAATTTTGGCCTTTTCCGCGTGCTTAAGAACACCATGACAAGGTCCGGCAAGTGCCGTCGTGCATTGGGCCCGAGGCGTTGTCGCGACAGCGCCAGAAAAGACCGGGTTTGCCGTCCGATCCATGAATCGCCTGATCCCAAGCGTCGTGCTCCTGCTGGTCGCCGCTAGCCCGGCGCGTGCGGATTTGCACATTACGCGTGACCATGGTGGCTACATCGAAGAGTACAAGGCCAAGTACAGGCACGTCAGGGAAACGCGTCAGCGCGTCATCATCGACGGCATCTGCAATTCCGCCTGCACGCTCGTCTTCGGCTTCGTGCCGCTCAACAGGATCTGCGTCACGCCCAGGGCCAGCCTCGGCTTCCACCAGGCCTATTACGACAAGGCGTTCACGTTCGGCATCAAGGTCACCAGCGTGGAGGGGACGTCCGAGCTGATGTCCTATTACCCCGATTCGGTGAAGGACTGGATCCGGCGCAACGGCGGGCTCACCACCGAGATGAAGCGGATCAAGAACGGCATCGAGCTCTGGAAGATCGTCGACCCCTGTCCCGACGTCTGGTGACGGCACCGCCCGCACTGAATCTCTGTCCCAGCAGACCTCAGCCGGCAATCCGATCGCAAGCCAGTCCGGCGTCCGCGCGGCATCACCGGTCGCTGCGTAGCGCCGCGGATGCCAGGTCCCGGCTCCCAACCGCACGGCGACAAACGAAACAATCCAGCGCCAGATCGTCCCCACTACCGGGCACTGGATTGTTTCGCCAAGACCATCAGCGAAGGTGACGAGTCGCCTTCGGTCCCGAGCCAGGCAGAATCAGCGCTTGGCCTTCTTCGTCTTCTTGGCCGCTTTCTTGGTGGCCTTCTTGGCCGTCTTCTTCGCAGCTTTCTTGGCCGCCTTCTTCACGGTCTTCTTGGCGGACTTCTTGGTCGCGACCTTCTTGGCCTTGGCGGCGGCCCGCTTGGGTGCAGCCCTCTTGGAGGTCTTCTTCGCGGTCTTCTTGGCCGCTCGTCGGGCCTTAGGCGCCGTCGTGATCACCGGATCCTTCGGCGCCTCGGCGGGCATGCTGGTCTCGGTCACGGTCGGATCAGAGAGTGGAGTGTCGTCCATATCGGGTCCCCCGATTTGTTGGAAACCCTGCGACGATAGCTGGATTCTCTGTACTGTCAAAGCGCGCCCCAACTAATCACTTGTGCGCAAGCTTGCGTAGGCTGCCAGCGCGCGCTCCCGCCCGGGCTTGTGATCCACGATCGGCGCCGGGTAGGTGCGGCCGAGTTCAACCCCGGCCTCGGCGAGCTCGAGCGGCTTCGCCGCCCAGGGCTGGTGGATCAGCGTGGCCGGCAGGCGCGCCAGCTCCGGCACCCAGCGGCGGACATAGGTCCCGCGAGAATCGAATTTTTCGCCCTGCAGCACGGGATTGAAGACGCGGAAGTAGGGCGCGGCGTCGGCGCCCGATCCCGCAACCCATTGCCAACTTGCCGGATTGCTGCCCGGGTCGGCGTCGACCAGCGTGTCCCAGAACCACTGTTCGCCGAGCCGCCAGTCGATCAGAAGGTGCTTCACGAGCAGCGAGGCGACCACCATACGGACGCGGTTGTGCATGCTCCCGGTATGCCAGAGCTCACGCATCCCGGCATCGACGATCGGATATCCGGTTCGCCCGCGCTGCCAGGCCTGCAGCGCTGAATGATCCTGGGTCCAGGGAAAGGCATCGAAGGCCGGCTGCAGATTGCGGGTCGCGAGGTCGGGATTGTTGTAGAGCAGGTGGCGGCTGAACTCGCGCCAGCCGAGCTCACTCAGGAACTTGTCGATGCCGGCGGCGGAAGCTGGACGCTCGGCGGCGGCAAATCGCGCCGCATGCCAGACCTGGCGCGGGCTGATCTCGCCGAAGCGCAGATGCGGCGACAGCCGGGAGGTCGCCTCGATGTCGGGCCGGTCGCGATCGGCGGCATAGGTCTGCACGGCCGTTTCGAGAAAGCTGGCGAGGCGCGCCTGTGCCGCGCGCTCGCCGGCTTGCCATGACGCTCGCAGGCCGCCGGCCCAGTCGGGCTTGCGCGGCTCGAGCGCGAGCTCACCGATCGGCAAGCTTGCGCCGCCGGGGGCGTGCGACAGCCGGGCCGGCCGCGGCAGCGGCTTCGGCGGATCACCCAGAGCGAGCACACGCTTCCAGAACGGTGTGAACACGCGCGGGCCGCGCCCATCCTTGCCGCGCAACTCGGCCGGATCGACCAGAAGGTCATCGGGAAACACGCGTGAAGAGACGCCGATCTCGGCGAGTGCTGCTTCGACGCCGGCAGCCACGGCGCGGGGGCCGGCCTGCGCGACATCGTTCCAATACACCGCGCTGGCCCTGGTTTGGCGCGCCAGCTCGCCGAGCACCTTGGCCGCGGAGCCGCGCCGGATCACGAGCTCGGCGCCGAGCGCATGTAGTTCGGCCTCGAGTGCACGCAACGATTGCGCGAGCCACCAGCGCGCCGCGCCGCCGAGCGGACGCAATCCAGGGCTTTCCTGATCGTGGACGTAACTACAAACGATCTGAGTGCCCGACTTCGCTGCTTCATGCAACGCGGGGTGGTCAGACAGCCGCAGGCTCTCGCGAAACCATACGATGATGGGGGAGGAGGACATGATCAGGGTATCTTATTGCCGTTTTTATCGAGAGTTCCGGTATTCTACGCTCCGGAAAATAACCGCTTTGAAACCAACTACGGGCAGTTTGAGATTCAGTTGCAGTTCCCCTGGAAGGTTTATCTCGTGTCCGTCAAATTGAAGCTCGGCACCAAGGCGCTGATTGGCGCCGTTGTCGTGATCGCCCTGAACACAGCTCTCGTGGTCGGCGCGGCGTACTGGTCGCTGTCCTCCGATTTCACGGATCGCGCCAAACGCGACATCGAAGGCAATCTGCGCACCTTCGCGCTGACGTTCACCGAAACGTTCGGCGACGCGAAAGTCAGCGTGCAGAACGGCGTCGTTACGCGCATCGAGATTCCGGCGATTCCCGAGATCAAGGATCACGCGATCGTCGATCGCGCGGTGTCCTATGTCGGCGGCAGCGCCACGCTGTTCGTGGTTGATGACAGCGGCCAGTTCGTCCGCCGCTCGACCAATGTGAAGAAGGAGAATGGCGACCGCGCCGTGGGCACCCAGCTTGCCGCGGATCATCCGGCGCAGGCGCTGCTGCGCCGCGGCGAGGCCTACAAGGGCCCCGCGACGCTGTTCGGCAAGTCGTTCATGACCGCTTATTTTCCTGTCACCAATCCGGCTGGAAAGGTGATCGGCATTCTCTATGTCGGCGTGCCCATGGCCGAGCTCGACGCCATGCTGTCGCAGGCGATGCGGACCATGGTCGTCGCCGCTGCGATCGCCGCGCTGCTGGTGCTCGGCTTGACCATGCTGGCGGTTCGCCGCGTCACCAAGCCTCTCGCCGCGGTGACCGACGCGCTCACCGCCATCGCCGAGGGCCGCGAGGACGTTGCGATCAAGTCCGATGACCGCAGCGACGAGATCGGTGAAATCGCCCGCAGCCTGGTCGTGTTCCGCAGTGCCGCGAGCGAGCGGCGCCGGATGCGCGAGGAGCAGACCGCTGCGGCCGCAGCGGCTGTCGAGCAGCGCAAGGCCGAGCTGCAGCGTTTCGTCGATTCGTTCCAGGCCAGCATCGGCGGCATCATCGAGAACGTCTTGACCTCGTCGGGCGAGTTCGAGCGCGAGGCGCGCCAGCTCACCCAGACGGCGCGCACCACCGCCGACCTGTCCGGCCACTCGGCCGGCGCGTCGGAAACCGCATCCGAGCACGTCCGCACTGCGGCTGCTGCATCGGACGAGCTGTCCGGCTCGATCGCCGAGATCATCCGTCGCGTGCAGGAGTCCAACGCCATCGCCGCCGAGGCGGTCAACCAGGCGACCGCGACCGACCAGCGCATCAAGGAGCTGTCCGACGCCGGCAACCGCATCGGCGACGTCGTCAAGCTGATCACCTCGATCGCCGAGCAGACCAACCTGCTGGCGCTCAACGCCACCATCGAGGCCGCCCGTGCCGGTGATGCCGGCCGCGGCTTCGCGGTGGTCGCTCAGGAGGTCAAGACCCTGGCCGGCCAGACCGCCAAGGCGACGGAGGAGATCTCCAGCCAGATCGCCAACATGCAGACCGTGACCCAGGAATCGGTCGACGCCATCAAGGCAATCGGCTCGACCATCGAGCGCATCAACGGGATCGCCGCCTCGATCTCCGCCGCCGTCGAACAGCAGCGCGCCGCTACGCAGAACATCACCCAGAGCGTCCGCTCGGCCGCAACCGGCACCGCAGAGGTCGTCGAGAACATCCGCAGCGCGGCGCGTGGGGCAGGCGAGACCGGCGAAAGCTCCAACCGGATGTTCGCCTCGGCGCAGGCGCTGTCCGGCGAGAGCCTGCGGCTGAAGGCTGAGGTGCAGAAGTTCCTCGACGGCATGCGCGCGGCCTGACACGGCTGCTCACCCGTCGCGCAATCGTGGCAGGATGGTCACGATGCCCGGAAACAGCGTGAGCAGAAGCACGAAGCCGATCATGATGACGAGGTAGGGGGCGGTCACGCGCGCGATGTAGCCGAGACCGTCCTCCGTCAGGCCCTGGATCACGGACGGTGCCCGGGACGACAACAGAGATCTGCGCAAGCGTCTCAAGACATGACCTCGCATTCCCGCGGCATGAGCAGCCCGAGTTCTGCGGCCTGTTTACCCTCTGCAAAACGAGAGGGCGCAGGGAATGCCGGGTGAAGGCCTCACCCATGGCCCGCCTGCGAAAAAAATGCAGGCGGCAGGTACCACAGGCAAAGCCGATCAACCGGCATTCCCTGCGCGATGTCTTCACGCTTATACGCAGTCTCCCTGGTGCGCCGGGCGTGTTGGCCACCATGATCCGCGCGGCGCGTTAGCGCCGTCGCGAACGTGACACCAGCTTCGGGGTGTCAGGACGCTGCGACTTCACGTCCGCGATCATGCCGGTCGTCTGCGCGAAACGCGCGTCCGGCATGGTTCGCGGCCACCGCATCCCGCACCGACGTTCGTGACGACGCGTACGTCCCTCTGCATGGGGCAGGACGACGTGGATCATACATGATTTACGAGAAAACGAAAGAGAAGAATTCGGCCTTTTCGAAATTGGCCGGGCGACCTCCCGGCGACGGTCAGGCGTGATTGCTGTCTCCGCGGCCAGGCTCGATCTTCTGATCCGGTCTCTGCAGGGCCGCATACACGGCGCCCAGCACGACGCTATACGCCTCGACCATCGCCAGCGAAAACAGCGCCGGGCCGGCGCCCAGGCCGAGCGACGTTGCGAACGGTCCAAGGCCGATGGCGGGAAACAACCCGATTCCGAGCAGCAGCCAGCCGGCAAGCCCGAGCAGGAAGCCTTTGGCGACACCGCTGCCGCCGGGCAGGCGGTGGAAGAAGCGCCCGAACAGCAGGCCGATCAGGAAGGCTCCGTTGAGCTGCGAGAGCAACCACAGCGGCGCCCCATCATGCATCGCTCGGGCGAACAGGGGCGAGAGCGTGTCGAGAAGCGCCGTGGCGGGATCGAATTGCGGCAACAGGTGAAGCCCGCTCTTGAGCTCCATCAGGCCGATATGCGCCAGCGTCCCGCAGCCCGATGCGACCGCCGATGTCCATATCCAGCGATAGCTGCGTATCGTTGTCATCTCCTCAATTCGCCATGGCTCTGCAGTGATCCGTTGATCTCGCTCAAGCACCAAAGCTCGCCGCGCGCTTAGTTTGCGCAAACTCATCGGTGCCACGTCAAGGAGTTCTGCCATGCGATTAGATCCACGCGCGCTGGTCTTCGCGGCCGCAATCGTGACCGTCACCGCCGCGCCGGCCTTTGCCCAGCCGGGCGCGGGCGGACCAGGGTGGGGCCCCGGCATGATGATGGGGCCGGGGATGATGGGCGGTCGGGGCTTCGGCTTCCTGTGCAATCCCCGCATGGCCGGATTTGCCGAATGGCGGATGTCGCAGATCGAGGCCGCCATCAAGCCGAACGACACGCAGCGGGCGCGGCTCGATGATCTCAAGGCGGCATCGGCAAAGGCCGCGGAGCTGATCACGAAGGACTGCCCGGCGACGCCGCCGGTCAAGGCGACCGACCGCCTCGCACTGGCGGAACAGCGCCTCGACACGATGCAGCAGGCGATCAAGATCGTCCGCCCGGCGTTTCAGGCGCTTTACGACTCGCTCGATGACAAGCAGAAGGCGGCCATGGACGCCAGCGGTCCGCGCAACTGGGGCTGGCATCACTGGCATTGGCCGTGGAGCGACGAGTAGCCGAGACCTGGCGGGGCAGTGGCCGCGCGTCTCGCCTTCCCGGCCGCGCGGCCGTCGACCATCGGTGTCGTCCGGGCGGGCTGGGCGCACTGAGCAGGACGGCATTTGACCGTTCACGGCCCTCGTGTTCCGGCGCGGCATGGCGTAAAGCAGCCGGATCGAAACGAGGTTTCCCGTCACTTGTCCTTTCCCACGACGAATCCGCCGCTCGCCCGCGCCCTGGCCGAGCGCAGTTATGAGACTCCGACGCCCGTACAGCTCGCCGTGCTTGCACATGACGCCGTCGACCGTGACCTGCTGGTTTCGGCGCAGACCGGCTCGGGCAAGACCGTGGCCTATGGGCTGGCGCTTGCGAAGAACCTGCTCGGCGAGGCCGAGCGGTTTGCGCGGGCGACCGCGCCGCTGGCGCTGATCGTGGCGCCGACGCGCGAGCTTGCCTTGCAGGTGCAGCGCGAGCTCGCATGGCTCTATCAGCACGCCGGCGCGCGCGTCGTCTCCTGCGTCGGCGGCATGGATCCGCGCCGCGAGCAGCGCGAGCTCGAGGCGGGCGCCCATATCGTGGTCGGCACGCCCGGGCGGCTGTGCGACCATCTGCGGCGCGGGCGTCTCGACATCTCGGAATTGAAGGCCGTGGTGCTCGACGAGGCCGACGAGATGCTCAATCTCGGCTTTCGCGAGGACCTCGAGTTCATCCTCGAGACCACGCCGGAAACGCGCCGGACCCTGCTGTTCTCGGCGACCTTCCCGCGCGGCATCGTGGCGCTGGCGAAGCAGTATCAGGACGACGCGTTCCGGATCGAGGTCGAGGGCGACGAAGGCGGGCATGCCGACATCGAGTACCGCGCCATCCGCATCGCCGCCGACGATGTCGAGCACGCGGTCGTCAACGTGCTGCGCTTCTACGAGTCGCCGAGCGCGATCGTATTCTGCAACACCCGCGAGAAGGTGCGCCATCTGCAGGCGGCGCTGCTGGAACGCGGCTTTTCCGTCGTCGCGCTGTCGGGTGAGCTGACCCAGAACGAGCGAACCACGGCGCTGCAGTCGCTGCGCGACGGGCGCGCGCGGGTGTGCGTGGCAACCGACGTCGCAGCACGCGGCATCGATCTCGCCAAGCTCGACCTCGTGGTCCACGCCGAGCTGCCGAACGATCCCGAGGTGATGCAGCATCGCTCGGGCCGCACCGGCCGCGCCGGCCGCAAGGGCGTGAGCGTGCTGCTGGTGCCGCCGGCGCGGCGGCGGCGGGCGGAAACGCTGCTGAACCTCGCCGGCATCGAGGCCGCGTGGGGCGCGGCGCCGCAAGCTGATGAGATCCGCAAGCTCGATCAGGAGCGCATGCTCCACGACCAGGTGTTCACCGAGGAGACGACGGCGGAGGATCTGGCGCTCGCGCAGGCGCTGCTGGCGGAGCGGTCGGCCGAGGACATCGCCGCCGCATTGGCGCGGCTCTATCGCGCGCGGCTGCCGTCACCCGAGGACATTCTGGATCCGGGTCAGGATCGCGGCCGTGCGCGGGAGGATCGCGGTCGCGACACCGCCAGGCCGGCGCGCGGCGAGGAGCGGCCGCCGGCGCCCCGAACGAAGACAGGAAAGCCGTCGGCGCGCCACGGCATGGGCGAGCCGAGCGTCTGGTTCCGGGCGGCGATCGGGCGCAGGAAGAATGCGGAAGCGCGCTGGCTGCTGCCGATGATCTGCCGCCGCGGCGGCATCGACAAGCACGACATCGGCGCCATCAAGATCCAGGACACGACGACCGAGTTCGAGATCGCCGCGCGCGTCGCCGACGCTTTCACTGCGAACATCCGCCGTCCCGACAAGGAGGACAATATCCGGATCGAGCCGCTGGCGGGCGCGCCCTCGGGGCAGGCCTCGCCGGACAAGCCGCGCGCCGACAAGCGGCCGCCGCGGCGCGAGGCGGACGAGACGGCCTACCATCCGCTGCAGCGCGATGAGCCGCGCGGGGGCAGGGACGCCAAGCCGCGTGGCAAGCCGCATCGCGAGGGGCCGGCGAAACCCGGCCAACAGCCGGCGTTCGCGAACAAAAAGCAGCATCGCGACAAGTCCAGCCACGGCGGACAGACGTATTCAGACAGACCCTCGCGGGCCAAGGCGCCGGGTGGAAAGAAGGCCAAGGCCAAGCGCCGCGGCTGATCGGCCCGGCCCGGGCGGGGGCTGCCGTCGCTCCGCGTGATCGGCAGGTGAGCTACCAGGGAGGAGCCGCGCATGGGCCGGTACGCCGTTCTGTATTTCGCGACACTGGCCGTGCTGCTCGGCTTCGACATCCCGTTCCTGAGCGTCGTCGCCAGGGGCTTCTTCCAGTCGCAGGTCGGCGAGATGCTGGGCGAGATCCGCCCCGTGCCGGCGGTGCTGTTCTATCTGCTCTATGTCGTGGGCGTGCTGATCTTCGTCAGCGGGACGGCCGACGCGACATGGCGCTCGACCTTGCTCTACGGCGCGCTGTTTGGGCTGTTCTGCTACGCGACCTTCGAGCTGACGTCGCTGGCGATGCTCAAGCAATGGACCTGGGCGGTGGTGGCGGTCGACATCAGCTGGGGCGTGTTCGTCACTGCGGTGTCGGCGACACTCGGGCTGCTGATCGCGGACTGGGCGACGCCACGGGGCTGAAGTGGCGTCGGCCCGAAGCGCTCAGAGTTCGAGCCCAGTCTATCGAGATCCCGGGTCCGCCTCTGCGAGGCGTCCCGGGATGACGTCGTTAAACGTCGTTTGCCGCCGTCACTTCGGCTGCGGCACCACGCGCAGATACGGCTTCGGCGCCTTCCAGCCGTTCGGATAGATCGTCTTGGCCTCGTCGTCGGACACCGAGCCGGCGATGATGACGTCCTCACCCTGCTTCCAGTCGGCGGGGGTGGCGACGCGATGCTTGGAGGTGAGCTGCAGCGAGTCGATGACGCGGAGAATTTCCTGGAAGTTGCGCCCGGTGGTCATCGGGTAGACCAGGATCAGCTTGATCTTCTTGTCGGGCCCGATGATGAAGACGTTGCGGACGGTCTGGTTGTCGGCCGCGCTGCGCTTGGACGGATCCCCGGAGATCGCCGCCGGCAGCATGTCGTAGAGCTTGGAGACGTTGTAGTCGGTGTCGCCGATCATCGGGTAGTTCGGCGCGGCACCCTGCGTCTCGCGAATGTCCTCGGACCACTTGGCGTGGTTCTCCACCGGGTCGACCGACAGGCCCATCAGCTTGACGCCGCGCTTGTCGAACTCCGGTTTCAGCCGCGCCAGCGCGCCGAGCTCGGTGGTGCAGACCGGGGTGAAATCCTTCGGATGCGAGAACAAGAGGGCCCAGCTGTCGCCGATCCAGTCGTGGAATTTGATCTTGCCTTCGGTGGTTTGCGCCTCGAAGTCCGGGGCAGTGGAGCCGATCTGGAGAGCCATGGCAGTCCTCAATTCATTGCAGTGGCGGAAATAAATTCTTCTAAACACTATAGGAAATACTGCTCCTCAAGGGAACTGTCTCACGAGAAAGAGAAAAAGATTTCTCTGGAACTCACGGAGCCAACAACTTCTTTTGAGTTCCCGGGCTGCGACGAAACATCCGTGAGACGACCGGTTGCCCAGATTTCGCCATCTGGCGGTCGCAACACGCCGCCCCCTGACGGCCCTCGGCATTGAACCGTGATCGAGGTCACTGCGGCAAATCGGCAACCGATACAAAAACCCACAGCAGCGTTTCGAACCGTTAACCACTCGTTCAGACGCGCGCCGACAAGGTGGGTCAACACAGCAACTGAGAAGAGAACATGGCTACCTCTGCACCAAAAACCATCGGCATCGATGGTCTCGAACCGTCCTCCTGTGAGACCGCTGCTTTCGCGCTCGGCATCGTGCGCGACGGCGTGATCACCGGTGAGGGTCCGACCACCGCGGGACGCGTGCATTTCTCCCGGGTGCTCGATGCCGACGACGTCGCCTGGTGCGTGCGCATCCTCACCGCCGCTGCGGTGAACGATGCCCCGGTGAGCCGTGCCGAAGCCGAGGCCCTGTTCGCGATCGACCAGGCCGCGACCGAACGCAACGATAACGGCCGGTTCGAGGACCTGCTCGCCAAGGCGATTGCGCATCACACCGCCTCCGCATCCGGCCTGCCGGTGCCGCCGCGCAGCGTCGCGCTGGCCGCCGAGACCGACATCGCGAGCTGGGCGCCGGCCAATGCGCGCGGCGTCCGCACCGACGTGCTGGAATGGGTCGCCAAGCAGATGCGCGGCAAGCGCCAGGGCAACCGCGTCCTGAGAGCCATGGTCGCGACGCTCGTCGGCGTCACCGTGCTGCCGCTGGCGCAACTGCCGTCGATGATCGACATCGGGATGTAAGCGCAGCACGCCTCATCCACGAGACCGAGTTCGAGGAGCGCGATGACATCATCGCGCTCTTTTCTTTTCGGCGTATGCGTGGCGTGCGTCGGCTCCTGTAGGCGCAGACCCGCTGCTTGACGAGGCGGACCGGTGGCATTGAAATACTCCGCTGGCGCCGGTGCACCTGCCGTGATTGCGCAGATCGGGGGATATCGTGGAGATCGTGATCCGAAGCCTCGAAGCTTGGCTTTTTGGCTTCGTATGTGCGCTGCCCTACATCTGGAACAGGCGTTACGTTCCGCGGGTGCTCCTGAGCGCGTTCGCGCCGATCCTGTTCCAACTATGGCTGTTGTGGAATCTCAAGGGAGCCTGGTTCGCGGTCGCGCGGGACTTCGCGTTCTCTGGCGATCTTGTGCTGGAAATCTTAGGAGGGATTTGCGCCGCACAGGTGAGGCTTATTCTGGCGCGCTGGGGCTTACAGACCTCGAACGATCGAGGTCTCATCGATCGTTTGCGGAGTTTGCACTCGGTGGTGCTAATGTTGCTGTCGCTCGCTGCTGCTGCCCTGGCGACATACCTCATGCTCGAGTGGACATCCGGGTTCGAATGGCAGCCCTACATCGCGATCGTGATTGCGATCATGTCTGTCGCCATTTGTCTGGCGTGGCTCTATCGGCTCAACACGATCGCGTTTGTCTGGACCGGGGCCGCGGGCGGCTATCTCGGCAGCTTTGTCGCGGCCGTGCATCGCGAATGGGACATCATCACGGCAACTGCGAGTCGCCAGCACTATGATTATGCAATCGAGATGCTCATGATTCCGGAGTACTTCCTATTTGCTGCGGCCGGCGCGCTCGCAGCGGGACTGATGATCGGCTTCTCGTTCGTTGCGCTCAGACTGCAGCGCATGCGGACCACGATAGCTGTCCGTGCGTCTGGCTAGACGAGTGTTTCCTTAGAACCGACGGTGGTTGCTGGGTTGAGCTCTCGCCGTCTCCACGGCTGTCATGCTCCGCGAAGGTGGAGCATCCAGTAGTCCGCGGCAGAAGATATTGAACCGAGACGTCACGGCGTACTGGATCGTCCGCCTTCGCGGACGATGACAGCGGGGGTCTGCACGTCCATATCAATATGGCCAGGACTTTGGAAACGGTCGTCTAGTGCCAATGCGAATTTGCAAGGCGGAAGGAGCCTTTGACCTAGCAAACAAGAATGCCCCGCTTTCACGGGGCACTAAGTCTTTTGGTCTTGGACGGGCGTCGCAACGCCTGACTACTTCGCCGCCGCCTTCTGCTTCGGCGCTTCCTCGTCCAGGCCCACGGTGCGGCCGGGGAAGCCGGCGACGTCGAAATAGCGCTGGGTGCCGACGCGCTGCAGCTTCAGCACGGTCCGCAGGCCGCCGGCGGCCGGGTCCGACTTGATGACGTCCGACGTCGCCTTGGGCGTTGTGCCGTTCGGCATCGCCTCGGTCATGATGCGGCCGATCAGCTTGCCCTTCGGCGCGACCTTGAGGTCGAGCAGCTTCGCCGCGGTGATGCCGACATCGGCATTGCTGACGGGCAGGGGATCGACGAAGCCAGCCTTGAAGTCGGGTCCGATGGCCGCCATGAAGTTGTAGGTGTCGCCGCGGCCGAACGAGCCATGCATGCCCTGGCCCTGGCGCAGCACGGTGTCGGCGACCTCGACCTGGCAGTTGGACGGCTGGTCGCAGTCCGGCGCGACGTAGGAGCGGAAATTGACCACGATCGCCGGGTGCGGCGTCACCGCCTTGCCCTGCAGGTTGATCCGCGACAGCGGCAGCGTGCCGGGAATCTCGCCGAGCTTGTCGTCGACGAAGATGCCGGAGACGTAGTCCTGCGCCAGCAGCGCCTTGACGGTACGGCGGGCGAGCTTCCTGTCGTTGTTGGGCAGATAGATCAGGTCGGAGCCGCCATTCGTGGCGACGACGAGGTCGGGCTTGGCAGGATCCTTGCCGAGCACGCCGTTGCCGGCCTTCGGGTGCTTGCCCTCAGATACGGCCGCGTTCTTGTCGTTGGGATCGAACAGCGGCAGATCGAGCGCCTTGGCGAGGTCGATCGCCAGGAAGCCCATCGGCAGGAAATCCTTCGGCGTGTCGTCGTAGCCGACCTTGGCCGACGGGCTCGTCTTGCTCTCCTTGGAGATGGTCGAGAAGCCGTGGTCGGCCTGGACCATGATGTTGGTCGAGGCGGCAAGCCCGAGATCGTCGAGCGCCTTGCGCAGCGCCGCCAGATTGTCGTCGGCATTCCTGATGCCGGCCATCGAGGTCGGGCCGTTGATGCCCGGCGTGATGGTGTTGAGGCTGTCGCCGTGATTGTGCTGGCTGCCGTCCGGGTCGCGCGACCAGAACACCAGAACGAACGGCTTGTTGCGGGCCTTGAACATCGGCAGCACCGCCTTGGTGGCGACGTCGACCATGTAGGCCTGCTGCGCGACGTTGGCCGAGGTCGTGCCTGGCGTCTTGGCGTCGCCCGCCTTTCCGTTGTCGCCGCGCGACGGCGTCGCCAGCGGCAGGCCGGCCTTGGTCATGGCGTCCTTGACCTCGTCGGTCACCGGCACGCCATTCTTGTTGCCGGTGGAGTCGTCGATCACGATCGAGGAGGTCGCGCCGGGCTTGCAAGGGCAGCCGGTGTGGTCGAACAGATAGGTCGGGCCGAGCTTGCCGATCGCGGCGGTCGAATAACCGGCCTTGCGGGCAAGCTTCAGGATCGTGTCCTCGTTGAGGTAGTCGCCGTTGAAATGCTCGTCGATGTCGCCGAGCACGGCGTCGTTCTCGATGAAGGGCACGACGGTATCGCCGGCCGGCGCCGAGGTGTAGCCCGTGAAGATCGTGTTCGAGAATGTGCCGGTGTCGCCGAGATAGTGGCCGGTCGCCATGGCCGAGCCGTTGGCCATCGTGAAGGTCGGAAACAGCGAGTGCGAATTCTTGAAGTTGACGCCCTTGTCGCGGACGGCGGCCATGGCCGGGGCGGTCTCCGGCGTCACCTTGAGCGCACGCAGGCCGTCGGGAATGAACAGGATGAGATTATGGGGGGTGGCGTTCTGCGCAAATGCGGCTCCGGACGACAGCAAGGTCAGTCCGGCGCACAGCAGCACGAGCGGGCGGCGCATTGAAAACTCCTGAAGGCATTCGGCGGAATCGCGGCGTCTCGCCGCAGGGAAGAGCTTTAGTTTTGCCGGGTGACAGTTTTGTTACAAGAGGCTCGGAGGCCGCCGGCAGCGCTCAGGACAGGATTTTCTTGCGGCGGGCTCGTCGGTGGCAGGAACTAGGGTATGGCTTTCTGGTTGTCGGCTCACAATCAACAGGAGCACACCATGCCTGCCGACAAAGACCTCAACGAGCTCTTCCTCGATACCCTCAAGGACATCTACTACGCCGAGAAGCAGATCCTGAAGACGCTGCCGAAAATGGCCAAGGCGGCGCAGTCGGAGAAGCTGGCGGCGGCGTTCGAGAAGCACCACGACGAGACCGAAGGCCAGATCGAGCGGCTCGAGCAGATTTTCGAGCTGATCGGCAAGCCCGCCCGCGGCAAGAAGTGCGATGCGATCGAGGGCATCATCGACGAGGGCAAGGAGATCATGGACGAGTACAAGGGGACACAGGCGCTCGACGCCGGCCTTCTTGCTGCAGCGCAGGCGGTCGAGCACTACGAGATGTCGCGCTATGGCACCCTGAAGGCCTGGGCCCTCAAGCTCAACCTGCCGAAAGCCGCCAAGCTGCTCGACCAGACGCTGAATGAAGAGCGGAAGACCGACGAGACGCTGACCAAGATCGCTGAGACCGCGGTCAACTACGAAGCTGCGGCCTGATCGTCAGGTCGATCGTCGTGACCACAACGCCGCCGCCGGCGTGCCACCAGCGCCGGCGGCGTCGTCACGAGTCGCACCTTTGGAGGCTGGTTGGAGCCTGCCAAGGTGCCGACCTCGATCTTCTCCCGCCGGTTGCGTCTTTCCCTGCGTTCTGACGAAGCAGGGGCTGCAAGTCGGTCGCTGCCTATCGGATGGTTCCGATCCCGGCCAGGATGAGGTCGATGCCGGCAAGAAACTGCTCGCGGTCGTCGTGCTCGCGCAGGTCCGTCGCCACGCGATGGGCGAACGGGTACTTGGCGGAATCGAGCTGCGCCCATTGCGCGGCGACCGATCCGAGGAACGCCGCGCGGTCCGTCTCGCGCGGCAGCAGGCGGGCGTTCGCGGCGTTCTGCCCGGCCACGCCGAGGATGTAGTTCACCAGCGCAGACGCGGCATCGAACAGGGCTCTTTCGGGGACACCGAGCGTCTGGAGCCGTCCGCCGACGCTTTCCACGATCTGCAGCATCGCGGACCGCCACGGTTCACGGAAAAGCTGGGCGCCGACCCACGGGTGGGCGTCGATCGCATCGAACACCCCGAGCGCAACGGCACGGATTGCCTGTCGCGGCTCGGCATCGCCGCCGACACCGGTCATGACGCGGGCAATGACGTCATCGGTGGCCGCTGCGAGCAAGTCGCTCTTGTTGGCGACGTGCCAGTAGATCGCCCCGCTCCCGGTTGCCAGCCGAGCCGCGAGCGCGCGGAAGGTCAGAGCGCTTTCGCCGCCGGCGTCCAGGATCTCGATCGCCGCCTCGACGATCTTCTCCTTCGAGAGCGCGTCCGCGCGCCGTTCCGTCCGTATTGATCTGGTCGCCATGACCATCATCTTGACATGATTGGAACGTTGTTCCAATCAACTTTCATCGAACGGTGTTCCAGGTCGGTTGAAAGGCAGATGATGACGACACCCGTCACGATCGTCGGTGCGGGCCTCGGTGGCCTCACGCTCGCACGCGTCCTCCATGTCCACGGCGTCCCGGCGACGATCTATGAGGCGGAGCCGTCCGCGGAAGCTCGGACGCAAGGCGGCCAGCTCGATATTCACGAGCACGACGGGCAACGTGCCCTCGCAGACGCCGGCCTCATCGATGCGTTCCGTGCGATCATCCATGAGGGCGGCGCGGCGTCGCGCGTGCTTGACCGGCATGGCACGGTGCTGCTCGCACAGGCCGATGACGGTCGACGCCCCGAGGTGTTGCGCGGCGATCTGCGGCGGCTTCTGCTCGATTCCCTTCCAGATGAGACGATCCGGTGGGGCAAGAAGCTGACCGGCGCCGTGCCCCTCGGCGACCACAGGCATGAACTGAGATTCGCGGACGGGTCGAGCGTGGTCACGAGCCTCCTGGTCGGCGCCGACGGCGCCTGGTCGAAGGTTCGGCCGCTGTTGTCGGCCGCCAAGCCGGAATATGTCGGCACGACGTTCATTGAGACCTACCTGCATGACGCCGACCAGCGGCACACCGCAGCGGCCGAGGCGGTCGGCGGCGGCGCATTGTTCGCGCTCGCTCCGGGACAGGGGATCTTCGCCCACCGTGAGACGGGAAGCGTTCTTCACGCCTACGTCGCGCTGAACCGCTCCGCCGCGTGGATCGCCGGCATCGACTTCACGGACGCTGCCGCTGCGACCGCCCGGATCGCGGCCGAGTTCGACGGATGGGCGCCCGCGCTCACCGCGCTGATCACCGACGGCGAAACCCCGCCGGTCCCGCGCATGATCCACACGCTTCCGAACGACCATCGATGGGATCGTGTGCCTGGAGTGACGCTTCTCGGCGATGCCGCGCACCTGGCGCCGCCGGCGGGCGAGGGCGCGAACCTGGCGATGTTCGACGGCGCCGAGCTCGGCAAGGCGATTGCCGCCCACCCCGGCGACATCGAAGCGGCACTCGCCATCTACGAAGCAGCGCTATTCCCGCGCAGCTCGTCGGCGGCCGCAGGCGCGCATCAAATCCTCAAGCTCTGCCTCGGCGACAGCGCACCATTCGGGCTCGTCGACTTCTTCAACGGAGCCCTGGAGCGGTAGGGGCGGGCCCCCACACTCATCAACGTGCCCATCGCAAATCAATCGATGTCAGATCGCTGCCGCCAGTGCCGCGATCAGCGCCGGCGGCGTTGCGACGAGTCCGATCTTGAGAAACTGCCAGGCGGACACCTCGATCTTCTCGCGCCGCAACGCCGTCAGCCACAGGATGGTGGCAAGCGAGCCTGTGACCGAGATGTTCGGGCCGAGATCGACCCCGATCAGGATGGCCCGGATGACCTCATGCGGCAGGTGGTCGCTGGCGGCGACGGAGCCCGCAACCAGGCCGACCGGCAGGTTGTTGGCGATGTTGTCGGCCACCGCGGTGATCAGGCCCGCGGCCCACGCCGTGCCGTGCGGCGACGACGTCACGCCCTGGTGCAACCAGGCGCTGAGCTGTCCGATCGCGCCGGCGCGGCTTAGACCCTCGACCATCACGAACAGGCCGCCGACCAGGGGCAGCACACCCCATGAGATGCCGCGGATCACCGGCCAAGGCGATTGCCGGCTGACCAGCAGGATCGCGGTCGCCGTGACGACGCCACAGACGAAGGTCGGCAGGCCGAGTTGCACGTCGAGCGCCGAGGCAGTCAGAAGCACCGCTGCGATGGCGCCGATTCCGAACGCGGCGAGCCGGCCCTCGCGGCTCAGGTGCGGTTTCTCGACATCGGTGCGCAGCGTTTCCTCACGGAGCGCGCGGCGCTGGGTCAGCCACAGCGCGACATAGGTCAGGGCGATCGCGACCATCGAGGGCAGGGTGAACTGGCGCAGCCATTCGGTGAGATGCGGCATGCGTTCGCCGAACACGACCAGATTGGCCGGATTGGAGATCGGCAGCACGAAGCTCGCGGCATTGGCGATGAAGGCGCATACGTACAGATAGGGCAGCGGCGAGGCGCCGGCGGCGCGGGTGGCGGCATAGACGGCCGGCGTCAGCACGATCGCGGTCGCATCGTTGGAGAGCAGCACGGTGACCAGGGTGCCGACCGCATAGACCAGCAGGAACAGGAGCTGCGGCGAGCCGCGCGCATGCTCCACCGCATAGGCCGCCAGATAGTCGAACAGGCCCTCGCGGCGCGCCAGCTCGGCAATCAGCATCATGCCGATCAGGAACAGATAGACGTCGACGCCCTTGCGGATGCCGGTGAGCGCTTCAGCGACAGGCAGCAGGCCGAGCGCGACCAGCAGGATCGCGCCGGCGACGGCCCACACGGCCTCGGGCAGCCGGAAGGGGCGGATGATGACGCCAGCGGTGGCGGGAATGATGATGGCGTAGGCGAGCCAGGTATCGTGCAGGGACATGATCAGGGATCGATAGAGCAAATCATTCGGCGGGGATAGCGGGCGAGGGCGCCGCATTCGGGTGCGCGGCCTCTGCTCCACCGGTCTCGGGAAGCAGCAGCCAGCATACGATCACGGCGAGCGCGGCCGCCGCGCCGAGCACTAGGAATGCGGCGCTGTAGCCGCCATGGACGACGACCAGGCCCGCCAGCGCGGTCGACAGCGCCGCGCCAATGCTCTGCGCTGTGATCACAGCGCCCTGCGCAATGTTGAAGCGTCCGGTGCCGCGCATCAGGTCCGCGACGATCACCGGCATGATCGCGCCGAAGATGCCGGCGCCGACGCCGTCCAGCAGCTGCACGCCGACCAGCCACGCCTTGTCGTCCGATAGCGTATAGAGCACCGCGCGCAGCGGCAGGATCAGCAGCGCCGCCAGGAAGAACCGCTTGTGGCCCCAGCGGTCGGCGCGGGCGCCGACCAGCAGCGCCATCGGTACCATCACGAGCTGGGCCGCGGCGATGCAGGCCGACATCAGGCTGGTGCCGAGATTCTTGTCCTGCAGCGCCAGCTTCTGGCCGACCAGCGGCAGCATGGCGGCGTTGGCGAGGTGAAACAGCGCGACGCAGACCGCGAAGATCAGCAGCGGACGGCAGGTCAGGAGAATGCTGAGGCCCGAGGGCTGCTCGCCCCGCTTCGGGCGATTGCCCTCCGCCTGATGCGCCAGTCCGCGCGCGACGTCATGGTCGATGGCGCGCTCGGGGATGGCGAGCACGCTGATGAGGCTGCCGGCCGACGTCACCGCCATCAGATAGAACACCGCCGACGGTCCGAGCGCGTAGGCGGCAGCGCCGGCGATGACGGCGCCGACCGTATTGCCGGCATGGTTGAAGGACTCGTTGCGGCCGACCCGCGCGGTGAAGGCTTTGGCGCCGACGATCCCGAGCGACACCGCGGCGATCGCCGGCGCGAAGATCACGCCGGCGGCATTGGCGATGCTCTGTGAGATCGCGACCGGCCAGAAGCTGGTCATGAGAGGTAACAGCAGCGAAGCGGCCGTGACGACGATCGCGGCTGATATCATGACCAGCCGTTTTGCCCTGGTGGCGTCGACCAGCGCGCCGGCGGGCGTCTGCGCGACGATGCCCGCGATCGTCGCGAGCGACATCACGACGCCGATCGAGGCCTCGTCCCATTTCTGCTCGGTCAGGAGATAGATCGCGAGATAAGGGCCGAGCCCGTCACGCACATCGGCCAGGAAGAAATTGGTGGCGTCGAGTGCATGGCCGGCGCGGGCCAGGTCCTTGCCGCTATCGAAGTCCGCCATGCCGCCTCGTTGCGCGTGATCCATCGCAACAGCGGTGTACGCCATTTGGTTCCGCAGGGCCCTCGGCGTGACCCACTCCGTCCACGTGGCATTCCGGGGCGCGGAGCGCGCACTACTCAGCGCGGCAGCGGCGCCTTTTCGGCCATTGCCTTGCGCAGGATGCGCGACAGCGACTCCACCGAATAGGGCTTCTTGATCAGCTCGAAGCCGTGATGGGCATTCTCCGCGAGCACGTGGCTGTAGCCGGATGTCAGCACCACCGGCAGGCCGGGATAGCGGTCGCGGATGATGCCGGCAAGCTCCAGGCCGTTGATGCCGGGCATGATGACGTCGGAGAACACGAGGTCGACCGCGAATTCGTCGTTCGCCAGGATTGCCAGCGCATCGGCGGCATTGGCGACGCGGCGCGTCACATAGCCGAGATCCTCGAGCAGCTCGGTCGAGAACTGCCCCACCTCGTCATTGTCCTCGACCACGAGCACGCGGTAGCCGCGCCCGATGGTCGCCGGCTCGATGCGCGCGGAGCCGGCTTCCGTGCCGGATTGCGGAGCCGTGGCCTGCGGCAGATAGATCGTGAAGGTCGCGCCGTCGCCGATGCGGCTGTCGACCGCGATGTCGCCTTCGGACTGCTTGGCGAAGCCGAACGCCTGGCTGAGGCCGAGACCCGTGCCCTTGCCGACCTCCTTGGTGGTGAAGAAGGGTTCGAAGATTGCGTTGAGATGTTGAGGCGCGATGCCGCCCCCGGTGTCGGCGACCGAAATCGCGATGAAGGCACCGGGCCGGGTGCTCTGGCCACGCAAGGCCGGGATGCTCTCGGTCCGCTGCACGCCGATCTTCAGATGTCCTTCACCGTTCATGGCGTCGCGCGCATTGACGGCGAGATTGATGAGCGCGGTCTGGAATTGCGCGACGTCGGCGAGGGTGAACAGCCCGCTGTCCGTGACCGCGAGCTCGATCTGGATGCGGCTGCCGACGAGAGGACGGATCAGTTGCACGACGCTCTCGACCTGCTCGCCAACATTGAACACCTGCGGCGTCAAGGGTTGTCGCCGCGCGAAGGCCAGGAGCTGCGCGGTCAGCTTCGAGGCGCGCTCCACCGTCTCCGAGATCGCATCGACATAGCGCCGGCGCCGCTCCTCGGGAAGATCGCGGCGGCGCAGGAAGTCGGTGGCCGAGCGGATGATGGTGAGCAGGTTGTTGAAGTCGTGTGCGACGCCGCCGGTGAGCTGGCCGATCGCCTCCATCTTCTGCGACTGCCGCAACAGCTCCTCGCCCTGGATGCGCTCGGTGACGTCGACCGCCTCGGCGACCGCGCCGGTCACCACATCATGCTGGTCGAACAGAGGCCGCATCGAAAGCTCGAAATGTCGCTGGCCGCTGGCGAAATCGAGCCGCATCTCGGTCCGAAAGCTCTCGCCGGCGAGAACGCGGGCGAACGCCTTGCGCAGCATCTCGGTCACGCCCGGCGTATGGGTGAACCAGGGCGCATCCCAGAGCGGCTGGCCGATGACGTTCACTTCACCGGCGCGCATGCCGGCGACCGCGATGCGGTTGGCATGCAGCACGCGGCCCTCGACGTCGAGGATGGCTTGATACTGATTGCTGGTGTCGAAGATCGCGCGCATGCGCGCTTCATTGGCCTCGAGTTGGGCGGTGCGCTCCTTGATCCGCTCTTCGAGGGTCTCGTTGATGCGGCGCAGCTCGATCTCGGCCTGCTTGGCGGCCGTGACGTCGTGAGCGACGCCGATGAATCCGACATGTTTGCCGTTCGCGTCCCAGCGCGGCTGCGATTCCGAGCGCAGCCAGCGCCATTCGCCGTCGGCGCGGCGGTAGCGCGCCTCGAGGAAGAACGGCTTCAGCGAGCGCTCTCCCGATTGCTGCTGCTCCAGGATGCGCGGAAGATCCTCGGGATGCAGCACCTTGCGCCAGTCGAAGGCCAGCGTCTCGTCATGGGGCAGGCCGAGGAAATCGACATAGGCGCGATTGACGAAGGAGCGGGTGCGGTCGAGCTTCGTCACCCAGATCGGCACCGGGGCGCTGTCGGCGATCAGCCGGAAGCGCTCCTCGCTCTCGCGCAGCTTGGCCTGCGCCAGCATCTGGTCGGTGACATCGATATGCGCGCCGACCAGACGGATCGCGCGGCCGTTCCAGTCACGCTCGATGCGGGCGATGACGCGGACCCAGCGGATCTCGCCGTCGCTGGGACGGATGATGCGGTATTCGGTGGTGTAGTCCTCCTGCTTACTCTTGACTGCAGCAATGAAGTCCTGCTCGGCCTTGACGCGGTCGTCGGGATGCACGCGTCTGACCCAGTCTTCGTGAGTCTCGTGGACAGCCTCCGGCGGCAGGCCGTGAATGATCAGGTATTCGGGGGAGCGGCGGTTGCGGTAGCCTTCGCGCAGGTCGACCTCGACGCCGCCGACCCGGGCGATCCGCTGGATGCGCGCGAGCTCCGCCTCGCGTTCCTGCAGCGCGCGATAGGCCTCATCGCGATCGCGCGCTATCTCCTCGATATGCTGGCGCAGCGCATCGGCGGCAGCCTCCGGCCTCACTTCGTCTCTGGGCGCATCCGCGCTGTTCATGCTGACCTGCACTGATGTGGCGAGCAGTCGCCCGAGCATTCCATCGCGGGTGTTCGGAAGCGTGGCGACATTGGGACCAAGGAAAGCAAACTGACCAGAGATTATGGCGGGCAAACGCCGGCATGACGTGAACGTGAGGGCAGATAAAAAGTTCCGTGCTCCCGGAACGGACTGTTACTGTCGTGCGTCGTCAGGCCCTGAACACCGCAACACGAAGGTCCACGCTGTGAAGCTCTTCGTCTGTCAGGCCTGCAAGAACATCCTGTATTTCGAGAATCGCAGCTGCGGGCGCTGCGGCCATCAGCTCGCCTTCATGCCGGAGCGCCAGATCCTGTCGGCGATCGAGCCGGCGGAGGAGGGCTTTCGGACGCTCGCCGACCACGGGACGGGGCGCTTCTTCTGCGCCAATGCCGAGCACGACGCCTGCAACTGGCTGCTCGAGATCGGCGAGACTTCGGGCTTCTGCCGCGCCTGCCGGCACAACGGTACGATTCCCAATCTGTCTGATCCCGCGCAACTCGCCGGATGGCGAGAGCTGGAGGTGGCCAAGCACCGGCTGTTCTATTCGCTGATCCGCTGGAAACTCCCTGTGAAGACACGGATCGAGGATCCCGGGCACGGGTTGATCTTCAACTTCCTTGCCGATGACCCCGCCGGTCAGCAGAGGGTCCTGACCGGCCACGACAACGGCCTCATCACCATCGCTCTGGCCGAGGCCGACGATTTCGAGCGCGAGCGGCGCCGGCTCGAAATGGGCGAGCCGTACCGGACCTTGCTCGGTCATTTTCGCCACGAGGTCGGGCACTACTTCTGGGACGTGCTGGTGCGCGATGCCGGCAGGCTCGAGGAATGCCGGGCCATGTTCGGCGACGATACGCAGGACTACGGCGCGGCGCTGAGGCGGCATTACGATCAGGGGCCGCCGGTGGACTGGCAGGACAATTTCGTTTCGGCCTACGCCACCACACATCCGTGGGAGGATTTTGCCGAGACCTGGGCGCACTACCTCCACATCGTCGATACGCTGGAGATGGCCTCCGAGTTCGGTATCGAGATCGATCCGCCCGCCGACCAGATCGGCGGGCTGACGGCGCGCGTCACCTTCGATCCGTACGTCGCGGAGGACTTCGACACCATCGTCAACGCCTGGCTGCCGTTCACCTTTGCGATGAACAGCGTCGCGCGAGCGATGGGCGCGCGGGATCTCTATCCTTTCATCCTGACGCCGCCGGTCATCGGCAAGCTGGGCTTCATCCACCGCCTGGTGCGGCAGGGTGCACAGCAAGAGTCTGTCGCTCTGGCTCCCGAAAAGCCACAGGCCGAGCCGCAGCAGGAAGAGATCGGGGCGGCGTGATCCGCCTTGACTCTTGAGAACATAAAGTGAACATGAAGGCGTGACCGGAGCGAGGACCGTCATCGCGCATGCAGCCCAGATCGCAATCCAAGACCAATGCTCAAGCCGCGGACAGCGAAGACCTCGCGCTGGAGGCCGCCGTGGACGAGGCCATCGCTGCCTGCGAAGGCGATCCGCGGGCGGCCATTCGTGCCCTGATCGTTGCGAACGATTTCCTTGAGACCGAGGTCGGCGAGCTGATGAAGGCGGTGTCGCACGCCTATGCCCGCGGACGTTTCCACAGCTATTCCGGCTGACGGCAGGGGACACGGCTGGCATGCCTCGCCGGACGGCAGGGGCGGAACGAGAGGCGGGTTGCGCGCGGGCGATTTTGGTATAGACGAACCGGTCAAGCTCGCGGTGTTACGCCTGTGCCACGAGCGGGGAGCCCGCCCAAAGGTATCAAGCAAGAAATGTTCAAAACCATTCTGATCGCGAACCGCGGCGAGATCGCCTGCCGGGTCATCAAGACCGCCCGCCGCATGGGAATCCGAACCGTTGCGGTCTATTCGGAAGCCGACCGCGATGCGCTTCATGTCGAGATGGCCGATGACGCCGTGCTGATCGGCCCGCCCGCCGCCGCCGAGAGCTATCTCCTGATCGACCGCATCGTCGAGGCCTGCCGCAAGACCGGCGCCGAGGCGGTGCATCCGGGCTACGGCTTCCTGTCCGAGCGCGAGGCTTTCCCGCGGGCATTGGCCGAGGCCGGCATCGTCTTCATCGGCCCCAATCCCGGCGCCATCGCCGCCATGGGCGACAAGATCGAATCCAAGAAGGCGGCCGCCAAGGCCAAGGTCTCGACCGTGCCCGGCTTCCTCGGCGTCATCGAGGACGACAAGCACGCCGTGCGCATCGCCGACGAGATCGGCTACCCCGTGATGATCAAGGCCTCCGCCGGCGGCGGCGGCAAGGGCATGCGCATCGCGCGTTCGACCGCCGAGGTCGCCGAGGGTTTCAATCTCGCCAAGGCCGAGGCCAAGGCTTCGTTCGGCGACGATCGCGTCTTCATCGAGAAGTTCATCGTCGATCCCCGCCACATCGAGATCCAGGTGCTCGGCGACAAGCATGGCAACGTGATCTATCTCGGCGAGCGCGAATGCTCGATCCAGCGCCGCAACCAGAAGGTCATCGAGGAGGCGCCGTCGCCGCTGCTCGATGAGGAGACGCGGCGCAAGATGGGCGAGCAGGCGGTCGCGCTTGCCAAGGCCGTGAACTACGACTCCGCCGGCACCGTCGAGTTCGTCGCCGGCCAGGACAAGAGCTTCTACTTCCTCGAGATGAACACCCGCCTGCAGGTCGAGCATCCCGTGACCGAGCTCGTCACCGGTATCGATCTCGTCGAGCAGATGATCCGCGTCGCCGCCGGCGAGAAGCTTTCGCTTGCGCAGAAGGACGTGACGCTGACCGGCTGGGCGGTGGAATCGCGCGTCTATGCGGAAGATCCGTTCCGCAGCTTCCTGCCGTCGATCGGCCGCCTCGTGAAGTATCGCCCGCCGGCCGAGAGCAAGGCTGACGGCATCACCGTACGCAACGACACCGGCGTGCAGGAGGGCGGCGAGATCTCGATCTATTACGATCCGATGATCGCCAAGCTCGTCACCCATGCGGAGTCGCGGGCTGCCGCGATCGAGGCGCAGTCGACCGCGCTCGATGCGTTCTATGTCGATGGCATCCGCCACAACATTCCGTTCCTGTCGGCGCTGATGAACCATCCGCGCTGGCGCGAGGGCCGGCTGTCGACCGGCTTCATCGCCGAGGAGTTTCCCAAGGGCTTTGCCGCGCGTGCGCCGGAAGGCGAGATCGCGCGCCGGCTGGCGGCGGTGGGTGCTGCGATCGACCACGTGCTCGGCGAGCGCAAGCGGCAGATCTCGCAGCAGATGATCGGCCGTCCGGTGAAGCGCCAGGGCCGCCGCGCGGTGTGGCTCGGGCGTGACGAGATCCTGCTCGACATCACCAGGGAGAACGGCGCGATCACGGTCCGCTTCGTCGGGGCCGACGGCAAGGTCGGTCCGGCGCATCAGTTGGTGTCGGACTGGAAACCGGGCGATGCGGTCTGGCACGGCACCATCGATGGCGCGGCCATCGCCGTGCAGACGCGCCTCATTGCGAACGGTGTGCGGCTCGCGCATCAGGGCGTCGAAGCGCCGGTCTACGTCTACACGGAAGCCGAGGCGACCGCGGCGCGGCTGATGCCGGTCGTCACCGCAGGTGATAGCGGCAAGAAGCTCCTGTGCCCGATGCCCGGCCTCGTGGTCTCGATCGCCGTGACCGAAGGGCAGGAGGTCAAGGCCGGCGAGACGCTCGCCGTGGTCGAAGCCATGAAGATGCAAAACGTGCTGCGCGCCGAGCAGGACGGTACGGTGAAGAAGATCCACGCGACAGCCGGCGCTACGCTCGCGGTGGACGCGCTGATCCTGGAGTTTGCGTAAGCTCAGAAGTCGACGTCGTTGCGAACGAAGCGACTTTGTCCGCCGAAGCCTGTAGGCGAAGGCGGAAGCAATCCGGGGCTCGGGAGACGACTCCGGATTGCCTGGTCGCGGAGCCTGTCATCGGGCCGCGCTTTGTGCGGACCCGTTGGCTCCTCGCAATGACGGGAGAGAGGAGGCGAGGATGACTTTCCGTGCACGTCGAGAGGCGCTCCGTGCGATCCTCGCCGGCGATCGCTGCATCCATCCGGGATCGGTATACGACGCGATTTCGATCCGGATCGCAGAGGACCTCGGCTTCGAGCTCGGCATGTTCGGCGGCTCGGCTGCTTCGCTCGCCGTGCTCGGCGACCCCGACATCGCGCTGATCACGCTGACGGAGTTGGCCGAGCAGATGCGGCGAATGTCGCGCGCTGCCGCGCTGTCGGTGCTGGTCGATGCCGATCACGGCTACGGCAGCGCGATGAACGTGCGCCGCACGGTGCAGGAACTGGAAGCGGCCGGTGCCGCGGGTCTCACCATCGAGGATACCCTGCTGCCGCAGGCTTTCGGCGAAGCGAAGCCGCAACTGATCTCGCTTGCCGAAGGGGTCGGCAAGGTGAAGGCCGCGCTCGATGGCCGCGACGATCCCGCGCTGGTCATCCTGGGACGGACGGGCGCCGTTTCCATCACCTCGCTCGACGACGCGATCGCGCGAGCCAGGGCGTATGAGGCCTGCGGCGTCGACGGCCTGTTCTTCACCGGCATTACCGCGCGCGACCAACTCGATGCGGTCGCGGCGGCGACGACGCTGCCGATCGTGCTCGGCGGCGCGCCGGAGGAGATGTCCGATCTCGGCTATCTCGCCTCGCGCCGTGTCCGCGTCGCGCTACAGGGCCATGCGCCGATCGCCGCGGCGACGCAGGCGGTGTATGAGACGCTGAAGGCGCTCCGCGACGGCGCCTCGCCGAAGCAGCTCAAGGGGCTGCCGTCGGCGGAGCTGACGGCACGCGTGATGCGCGAGGCGGATGTGAAGAAGCGCCTGCGCGATTTTCTGGGGCTCGGATCATGATCGATCGCGCCATCGTCCACGTCTTGGTGCGCGGCCGCGTCCAGGGAGTGGGTTATCGTGCCTGGGTCGAGGACCAGGCCATCCTGAACGGCCTCGAAGGCTGGGTCCGCAACCGCACCGATGGCAGTGTCGAGGCGTTGTTCGCGGGTCCCTCGGACGACGTTGCCGCCGTGTTGGCAGCCTGCCGCGAGGGACCGCCAGCAGCGCATGTCGATGCCGTGATGGAAAACCCGGCGACGGCCGATCAGCTCAAACCGCGCCGGCCGGGCGAGGCGTTCTCCGTGTTGCCGACGCTCTAACGACACGGCGCGCGAGCCCGCCGCTCACCCCGCCGAGATCACCAGCGCCTGGATGCGGCCCTCGATCGGTCCGTTGCCGAACCGGCGCGCCAGCGCGTCGGCGGCCGCCTGCGTCACGGCGGCGAGGCCGGGCGTGCCGCGTGCTTCGATCTCGCCGCGCATCGGTGTGCCCTGGCAAAATGCCGTGGCCGGGTCCTGAGGCGATGCCGCGCGGCTGCGATGCGTCACCGTCTCGATCGCGATGTCGGTGAAGCCCGCTGCGGTCAGATCGGCCTCGATCCGCCCGGCATCGAAATAGCCGTGCGGAGTCCGGATGAAGAACTGCGGCGGGCTTTCGGGGAAGACCTGCTGCAACGTCTCGTGAACGACGTGAGGGATTTCATTCTCCTCGATCCGATCCCAGACGTTGAAGACGAAACGTCCGCCGGGCCTGAGCACGCGGCGGGCCTCCGCATAGCCCTTGACGCGATCGGGGAAGAACATCGCGCCGAACTGACATGCGACGGCATCGAAGCTCGCGTCGGCAAAGGGCAGGGCCAGCGCATCGGCTTGATGAAATGCGATGCGGTCCGCAGCGGCGAGATGGGTCTTCGCCTGCGCGAGCATCGGCTCGTTGAGGTCGGTGGCGGTGATCCGGACCTCCGGCGGCAGTTGAGCATGCAGGGCCCGCGTAACCACGCCGGTGCCCGCCGCCGTCTCCAGCACGTCGCGCGGCAGGTACGCCGCGATGCGCCGCGCGAGGTCCAGCGCATAGGGCACGAAGATCAAGGGGACCATCAGTTGATCGTAGATCTGTGGGATCGATCCAGTGAACGCCTTGTCGGATGCCGTCATGGCTTGCTCCTGTTGCAGAGGGGGCAGGCGGGGAACCGGGCGGTCGGCAGGCGCAAAATGGGCGCCGTAACATCCGTCGGGCCAGCCCCCAGCCCGGTTCAAGAGCGGGTCTCTTGACATTCATCCTCGTACGTCAGATATTTCTGTTATGACAGAATTTACAGGTCATCGAAAACTTCCGCCCGCCGTCGAGCGTTTCATCCTCAACTGGGGCGACATGGGCGACCGGTGGGGCGTGAACCGCTCGGTGAGCCAGATCCACGGGCTGCTGTACCTCGCCGAGAAGCCGATGACGGCGGAGGACATCGCCGACACGCTCGGCATGGCCCGCTCCAATGTCTCGAACTCGCTGAAGGAGCTGCTCGCCTGGGGCTTGATCCGGCGCGTGCCGATCCTCGGCGACCGCCGCGATCATTTCGAGGCCGAGACCGACATCTGGGAGGTCGCACAGCGGATCGCGGCCGGCCGCAAGGAGCGCGAGATCGATCCCGCGATCGCTGCGCTGCGCGCCTGCGTCGCGGAAGCGACCGGCGATCCCGCGATCAGCACGGTCGCAGCCAGGCGGCTGAAAGACATGCTGGCGTTCACCGAGCTGGTCGACCGCTGGTACGTGCAGATGCTGAAGGTGCCGCGGCCGCGTCTCGTTGCGCTGATCAAGCTCGGCGAGAAGATCGCAAATCTGCTGCCGTCGGGAAGATCAAGGTCGTAGATGAGCGGAGGGCGTCATGGTGACCATGGGACATCTCGGACTTTCAACGCCCTCCAACGCCCGGCTTCATGACGATCACAGGTTTCGTGCGCTGTTGTCCGCCGAGGATTGGGGGCGGCTGCCGGTGTCGATCTGGCGCCGCTTCTCCAAGAAACTCGCCGACGGCGCGACCGTCGTCTATGTCGGCGAGGTCGATCAGGCCGAGATCAGTCGTGCCGGCTTCTGGTTCGCGCATCTGGCGCGGCTGATCGGCGGGCCGCTGCCGACGCACGCAGACATCGGTGTGCCGATGATCGTCGCGGTGACGGAGGACGCGGCGAGAGGCGGCCAGATCTGGACGCGCATCTGCGGACGCCCGCATGGCTTCCCGCAGGTGATCCATTCCGCCAAGCGCTTCGCCGGTCCGACGGGGCTCGAGGAATATCTCGGCTGGGGCCTTAGCATGAGCCTGCGCGTCGGCGTCGCCGATGGCGCGCTTCATTTCCATAGCGCCGGCTACACGTTCGACTTCGCGGGCCGGCGCTGGGCGCTGCCGGCATGGCTCACGCCCGGCGACCTCACCGTCACCCATTCCGATCTCGGCAGCGGCGTCTTTCGCTTCTCGCTCGAGATCATCCATCCGCGCTTCGGGCGCATCATCCGCCAGAGCGCCGTATTCCGGGAGTCCGCACCATGACGCCGCTACTCTGGTCCCTGATTGCGCTTCAGATCGTGATGGGCGTGTTCGACACCGTCTATCACCATGAGTTCACCGAGCGCCTGGCCTGGCGCCCGTCGCAGCTGGGCGAGCTCAAGCTGCACGGCGTCCGCAATATGCTCTATGCGCTGCTGTTCGCCGTCATCGGCTGGTGCGAGGTGCATGGATTGTTCGCAATCCTCGTGCTCGCGGTGCTCGTGGCCGAGATCGGCATCACCCTGACCGATTTCGTCGAGGAGGATCTGACGCGCAAGCTGCCGCCGAGCGAACGCGTGAATCACACGCTGCTCGCCATCAACTACGGCGCGATCCTCATGCTGCTGGTGCCGCTGCTGATCGGCTGGGCGATGCAGCCCTCGGCGATCGTGCCGGCCTTTGCCGGCTTGCTGAGCTGGATTGCGGCTGCCGCCGCGGTTGGCGCTGCCCTGTGCGGTCTGCGCGACTTCACCGCGGCACGGCGCCTTGCGCGGATGTCGCAGCCGGATGCGGCCGGGCTGGTCGCGGCGCTGCCGCCGGCGCAGACCATCCTCATCACCGGCGCGACCGGTTTCATCGGCGCGCGGCTGGTGGCCGGTCTCGCCGCGGCCGGCCATCACGTCGTCGCCCTGGTACGTGATCCGGCCAAGGCCGCAATGTTGCCGGCGCCGCTGGCCTTGATCACCAATCTCGATCAGCTCGCCTCCGACACCCGTATCGACGCGATCGTCAATCTTGCCGGTGAACCGATCGGCAATGCGCCGTGGACCGCGGCCAAGCGCGCGACGATCCTGCAGTCCCGGCTGGCTACGACGGAAGCCGTCTTATCCCTGATTGCGCGGCTCGACCGTAAGCCGAAGGTCTTGGTCAACGGTTCGGCGATCGGCTGGTACGGCCTGTGGCAGGACCAGCCGCTGACCGAATCCGCCAAGTCGCATGCCTGCTTCAGCCATGACCTCTGCGACGCCTGGGAGCAAGCGGCTCGCGGTGCCGAAGCGCACGGCGTCCGCGTCGCACTGCTGAGGATCGGGCTCGTGGTCGGCCGCGACGGCGGCTTCCTGGCGCGGATGCTGACGCCGTTCGAATTCGGCCTCGGCGGGCCATTCGGCTCCGGTCTGCAATGGATGTCCTGGATCGAGCGCGACGATCTCGTTCGGCTGATCGCGCATGTGATCGCGACCGAGGCCATCACCGGGCCGGTCAATGCGACGGCGCCGCTGCCGGTGCGCAATCTCGCCTTCACCGCCGAACTCGCGCGCTGCCTGCGGCGTCCGGCGCTGCTGCGCGTCCCCGCCGGCCTGCTGCGCCGGATCGGCGGCGACTTCGCCGAGGAGCTTTTGCTCGGCGGCCAGCGCGTGGTGCCGAACAAGGCGCTGTCGAGCGGCTTCGTGTTCCGGCATCAGAGCCTGCGTAGCGCGCTCGAAGCCATCCTGTGAGCGGTCGAAAAGAGCGTCACGGTTGCTCGGCGCGTGCCATCGTCGCCGATGGCAGCTCGCCGAACGTGGCGCGGTAGTAGCGGGCGAAGTGTCCGGCATTGGCAAAGTTGCAGGCGGCAGCGGCCGCTGCCACCGTGATGTCGGGATCGCCGGAGCGCAGCATCTCGCGGGCGCGCCGCAGGCGCACCGATTTGGCAAAGGCCATCGGCGAATAGCCGCGCACGCGCTCGAACAGACGGAAGATCGAGCGGGCGCTGACGCCGGCTTCGCGCGCCAGGTGCTCGATCGTGATCGGCTCGCGCCAGTTCGCCTCGATGTAGTCCTCGAGCCGCTTGACCAGGCCGAAGTCCGGCATCGGGGAGGGATCCAGGAGCGTGTCGCGGAAACGATGACGGCTGGCGCAGAGGAAGGCGACATGCACCGCATCCTCCAGCTCGCGATAGACCGCGGCGGGGAACGCCGCATCCTGCTCGTTGAGCTGGGTCGTCAGGAAATCCAGCAGCCGCATCAGGTTGCGGGCCTGCGGATCGGCGGTCGGAACGGCAGGGTCGATCGTAAAGTCGGCGCGCGGCTGCACGCCGACCAGCGCCGTCAGGCGCCGTCGCAGCGCCTGCGGATCGAGCCGCAGAGTCAGTCGCCGATGGCCGCCCTGGCACGCCATCTGCCATGGCACGCCGGCCGGCGCGACTGCGAACTGATGCTCATTGACGTCGGTCGCCTCGCCGGGAGTGCAACTGACCGCGCGTCCCTTCAGGGCGATCTGCACTCTCATGAAATCGGCGGCGCGATGGTCGCAGACCATGTCGCAGGTCGTGGTGCCGAACGCGAGGCCGATGGTCTCGAGCTCGATCAGGTTGACGATCGCCTCGAAGCGCTCGGCGTTCCTGAAGTCGACGCGCTCGGCGCCGAGCCGGCGCCCCGCGAGGTCGCGCAGCACGTCGGCGTTCGAGGTTCGGATCAGCGCGTGGCGATGCAATGGTTCGAGGCCGGTCGCGCCGGTCGAGGCCGGGCTCGGCTTTGCTGGGGCGCTGACGAGGTCAGCTGCGGTCAAGAGACGGTTCAAGCCGCTGCTCCTGAACTCCGATTATTCATCCATGCTACATCAGGCTCCGCGGGCGTCAATTACTTCGAGATCGCGGCGCTTCGGAATGCTGCGGCCAGCGTGCGCAAGGCCGCGCGCTTGGCCGCATCGCCCGCCTTCGCATGCAGCATCACCTTGGAGCGGCCGAGCTTGGGCAGGCCGAGATCCGTTCCGACATCGATCAGTCCGCTGGGCGCGATCCGGCGGGCCAGCGGCGCAATCGCAAGACCGGCCCGCGCGGCGGCCGCAACGGCCGTCACTCCGCCGCCGACGAACGTCTCGCTGAAGCTGATTCGGGCGCGCTCGAGCGCGCGGACCGCGATGCTGCGCACGCCACAGGGCGGCGCGAGCGTGGCGAGCGGCAGCGTGCCGGCCGCCGGCAGACGAAATCTGGGAGCTGCGAACCAGCCGAACTCGTCCGTGATCAACGCCTCGCCACCGCGGCGGCTCGCCTCCTGGCGGACGATCACGGCGTCGAGCTTGCCGGCATCGTAGCGGTCGAGCAGGTCGCGCGAGAAGCCGATGCTGACCGACAGGACGAGGTCCGCCATGGCCCCATGCAACTGCTCGAGCATCGGCACCAGCTCGGGGCCGGCGACGTGATCGCTGATCCCCAGCGACAACAGCGGCCGGGCACGAGGAGCGCCGGTCAGCGCGAGGTCATGTGCGGCAACCAGCGCGCGGGCGTTCTCGGCGAAGGCCGCGCCGTCGGCGGTGAGCCGGACCGCGCGCGGCGAGCGTTCGACCAGCCGCTTTCCGAGCAGCGCTTCCAGGCGCTGCAGCTTCAGGCTGACCGCGGCCTGCGTGGTGCCGAGCGTCTCGGCCGCCCGGGTGAAGCTGTGCAGCTCGCTCACCAGCAGAAAGGCGCGGACGGTCGCGATGTCGAGCGTGGCTGTCATATGCGATCGTTATCATTGATATCCATCCCGATAAGATACCAAAATGGCAGGTGCGCGGCTAGCTTTGCTGTCGAGGCGCAGTCACGCGCTGGATACCGGGAGCCAACCATGCCGTTGATCAACATCGTCTATGCCAGCCAGCGCCGCTCGCCGTCGCTGAAAAAGGCCATCGCGGACGCCGTCACCGAATTGACGGCGCGGATCCTGCGCAAGGATCCCAAGGTCACCGCCGTCATCGTCTCGGAAGCGGATGCCGCGGACTGGTTCGCCGGCGGCGCCTCGCTGGCGGAGCAGGGGCTTGCCAGCTACTGGATCGACGTTCACGTCAGCGAGGGCACCAACACCAAGGACGAGAAGGCCGCCTATCTGGCCGCGGTGTTCGCGCGCATGGCCGAGCTGATCGGCCCGCTGCATCACGAGACCTACCTTCATGTCGACGAGGTCAAGGCGGATGCCTACGGCTTCGGTGGCTTGAGCCAGGAGCGCCGCTATGTCGCGGCGAAGCTCGACGTGCCGCCGCAACAGGGCGCCGCGTGAGCTCATGCCGTCTCCGGCTGCGCGACGCTGACGGCGCCGAAGACGCTCTCGAACGCCTGCCGGAACGCGATGTCGACATCGGCGAGCGTCACCGGCAGGCCGAGATCAACCAGGCTGGTGACGCCGTAGCGCGGATCGGTCACGCCGCAGGGCACGATGGCCTGAAAGTGCGACAGGTCCGGCTCGACATTGATGGCGATGCCGTGAAAGGTGACCCAGCGCTTCAGCCGCACGCCGATCGCGGCGATCTTGTCCTCATGGCCCTCGCCCTTGTCGGGCCGTTTGACCCAGACGCCGACGCGATCCTCGCGCCGCTCGCCGCGCACGTTGAAGGCATCGAGGGTGCGGATGATGGTCTCCTCGAGCGCCGCGACATAGGCTCGCACATCCGGCCGGCGCCGCTTGAGGTCGAGCATGACATAGGCCACCCGCTGGCCGGGCCCATGATAGGTGACCTGGCCGCCGCGCCCGGTCGGCACCAGCGGAAAGCGCGGATCGCGCAGGTCTTCGGCCTTGCCCGACGTACCGGAGGTGTAGACCGGCGGGTGCTCGAGCAGCCAGACCATCTCCGCGGCCTCGTGGGCGGCGATCGCGGCCGCCCGCGCCTCCATGAACTCGGTGGCCTGGGCGTAGTCGATCAGCGAATCGGAGATGCGCCACGCCACGGCGTTGCCGGGGGGGCCAGCAAAGGTGGTCAGGTCGAGCGTTTCGCGGCTGTTAACCATTGGCTAACCACAACATGGTGATGTCTGGGCAACGAAAATCCAGTCGTGACTTCGGTGGTCCTGCAGTGTCAACCCTCGATAAAGTGACAGTCGACCTGATGGTCGTTCTCGGCACCTGCTCCATGCCCATCCACCAGGTTCTGCGCCTGTCCCGCGGCGCCATCATCGAGCTGGACGCCACCGAGGCCGACGACGTCAAGGTGCTCGCCAACAATCTGCCGATCGCAAATGGGGTGGTGCTGGTCGACCGCAACCGCATCGCGGTCGAGGTCAAGCAGATGCTGCCGCGCTCGCCGACGCCGACGTCGCGATAGCGCGCCCCGGCCAAGCCAAAACCGTCCACAATCCGGTATTTTAGGGCAGGGCGGGCCTTGTCCCCCCGACATCGATTTGATACACGGGCGCCACTGATCCGGTGCCGCCCTTCCTCTGGCTCCGGCTTCTTCTTCGCGCTCGTGGCGGAATTGGTAGACGCGCTGCCTTGAGGTGGCAGTGGGTAACACCGTGGGGGTTCGAGTCCCTCCGAGCGCACCATCCCTCTCTCCCCAAAACTTCAAATCTGTTTGCGGTTTGTTCCGGCCTCGCGCCCTTTGTTCGGGCGATGGGCTGCGATCCCGCGGCGCGATGGCGTCCGAGTTGTGCCGGTCGTTCCGCCCTCGAGAATGAGAGGGCGCAGGGAATGCCGGGCGCTGGCCGCACCCATGGCCCGCCTGCGAAAAAAATGCAGGCGGCAGGAACCACAGGTTCAGCCGAGACATCCCGGCATTCCCCGCGCGATGGTTTTCACGCTTATGTCGCGATCTCCCCGGTGTCCGGCTCTTTAGCCACCGTCGCCCTCGGGATCATCGCCCGACGACTTGGCGCCAGCATCGGGGCGCCAGGACCACGCGTCTTCACGTCCGCAAACCTGCCGTTCGTCGGCGAGCCCGTGAGCCCGCTGCAGCACGCCTGCGGCCACCGCATCCCCAGACCCCACGTCTCGTGACGATCGCGAAGCGCCCCTCTCGGCGGGTCCAGGATGGCGATACACAAGCACATATTCGGAAAAATAGCAACAAGATTATTTTCTTCAGAAGGTCTGGGCGGGCCAAATCAGCTTGATGACGCTGATGGAGTCTGTCGCGCCGTGCACCCCGACTCCGCCGCACGTGACGCTGCCATGGGATGGCAAAGCGACGCCGAAGGCGACGCGTGCCCACCATTGGCGCCAGTGGGGGCGGTGGGCACGGCCCATGAGAGATCGTGCATGACGCCATCGCTGTTGGCGCGCCTTTGCCCACCCTGCGGCGCCTGCGTGGCGTCATCGCTCAACCATGATCGCCAGATGAGCGGGGGCGTGCCGCGATGCGTTCGCCGAACTAAACGATGCCGCCGTTCGGTCCGGGTTGTTCAAGGCGTCATCTCGAGAGCGAGGGCTTCCCTCGGTGTGGCGATCGCGAGGACGCCGGGCTGCCACGAGACCGCACAGTAGAAGCGCGCCTCGTTCATCATGGCGACAACGATCCTTCCGCCCGCAGGTCACGGAATTCAGGTAAGTCGCTGAAAAGGCGCGATAATCGGCGTTCAACCCCGATCCCCTGCGCCTACTACCTTCCGCCTATGAGAGCCGGGCGGAGCTGATGCTGTAATCGCCCCGTTGCTTGCAGCGCGACTGCTCATCTTGGGGCTGGCGCACGCGCCATACGACCACAACAAAGACATAAGCGGAGGGAACTGATGAACTTCACGAGCAGGAGATTCTTGGCTGGCATCTCGACGGTTGCCTTCCTTGTCGCCGGCACGCTGGGCGTCCGCGCCAACGACTCGGCGCTGAAGGCCGCCAGCGAGCCCGGCGCCTGGGTGATGACCGGGCATGACTACGGCAACACCCGGTTCAGCCCGCTCAAGGAGATCAACACCGAGAACGCCAGCAAGCTGTCGCTGGTCTATTCGTTCTCGCTGGCCTCGCTACGCTCGAACGAGGCCTCGCCGATCGTGATCGGCAACACGCTCTACGTCTCGACGTCGTGGGGGCCGAAATACGTCTATGCGCTGGATGCCGCGACCGGCGCGCGCAAATGGACCTATGAGCCGGACATTCCGGACGATACGCTGCAATATGCCTGCTGCGACGTGAACAGCCGCGGCATCTCCTATGCCGACGGCAAGCTGTTCGTCGGCCGGCTCGACGGCAAGCTGACCGCGCTCGATGCCGCCACCGGCAAGGAGCTGTGGACGTCCAAGGTGGTGGACTACAAGCAGGGCTCGGTGATCACCTCGCCGCCGCTGGTCGTGCGCGACAAGGTCATCACCGGCTTCGGCGGCGGCGAGTACGGCGTGCGCGGCTCGCTGCAGGCCTACGACATCAACTCCGGCAAGATGGTCTGGCAGACCTACACGGTGCCTGCGCCCGGCGAGCCCGGCAGCGAGACCTGGAAGGGTGACACCGGCCTGCATGGTGGCGGCGCGGCCTGGCTGGTCGGCTCCTACGATCCGAAGAGCGACACGGTCTATTGGGGCACCAGCAATCCAGGTCCCTGGAACACCGCCGTGCGCTCGACCGGCAATGGCGATTTCGGCAAGCTGACCAATCTGTATACGGCATCCACGCTGGCGCTCGATCCGAACACCGGCAAGATCAAGTGGCACATCCAGACCACGCCTGCCGATGCCTGGGACTATGACGGCGTCAACGAGGCTATTCTCGCCGATCTCAAGGTTGGCGGTGCGGCTGTCCCGACGCTGATGAAGGCCGATCGCAATGGCTTCTTCTTCGTGGCCAACCGCGAGACCGGCAAGGTGATCTCGGCCGAGAAATACGTCTTCGCCAACTGGGCGCAGAAATGGGACACCTCGACGTTGCGCGCGGTCGAGGATCCGGACAAACGGCCCGGCCCCGGACATCCCGTCAAGGACGTCTGCCCGAACCTGATCGGCGGCAAGAACTGGCAGCCGATGTCGTACAATCCGGACACCGGCCTGGTCTACATCCCGGCGAACAATGTCTGCATGGACTGGTCGGTCAGCGACGTCTCGTACAAGCGCGGCGTGTTCTATCTCGGTGCGGAATTCCCGACCAAGGAAGGCCCCGGCGGGTTCCTCGGTGAACTCATCGCCTGGGATCCCGTGAACAACAAGAAGGTCTGGTCGATCCAGGAAGACCTTCCGTTCAACGGCGGCACGCTGAGCACCGCCGGCGGCTTGGTGTTCTCCGGCAATCTTCACGGCGACTTCCGCGCCATCGACGCCAAGACCGGCAAGATTCTGTGGAAGAAGAATCTCGGCTCCGGCATCGGCGCCGGTCCGGTGACCTACTCGGTGGACGGCAAGCAGTACGTTGCCGTCGTCGTCGGCCGCACCGCCTCGATCCCGGCGTTCCTGGGCGAGATCGGCAAGAAGATGACGAACGCAGCTCCCGAGGGCGGCGCTCTGTTCGTGTTCGCGGTCCAATAACCGCAACGCTCGCGACGGCTGCGCGTGGCCCCGGCCGCGGGGACACGCGCGGCGTTCAGCCAATCCGCATCAAGCGGACGAAGACGGCCCGGCCGCGAGACCGAGCCGTACAAGCAGATAAACAAGACCTGAGGGATCGAGGATGCGCCTGAATCGCCGTCAGACTGGCTCGAATTGGCGGGCCACCGCCGAACTGACAGCAAGCGCGACGGCTCTCGTCGCCTTGGTGGCCTCCACCGTGCTGGCCGCGTCGGCGGCGGGCCGGGCCAACGAGGCGGAGCCGCTGCGGCTTTGCGCGGACCCGACCAATCTTCCGTTCTCGAGCGACAATCCAACGCAGCCGGGATTCTATCTCGAGGTTGGCCAGGCGCTATCACGCGAGCTCGGCCGCCCCGTGACGTATGATTGGTACAAATCCTATTTCGGCAAGCGCACCGTGCGCGTGACGCTGCTGGGCAAGCAGTGCGACGCGATGATCGGCCTGCCGCTGTCAGCGGACTTCATGGGACCGGCAGTGATCTTCTCGCAGAAGATCGCAACCGAAACCTACGCGCTCGTCAGCCGCGGAACGTTGCTCGTCCATGGCATCGACGACCTCCGAGGCAAGCGCGTCGCGGTGCAATACCAGACCACGCCGCAAAATCTGCTGGCCCAGCGCGACGACATCGAGAAGGTGACGGTGCTGACACCGGACGAAGGCTTGGCGGCGCTGGCCCACGGCAAGGCCGACATCGCCTTCATCTGGGGGCCGGTTGCAGGCTGGCTGAACAAGACGATCTACCAGAGCAGTTTCCGGATCCAGCCGGTCGAGGGCGACGGTCTGTCCTGGGATGCCGCGATCGGCCTTGCCAAGAGCTCCACGCAATTGCGCGATCAGATCGACGCCGCGCTGCCGCAGCTCGCACCGCGGATCGCCGAGCTGGCGGTCAAATACGGGCTGCCGAGCGAGCCGTCGATCAGGCTCGGCGCCGTGCCGCGCCCGATCAAGCTGGCGTCGGCGACTGACCCTGCTCAGCTTCTCCGCCAGCCGGTCGCCGAGGCCGCCGTGATGAGGGTTTCGGACTCGACTGCGAGCGAGTCGAAGACCGAGGCGGTGACGCTGGGCAAAGAGATCTTCAACGGCACCTGCGCGCATTGTCACGGACCCGACGCCGTGCAGGCGGAACGGCGCATCGACCTGCGACGGCTGCGGACCCGCTACGGCGAGGACATGCGCGACAAATTTTGGACCACCGTGCATGAAGGCCGTCCCTCCAAGGGCATGCCCGCCTGGAAGGAGGTCTTTACCGACGACCAGTTCGAGAGCATCTATACGTTCCTGCTGACTGTGCAGTCGTCAGAAACGGCAAATTGAAGGAGGGACACCGGCCGACACGATCTGCCGGATCACCCGGCACGTGCTGGCGGCGAGTGAAGGTCGGACATGACGCGCTTTCTGATCATCGACGATCATCCGCTGTTTCGCGAAGCTCTCGGCAACGCGGTGCGTCTGGCGCATCCCGACGCCGAGATCTTCGAGGCGCTGTCGATTGCCGATGCGCTCACCACCCTCGCAATGAAACCCGACATCGACCTGGCGCTGCTCGACCTGACGCTGCCCGATGCCATGGGCTTCTCGGGATTCCAGCGGCTTCGCGCCGCGTATCCGCGGCTTCCGGTCGCGATCGTCTCGAGTGAAGAGGACCAGAACGTCGTGCGCGAGGCGCTTTCGCTCGGCGCGGCCGGCTATCTGCCGAAGTCGACCTCGAAGCGTGAGCTGACGTCGGCGATCGAGCGCGTGCTCAGCGGCTCGATCTCGGTCCCGAAAGACTTCGTGCCCGTCGTCGAGCGCCACGGGAAGGGGTCATCTCGCGCGCTGCAGGCGCGTCTCGAGGAGCTGACGCCACAACAGCTTCGCGTCCTCGACCTGATCAGGCGTGGCTATCAGAACCGGGAAATCGCCAGCGAGCTTCAGCTTGCGGAGTCGACCGTCAAGGCGCACATCACCGAGATCCTGAGAAAACTCCGTCTGTTCAGCCGCAACAAGGCCGTCATCGAGATCGGCAAGATCGCGCTGAACGTGCCGGCCGACCGGCAGGGATCGCGCACCGCTTCGAGTCGAAAGCACCCGTAGCGAATTGTTGCGCCGCACGACTCCACGGCCACCGCAGGCGTAGCGACGTCGATGGCGTCTTGATCGTTGATTGATGCCAACCAACGCGGTATCGCTGATGCTCCGGTTCTGACGGTCCTTCGAAGACGCAGCCCGCACGCTGGTTGAATGTCGGATCCGCGACACTGAATGATCCGGATCTTCGATCCGGCCGGGGGAGGCAGGCACGTGGCTCGATTGCTCATCGTCGAGGACCATCCGCTGTTTCGGGAGGCGCTGGAGAGCGCGATCCGCGCCGCTCTGGCTGATGCCGAGATGCGCGAGGCGACGTCCGTCGACATGGCCGTCGGGCTTCTTTCATCTCCGCCGAGATTCGACCTGATCCTGCTCGACCTCTCGACACCCGGAACGACCGGCCTCTCCGGCGTCATCCGCATCCGCAAGACCGCGCCGCGCACACCGATCCTGGTGGTTTCCGCGCATCGGGACCCGGACCTCGTCGCCCATGTTCTCGCGCTGGGTGTCTCCGGCTACATCTCGAAATCGACTTCGAAGCAGCAACTTGCCGACGCGATCAAGGCCGTGCTGCGGGGCGAGGTCCATGTTGAAGGCGGCTCCCTCTGCGCCAGCGCGCGCCGTGGCCGACTTCCTGCTCAGGACCTCCTGAAGCGTCTTCACGAGCTGACGCCGCAGCAACTGCGCGTGCTCGACCTGATCCGCCGCGGATTGCAGAACAAGCAGATCGCCTATGAGCTCGGGATCTGCGAGACGACGGTGAAGGTCCACGTCTCGGAGATCCTGCGAAAGCTTCGCGTCATGAGCAGGACCAAGGCCATCATCGAGATGGAAAAGATCGACTTCGTGAACCTCATCGGCGAGCCGCGCACGCCGGCTCGGGCAAACGGCGCTGAGGCGCTCATGACAGCAAGAACGACAACAGCGCGCGAAGCTCCGCAGGCCTGACCGGCTTGGTCAAGATCTCGAGCCCGTATTGGCTTGCTTCCCTGGCTGCGTCTTCGGAATAGTCGGCGGTCACGATCATGGCCGCAACATCTCGGCCGAGGAATTGCCTGATGTCCCGGATGGCGGCAAGCCCGCTCTCGTCGCCATCCAGGTGGAGATCCGCGATGATCGTCTCGGGGACCGCCCCGAGCGCACTCAAACGCTGCAAAGCGTCATTCAACGACGCCGTCGCCACGACGTCGCAGCCCCATTTTTCCAACAGACTGACCATGGCCTCGGCGGTGGCCAGGTCGTTTTCGATCAGCAGGATCTTGGCGCCTTCGAGCCCGCCATAGTCGTGGTCGACGTGATCCGCAGGATGCGGATCCGGCAGTACGGCTGCCGGGTCGGCGCGGTCGAGCTCGAGCTTGAATGTGGACCCATGTCCAACCCGCGAAGCCAGCCCGACCTCATGGTCCAATGCCTTGGCGAAGCGACGGACGATCGACAGGCCCAGCCCGAAGCCGGCTTGATCCTCGGCGCTCGGCTGACCGCGCTGGAATTCGAGAAAGATCGCTTCTTGTTGCGGTTTGGGAATGCCCGGGCCGGTGTCGTGGACCTCGATGCGAACCCGGCCTGCTCCCGGCCCCGGCCGGCATCCCATGACGACGCCGCCTCGCCGCGTGTAGCGCAGAGAGTTGGCGAGGAGGTTCTGCAAGATGCGCCGCAACATCATGGCATCCGAGACCACGGCGATCGAGCACGGACAAATGCGCAGGGACAACCCGCGTTTGGCAGCGATCGGGGCGAATTCGCGTTCGAGCGGCTCGAACAGGGTCGAGAGCAGAACGGGCCTGACATCGGGGCGCAGGGCTCCGGCATCGAGCTTGGCAATCTCCAGCAGGGACCGCAGCAGATCCTCGAGCATGGCCAGCGAATGGTCGACCTGGCCGACCATGGCCGTTCCGCGATCGGACGAGACTTCGTCCGCCAAGGTCGAGAGCGTGAGCCGCGCGGCGTTGAGCGGCTGAAGCAGATCATGCGTAACGGAGATGAGAACCGAGGATTTCAGGGAACTGGCCGCTTCAGCCTGCTGCTTGGCCCGAAAGAGGTCCTTGTTGGCGGTTTCGATCGAACGCAGCGCATCACGCAGCTGGCGCGTCCGCTCGCGCACCTGCTGATCGAGGGCGATCGCCGTTTCGAACAGCGAGAACGCATTGAACTGCTGGTCCATCGAGCGTTCGACCCGGGACATCAGCGCGGCGTTGATCTTCCTGAGCTTGGCCGCCTCGCGCTGCAGGTCTTCCGGAGACCCCGCGGCGGTCATGGCTGCGCCGCTCCACGTTTGCCGATCGCGACCCCGGTCAGCGTCTGATTGACGTGCATTGAACCGTACTGCTCGCCATAGGTATGGAATCCGACGATCCGGTTGTCGCGATAGAGATCGGACATTTCCCGCGCAAACTGATGCTGCTCTGCGTCAAGACGCCTGAGGATGCACTCGAAACCGATGAAGATCGAGACCTCGCCGATCTCGTCGCGGACCTCGGCCAGCATCTCGCGGGCGGCCGCCACGGAGTTGCGTGACCTCGCCGCCGTCAGCACCATTCCTTCGTCGATCGCGCAGAAGAACCGGAGCGAGCCGTCAGGGCTGACGCGCTGAATCGAGCGCGCGAAATAGGAGCCTCCCACGCGCACCAGGACCGGATGGGCCGCAAACAGGAACGGGTCGAGCTCGGAATCGGCTATTCCGATCGCGCGACAATATTCCTCCGCCGCCGGCTCGGCATTGAGCTGCTTGACGATACGCTGCTCGAGATCGGCCTCCGTCACCACCATCTTGGTCGAGGTCGGCTCGAAATTGTCGCATTTGAACAGCCGGAACGGCAATGACGTCCTGATCAGGATCAGCACGGCCATGTCCGTGTGGGCCTTGCCGTCGTGAAAGACCCAGGTGCGCTCGAACCGCAGACCATCGCCGGCCGACCCGCCAACCAGGGGAATGTTGTCGAGCGAGGCGTAGATCGCCGACATGATCGCCTCTTCGCGCTGGCACATGCCGTCGATCAGGACGAGCCCGAACACGCCGTCGTCGTCGCGACCAGCGTGCTGCGAGAGGTCCTGCCTCATCTGGTTGCCGAGGCGACGTCCTTCATCGACGCGAAAGCCCGACAACCCGAAGATGGGCTGTGCGAATACCGTGAAATCCTCGGCGGCAAATCCGAGAGCGACGACGCTGTTGTCGTCCCAGCCATCGGGCGACAGCTCTCCGGCCGTCGTACAGCCGTATACGGGGACGTCCGCAAGACGGGTCGTCACCTCCACCATGAACTCGTTTGGATCGTAGTGGGGCGACAGGAAGATCAGCACCATCGCCAACCCGTCGGCCGGCAACTGGCCGCAGATGTCGGCCGCCGCAGCGGCCTCCGTCGCAGCCTTGGACTTTGCAGCATTCACGCCAGACGGACGCGGGGGCCGAGGATCGGCGTCTCCCATCGGGCACCTCCCAGAACGACACTTTGGGTTGTTGGTGATCGTTCGTTTTTTTAGAAGATTAGGCCAATTGAGCAGCAACGGCAACCGCGCGGCTTGATCCAGGACAAGGACTTGGGCCGGGCTGTCGTCCGATCATCCGCGCGGATCTGCTCACCGGCCTGTCCCGGGGGGCTGGCCCGCGCCCGCTCCGGATCGAAAAGGGAAAGATTTCGCATGCTCCGCCGCATCGCTCTTGTCGCCGTTCTCGCCTGCCTGGCACCGAGCGCCCGCGCGCTCGACGGAAATCCGGCCGCCGGGAAAAGCATCTTCCAGCGCATCTGCCAGAACTGCCACTCTGCCGAGATCGGCGTCAACAAGGTCGGCCCGAGCCTCTGGAACATCGTTGGACGGCAGCCAGCGGCTGTGCCGGACTACGCCTATTCGGAGAGCATGAAAAAGAACAATGCGCCCTGGACCGCGACGGCACTGGATGCCTATATCGCCGATCCTCGCGGGGACGTTCACGGCGTCAAGATGTATTTCAAAGGATTGGCGGACGCGAAGGAGCGGGCCGACGTCGTCGCCTATCTCTCGACTCTGAAATAGCGTAGCCGGGGAAGCTGGCGATTTTGCCGACGCTGCAGGCCGCGCCGTTGGAAAAGAGCCGTTCGCCGATTCCGACTGGCATCGTTGGCGCGCTGGCCCAGGGCATCATCGCTATGAGCGGGTTGGGTGTCGGGCCAGCGTTTCTGCAAGCGGTTTTGAGGCTGCGGGTACCAGGCATGTCACGATGAGCTTGGATCACCCTTCTTTCGAAGCGAAAGCTTCAGGGCGACGCCCCCAATTCTCGAATCCTCGATCCACAGTCGGCCATCATAGAGGCTGGTCAGGTCGCGGGCGATCGCCAGACCGAGCCCAGTGCCGGGCTTCGCGTCGTCAAGTCTCGTGCCCACGTCGAACACGCGCATTCGGTGTTCCACTGGAATGCCGGGCCCGTCGTCCTCAACCGTGATCAAGACGGTGCTGTCGAGATCCTCGATCGAAATCACGACGCGGTCACGTGCCCATTTTGCCGCATTGTCGAGCAGGTTGCCGATGAGTTCGGTCAGATCGTTGGTGTCGCAGGCAACGACGACGTCCGCTGCTCCTTCGACTTCGAACCGCCGGTCGTGCCCTGGGCTGAATCGCGAATAGGTATTGATGACGCTCCTCAAGACGTCTGCGACGACCGCAAACGCACCTGCATTCGCGATCGTGGAGGCCTTTGCGCGCGCCGTCTGGTAGTCGATGAGCAGCGCCATTCGCGAGCACTGCTCCGACAGAATCTGAGCGTGGATCTCCTGACCGGATGCTTTCAGCCGTGCTGCCTCCTCGTCGAGAATTGCCAGAGGTGTCTTCAGCGCGTGTGCAAAACTTCCTGCGAGTACGCGAGCGCGATCGACCATGTTGAGATTTGCCGCAATCATTCCGTTCAGCTCGGTGACGAGCGGCATGATTTCCTCCGGCAGGTCCTCAGGCAGCCTTGAGGTCTTGCCGCTACGCACGTCCACGATGGCGCGACTCATGCGCTGGAGCGGCCGCAGGCCGTAAGCGACCTGAGCGTAGGCGGTGCCAACCATGGCGAGGGCCATGATACCAAGCGTCGCTGTCAGCGTCAGATTGAGGTGCTGCATCTCGTCACTAATCAGTCGCTCGTCTGCACCGACACGGATTTCGACGGGTTGCCCGAGGCGAGACGGCTCGCTGATGTTTCGGACCATGCGCATCGGCCCGGTCGGTCCCTCCACACTAAGCGCCGTGGAGGAGGGCAGGGAACCCTCGCGACTCTGGTCGGGCGTGAATGAAAGGAAAAGGTCATCCTGCAACGACGGCGAGCGCGCGCTTTCGCCGTTCTGCAGGATGACCTGCCAATACATTCCGGAACGGGCAGGGGAGAAACGCGGATCGCTCAGATCGCGGGCGATGAACAGCCGCTGCGTGGCGTCGAGTTCCACGAGATCGGCGAGCTCGCGGGCGTGATCCAGCAGGTCATGATCGAAGTGGGCCTCGACGACACGGCGAATGACGATCGAGAGCCCGAGCCCGCTGGCGAACAAGACGATGGAAATCCAGATCGCGGCGACCGCGAGCATCCGGGCTCGGAAGTTGCGGCTGAACATTGCTCTACCCGAAGCGATATCCCATGCCTCTGACGGTGCGAATGCAGTCACGCCCCAGCTTTCTCCTGAGCCGGGCAATGTAGACTTCGACCGTATTGGAGTCGCGATGGTCGCTGCTCGGATAGATGTGCTCCAGCAGCTCGGTCTGCGACACGATATGATCGGCGCGGCGCATGAGGAGTTCGAGAACGCGCAACTCGAGTGCAGTCAGGTCGACGATCTCCCCGTCCTTCTTGACCAGGCCGGCCGCCGCGTTGAACTCGATCTGCCGGAGGCGGAGCACGGCGTCCGGTCTGCTGGAGACCCGACGGAGCAGCGATTTGACCCGCGCGACGAGCTCCTGCGCCTTGAAGGGCTTTTCGAGATAGTCGTCCGCGCCTGCGTTCAGGCCGTTGACACGCTCGACCCAGCCGCTGCGGGCGGACAGGATCAGCACCGGCAGCGTGTGCCCGGTATGACGCCAGCGTTGCAGCACGTCGAGGCCCGAAATGCACGGCAGTCCGAGGTCGAGCACCGCGGCATCATAGGGCTGGCTGTTGCCCAGCATCCAGCCCTGCTTGCCATCGGTGGCGAGATCCGCCTCGAAACCGGCATCGGCCAGGCTTTCCCTGATGCGCTCCGCGTAGATGGGCTCGTCCTCTATGAGCAGAATGCGCATTGCCATTCCTCCGGTTGCCGAACGGGTTCCGACGATGCGGACACGCTGATCGGGCCTCGAACGCTATGGATTGATCCCGAGCTCTCTGGCTGCGTCAGCGATGCGCGTGCGCTCCGGGACGTCCTCCGCAAAGACCGACAATGCGCGTTGCAGCGACTGTTTCGCCGCCTCGACATCGCCCAGTACCACCCGCGAGCGGATCAACTTGATCCAGCCTTCTGCATCGCGCGGTGATTGCTCGAGTCGGCTCGCAAGGCCATCCACCATGCCCCGGATCATGAGGTTGCGGTCCTGTGTGGACATGCTTTCCGCCTTGCGAATGTCCTCGGCGCGGGGGCCGCGCGGCTCCGCCGGCTCGGTCGCGGAGGTCTTGCCGGAGCGCAGGAGTTCCTGCATGCGCTCGGCGGACAGGTTCGGTCGGGCAGGCGATGGCGAGCCGTCATCCTCTCCGAGCTCGCGACGAAGCGCGCCGAGCCGCTGCTTGAGATCGGGCAGCCACGGCTCGTTCGGATCGGCCTCCGATACGATCGCCGTCCAGTCGGCCATCGCACCCCGTTTGTCTCCCTCCTGTTCTTTCACGACGCCGATGAAGAAGCGGGCGCGCGCGTCCTTGGGATCCAGTTTGAGTGCTTCGTCGAAGTCCGCGCGGGCTGCGGACGTGACGGTGCCGTCCGCGGCCCGCACCAGCGCTTCGCCGCGTGCGCTGCGGTATTCTGCCGAGCCTGGCCGCAGCTCCATTGCGCGCGCATAGGCCTGTGCCGCCTCTGCAAAGCGCTCGATGTTGAACAGCGACCAGCCCAGCAGCCGCCATCCGTCGGCATCCTTGGGATTCCGCTCCAGTCTGGTCTGGACACGCTGGATCATCTCTTCGACCGGCGGCAGTCCGCTGCTCTGCTGCGGTCGGTCGCGACCGTCCTGGCCGGTCATCTGCTCCAGCGAGGCAATGGCCTGGGTGCCGGCGTCGGATCGCGCCTCGCCAACCGACCTCGCCGTGGTGCTGCTGGCGGTCTGGCCCGGTCCGGCCGCGGGGACATCCGGATTTCCGACAACCGCATACAGACCGACGGAGCCGAACACCACCGTCAGCGTGACGACACTGAGCGCAAATTTTCGTTCGGAGCTGGTGAGGGAGGGCGCCGATGGCTGTTCGGCGGCGGCTGCGGCGAGAATGCGCCGCTTGATCTCGCTGGCCGCGTTCTCGCCATCCGACTTGTCGATCAGGCCGCGTGCGGTTTCGTTCTCGATCTCGCGGAGCTGGTCGTGGTGGACGGCAAGTCCCTGAGCCGAAGCCAACCGTCTCCGCTCGTAGCTGCGGATGAATGGCGTCGATATGAGCACGGCGGCCACGGAAATCATCGCCGTCAGGATCAGCCACAGCATCATGAAAGGCTCCGTCGATCGAGGATCGCCTCGATGGCTTCGAGTTCGTCGGCGCTGAGCGGAGCGACGTGCTCCGCCTCGGGCGCACTCGCATTGGCTGCCGCCCGGCGCACGTAGCGGCCGAAGCCGACGACGGCCGTGAGCAGGGCGAGCAGGGGACCGATCCACAGCGCGATGGTATTCCACTGCAAGGGAGGCTTGAGCAGGACGAAGTTGCCGTAGCGTGCGACCAGGAAGTCCACCGCCTGCCGGTCGCTGTCGCCGGCCTGCAGGCGATCGCGCAGCAGCACCCTCAGGTCATGCGCCAATGGAGCGTTCGAGTCGTCAATGCTCTGATTTTGACAAACGACGCAGCGCAGCTCCTGGCCCAGCGCGCGCGCGCGCGCCTCCAGTCCCTCGTCGCGCAACATTTCGTCGGGAAGCACCGCACGAGATGGTGACGATGTCGCCGTCAGCACGAGCGAGCTGACGAGCAGCGCTTCGGCCGCGCGCTTGATCCGCCGGCAGTTCATGACTCGCTCCTGAGTGCCTTCAGCAGAGGTTCGAAATCGTCACGCCATACATCTTCGGTCAGCGGGCCGGGATAGCGGAAGCGGATGCGGCCGGCCCGATCGATCACGAAGGTTTCGGGAACGCCGGTCACGCCAAGATCGATGCCGGCCCGGCCGGACTCATCGGAGCCGACACGGGCATAGGGACTGCCATGCTTGGCAAGCCAACGTTTGCCGTCGTTCCGATCGTCCTTCCAGTTCAGCCCATAGATCGGGATCGCGGAGCTCTCTGCGAGCTTGAGCAGCATGGGATGCTCGACGCGGCATCCGGGGCACCAGGATGCGAAAACGTTGAGCAGGACCACGTCGCCCTGCAGGTCGGTATTGGCAAGACCGCCGCTCTTGCCGTCGAGCGACGCGAGCTGGAAACGCGGCGTCGGCTTGTCGATCAGGGTCGAGGGCATTCGCTGCGGATCGTTGGTCAGGCTGAAAGCCAGTCCAGCGGCCAGTGCGGCGAAAGCCACGAGAGGTATGAGATAGGGGAGGCGCGGCATATCTCGTCCTATTCAGCAGGAACGGCAGTCGGTACGGCCCGCATCGCCCGTCGCGGAGCACCGACACGAAATCTCCGGTCGGCCAGCGAGATGAAGCCGCCGCAAGCCATCATCAGTGCGCCGATCCACACCAGCGGCACCAGAGGGTGATAGTAGCAGCGCACCGCCCACGCGCCCTTGTCGTCGGGATCACCGAGCGTCACGTAGACGTTCCAGATCAGGTTGGTTCGAATGCCGGCGGCGGTCGTCTGCTGCTGTCTGACGGGATAGAAGCGGCGCTCGCTGGAAAGCTGCGTGAACGGCTTGCCGTTCCGCGTGATGTCGAACGTGCCACGCTCGGCTTCGTAGTTGGGGCCTGGAAATTTTCCGATCGAGCGCAGCTTGATGTCGTAGCCCGCGAGCTGCAGGCTCTGGCCCGGCCGCAGCATCTGCACCTTCTCGCTGGCCCACGCGGTCATCCCGGTAATGCCTGCGACGGTGACGCCCATTCCCGCATGGGCCAGCACCAGGCCGTAGACCGCGAGCGGGGTGGTGCGCGCGAGGTTGAGCGAGGTCGCCAAGGGAGTCGTCATGCCGAGGCGGACGCGATGAGCCAGCACCATCAGCGAGCCGATCACGAGCCAGACGGCGATGCCGAAGAAGAACGCAACCAGGAAACGCTGTCCGAACGTCGCGATGAGGATCGCGACGGCAATGAATGCCGCAAGTCCCCCGGCCAGGCGGAGTCGTTGCAGGGCCGCAACGAGGAGATCGCGCTTCCATTTCAGAACCGGGCCGATCACCATGGCAAGCAGCAGCGGAACCATGATCGGAACGAACGTCAAGTTGTAGTAGGGAGGACCGACGGAGATCTTGTCGTTTCCGAGCATGTCGACGAGGAGCGGGTAGAACGTGCCGAGAAACACGGTGGCCGCGGCTGCCGTGAGCAGCACATTGTTGAGGACGAGGCCGCTCTCGCGGCTGACGGCTGCGAACAGCGCACCGTGCTTCAGGCTTGGGGCTCGGATCGCATACAGCGTCAACGCCCCGCCGGTCGCCACCAGGATGAGCGCCAGGATGAATGCGCCACGCGACGGGTCCTGTGCGAAGGCATGAACGCTGGTGAGCACGCCGGACCTCACCAGGAAAGTCCCGATCAGGCTCAATGAGAAGGTCACGATCCCCAGCAGGATCGTCCAGCTCTGGAGGGCGCTCCGACGTTCGACCACCAGGGCGGAATGCAGGAGCGCAGTCCCCGCAAGCCACGGCATGAAGGAGGCGTTCTCGACGGGGTCCCAGAACCACCAGCCGCCCCAGCCGAGCGTGTAGTACGCCCATGCGCTGCCCAGCGTGATTCCAATCGTGAGAAAGCACCAGGCCGCGAGCACCCACGGTCGGACCCAGCGGGCCCAGCTGGCATCGACCTTTCCCTCGATCAGCGCGGCGACCGAGAACGAGAACGCCATCGAGAAGCCGACGTAACCCAGATACAGAAACGGTGGATGAAAGGCGAGGCCAGGATCCTGCAAAATCGGATTCAGTCCGTTGCCTTCGAGGGGAGCATCGACCAGCCGCGCGAACGGATTCGACGTCGAGACGATGAACGCCAGAAAGCCGAGGCCGATCATGCCGTGCACGCCGAGAACGTTGCTCTGCAGCCGCTCCGGAAGGTTCGTTCCGAACAATGCAACTGCCGCGCCGAACAAGGAGAGGATCAGGACCCACAGCAGCATGGATCCCTCATGGTTTCCCCAGACTCCGGAGACCTTGTAGAGCAGCGGCTTCAGCGTGTGCGAATTCGCTGCGACGACCTGGACTGAAAAGTCGGAATGGACGAACAGCGACGTCAGGCATGCGAATGCGATCGCGACGAACAGAAACTGGGTCAAGGCAGCGTGACGAACGAAGCCGGCGATCATCGCGGATTGGCGGCGCAGCGCTGCGAACGGAACGATCGACTGCACCAGCGATACGAGGAGCGCGAGAATGAGCGCAAACGATCCGACCTCCGCTGTCATGTGGTATCTCCGACTGCAGCGGATATTCCTGCAGCTAACTATCAAGTGTCTGTGATGCGCCGACAATCAATGCGCCGAATGAGGCATCATTCGTACGGAATGATGATGATCCATCGACGTGCATCGTAGTGTAACTGCAACTCATTCGCACTCACGGCCGGAGAACGGTATCATCGGGGCGTCTTGGTACTTAGTGTTATATTCATTGAGATATAGCGTGCGAATCATCTGCCGCGCCGTCGAGCAGCGAACGCGACGTCGACCGCATGATAGGCAGGGTGGCGAAACGAAATCGTCCGCTATTCCAGAAGCTTGGCGATATCGCCGTGACCGCTGGCAGCGGCGATGTCGGTGGCACGTTCGCGGCGCTTGTTCCTCAACTGCTTTTCGGCACCGGCGGCGAGAAGGCTGTGCGCAATGCCGATATTCCCCTCATGGGCCGCCATCATCAGCGCGCTCATGCCCTGGCCGTTGCGCATGTTCGGGTCGGCCTTGCGCCTGAGAAGCTCACTGACGACATCCGCAAGCCCGGCGCGCGCAGCGAGGATGAGAGCGGTATTTCCGCCTCTTGTCGCGCGTTTCGGGTCGGCCCCATGGTCCAACAGAAGCAGCGAGGCCGCGGCGCTGCGGCCTTCGATGGCATTCAGCAACGGCGTCTTGTCGTCGGTGTCAGCGCGGTTGACGTCCGCACCTGCGCGGATCAGTTGTCCGATCGCGTGCGTATTGCCATTGCCGGCCGCGTGCCAGAGTGCGGTGCGGCCCTGCCCATCGGCGGCGTTGAGGTCGGATCTCTGAACGAGTTGCCGATCGAGCGGGCCATTTGGGCACGACGCGACCGCGATCATGAGTGGGGTCCGGCCGTCTGCCAACGCGGGCAGATTGCCGGAGGCGCCGTCGAGGAGCGCAGCGATAGCGGCGCCGTTGCAGCGGCTGAGCGCCATCAGTAGTGCGGTCGCGCCATCTGCACGCGCTGCAGACGGGTCGGCCGCCTTGGTCAGCAGCAGTCTGATGATGTCTCCATGATCCTTGTCCGCTGCCAGCATCAATGGCGTGTCGCCGCGCCGGTTGCCGGTGTTCGGATTGGCTCCCGAGGCGAGCAGGAGCTCCACCAGCCGAAGATGCCCGGCGGCCGCGGCGATCGCCAGAGGCGTATCGCCGTCCTCGTTGACCGCGTTGACGTCAGCCTTCGCAGCGATGAGCTGGCGCATCGGATCGAACTGGCCGCGCAGGGCGGCGTCGATGATAGCCGGATGGCCGTTTCGCATGGCGGCCTGCGCATCGAGCGTCGGGGGCGGCCTGCGCGCAGCTTCGCGCGCCGGCTCCCCGGCGCGCGGGCGCGCATTTCGGTTGACCATGTCGGCCAGCAACTGCTCGGCGGGCTGATAGCCGGCCGCCGCCGACTTGCGTAGCCAGTCCCGCGCCCGGTCGGGATCGGCCGGCGTTCCACGGCCCGCAAGCCACATCGCTGCGACATTATACTGCGCCTTGACATGTCCCTTCCTTGCGCTTGCCTCCATCCATTTGAACGCCAGCGTGTCGTCTGCTCTGGTGCCGAGACCGGCGCGGTAAAGTGATGCAAGTCGGTACTGCGCCTCCGGATTGCCGGCGCTGGCGGCGCGCTCGAGCAGCTTCAGTGCGTCCTCGGGATGTCCGGCGCGGATCGCGGCATCGGCCGCCTGGCTCGCGGATGCTTCGGAGCTCACGCCGGCCGGCGTTTCGCCGGCCGGGGCGACCGACGGCACGGTCGAGCCGACAAGACAGATCAGGGGGATGATGACGTAAGAGGACTTAAGCCGTGCCATATTTCGTCTCGACCTCGATACCCATGCTCTTCAGGAATGCGGTGGGCAGAATGCCGCCGACGCACACGATGACGGCATCGTTTCGGATCGTGCTCGTGCTGCCATTGGCATCGATCTCGACGTCGTCATCGCCGATCCGTTTGACTGACGAATTGTAGATGACGCGGAGCCGGCCCGATTGCGCGGCTGCTTCCGTCCGTTGACGGTTCTTCAGCTTGGCGCGACCGAACGACTCGCTGCGATGCGACAGGGTCACCGTCGTTCCAGGCTCATCGGCGATGGAGCATGCGGCTTCCAATGCAGCGTCGCCGCCGCCGACGACGAGCACGTGCTGGCCGCGATACTGCTCGGGGTCGACCAGTCGATAGACGACCTTGGTCTGCTCTTCGCCTGGAGCCTCCAGCTTGCGCGGCGTTCCGCGGCGCCCGATCGCCAGGAGCACGGCATGCGTTCTGTAGCTGCCGCGGTTCGTCCTGACGTCGAAGCCTTCTCCGACTCGCGTGACGGCCTCGACGCGTTCGCCGACGTTCACCTTGAGGCGGGATTTGCGCACGATGCTCATGAAGAAGGCGATCAACTGCTCCTTGCTGAGCTCTCTGAAGTTGAACTTGCCCGCGAGCGGCAGCGTGAAAGGTGCCGTCATCACCAGCTTGCCGCGGGGAAAGTGCGCGACGGTGCCGCCGAGCGAGTCCTGCTCGAGCGTGACGAAGCGCAGCCGATGCTGCAGGCAGGCGAGACTGGCGGAGAGACCGGCCGGACCGCAGCCGACGACCACCACGTCGAGCATATCGGACTTGCCGATGTTCTTGACCTTGCGGACGGAGTCGATCGCCTGGCGTCCCTGCTCGATGGCGTTGCGGACCAGCCCCATCCCGCCGAGCTCCCCGGCGATGAAAATGCCGGGCACGTTGGTCTGGAACGCTTCATCCACGTTCGGAATGTCGATGCCGCGCGTTTCGGTGCCGAACACCAGCGTGATGGCGTTCACGGGGCACACCGCCTTGCAGGCGCCGTGTCCGATGCAATGCGAAGGCTCGACCAGCGACGCCTTGCCGCCGATCAGGCCGAGAATGTCGCCCTCCGGACACGCCCTGACGCATGAGCCACAGCCGATGCACGAGGCAGGATCGATGATCGGATGGAGCGATGCCGGCTCGAGAAGACCGGCGTCCTTGGCGGCCGAGAGCTTCGCGACGCTCTTTATTTCCTTCCGCTTGCGCACGGCCATGTAAGTGGCCCAGACGCCGAGCATTGGCGCGGCGTAGACAATCAGGAGATCGATCGCCATGTCGTCTCTCTCTTTCTTACGAACTAACAGCGGAAGATAGAGAGTCGCCGACCGCGAACTCCGCGTGAAAAGGTCGGATGCGGTGCTAGATGCAAATTCCTCTCAAGAGATGCCGACATAGAAATTCCAGAATGATCTGACGTCTTGGAGACCAGGATTGGATCATTCGTTGAACAGATGCCGTCGGCGGAAATATGGCTCGCACTGATTTCGGACTAATGACGTCGGTGTCGGAAGACGGAGAGGGTTGTTGCAAGTGGTTATCACTAAGTTCTCTCTCGACTGAGATCCGGGGCTCCGCGAACGGGTCTGGCTTCCGCCGATCCGGCATTCGGGATTCACAGGAAACGTCGAGGTCATGAGCAGAGCAGCGGTCGCTCGCGCGAGCGGCAATCCTCTTCGAGGAACCATTCCGGTCGTCATCACGGTCATCGTCCTCGGAGCGATTGCCGTCGGGTGGCTGCAGAAGGAGGAGGAGTATATTACGCCGGGCTCCGGCACCGGATACTGGCTCGGGATCTACGGCAGCGTCGCCATGCTGTCGCTGCTGGCCTATTCGATGCGTAAGCGCTTCAAGTCGCTGCGCGGCATCGGCTCGGTGCCGTTCTGGTTCAGGACCCACATGCTGCTCGGGGTCATTGGTCCCGTGCTCATCCTATTCCATGCGAATTTCCAACTGGGGGCGCTCAACAGCAACGTGGCATTCTTCACCATGCTGATCGTGGCGATCAGCGGCGTGATCGGCCGTTACATCTATGGCAAGATCCATATGGGCCTCCATGGCGGGAGAGCGCGTGTCAAGGAGCTGCTCGCCGAGGCCGAGGCAATGCGAACGGAGCTCGGTGAGGAGATGCAGGCCGTCTCGTTCGTGTCGCGGGAGCTGGCTGCCTTCAGCAAGGGGCTCGACAACAAGGTGCCGCGAACTGCGTTGGGCAGCCTGCGGACCGGCGCGGTCATCGCAGCGCGGACGAGACGGCTGCGCGCCAATGTGGTTGCGGAAGCGCGCCGGCTCATTCGCGCCGAAGCCAAGCGCGCGCGATGGTCGTGGTCCGAGCGACGGCGTCGCGAGAAGCGAATCGAGGAGGTGGTGCGGCGTTACGCCGCCGCAGTGCGCAAGGCCGCTGAGCTGACGTTCTTCGAACGATTGTTTTCGCTGTGGCATGTGCTTCATCTGCCGCTGTTTTTTCTCATGCTGCTGGCGGGCGTCGTTCATGTCTGGGCCGTCCATCACTATTGACGGAGTTGCGTGATGCGGTGGCGTGTTGCGGTCGTTGTCGCCGTCCTGGCCGGCGTTGCCATGCTATCGGCCGGAGTTCGAGCACAGACGTTGCTGGAAAAGCTGGTCATGCCCGGCCCGCTGGCCGAGAAGCATGCCAAGCTCGAGAGCGAGTGCGGAAAGTGCCACGAAGCCTATACCCGGAAGGCACAGTCGGGCCTCTGCCTCGATTGCCACAAGGAGATTGCCGTCGATCGCAGGCAGCGTGAGCGCCTGCACGGACGCGACCAGGCGGCGCTGAGCCAGGAGTGCAGGCAGTGTCACACCGACCACAAGGGGCGTGGAACCGACATCGTCCAACTCGACAAGGAAACCTTCAACCACGACGTGACGAACTACCGGCTGGTCGATGCGCACAAGACCGTGCCTTGTGCGGGATGTCACGTCGCGAAGGTGAAGTTCCGCAACACGCCCTCGACCTGCTTCGAGTGTCACAAGGCGCTCGATCCGCATCGCGGCCGGCTTGGTGAACGCTGCGAGAACTGCCACACGGCGGTGAAATGGCGCGCGACCAAGGAGTTCGACCACACGAAGACCCGGTTTCCCCTCGTGGGCGCCCACAAGTCGGTCGCTTGTGCGACGTGCCACTCCGGCGAGCAATACAAGGATCTGCAGACGTCGTGCGGCTCATGCCACCGTCTTCAGGACGTCCATGGCGGCCGCTTCGGCGACAAGTGCGAGACGTGTCACGATCAGGAGAAATGGAAGACGGTCCGCTTCAATCACGACAAGACCCGCTTCCCGCTGCGAAATGCGCATGCCAAGGTGAAGTGTGAGAGCTGCCATACGGGTGATCTCTATCGGGACAAACTCGCGACGTCATGCGTGTCCTGTCACCGCAAGCAGGATCCGCATCAGGGCAAGCTCGGCGAACGCTGCGAGACGTGCCATAGCGATGCGGGCTGGCGGAAGAAGCTCACCTTCGATCACGAGATTACGCGTTTTCCGTTGATAGGTCTGCACAAGTCGGTGCCTTGCGAGGAGTGCCACCGGACGCCGACCTACAAGAATACGCCGATGGCCTGCGAAAGCTGCCACAAGGATTTCCACCAGGGGAAGCTTGGAGGGCGGTGCGCCAGCTGTCACAATCCGAATGGGTGGCGGCTTTGGCGTTTCGATCACGCGCGGCAGACACGATTCCCGCTGGTCGGTGTCCACCAGAAGATCACGTGCGAGGCCTGTCACAAGGCCAAGTCGCCGCCGGATCTGAAGTTGCCGATGGATTGCTTCAGCTGTCATCGCAGCTCGGACGTGCACAATGGCACCTTCGGTCAGACGTGCGAGCGCTGCCATGTCGCAACGGGATGGCGCAACGTTCAGATCAGGAACTGATTCGAACGGCTGCGTTGGCCGCACACGGCGTCTGAGATCGTGTCGAGCTGACATCGGCTCGCAGCGGCTATCAGTTCGCATGCAGATCAATGGCTTGCGTGATGAGCTTGCGGGACCATTGCGCGCGCGCGACGTCAGAAACCTTAACCTCCATTCAGCTTGAGTTCAGCTTGGCCCAGTTTTGGGCCAGCTTTGCGCGTCTCTGGAAGCCCTGTCGTAGGCGTAGCGAAGGCTGCGTGATCTGGCCGATGACTCCGTCGTCGCCCGATCGATGCAGCGCTCGATCAAGGGAGCACGGAGCGTTCCGAGTATTCGGTGGCTGGGGAAGACGTGCCGCCGGGCCGTAGGGGAAATCCGCAAGGGTGTCTTGGATTTGTCGGGGCGACCGCCGAGCAGCGGACGCTCAACGGTCTCGGCTGGATTGGGGTCGGCCGGTCTCCGTCGGATGTCCGGCTGGCGATCGAGTCGAGAGTGAAGAGCGGAGTTGGAGTTGAGCAGCTGCTACAGCAAGCTGGGGCTGGTGGCGCGAGCCTCGCACCGTATGGTGCAGTGGCTGCTCGCCTGTATGCTGCTCGCTCTCGTGTTGGCAGGGCATGCTGCCGCGCAGAGCTCATTCGACCATGCCTCGACAGGTTTTCCGCTGACCGGAAGCCATGTCGGGGTGGAGTGCTCGTCCTGTCACGTCGGCGGGCGGTTCAAGGGCACGCAGACGCAGTGCGCCAGTTGCCACAACGGCGCGCAGACGGCGGGCATGTCGGTCAACCACCCGATGTCCACGAGGCGATGTGAGAGCTGCCACCAGACCTCGACATGGAAGGACGTTCGGGCGATCGATCATACCCAGGCGAAGGCGTCATGTACGACCTGCCATAACGGCGTGATGGCACGAGGCAAGTCGAAGAATCACATCACGACGACGGCGCCATGCGATGTGTGCCACAGGTCGACGGCGAGCTTTCGCATCAGAATGAAGATGGACCACGCCGGCATTGTCGCCGGTTGCGCCAACTGCCACAACGGGACGACGGCGCGCGGCAAGTCCAGCAACCATCTCCAGACCAATCTGCCGTGCGAGTCCTGTCACACCAGCACGGCGAGCTTCGGCGGCGCGGCGTTCAAGCACGCGGCGACCGACACCAACTGCGCGACCTGCCACAACGGCAAGACGGCACAGGGCATGACCACGCCGCCGCACATCCCGACCGGGACGCTGCAGTGCTCGAACTGTCACAGCAACACCGCGGCGAGCTTCGCCACCTACACCATGAACCACGCCGCGGTGGCGACGGCGCGCTGCGACAGCTGTCACAACGGCAGCTACACCGGCCAGGGCACCAAGGGTGCCATGGGCACCGCGTCGTACCCGAACCACGTCGCCACCGGTGGCGCCGACTGCGTCAGCTGTCACAGCAAGGCGGCCAGCGGCGGATATGTGAGCTGGGGCGGCGCGGCGTTCAAGCATGCGGCGACCGACACCAACTGCGCGACCTGCCACAACGGCAAGACCGCGATGGGCATGACCACGCCGCCGCACATCCCGACCGGCACGCTGCAGTGCTCGAACTGTCACAGCAACACCGCGGCGAGCTTCGCCACCTACACCATGAACCACGCCGCGGTGGCGACGGCGCGCTGCGACAGCTGTCACAACGGCAGCTACACCGGCCAGGGCACCAAGGGCGCCATGGGCACCGCGTCGTACCCGAACCACGTCGCCACCGGTGGCGCCGACTGCGTCAGCTGTCACGCCAAGGCGGCCTCGGGCGGCTTCACCAGCTGGGGCGGCGCGGCGTTCAAGCACGCCGCGACCGACACCAACTGCGCGACCTGCCACAACGGCAAGACGGCACAGGGCATGACCACGCCGCCGCACATCCCGACCGGCACGCTGCAGTGCTCGAACTGCCACAGCAACACCGCGGCGAGCTTCGCCACCTACACCATGAACCACGCCGCGGTGGCGACGGCGCGCTGCGACAGCTGTCACAACGGCAGCTACACCGGCCAGGGCACCAAGGGCGCCATGGGCACCGCGTCGTACCCGAACCACGTCGCCACCGGCGGCGCCGACTGCGTCAGCTGTCACGCCAAGGCGGCCTCGGGCGGCTTCACCAGCTGGGGCGGCGCGGCGTTCAAGCATGCGGCGACCGACACCAACTGCGCGACCTGCCACAACGGCAAGACCGCGCAGGGCATGACGACGCCGCCGCACATCCCGACCGGGACGCTGCAGTGCTCGAACTGTCACAGCAACACCGCGGCGAGCTTCGCGACCTACACCATGAACCACGCCGCGGTGGCGACCGCGCGCTGCGACAGCTGTCACAACGGCTCCTTCACCGGCCAGGGCACCAAGGGCGCCATGGGCACCGCGTCGTATCCGAACCACGTCGCCACCGGTGGCGCCGACTGCGTCAGCTGTCACAGCAAGGCGGCCAGCGGCGGATATGTGAGCTGGGGCGGCGCGGCGTTCACCCACTCTGCGGCCAACACCAATTGCTCCGCCTGCCACAATGGTTCGAGCGCGAAAGGCCTGACCACCCCGCCGCATATTCCGGTGACGGGCGTGCAGTGCTCGAACTGCCACAGCAACACGGCGGCGAGCTTCGCGACCTACACGATGAGCCATGCTGCCGTGCATGCCACGCGCTGCGACAGCTGTCACAACGGCTCGTATCGCAGCCAGGGCCGCAGAGGTGCGCAGGGGCCGGATCACAGCGCCAAGACGCAGGATTGCGGATGCTGCCACGTGCGCGCCGCCGCCAACTTCTCCACCTGGGACGACGACCCGCAGAAGCCGGCAGCAGGCTGCTCCACGACGGCGCGGTCGGTGGTTCCGGCTCAGGCCCCGGCCGTCAAGGCGGTGACGCCGGCCTCGACCGCCAACCGGACGATGACGGCAGCAACGAATCCCGATGCAGCACCCGGTACGAGCGCCGCACCGGCTGCATCTCAGGCCGCTGCTGCGGCCGGCGCTGCCGCCAAGCCCGCTGCGCCATCCAGTTCGACGCTCCTGTTCAGCAGCAAGCCGCTGGCGAACACGGCTGCGACGTCGACGGCCCCGACAGCGGGGTCCGAAGCAGGGGCCTCCGCCAGTTCGTCCGGTTCCTCCAAGCCCGACAGTTCGGTCAAAGCTGGCGGCGCGACGACGTCCGTGCCGCAACCGTTGAGCACGCCGTCCCGAATGACATCCGCGACATCACCACTCTCGCCGAACGATCCCCGCGGCAGGCTCTTGCCGACCGATACTGGTAGCGACTCGCCGGAAGCGAAGAATGCCGGTCGGCTTCCGTCGCTGCTGCCGACGTTCAATCCAAGGGCAGGGCTTGCCGGATCGAGCACCACGGAGGCCGGCTCCAGATTCAATCACATGACGGCGCAAGGGCCATGCGCATCCTGCCATAACGGAATGACCGCGCCTGGCAAGCCGCCGAAGCACGTCGCAACCGCTGCGCCATGTGAGACCTGTCACAAGAGCACGACGACGTTCAGCGGCGCCCGGTTCAGCCACACCGGCACGACGGCGGCCTGCGCGAGCTGCCACAACGGCATGGCCGCGACGGGCAAGCCGCAGAAGCACGTCACGACGAATGCGCCGTGCGAGACCTGCCACAAGAGCACGACGACGTTCAGCGGCGCCCGGTTCAGCCACACCGGCACGACGGCGGCCTGCGCGAGCTGCCACAACGGCATGGCCGCGACGGGCAAGCCGCAGAAGCACGTCACGACGAATGCGCCGTGCGAGACCTGCCACAAGAGCACGACGACGTTCAGCGGCGCCCGGTTCAGCCACACCGGCACGACGGCGGCCTGCGCGAGCTGCCACAACGGCATGGCCGCGACCGGCAAGCCGCAGAAGCACGTCGCGACCAGCGCGCCGTGCGAGACCTGCCACAAGAGCACGACGACGTTCAGCGGCGCCCGGTTCAGCCACACCGGCACGATGGCGGCCTGTGCGAGCTGTCACAACGGCATGGCCGCGACCGGCAAGCCGCAGAAGCACGTGGTCACCAGCGCGCCATGCGAGAGCTGCCACAAGAACACCGTGTCGTTCTCGGGCGCGCGGATGGATCACACCAGCCTGACTGCGCCGTGCGCCAGTTGTCACAACGGCTCCAATGCTACCGGCAAGTCGCCGAAGCACTTCGTGACCAACGTCCCCTGCGAGAGCTGCCACCGGACGATGAGCTGGAGCTCGGTCAATTACCGGCATATGTCGGCAAGCTATCCGAACCATAGCGCCGCCATTGGCTGCACCGCCTGCCACAGCGGCAATTCGCAAGCCGTCGTGTTCAAGTTCGCGGCCTACAAGCCCGACTGCGCCGCCTGCCACGCCAGTGATTTCCGCCCGCAGCAGCACGCCAAGCTCGTGAAGCCGGCGCCGATGGACTACACCGTCGCCGAGCTCAAGGACTGCACCGGCGCATGCCATATCTATGCTGACAAATCGCAGACCACCATCATCACCCGCCGCCAGCGGCAGCACCGGGTCAATGGAGGCGGCTGGTGATGCGCGGCTGCTTCGGACAAGCAGCGGCGGCGAGGTCGGCGGGATGGCTGATCAGTCTGCTGGCCGGCTTGCTCGCAATCCTGCTCGACGGAGCCTTTGGCGTTGCACCGGCCCAGCCGGTCATCGATCAGTTCGTCGCCAATGCAACTGCCACGACGATCGGAAACTGCAGCCTTCTGCGGGTCAACTTTCACGTTCGTGTCCGCTACACCGGGCATTTCCCGCTCGACCAGGGCAGCCAGCTCAGCGTCTCGCTGCAATTGGTCGATCGGGACGCAATCATGGCGCGCCGCCTGGTCAGGCGCGAAGGCGTGCGTGTCGACAACGCCCAGGGCTCCGGCATCCAGGACGTCTATCTGACGCTCGATCAGAACAGAGGACCAATCCTCGTCGTCCAGTTTGCCGGCGAGTTCACCTATCAGATCGTCCAATCCGGCAGCTTCGAGCAGGTGGCGATCGTGGTGGCCCGAAAGGGCCCGGTGTCGGCGTGCAAGGTGAAAGCCCTGGTGCCGAGCGTAGCCGCTCCGGATGCGCCGAAACCGGTTGCGATCCCCGGCGCGGCGGCGTCGGTCCGCAACGACAATCGCACGATGCAGCAGGCGTCCGCGGCGGACATCCGGTTTGCGGAGGCCTCGATGGACGAGGCTCGCGCGTCGATCAAGAAAGGCAATTTCAGCGCCGCGATCGATCTCCTGCGAAAGGTGCTGAAACTCCCCGAGAACGGCTCGAGCGCCGAGGCGCAGGAGCTGCTCGGCGTGGCGCGGCAGAAGGCCGGCCAGACCGCTGCCGCGCAGGCGGAGTATGAAGACTATCTGCGCCGCTATCCGAGCGGCGAGGGCGCCGAGCGGGTGAGGCAGCGGCTCGCTGCGCTTCTCACCGCGACCGGCAGCGCACCGGCGCGGCCGCGCGACATGTCTTCTGTCACGCCCGAGGGCGGAGACATGGGGACAGGCATGCCGACCAAGGCGGCAGGGCCGAACGGCGACACCCGCTGGTCGATGTCGGGCAGCCTCTCGACCACCTTCATCACGAACGACACGACCAGCGCCGTCAAGGACAGGGCGATTGCGCCGAACCCGAATGCGGATCCCGACGCGCACCGGGTGCATCAGAACACGCTGCTGACCAATTTCGACTTTCTCGGCACCGCCGACAACGATCGCATCAGGACCAAGTTCAGGCTGGCCTTCACCCATGAGCGCCAGTTCGATACCGGAAACGACAAATACGGCGTCTCGACCGCCCAGGTTGACTACACGCTGAAGGAGGCCGACGTGACGCTGCGCGTCGGACGGCAGTCCCGCAACACCGGCGGCGTGATCGGCCGCTTCGACGGCGCGGTGCTGAGCTGGCAGAAGAGCCCCGGGCTGCGCCTGAACGTGCTCGCAGGCTCGCCGAACTGGAGCCGTTTCGACGCACCGTTCAAGGATGGCAAGACGCTCTATGGCGCGAGCATCGACTTCGGCAAGATCCTGGGCGGCCTCGAGACTACGGTCTATCTGATCACGCAATACGACCGCAACATCGTCGACCGCCAGGCCATCGGCGCCGAATTCCGCTATTTCGACACCAACAAGTCGCTGCTCGGCCTGATCGACTACGACACGCATTTCCGTGCGCTCAATGCGGCCGTGTTCTCCGGAACCTATACGTTCGAGGACAAGTCGGTCGTCAACGCCTCGTTCGATTATCGAAGGGTGCCATTTCTCTCGACCTGGAATGCGCTGCAGGGGCAGCCGTTCCTCACGCTCTACGACATGATGAAGTTCAATACGGCCGGCGAGATCAGGCAGCTCGCGATCGACCGCACGCCGACGTTCCAGTCGGCGATGGTGAGCTATTCGCGGCCCCTGAACGAGACCTGGCAGGTCGCGGCCGATGCCACGGTGACCAATCTGACCGGCACGCTGCCCTCCGGAGGCGTCGACGGCACGCCGGCGAGCGGCCTCGAATATTATCTGTCGGCTCAACTGACCGGGAACGGCATCATCAAGCCGGGCGATCTGTTCATGGGCGCGCTGCGGTACGCGAGCCTGGCGGATTCGAAGTTCTACGTGCTCGATCTCGCCACGCGCTATCCGATCACGCCCGATCTCGCCATCAGCCCGCGGCTGCGGGCGGGGTACAGGTCCGGGACGAAGACCGACTTGAAGGAGTACACGATTCTGCCGTCGCTGCTGGTCAGCTATCTCTGGTCGAAGGAGATCAGCCTGGAAACGGAGATCGGCTACCGGTTCGTCGACAGCACGCTGGCCAACGTTAAGACGACGACCAAGGACTTGTTCGCGACGGTCACGTTGCGGCGCGATTTCAACGCCGACGGTGTCACGAAGTGCAACGCCTCGATTGTCAGTTGCGCCTGGGCCAGGCCTGCGGCGCTGCAGGGCGGCCAGGGGGCGGGCTCGGGCGATATGCCGCTGCGGTCGCGCGCGTCGATCCTGCCGTCCTACATGCTGGAGACCGGAGTGCGCTACTGGTTCAGCTCCGGGCAGAATCGATACCGCTATTTCGCCGATCAGGCTGCGACGCTTCAGGTCTCCCGGCTCGCCTATGGCGGCATGACCGGGCACAGCGGCGAGATGTTCTTCAGGGTCGATGCGCTCGACGGCCCGTTCACCAACATGTTTCTGAAGGGCTATTTCGGAGCGGGCAAGATCAGCTCGGGCACGCTCGTCGACGAGGACTTTGCGCCCTTCGTCAATCCGTCGTCCAAGACCGTCAGCAGCGTGGGCGGGCGGCTGCAATACGCAAATCTCGATGTCGGTTTCAACCTGCTGGAGACGGACCGCTTCCGGCTCGGCGCCTTCGTCGGCTATCAATATTGGACAGAAACGGTCGACGCGCGGGGCTGCACCCAGGTGGGTGGCAATCCGACGATCTGCAGTCCGGCTCTTGGGGCAGGCGTGAAGGTGGTGACCGAGCAGGATCGCTGGCATAGCGGACGGGCCGGTGTCTCACTCGACACGCGGCTGTCGGACCGGCTGAGCTGGCAGGCAGAGGCCGCCTATGTCTGGACTTCGCAGAATGCGATCGACACGCACTATTTCACCTTCGGGCGCGATCCCGCCTCGGGACAAGGATCCGGATTCCAGGCCGAGACCGTGCTGAACTACCAGTTGACCGACAATTTCCGCATCGGCATCGGTGGGCGCTGGTGGCATCTCAGCACCAATGCGGTCGATTCGTTCAATCAGGTGCTGCGATATACGACGGAGCGTTATGGCGTGTTTCTCCAGGGCTCCTACCAGTTCAATCGGGCAAGATAGTCTGCTGGAGTCGTCCAATCATGAACTACCAGATGCGGCCGTTCGGCCTTCTCCCTGAATATGACGCGATGTTCCGCGGTGCATTGGATCGACTGCATCAGGAACGACGCTACCGTGTCTTTGCGGACCTCGAACGCCTGGCGGGGCGCTATCCGTATGCGATCTGGCATTCGGAGGAAGGCAAGCGTGAGGTCGTGATCTGGTGCTCCAACGACTATCTGGGCATGAGCCAGCACCCGAATGTCATAGGAGCCATGATCGATGCCGCAGCGCGCATGGGCACAGGCGCGGGCGGCACCCGTAACATCGCGGGAACGAACCATCCGCTCGTCGCCCTCGAGCAGGAGCTGGCTGATCTCCACGGCAAGGAAGCCGCGCTGGTGTTTACCTCCGGCTACGTCTCCAACGAGGCGGGGATATCGACGATCGCCAAGCTGCTGCCTGGGTGTTTGCTGCTTTCCGACGAGCTGAACCACAACTCCATGATCGAGGGGGTTCGCAAGGCCGGTGCTGAGAAGCAGATCTGGCAGCACAATGATCCTGAGCATCTCGAACGGCTGCTGCGGGCGGCAGATCCCGAAAGGCCCAAGCTCATCGTGTGCGAGAGCCTGTACTCGATGGACGGGGATGTCGCGCCTCTGCATCGAATTTGTGACTTGGCCGAGCGCTACGGCGCTCTGACCTATGTCGACGAGGTGCACGCGGTCGGGATGTATGGCCCGCGCGGCGGCGGCATAGCTGAGCGCGACGGGGTCATGGAAAGGATCGACATTGTTGAGGGCACGCTGGCAAAGGCCTATGGCTGTCTCGGCGGCTATCTTGCGGCTGGGGCGAACCTGATCGATGCGGTGCGCTCCTACGCCCCCGGTTTCATCTTCACGACGGCATTGCCGCCTCCGGTCTGCGCAGCCGCGACCGCTGCAATCCGGCATCTGAAAACCTCGACAGCGGAGCGCGTCCGGCATCAGGATCGCGCAGCGCGGTTGAAGTCCGTCCTGACGGCAGCAGGCCTGCCCGTGATGCCGAGCGAGAGCCATATCGTGCCGGTGCATGTCGGCGATCCCGAGAAGTGCAGGGCGGCTTCGGACCTGCTGATGTCGGAGCATGGCATCTACATCCAGCCGATCAATTACCCCACTGTCCGGCGAGGACTGGAACGCCTGCGTCTTACCCCAACGCCCTATCACGACGACGCGCTCATGGACCAACTGGTCCATGCGATGATGAAGGTGTGGGACAGACTCCATCTCTGTTACCGCCGGGAGAGCGGCCTCACGCGTGGACATGAAGCGCCATAGCGCTGCCGGCGAAAGATTGGATCAGAAATCGGCGTCCGGCCGGTGTGCGGAAAGGCGGTCGTGCTTCAGCCACTGAACGAACGCACGTGTTCTCCCGCTCCGAGCGCACCATCCAACCTCTCCCTCCTTTCCAGTCCGTTTCCGATCTGTGTGCGGATGGCCGTGTCCAGCGACGAGCCCGAGCTGTCCGACGGCCCATGTCAGGCATCCGGCCGGATCAGCGCCAGGCCCGAGTCCGGATCGTGAAACTTGCGCAGATGCGCCGGCGTTTCGCTGATGATGATCTCGAGGGTCGGGCGGATGGCCCGACCTCATATAGGCGTAACCACCGAAGAAGTCCTCACCCTTGTCCTGCACGCCGATTTGATCGTGCCCGCGATGGTTGCGCTGAATTTGACTTCCACGAAGTGGTCATCGGATCGTTGTCTTCCGAGCTCTTATGCTAGGGAATGCAGCCAGAATCGGAGCGGCCCTCACCACAGCCGGAGATAGAATTGCGGCTGTCAGCCTGAATGAGAATCAACTACTTTAACGACGCAACCTGGACCATATGCAGCAATGAACCGTCGCGAGCGCCGAGCTTCACCCGCTAAAGTGAAGCTCCAACCTGTCAAGCCCGATGGTGCCGCGCTCTTCTATGACGCTGCTTTGCGCGATGTCGCCGATGGCCGACATGCGGATGCCGAACGGTGTTGCCATATGGCGCTTGCGATCGACGGAGGGCATGCGCCGACCCTCAACTTGCTGGGCATCCTTGCCCTGCAGGGGCAGCAGTATGAAGCTGCATTGCAGTGGGTATCCCGCGCGCTCCAGCAGGATGTTCAGCCGCAGTACTTCCTGAGTCTTGGCACGGTGCTGCAGGTCTTGGGACGCTCGGATGAGGTGCTGAAGGTCGTCGACAAGGCGACGGCGCTCGGTCTCGAAAGCGCCGATCTGTGGATGCTGAGGGGGAATGCCCTCGTCAACCTGCAGCAGCTCGCCGACGCCGTGTCGAGCTTCCAACGTGTGCTGGAGCTGAATTCCAGGCATTGGGATGCCGCCAACCAGTGCGGCATCACGCTTCAACGGCTGGGGCGGATCGACGACGCGCTTACCTATCTCGATCTGAGCGACGTCTTGCGGCCCAACCATGTCCCGACACTCTTGATGCGTGGCGCGCTTCTGAACGGCTTGAAGCGCTTCGACGAGGCCCTGACGATCTGCCAGCGAGCTCACGCCATCGAACCGGAAAACTCCGACATCTGCGTCAAGACCGGCATCGTGTTGCGGACGATGTGCCGAGACGAGGACGCGTTGGAATGGTTCGAGCGAGCCCTGGCTCTGCAGCCGGGTTCAAGGGATGCGCTGCACGACAAGGCCTCCGTGCTGACGAAGCTCCGTCGGTTCGACGAGGCGTTCGATATCTACAGGCAGTTGAAGGGGGCCGATCCGAGAGACGCGCTGGCCGATCTTGGAACGGCTCATTTGAACCTGTTGTTGGGAAATCTCGACGCGGGCTGGTCTGGCCGGGAGGCCCGTTGGAGCCTGCCGAGCTCTTATCCGCGCTTCCGGCGACCCATGTGGCTCGGCCAGGATGGCATCGCGGGACAAACCATCGTCATCGCCGCCGATGAAGGACTGGGCGATACGATCCAGTTTGTCCGCTACGTGCCGATGGTCGCAGCGTTGGGCGCGCGCGTCATCCTTGCCGTTCAAAAGCCGTTGCTTCCACTGTTGTCGAACATGCCAGGCATTTCGCAATGTATTCCGGTCTCGGAGGCCGCCGACCTTGCGGGGGTGGATGTCCATTGTCCGATCATGAGCCTGCCGTTTGCCTTTCGGACGACACTGGCCACGATTCCAGCGCCGGCGTCCTATTTGCCGGCGCCTGATCCGGATCGGATCCAACTCTGGCAGGAGCGCCTTGGCACGCCCGAGAAATTGCGCGTCGGCCTGGTCTGGTCAGGCAACCCCAATCATCTCGACGACCACAATCGCTCCATCCCGTTGCGCACGTTGTCCCGCCTGCTCGGCGCGGATGCGGCGTTTGTCAGCCTGCAGAAGGAGCCCAAGGCCGAAGACAAGGCCGTGCTCCAGGAGACGAGCGGGATCGTGGACCTGACGGGTCAACTTGCCGATTTCGCCGATACCGCCGCGCTGATCTCATGTCTGGATCTCGTGATCACGGTCGATACCAGTGTCGCTCATCTCGCCGGCGCGCTTGGCTGTCCGACCTGGACGCTTCTGTCGTACACGCCGGACTATCGCTGGCTGCTCGATCGGGACGACAGCGTCTGGTATCCGCGCATGCGCCTGTTCCGTCAGCGCGAAAGGCGCGATTGGGGCGAAGTCATCGATCAGGTCGGAGATGCGCTTCACGAACTGGTTGGGGCGAGGGCGCCGTCCCCGCCGGTCTCGAGCGATGAGATCGCGTGATCCGTCGCCGCTTCAATTCGACGGCTGGCGGCTTGCCGTCAGCTGCTGCCGGTAGCGTTCGGCGTCCCAGTTGAGCAGCAACTGCTCGTGCTGAGACGAGAGATAGCCGATATCGGCCGATAACGGCAGGCGGCTGGTCACGAGCGCGAGGCAGCTCAGCATGGCCTCGGCGCCCGGGCTGGCGTCGCTGCGGATGATGGCGCCGAGACCCGGCGCGAGGGCCGCGACGGGCGCGGGCAGGCGGCTCGCGTCCGCCCGTGCGAGCAGCGTGGCGAGGCCGCCGGCGCTCTCGATCGTCGGCAGGCCCGGGCCGAGAAACACGACGTGGTCCGGATACAACGAGCCGCCGGTCGCGATGGCGCGGCTGAACGGATCGGTGGCGATGCCGTGGCTACCGGCATCGTGCGGCAGGCGATAGGCGGTGCCGGCGCACAGACGGCGCAAGGCCGCGGCGTCGGCAGCGGGCGCCGGGCGCACCGGCAGCGCCAGCCTGCGCTCGACGTCATGGACCAACGCCTCGGCCTGATCGCAGCTTTCGGCGCCGACGACGAGGCCGTGATTGCCGAGGATCAGCACGTCGATGCGGTCGCGCGCGACGATGGCGCTTACCGCGCGCGCCAGCGGCAGTCCGGGATGAAAGTAGTCGAGATGGCGCCAGGCGAGCCCGTCCAGCCGCGCCGCAAATTCATCGCGCGCATCGCGCCGCACCGCCCAGGCGATGGTGTTGACGGCATGCACGTGCAGCACGACCCGGTGCGGCAGCAGCGCATGCAGCGCGGTCTCGATCGAGGCGCGCAGGGGGCCGGGAGCGGCCAGCGGAATGCGCTCGTCATCAGCGGCGAGCGCATCGCGCGCCGCAGGCAGGAGAACAGGCACGAAGATGTCCTTCGCGTCGGCGTCGGCAAGCCAGGTGCCGGACGCCTTCACCCACAGCACATCATCCTGCTTGAGCGAGGAGTTGCCGCCGGCGCCTTGCACCAGCTCGATGTTGCGGCCGACCCGCGCCGACATCCGGCGCAAATCATCAAGCTCGGCAGGCTCGCGCATTTCGCGTCTCCTTCTCACCATACCAGGTGCTGCATCGTCCAATTCGGCATGCGGCCGGGCGAAGCTGCGAGCTTGCGCGTTGCCACAGCGAGGTCGGGCGCACCGGCCAGCGTCGTGCGATGCACGCCATCGCCGAGCAGCAGGCTCTGCAGGCCTGCAGCGCGGGCGCCGGCGACGTCATGGTCGAGTGAGTCGCCGATCATCAGCACGCGGTGCGGGTCCGGATCGCCGAGCTGCTCCAGCGCCGCCGCGAAGATCGGCGCATGCGGCTTGCCGACGAAGCTCACCGGGCCGCCGAGCCACTCATAGGCGCGCGCCAGCGTGCCGGGCGCCGGCACGAGGCCAGCCGCGCCGAACATCATCAGGTCGGGATTGGCGCAGATCATCGGCACGCCCCGCGCCGCCGCGCCGGTGAATCGATCGCGCCAGAGGTCGGGCTCGGCGAGGTCGTCATCGAGGCCGCCGAGCAGGATGAAGTCGGCGTCACGCATATCCGTCACGAGGACGAGGTCGAGCCCGTCGATCAGCGAGCAATCGCCGCCCCGGGTGATCAGGAAGCAGGCATTGCCACAATCGGTGAAGGGTTCGCGGGTGCGGTCGCGCAGGCCGGTCCATGTCACCTCGCCCGAGGTGAGAATGCCGTCATAGGTCGAGCGCGGCAGGCCGAGCCGGGCGAGGCGCTCGGCATTGGCGCTCGCGCGCTTGCCGGAGTTCGACAGCACCAGGATATGCTTGCCGGCCTCGCGCAGCCGCAGGACGCAGTCGTGCGCAGCCGGAAGCACCGTCCTGCCGTCATGCAACGTGCCCCATTGGTCGAGCAGGACGTGATCGAACCTGTCGGCGATGGCAGACAGGCCGCTGATCTCGCACGCCGCCGCCGTCATCGTGGCGGTCCCTGCAGCGCCAGCAGCGCGGTGCCGTAGCTCGCTTCGGTCTGCGCGGCGACGCTGACGGGCACGCCGACGATGCGCCGGCGGATATCGGTCCAGGCATCATTTCGGGCGCCGCCGCCGATGCTGATCACCCGCCGTAGCGCCGGCGCGCCGAGCGCGTGAAGACGCTGATAGGCCAGCGCTTCCACGCCAGCAATTCCTTCGAGCAGCGCCTGGAAGAAGCGATGATCCTCGACCGGACGTGGCTGGATCCGCGGCGCCAGCGCGGGATCCGCGATCGGAAAACGTTCGCCGGGTTTGGGCAGCGGATAGTAGTCGAGCCCGGTCGGCTCGTCGGGGCGGAGCAACGGTGCCATGCGGTCCATGTCGGCGGCGGTGAAATGCGCAAGCAGTGCGGCGCCACCGGAGTTCGATGCGCCGCCGGCGAGCCATTTGTCGCCGAGGCGATGCGAGTACACGCCCTGATCGGCGGCGAAGATCGGCTGCGTCGCGATCAGCTTCACCACCAGCGTGGTGCCGAGCGAGGTCACCGCATCGCCCGGCGCATCGGCGCCGGTGGCGATGAAGGCGGCGACGCCGTCGGTGGTGCCGGCGACGATGCGCGCCGACGGCGACAGACCGAGCGCGCGCGCGGTCGACGGATCGATATCGGCGAATGGCGTGCCCGGCACGAGAACGCTCGGCAGGACGTCGCGAGGAACGCCGAGCTGATCCATCCAGCGCGGCCATTCGCGCCTGACGGGGTCATAGCCAAGCTTCAGGGCGTTGTTCTCATCGCTGACGCCATGATGGCCGGCGAGGCGTCCGGCGATCCAGTCGGCCTGGTGCACGGCTTGTCGCGCGCCGCTCGTGGAGGCGAGCAGATGCAGCAGCTTGGCGAGCGGGCTGCTCGTGCCATGCGCACCGCTCTCGGGCGGCGCGATTGCGGCGATGCGCCTGGCCTCGTCGACGGCGCGGGCATCATTGTACATCAGGCCGAGCGAGCGGGGCCGCCCGTCGGCGTCGATCAGCAGCAAGGTGCCGGAGGTGCCGTCGACCGCGATGCGCGCGACGGCGCCGAGATCGACGATCCTGCCGAGCTTGTCGAGCGCCGCGACCGTCGCCTGCCACCACAGCTCGGGATCCTGGTCGATGGCGTTGCCGTCCTGACGCGGCGCGACCAGCGGAACGGCGGCTGCGCCCTTGATCTCGCCGCTGATATCGACGGCGCAGGCGCGCACACCGCTCGTGCCCACGTCGATGCCGACAAACAACTCCGTCATGCGACCTCATCCCGTTGTGCGCCGGCGAGCATGGCTGTGCTCGCCCGGCGCGTCATCCCTGACGCGCTGCAGCACGTTTGGGGGATTGACGGCCGGACCGGCGTCTGCAATTTTTTGCAAGGTGTGAAGAATTTTGCAAGCAGGCATTCAGGCGTGACGACAGCTTCCGACAGGACGCCCATGGTGGACGGCGAGGCCTCGCTCGCGACGCGCGCCGCCTGGCTGTATTTCGCGGCCGGGCTGACGCAGTCGGAGGTCGCCGACCGCCTCAACATCCAGAGCACCAAGGCGCATCGCCTGATCGCGCGGGCCAGCCGCGAGGGTATGATCCGTGTCTTCGTCGAGGGTCCCGTCGCCGAATGCGTCGCACTCGAGAACGCGCTGGCCGAACGCTACGGGCTCGACTTCTGCCGTGTTGCGCCGGATCTCGGCGAGGGCGATCTGCCACTGAAGGCCCTCGCGCTGGAGGGTGCGAGCTTCCTGCGCCAGGTGCTGGAGCGCGGCGACGACAAGATCATCGGCGTCGGCCACGGTCGCACGCTTGCGGCGGTGGTGGCGCAACTGCCGCAGACGCCGGCGCGCGACGTGCAGTTCGTGTCGCTGCTCGGCGGCCTGACGCGCAAATTCGCCGCCAACCCGTTCGATGTGATCCATCGCCTGGCCGAGCGCACCGGCGCCGAAGCCTATCTGCTGCCGGTGCCGGTGTTCGCCAACTCCGTCGCCGATCGCCGCGTGCTGATGCAGCAGTTCGGCATATCGGACGTGTTCGCGCTGGCGCAGCGGGCGTCGCTGCTGTTCGTCGGCATCGGCCAGATCCATGCCGACGGCTTCCTGGTGTCGAGCGGCATGATCAAGCCGGATGAGGTCGTCGAGCTGAAGCGCGCCGGCGCCTGCGCCGATCTGCTCGGGCATTTCTTCAACGCCCAGGGCGAGCTGCTCGATCTCGATCTTTCGGCGCGCGCCACCTCGATGGCCGCTGCCGATCTGAAGAAGCACCGCATCGTCGCCATCGGCGGCGGCGAGGCAAAGATCACGGCCCTGCGCGCGGTGCTGCGCAGCGGCTTCCTGAACGGTCTCATCATCGATGAGGTAACCGCTCAGGCATTGGCGACCGACAAGCCGGAGAAAACATCCGGCAACTCCAAGAACAAGAGTCGGAAGGGCAGGTAACGCGAACACGTCTCTACAAAAAACAAAGGGAGGGTTGAATGTACGATCGTGAGAAGAATCTCTTTGCGGCCTATGCCGGCAAGCGCATCAGCCGGCGTGATCTGCTCGACGGCGCTGCCAAGCTCGGCATCGCCGGTGTCGCCGCCAATGCCGCCTTTGCCTCGGCGATGTCGAGGGCGATGGCCGCTGACTTCAACTGGAAGGCCCATAGCGGCAAGACCGTCAAGCTGCTCTTGAACAAGCATCCTTACGTCGATGCGATGATCGGCGACATCGAGGCGTTCAAGAGCCTCACCGGCATGAACGTCACCTACGACATCTTCCCGGAGGACGTCTATTTCGACAAGGTGACGGCGGCGCTGTCGTCGAAGTCCGATCAGTACGACGCCTTCATGACCGGCGCCTACATGACCTGGACCTACGGTCCGGCCGGCTGGATCGAGGACCTCAACGCCTACATCAAGGATTCGGCCAAGACCAATCCGGCGTTCGCCTGGGACGATGTGCTGCCGGGCCTGCGCTCCTCCACCGCCTGGGACGGCGTCGCCGGCTCCGAGCTCGGCTCCGGCAAGGCCAAGCAATGGTGCATCCCGTGGGGCTACGAGCTCAACAACATCACCTATAACCGCAAGATCTTCGACAAGGTCGGCGTCAAGCCGCCCACCAATCTCGACGACATGCTGGAGGTCGCGGCCAAGATCACCAAGGACGCTGGCGGCCCCTATGGCGTCGGCGTGCGCGGTTCGCGCTCGTGGGCGACCATCCATCCGGGCTTCCTCTCGGCCTACGCCAATTTCGGCCAGAAGGATTTCGTGATGGAAGGCGGCAAGCTGAAGGCCGCGATGAACACCAAGGCCTCCAAGGACTTCCACGAGAAATGGGTCAGGATGATCCAGGGGTCGGGTCCGAAGAACTGGTCGACCTACACCTGGTATCAGGTCGGCACGGACCTCGGCGCCGGCGCCTCCGGCATGATCTTCGACGCCGACATTCTCGGCTACTTCATGAACGGCGGCGAGAACAAGGAGCGCGGCAATCTCGGCTATGCGCCGTTCGCGGCCAATCCGGCCGCGAAGGCGCCGACGCCGAACGTCTGGATCTGGTCGCTGGCGATGTCGAGCTTCTCCAAGCAGAAGGATGCGGCCTGGACCTTCATGCAGTGGGCGGCCTCCGTCGAGCACGGTCTGTTCGGTGCCCGCAAGATGGATTTCGTCAATCCGGTCCGCGCCTCCGTGTGGAAGGACGGCGAATTCCGCGACCGCATCGCCAAGTCCTATCCTGGCTATCTCGAGCAGCATGACCTCTCGGCGCCCGGTGCGAAGATCTACTTCACGGCGCAGCCGCTGTTCTTCGACCTCACGACGGAGTGGGCGGCCTCGCTGCAGAAGATGGTGGCCAAGGAGATCAGCGTCGATGAGGGCCTCGACAAGCTTGCCGAGAGCATCAACCGTCAGCTGAAGCAGGCCGGCCTCGGCTGAGGCCGCGCCCCATCTCCCATGACCGCCTGCCGGCCCGGACGCTCCCCACAGCGTCCGGGTCGGCCCGCCCCATCCCGCGCTGATGTGATCACGCCTGTCATGAGCATGGCCCAACTTGTCGAGACCAAGGCGACGCCGCGCCGCACGAAACGCTGGCGCGGCCGGCTGCTGCCGTATTTGCTGAGCCTGCCGGCGCTGCTGGTCTGCATCGCCATCCTGGTGCCGTTCGTGACCGCTGCGGTCTATTCATTGCAGCGCTACCGGCTCAATCTGCCGTATCTGCGCGGCTTCATCGGCATCGACAACTATATCGACTTCCTGTCCGATCCGGCGTTCTGGAACACGCTGCGCATCTCGCTGGTCTATACCGCGGTGACCGTCATCGCCGAGCTGCTGCTCGGCCTTGGCATCGCGCTGCTGCTGCGACGTCCCACGCGCTTCCACAACGCCGTCTCGATCATGCTGCTGCTGCCGCTGATGACGGCGCCGGCGATCGCCGCGCTGATGTGGAAGCTGATGACCAATCCGAGCTTCGGCATCCTGTCCTATCTGGTCGGGCTGCTCGGCGTGCACGACTTCAAATGGGCATCCGATCCGTCGACCGCGCTGTTCACCGTCGTCCTGGTCGACGTCTGGGTCTACACGCCCTTCATCATGATCCTGCTCCTGGCTGGCCTGCGCTCGCTGCCGCGGCAGCCGTTCGAGGCGGCGGCGCTCGACGGCGTGCCGGCGAGCTTCGTCTTCTTCCGCATCACCCTGCCGATGCTCGCGCCCTACATCATCACCGCCTCGCTGTTCCGGCTGCTCGATTCGATCCAGCAGTTCGACATCGTCTATGCGATGACGCAAGGCGGCCCCGGCGACCGGCTGATGGTATTCCAGGTCCAGGCCTATCTCGAGTTCTTCCAGTACACCAATGTCGGACGCTCGGCGGCGCTGCTGATGATCCTGTGGCTGATCACCAACATCCTGTCCAACATCTTCATCAAGAACTGGCTGCGGCTGCGCGCACGCGCCCACGGTCACGCCTGAGGGAGAGACATCATGGATCACTCCAGTCTGGCAGGGCGCATCTTCCGCGGCATCGCGCTGGCGTTGGTGCTTCTGTTCTTCATGTTTCCGATCGTCTGGATCCTCCTGATGTCGTTCCAGACCAATGAGCAGATCCTGCGCATCCCGCCGCGCATCCTGTTCGAGCCGACGTTCGCCAATTACGAGGCGCTGATCTCGGGCCAGCTCAAGACCGCCGCCGGCAATCTGCAGCTCACCTTCATGCGCAACCTGATGAACAGCTTCGTGCTGTCGAGCGCGTCGGTGATCCTGGCGCTGCTGCTCGGCGTCCCCGCGGCCTATGCGTTCGCGCGCTTCAAGTTCCGGCTCGGCGAGACCATCGCCTTCACGCTGCTGTCGTTCCGCTTCGCGCCGCCGCTCCTGGTGCTGCTGCCGCTGTCGCTGTACTACCAGCAGCTTGGCCTCAACGACACCTATTTTGGCATCGTCTGGGTCTACCAACTGATCGCGCTGCCGCTGATCCTGTGGATCGTGCGCGGCTATTTCGAGGACATCAGTCCCGACATCGAGCACGCCTACCGGCTCGCGGGGCATTCCTGGCGCGAGGCGTTCACCCGCATTGCCGTGCCGCTGGCCGGGCCCGGCATCGCCGCGGCGGGCCTGCTGTCCTTCATCTTCTGCTGGAACAACTTCGTCTTTGCGCTGATCCTGGCCTCGGCCGACAAGCAGCCGGTAACGGTCGGCGCATTGGCCTTCGTGACGGCGTCCGGTATCCAATACGGCCAGATCGCCGCCGCGATCGTGCTGTCGGTCACCCCGACATTGCTGCTCGCGCTCTATGCGCAGCGCTATCTGGTCGAAGGTCTCTCGCTCGGTGCAGTGAAGGGTTGAGGATACATGGCGCGTCTCGAACTCCAATCGGTCGACAAGAGCTTCGGCGCCGCAAGCTGCGCCAAGGGCGTGTCGCTGACGGTCGAGCCCGGCGAGATCGTCGCGGTGTTCGGCCCGTCCGGCAGCGGCAAGACCGTGCTGCTGCGGATGATTGCCGGCATGTTCGAGCCTGACGGCGGCGACATCCTGGTCGGCGGCCGCTCGATCGTCGACGCGCCGCCGGAGCAGCGCGGCATCGGCATGGCGTTCCAGAATTTTGCCCTGTTTCCGCACATGAGCGCGCGCGACAACATCGCCAGCGGGCTGCGCGCGACGGGGGCGGCCGACATTGCGGCCAAGGTTGCGGCAATGAGCCGGCTGTTGAAGATCGAGCACGTGCTCGGCCACAAGCCTCGTGAACTGTCCAACGGCCAGAAGCAGCGCACCGCGCTGGCGCGCGCGCTGATCGGCAATCCCGGGGTGCTGTTGCTCGACGATCCCTTGCGCAACGTCGATGCCAAGCTGCGCTATGAGATGCGGTTGGAGCTGCCGAGCCTGCTGCGCAGGAGCTCTGCGGCGGTGCTTTACGTGACGCAGGACTATCGTGAGGCGATGGCGATCGCCGATCGCATTGCCGTGCTGATCAATGGCCGCCTGGTGCAGGTGGCGCGTCCGGAGGAGATCTATGCGCGGCCGGCGTCGGTCGCCGTGGCCCGGCTGTTCGGCGATCCCAGCATCAATCTTTCCGAGGTCACGCCGGTGGCGGAGCAGGGGCGGCTGACCGCATCTGTTGCCGGGACGCTGATCCGGCTCGATGCGGACGGCGTGCCGTCCAATATGCGTGAGCGTTGCTGGCTTGGCGTCCGGCCCGACGATGTCGTGGTGACGCGTGATGGCGGCGAGGGTGTGATCCCGGCGCGGATCGTCGCGGTCACGCCGATCCACGAGCGCGCCGTGGTGCTGCTGCGCTTCGCCGACGGATCGGAGTGGCTGGCGGCGCAGGCGCCCGAGCCGCTGGAGGCGCATGCCGACGAGGACGTGTTCGTACGGTTCGCGCCGGAAGCGGCGCTGCTGTTCGACCACGCCACGGGCGAGCGCATCGGCCTGGCGCCGCGGCGGCAGGCGGCGTGAGGATCGGGGATGGGCATGCTCGAAATCCGCAACGTCGACAAGGTCTATCACAGCCGGGGCAAGCCGCCGGTTCATGCCGTGCGCGCGCTCGATATGGAGGTGAAGGCCGGCGAGATCGTCGCGCTGCTCGGCTCTTCCGGCTGCGGCAAGACCTCGACGCTGCGCATGATCGCCGGCTTCGAGAGCGTGAGTTCGGGGTCGATCGCGCTGGCGCAGCGGACGATCCATGATCTGGCGCCGGCGAAGCGCAAGGTGGCGATGGCGTTCGAAGGCTATTCGTTGTACCCGCCGCTCACGGTGCGTGAGAACATTGCGTTCGCGCTGAAGGCGCGGCAATTGTCGCGCGCCGAGATTGCGCAACGCGTTGTCAGCATTGCCCGCCTGGTGGAGATAGAGGACATTCTCGATCATCATCCCCACGCGCTTTCCGGCGGACAGCAGCAGCGGGTGTCGCTGGCCCGAGCGCTGGTGCGTGATGCCGACCTCTATCTGCTCGACGAGCCGATGGGTCAACTGGAGCCGCAGCTGCGTGCCGTGCTGCGCGGCCGCATCAAGGGTCTGCTCGCCGAGCGCGGCATGACGGCGATCTTCGTCACCCATGACCAGACCGAGGCGAGCGCACTTGCCGATCGCATCGCCGTCATGGAAGACGGCGTGCTTCAGCAGTTCGCCAGCGAGCGGGAGCTGAAGAACCGCCCGGCCAATCTGTTCGTCGCGAGCTTCATTGGCGAGCCGCCGATGAACCTGATGGAGGCTGTGGTGACGCAGGAGGAAGGCGGGTTCCGCCTGTCTGTGGGCTCCGATGTTGCCTTTCACATTCCCGGGCAGACGTTGGACGCGGCGGGACAGCAGACGCTGGTGCGGGCCGATCGGATCAAGGTCGGCATCCGGCCGCAGCGGATCGCGATCGGCAGCGGCGAGGCGAGGCTGCGCGTGGTCTCCAACCAGTGGCTCGGCGATCAGTCGCATATTGCGGGCGAGTGCGCCGGTCATCTGCTGGTTGGCGTGACATCCAGCAAGGTCGCGGCGCGACCGGGCGACGTCGTGCCCTGCGCGCTGGAGTCACGCCATCTCCATATTTTCGGCGCCGACGGCGTTTGCGTCCGCCACGCGGAGGCGCGCTGAACATGACCTCGGCTGCGATCCGCGACGTGATCATCGGTATCGACGCCGGGACCTCGGTGATCAAGGCGGTGGCGTTTGCGCGGGATGGACGCCAGCTCGGGGATTTCGCGATTCCCAACAGCTACGCGACGTTGCCGGGCGGCCGCGTCGAGCAGGACATGGCGCGGACCTGGACCGACACCGTCGCGGCCTTGCGCGGCCTGGGCGGCACGCTGCCGGATCTGTCCCGTCGCGTCGCCGCGATCGCCGTGACCGGGCAGGGCGACGGCACCTGGCTGATCGATGCGGACGGCCATCCCGTCGCGCCCGCGCTGCTGTGGCTCGACTCGCGCGCGGCAGGGTTCGTCGAAGCCTTCCGCGGCGGCGAGCGCAATGCCGCGCACTATCAGCGCACCGGATCGGGGCTCAACGCTTGCCAGCAGGGGGCGCAACTGGCCTGGCTGCAGGCGCATGACGCAGAGATGCTGGGACGCGCGGGTACGGCGTTCCATTGCAAGGACTGGCTCTACTTCAAGCTGACCGGTGAGCGGGCCACGGACCCGTCCGAGGCGACGTTCTCCTGCGGCGACTTTCGCAAGCGCGGCTTCGACGGCGAGGCGGCGCGTCTCATCGGCATCGCTGGTTCCGCGCGCCTGTTTCCAGATGTCGTCGATGGTGTCACGACGACGCATGGCTTGACCGCGGCGGCCGCGGCGGAGACGGGCTTGCCCGAGGGCGTGCCGGTGTCGCTCGGCTATGTCGACGTGATCTGCAATGCGCTCGGTGGTGGGCTATATGATCCCACACCCGACGTCGGCTGCACGATCATCGGCTCGACCGGCATGCACATGCGGCTGGCGAACAGCGCCGACGCGGTCAAGCTGAATGCCGAGGCGACCGGCTATACGATGCCGTTCCCGGTGCCGGACCACTATGCCCAGATGCAGTCGACCATGGCTGCGACCTTGAACATCGACTGGTTGCTCGATGTCGCGCGAGGCGTGCTCGCCATGGAAGGCATCGCCCGGTCGCGCAATGATCTGATCCGGCGGCTGGACGAGCGCGTGCTCGCGGCGAAGGCGGGCGAGCTGCTCTATCATCCCTTCATCTCGGATGCTGGCGAGCGCGGACCATTCGTGTCCCACGAGGCGTCTGCGCAACTGGTCGGCCTGCGCACCCGTCACGGCTACTGGGATCTGATGCGCGCCGTGATGGAGGGACTGGCCTTCGCCGCACGCGACTGCTACGCGGCGATGGGACCGCTGCCGACGGAAATTCGCCTGACCGGAGGCGCGGCACGCAGCCGCGCGCTCGGCGCGATTCTTGGCGCGGCACTCGGCAGCACGATTCGAGTCTGCCGTCGCGAGGAAGCCGGCGCGTCGGGGGCGGCGATGATCGCCACGGTCGCGACCGGGCTCTACCCGGACATGATGATCTGCGCGGAGGAATGGGTGAGACCGTATCTGGATGAGCCGCAGGCGCCGGATGCGGCGCTGGCGGAGCGCTATGCGCAGCTGTTTCCGGCCTATGTCGAGGCCCGCCTCGCGGCGCGGCCGGTGTGGAAGCAGCTTGCGGCCCAGCGTGCAGGAGCCAATCATGTCTAGCTCCATCGCCATCATCGGCGACCGCTTCATGCTGCCCTCGGTGTTCGCCGAGCGCATCACCGCCATCTGCGGCGACGGCGTCGACATCCGCATGCTCGAACAGCCCTGGCCGGACGAGCCGATGGAGCATGGCTATGCCGGCTCCAAGCTCGATGGTCTCAAGGAGTTCATGGGCGATCCGGATGAGCTCGCCGAATTCATCGGCGAAGCGCCGCTGCTGGTGACGCATCTCGCGCCGATCTCGCGCGCGATGCTGCAGCGGCTGCCAAGGCTCAAGTTCATCGCGGTGTCGCGCGGCGGTCCGGTCAATGTCGACATGCAGGCGGCGCGCGATCATGGCGTGCTGGTCGTCAACACGCCCGGACGAAATGCCAGCGCGGTGGCGGAGTTCACCATCGGCGCGATGCTCGCGGAGACCCGTCTGATCAGGAGCGGTCACGAGTCGATGCGGGGCGGGGAGTGGCGCGGCGATCTTTATCGCGCCGACAGGACCGGACGCGAGCTCGGGGAGATGACCGTCGGCATCGTCGGCTATGGCGCGATCGGCACGCGCGTCGTGAAGCTGCTCAAGGCGTTCGGCTGCAGGATCCTTGTGACCGACCCTTACGTCCAGCTCAGCGCACAGGACCGCAACGACGGTGTCGAGCACGTCGCGCTTGCCGATCTTCTGGCGCGCGCCGACGTCATCAGCCTGCATGCCCGCGTGACGCCGGAGACCACCGGCTTCATCGATCGCGAGGCGCTGGCGAAGATCAAGCCGGGGGCGATCCTGATCAACACCGCGCGCGGTCCGCTGGTCGACTACAAGGCGCTGTTCGAGGTGCTCAGCTCGGGACGGTTGGCCGGCGCGATGCTCGACACCTTTGCGGTCGAGCCGGTGCCGCCGGACTGGCCGCTGTTGCAGCTCCCGAATGTCACGCTGACGCCGCACATCGCCGGCGCATCCGTGCGCACCGTCACCTTTGCCGCCGACCAGGCGGCCGAAGAGGTTCGCCGCTATCTGGCCGGCGAGCCGCCGCTCAATCCCTGCTGACGACGAAAGGTTTTCGACATGAATCGCGAGGAACGGCTGATCCGCGAGAACATCATCGCCAAATGCCGATGGATGAATGCGTCGGGGCTGAACCAGGGCACTTCGGGCAACATTTCCGCCCGCTACAAGGACCGCATGCTGATCACGCCCTCGGCGACGCCCTATGACTCGATGAAGCCGGAGATGATCGCCTCGATGCCGCTCGAGGGTGAATACGGTTCCTGGGAGGGGCCGTTGAAGCCCTCGACGGAATGGCGCTTTCATCTCGACATCATGCGCGGCCGTCCGGATGTCGGCGGCGTCGTTCACACGCATTCCACCTATGCCACCGTGCTCGCCATCGCGCGCAAGCCGATCCCGGCCTGCCACTACATGATGGCGGCGTTCGGCGGCACCGACATCCGCTGCGCCGGCTATGCGCGGTTCGGCACGGCCGAATTGTCCGAGCTTGCGCTGGAGGCGCTGGAAGGCCGCAACGGCTGCCTGCTGGCCAATCACGGCATGATCGCGGTCGGCGCCAATCTCGACAAGGCGATGTGGCTTGCGGTCGAGCTCGAGACCATCGCGAAGCAGTACTACCTGTCGCTCGCCCTCGGCCAGCCGCACATACTGGGTGACGCCGAGATCGCCGAGACAGCGCAGGGCTTTTCGACCTATGGTCTGCAGGAGCCGAAGGCGAAAGCGGCAAAGCCGGCCAAGGCTGCGACGAAGGCGCGTGCCGCTGCGCGCAGCAAGCCAGAGAAGAAGCGCAGCAGCAAGCGATGAATGCGACGGTCTCACGCAGCGGAACCGATCACGGTCTGTTGGACCTCGCCGTGATCGGCGGCGGCATCAATGGCGCTGGTATCGCCCGAGATGCCGCCGGCCGCGGCCTGAAGGTGCTGCTGTGCGAGAAGGACGATTTTGCGCAAGGCACCTCGTCGCGATCGGGCAAGCTGATCCATGGCGGCTTGCGCTATCTGGAGTACTACGAATTCCGCCTGGTGCGCGAAGCGCTGATCGAGCGCGAGGTGCTGTTGGCCTCGGCGCCTCACATCATCTGGCCGATGCGCTTCGTGCTGCCGCACTCGCCGGAGCAGCGTCCCGCCTGGCTGGTGCGCACAGGGCTGTTCCTCTACGACCATCTCGGCGGCCGCAAGCAGCTGCCGGCGAGCCGCAACGTCGATCTCGCGCACGAGCCGGAGGGCGCGCCGCTGCGCCCCGAGTTCCGGCGCGGCTTCGAATATTCGGACTGCTGGGTCGACGATGCCCGGCTGGTGATCCTCAATCTCGTCGATGCCGCGCAAAAGGGAGCCATCATCCTGCCGCGCACCCGCGCCGTGAGTGCACGGCGTGAGGGCGATGCCTGGCGTCTGGAGATGCGCTCCGAAGACGGCGAGGTTCAGATCGTCCGAACGAAGGCGCTGGTGAATGCCGCTGGTCCCTGGGTGCAGGACGTGGTGCAGGGTGTCGCCGGGCTCAACTCCGCGCACAATGTGCGGCTCGTGAAGGGCAGCCATCTCGTGGTGCCAAAATTCTGGAGCGGATCGCAGGCCTATCTGCTGCAGAACACCGACCGCCGCGTGATCTTCGTCAATCCCTATGAAACCGATCTGGCGCTGATCGGGACCACCGACATCGTGCATGACGGCCGCGCAGACGACGTCGCTGTCGATGGTGCCGAGATCGACTATCTGCTCGCCGTGCTCAAGCGCTATTTCCGGGCCGCGCCGGGCAAGGGGGATATCATTCACGCCTTCTCCGGGGTGCGGCCGCTCTACGATGACAACGCCGACAATCCGTCGGCGGTGACGCGCGACTACGTGTTCGAGATGCATGGTGCGCCCGGACAGCCGCCGTTGCTGTCGATCTTCGGCGGCAAGATCACGACGTTTCGCCGGCTCGCCGAGCAGGCAATGGAACGTCTCGCGCCGTGGTTTCCGCAGATGGCGCCGGCATGGACGGCGGGCGCGCGTCTTCCGGGCGGCGATTTCGGCGTGCCGTTCGATCAGTTCCTCGCCGATCTCGCAGGCGCCTATCCGGGATTGCCGCGCGATGTAGTGGCGCACTATGCGCGGCTCTACGGCACCCGTGCGCGCGATCTGCTCGGAGCGTCCCGCAACGTCGGCGATCTCGGCCGCCATTTCGGTGCCTCGTTCTATGAGCGCGAGCTCGTTTTCCTGCGCGAGCAGGAGTGGGCCGTCACGGCCGCCGACGTCCTCGACCGGCGCACCAAGCATGGCCTGCATCTGAGCCGCGCCGAGCGCGAGGCGTTCGAGCACCAGCTTTGATCGCGTCTTGACGCCTCGAGCCCCTCCGCGACCGCCGCAGCACTTGGCGGGTGCCGATGACACGCCCCGGCAAACCGTGCTATCGAGCGCCCGCGATATGGATCGCGACGCGCCCGGAGACGCGGAATTCGGCACAATCCGGACCTTCGCCGATGCCCCCTGCGCCGATCGATTCACAATCAAACCGCCCGACGACCTCCTGAATTCGACGCCATGCCGGACCAGATCAAAGCGAGAGCCGACCATCGGCGCGGTCCGCGGCAGGAAGGCATCGTCGACGCCTGGACGAGGTTCGCGTCCGGCTCCTGGATGGACCGGCGCTGGACTCCGTGGATCATCGTGCTGAGTGGCCTCGTGCTGGCGCTGCTGTGTGATGCCTTCGTGGCCCACATGCTTTCCGTCAACTATCGGGAGACCTATCGGACCACCGAGGCCGCCAACGGAGATCTCGCCCGTGCGCTCGAAGAATACATGTTGCGCAACATCCAGGGCGTCGACGTGCTCTTGAACACGACGATCGACAGTCTCAAGCAGGACCCATCGCTGCTCACCGCCGGCAATCCGGCCCTGATCGACGAGTTGAAGCGCAGGGTGGTGCCGTACCCCGCCGCGGGCGGCATCGTCGTGCTGGATGCGGACGGCAATCTGCTCGGCGACAGCGCCGGCAACGGAGTTCCCGGCCGTGAGAACAATTTCGCCGATCGGGCCTATTACAAGGTCCAGCGCGATGACCCCGACCGCGGTCTCTTCATCGACGTGCCGGTGGCCTCGCGCGTGGACAGGGGTCGGTTCATCGCGGTCAGCCGCGCCTTGATGATGCCGGACGGACGATTTGCCGGCGTGATCGTCGTGGCGGTGGACTACGAGAATCTGCGGCAGTTCTTCCTGTCGCTGAACGTGGGGCAGCGCGGAACGGTGACGCTCTATCGCGACGACGGCACGATCCTGCTGCGCTCGCCGCATGCCGACGATTTCGCCGGCCGCAACGTCGGGTCCAATCGCCTGTTTAGCCTCTATCTCCCGCAGGCGCCTCACGGCAGCTTCGAGGGCAGCGGCATGACGGACGGGACGTCGCGGAGCATCAGCTATCGGCGCGTCGCCGGCCTGCCGCTGGTGGTGACCGTGGCGCGCGACCCGGTCGAGTATCTGGCCGGCTGGAAGAACAATGCGCTGTACTACAGCGCCATCGCCGCCGGCCTCAATCTGCTGATCGCCGGATTCGGCCTCGTCCTGGCGCGGCAATGGCGGCTGCGCGCGGCCTCCGAGCAGGCGCTGCGCGACAGTTTCGAGCAGCATCTGCTGGTCACGGAGAACGTGCCCGCGCTGATCGTCCAGGTCGGCGCCGATGGTGACATCCGCTATGCCAACCGCGTCGCGCGCGAATGGTATGCGCAGCCGTCCAGCGGGGTCGGTCGCAGCCGGCGGATCGACGACTACATCGACCCCGCGCGGCGAGACGAGGTGAGGCCGAAGATCGAGGCCGCGCTGGCCGGCCGAACCGCGGGCGGTGAGGAGAAGATCGCGTTTCCCGACGGCCGTGAACGCTGGTGCGAGACCATTCGCGTGCCGGATCGCAGCCAGGATGGCACGGTGCGCGGCTATTTCGTGCTGTCGGTCGACATCACCGAGCGCAAGCGCATCGAGGACGAACTGCGTCAGGCGCAGAAGATGGAGGCCATCGGCCAGTTGGCGGGAGGCATCGCGCACGACTCCAACAACATGCTGGCGGCGACGCTCGGCAATCTCGATCTGCTGCTCGACGCGCTCACGCCCGGCGAAAGCTCCCGTCGCAGCATGGTCGAGCGGGCGATCGAGGCGGCGGAGCGGGTCGCCGATCTCAACCGCCGGCTGCTCGCCTTCGCCCGCAAGCAGGCGCTGCAGCCGCAGGTCACCGACGTGAACCAGCTCGTCAACGGCATGACGACCATCCTGCAGCGGACGCTCGGCGAGAACATCGAGATCGAATTGGCGCAGGACCCGATGCTGTGGCACTGCCTGATCGATCCGACGCAATTGCAGAACGCGCTGCTCAATTTGGCGCTCAATGCGCGGGACGCGATGGACGGCGGCGGGCGCCTGACGATCGCGACGACGAATGCCGTGCTCGACCAGCCGCTCGACGACGGCGACGAGCGCATCATGCCCGGCGACTACGTGACGATCGCGGTGTCGGACCTGGGGGCCGGCATGCCGCCCGAGATCGCGCGCCGCGCCTTCGAGCCGTTTTTCACCACCAAGGAATTCGGCAAGGGCAGCGGCCTCGGCCTCAGCATGGTCTATGGCTTTGCGCGGCAATCGGGCGGCACGGTGCTGATCGACAGCCGGGTGGCGGAAGGCACCTGCGTCACGCTGTATCTGCCGAGCGCGGGGCCGGGCGCCACGGGCCGCGCGCGCGCCGGCGCGGCGCGGCTGGCGCGGCCGCAGACCGGCGAGCGGATCCTGGTGGTCGAGGACAATCCGCTGGTCGGCGCGATGGCATCGACCATGCTGACGTCGATGGGCTACAGCCCGGTCGTCGTCACCCATGCGGCAGCCGCGATCGCCGCGCTGGACCGGCCGGACCCGTTCGCGCTGCTGCTGACCGACATTCTGCTGCCGGATGCCATGACCGGCATCGACCTGGCGCGCGAGGTGCGCCGCCGATGGCCGGAGCTGCCGATCGTCTTCATGTCCGGCTTCGCCGACCCCTCGCTGGTGCCGGAAGATTTCCGCGCGACGAGCAGGCTGCTCGCCAAGCCGTTCCGGCTCGGCCAATTGTCGGAGGCGATCGTCTCGGCCCTGGCCGGCAGGAAGGCGACGTGAGCCCTCAGCGATCATGCGGTGAGCGATCCCGTGTTCGCCCCGATCGACAGCGCCGTCCGGGCAAGTCCTTTCCGCCTCGCGGCGCGCAGGGCGCCCGAGCTGTGCCGGTCGTTTCGCCCTCTCGACGACGAGGGCGCGGGGAATGCCGGGTGCTGGCCGCACCCATGGCCCGCCTGCGAACAAGAATGCAGGCGGCAGGAACCACAGGTTCAGCCGAGCCATCCCGGCATTCCCCGCGCGATGGTTTTCCGGCTTATACGTCCTCTCCCCGGGGACCGGCTGTCTTGCCCCCGTCACCCGCGCAACGCGAAAGCATTGTCGCGAGCTTGGCCTCAGCATCGGGAGGCCAGGACCCTACGATTTCGCCGGCGCAACGGCTTCGTTCGTCCGCATGACCTTCGTCATGCTGCGAACCGCTGCGCCCACCGCATCCCACCCCGCGTGCCGTGACGATCGCGATACGCCCCTCGTGCCGGGGCGGGACGGCTGCACTCAATCATGATTTCTGAAAATGAGAAAGCGGAATATTTTCGCCGGACGGACTGGACAGGTGTGATGTGCTTGAGGCGTCTCGTGAAATGAGAATCTCCGCGCATCGACCTTGGCCCATGATTGGGGGCCCAGGGCGTGGGGAGGCAAGGGCCGAGTCGCCCGTCGGGTCGGGACTTGGGCTTGAGACAGTCGTCCATCGGATGATTGCAGCGCTTCGGAGGTCGAGTCCGTCGGTATATCGAGAGACGAGACGGGCGCGTTCTACGTGCGGGTCGATGTCGAGCCGGGCGCTGACAAGGCGCGCATCAGTCGCTTGTGGAAAGAGATCGGCGCACCGGTTGTGGTGCGAACGGTTTCTGGCAGGCTCGTGAGCCACTCGCGATCGTTTGGACCCAATGACAGGTCCCGCGAACGAGCCGGTGCCGACCGGCTTAGTAGCTGTGGTCTTTCGCACCTCCGCTGCTCGGTGGGAGTGGAGAAGCATCAGCCGTCTGTCGTGAGCTTGCGGAAGTCGCTCTGCTGCTGAGGGCACTTTCAGTTGTGGGCCCCAGCGAGTGCGCTGGGTTACGCCGGAGGCTTCACCTCACTCCACCGCATCCTTCTTCGCAATCCGGTGCAGCTGCTCGAACAGATCGGCCTGCTCACTGGTGCAGAGACACACGCCCTGCGCGGAGTCGGCATCGCCGGCGTTGAGGTAGGCGTGGCCCATGGTGCTGTCGAGATACATGCCGTCGCCTTCGTGCAGGATCTCCGGCGCGTAGAACTCGGTGTGGACGGCGATGGTGCCGCGGGTGACCAGGAAGTATTCCTCGCCGCTGTGGCGGAGCAGGGGGCCGAACTCGTCGAGCGTGCGGGCGCGCACCTCGGCGATCATCGGCACCATGCGCTTTCCGATCAGGTCGGTGCATTGATAGGTGTAGGTGTAGAACCTGGTGTTGACGATCTGGCCCTGGCCGGCGCGGCTGACGCTGCGGCGGGCGGTCACCGGGCGACCCGCCTCGGGGCGCGGCGTCGTCGGGCTGAATAGCTCGGCGATGTCCATCTGCAGGCCCGAGGTGAGCTGCAGCAGCTTGTCATAGGTCAGCGACATCAGGCCGTTCTCGACCTTGGACAAGGTCGACAGCGCCATGCCGGTCTTTTCGGCGACCTGCTTCAGGGTCAGGCCGCGCGCCTGCCGGGCCGCCTTCAGGCACTGGCCGAGCTGGGAGTGGGGGCCTTCGGTCGACGCGCTGATGGCGGTGTCTGTCAAAGCGATCTCCGGAAAATCCATTAGCGGATCAGGCGTGTCGAGAGCCGAGCAGCCCGGACAATCTCGGCCCATAGAGCAGGAAATTCAATCGGGTGCTCCAATGTCCGAAGGTCATGCGTGGACAGCGGTGGAACAATGCGTTTTCGGGTCGTGCATTCGATTTCCTATATGCTAAATAGTTTTCCGAAACGGAAAAGAGAAGCCCCGTGGAATCGATTTGCGACAAGACCGCCGTCGAGCTGGTCAAGCTGCTGAAAACAAAGGCGATCTCGCCGGTCGCGCTGCTCGACTCGTGCCTGGAGCGGATTGCGGCGGTGAACCCGGCCGTCAACGCGGTGGTGACCCTGGACGAGCCGGCCGCCCGCGCTACAGCCAAGGTCGCCGAGGCCGAGATCGTGAGGGGCGAGGACCGGGGGGCGCTGCACGGCCTGCCGGTGCTGATCAAGGATACCCAGGACACCGCCGGGATGCGCTCCACCTATGGCAGCCCGATCCTGGCCGACAACGTCCCGGCCGTCGACCAGGCCTCGGTGGGCCGGCTGCGCGCCGCCGGCGCAATCATCTTCGGCAAGACCAACACGCCGGAATGGGCGGCGGGCGGCAACACCCGCAATCCCGTGTTCGGCGCCACCGGCAACCCGTTCGATCCCGCGCGCTCGGCCGCCGGCTCCTCCGGCGGCTCGGCGGTCGCGCTCGCCTGCGGCATGGCCCCGCTCGCCTCGGGGTCAGACACTGGCGGCAGCTTGCGCAATCCGGCCGGCTTTTCCGGCATCGTCGGCATGCGCCCCTCCTACGGCCTCGTCGCCAGCGAGAAGCGCGCCCATGGCTGGTCGTGCCTGTCGACCGACGGGCCGATGGCGCGCGATGTCGCCGACACCGCGCTGATGCTGTCGGTGATGGCGAGCGACGATGCGCGCGATCCGCTCGCCTACACCCTGCCGGGCGAGGCCGTGCGCGGCGCGCCATCGCGCTGGGCCGTGCCGCCGGCGGTCGAACTCAACAAGCTCAGGCTCGCCTTCACCGAGGATTTCGGCTTTGCGCCGACCGAACAACTGATCCGCCGCGCCTTCCGCGCGCGGGTGTCGCGCATCGCGCCGCTGTTTGCCGACGCGCAGGAAGGCGCACCGGATTGCAGCGGCGCCGACGAGACCTTTGCGGTGCTGCGCGCCTCGCTGTTCCTCACCCAGCACGGCAAGAATTTTCGCGAGCGGCCCGACATGCTCGGGCCGAACGTGCGCGCCAATGTCGAGGAGGGGCTCGGCTACAGCCTCGAGGATTTTTCGCGTGCGAGCGCCAACCAGACCCGCATCTATCGCGCCTATCAGGGCTTCTTCGCACGCCACGACGTGCTGATCAGCCCGACCATCACCTTGAGCCCGCGGCCGTGGGCGGAGCTGTATCCGGCGGAGATCGACGGCGTGCCGACGCGGTCGTACTTCCACTGGTTGGCGCTCGCCTACGCGGTGACCCTCGCCGGACATCCCGCGCTGAGCCTGCCGCTCGGCCTCGACGACAACGGCCTGCCGTTCGGCCTGCAGATCGTCGGTCCCCGCGGCGGCGACGCGCTGGTGCTCGGCGTTGCCGCGGCGCTGGAGGCCGCGTTCGCCGACGATGCCGAGCTGCGCCGTCCCCGGCCCGATCTCGAAAGGCTCGCGTCGCTGCCGCCGCTGGCGCAGACGCCCGGCTTCTTGGCGTGGGATTGAGGCGGCACTCATGATCACTACATCTTGGAGCGACTAACGATGTCCGACGCCCCCTCATGGCCGTTCTCGCTGGTGCGCCGCGCCGGCGGCCTGGTGTTCCTGTCCGGCGAGATTCCGGTCGCCGATGACGGCAGCATCCCCGAGGGCATCGCGGCGCAGACCGACCTCGTCTTCAAGCACATCGCGGAAACGCTGGCCGGCGAGGGGCTGACGCTCGACGATATCGTGTCCTGCATGGTGCACCTCGCCGACAAGGCGGATTTCGCCGCCTACAACGAGGCCTATCGCAGGCACTTCAAGGACCCGATGCCGGTCCGCACCACGGTGCAGGCGCAGATGATCGCGGATGTGAAGATCGAGGTCACCGTCGTCGCGGCGGCGCGGACCTAAGCAGGAGTGATGATGATGCAAAGCGCGATCGTTCTCGGTGGCGGCATGGTCGGCGTCGGCACGGCGCTGCACCTGCAGAGCCGTGGCTGGTCAGTGGCGCTGGTCGACCGCAGGGAGCCTGGACGCGAGACCAGCTACGGCAATGCCGGCATCATCCAGAGCGAGGCCGTCAGGCCCTACGCGATGCCCTATGATATCGCCGGCGTGCTCGACATCGCGCTCGCGCGCACCAACGACGTGCACTACAGCCTCGCGGCGCTGCCCTATCACGTGCGGCCGCTGCTGCAATACTGGTGGAATTCGTTCCCGGCGCGCCACGAGGTGCTGACGCGCACCTATGCGCAACTGATCGCGCGCGCCGCGCCCGAGCACGAGCCGCTGATCCTCGCGGCCGGGGCCGGCAACCTCGTGCGCCGCGACGGCTTTCGCGTGCTGCACCGGACGCAGGCGCAGTTCGACAAGGAGGCGAGGGAGGCCGAAGCCGTCGGCAAGGCGTTCGGCGTCAAGTTCAAGCTGCTCAGCGCCCAGCAGCTCAAGCAGGCCGAGCCCGCGCTGATCGACAGCGGCATCGGCGGCCTGCACTGGCAGGAGCCGTGGACCGTGTCGGATCCCGGCAGCCTGGTCGCCTCCTATGCCGAGCTGTTCACGCGCCGCGGCGGCAAGCTGCTGCGCGGCGATGCGACCACGCTGGCGCAGGCGGGCAGCGGCTGGGCCGTCACCACCGCGGAGGGACGCATCGAGGCCGAGGCCGTGGTGGTCGCGCTCGGGCCGTGGTCGCCGGAGTTCCTGACGCGGTTCGGCTACGACATCCCGATGGTGCGCAAGCGCGGCTATCACCGTCACTACACCGGCGGCGCGCCGCTCGATTTGCCGCTGCGCGATGCGGCGCGCGGCTATCTGATGAACCCGATGGCGCTCGGCGTGCGCATCACGACCGGTGCCGAGCTGTCATCCCCGAATGCGAAATCGACCCCGGTTCAGCTCGGCAAGGCCGAGGCTGCCGCGCGCCAGCTCATCGATCTCGGCAAGCCGGTCGAGCCCGAGCCGTGGATCGGCACGCGGCCGTGCATGCCCGACATGCTGCCGGTCGTCGGCCAGGCGGCGCGTCACAAGGGCATGTGGCTGCATTTCGGCCACGGCCACCAGGGCTTCACGCTGGGGCCTGCGACGGGACGCATCCTCGCCGAGCTGATGAGCGGCGAAGCGCCGAGCGTCGACGTCGCCGCCTGCGCGCCGGCGCGTTTCGGCGCATAGCTGCGAGCGCCGTTGCAGCCCTGCAATTGCAGGCTGCAGCGGCGCCCGCCGGGCAGTCCCTTGTTTACCAAGCGTGGCTGTTCTGGGCCGTTCTGGCGCTGCAAAATTTCCACTTCACGAATTCGCAAGCCCGCTCTCCTAGGGTGACGCCGGTTGGACCAGGACGCGGGGGCGAAACGCGTTTCGTGAGTTCTGTCGTCGGCCAGTGATCCGAACATCATGTGGGGGAGCAGATGAACTTCACGGGCCTCATGTACCGCTTCATCTCGAATTTCGTATTTCTCGCGGCCGTCTATCTCAGCCTGAACTACGTCGAGAAGTACCAGAACCGCGCCGTCCTGGCGCTGGTGGTGCTGATCTATGCCGGCATGCGCGCCGTCACGGTGGTGCGCACCTTCCACTTCTTCGGACGGATCGAGAAGATGGAGTCGGACGTTCGCCGTCTGGCCGGCATGCTGGGCGACGGGCCGGTGGGGCAGGTGGTCTCTAGGCAGGTGGTGTCCGACGTCGGATCGCTGCGCAAGGACGGCGAGAAGAAGTCCTACATGGACCTGTTCTTCCTGGCGGCCACCGTCATCCTCTGCGTCAGCAAGCTGGTCTCGAACTGATCGCGCGCGGCGCAGGCGAATTGTCCCGCGTCCTCACCTGCAACATCTGCGAATGTTCAGCGCCGCCTGAGGCTGGCGAGGCGCACCGGGCGCGGCGCCGGCTTGGCGGCCACAGCCTTCGGGGCCGGACTCTCGAGCCGGGCCAGCTGGCGCCGCTGCGCCGACAGCGGCGCGACAGGCGGCCATGCGAACAGATCGGACGCCGGCGCTGCCAAGGCCGGCGCCGCAAGCCCCCGCGCGAGCGGCGGACGCGGCCATGCCGGCTTCTGCGCGACACGCGCGACGGCCGCCGGCACGTTGAGAATCCCGAAATCGTCCAGCCTGGCGCGGGCCCCCGTATCGGCGCCAGCGAGATCGACGGGCGCGATCTTGGGCCAATGCGCCACCGGGGTCTCGTCCGACGGGCGGTGCACCAGCCAGTCCTCGGGCTCGGTCGGCGTCGCCGGCCGGTCCGGTGTCGCCGCCACGACGTGGACGATGCGGTAGTTCTTGGCCCTGAGCTCGGCGAGGATCTTCGGCAGCGCCGTGGCGGTGCGCGCATGGATGTCGTGCAGCAGCAGGATGCCCTTGCCGCGCGCCTCCAGCCGCTTCATCGCGAGCTCATAGACCTTGGCGCCGGAGATGTTGCGCCAGTCGTCGGCGAGGAAATCGGCGCTCCAGACCTGCAGGCCGAGCGAGGCGGCGTAGCTCTCCACGGCGTCGCCGCGCAGCAGGCCGGGCACGCGGAAGAATGGCGACAGCGCCGACGGATCGGTGAGCGCCGCGGTCGTCCAGGCGATCCCCTGGTCGACCTCGGGCTTGACCTGGTCGAGCGTCATCTTGTTGAAGCTCAGCGGATGGTTCTGGCTGTGGGTGCCGATGGTGTGGCCGGCGGCCGCAAGCTTCCTCACGCCCTCGGGATCGGCCTTGGCCTGGCGGCCGATGGTGAAGAACGTCGCCTTGACGCATTGATCGGCAAGGATCTGCAGCACCTGATTGCTGTATTTCGGCAGCGGGCCGTCGTCGAAGGTGATGACGACCTCGTGATCTTTCAGCGGCAGCGTCTCCTTGTACTGCATCGCGCCGATGCGCGGATGCTCGCGCGGATCGACCACCAGGACGCGCGACGTGCCGAGCGCGTTGGGATGTCCGGGGCAATCGGCTGCCGATGCCGCCGATGATCCGACACTGGAGGCGAAGCAGGCGACGGTGCCCAACAGCACTGCGAGCCATGTTGGCCGTCCGACGCAAGCCCACCGACGATCACGCATCACGCTGCTCACATTCCCTTCACCGTCCCGACGCCTTCGGCCAGGGTCTTCGACGCTCGATGATGTGTCGCAGCCGCGCGGAAGGCGCAAGCGACCGCCAAGACATAGCAGGGATGTTCGGCTGTCGCGAGATGACATCGTTCCGGGTTCCGGTTTGCGCGCGGCTGTTGCCGGATTGCAAGCGGCAGAAATCGCCGCGATCACGGCCGTCGAGCGTAGACAGCGGCCCTGAACGACGGATTAACCACCTTCGTGCGGCGGCGTCGGCGCAGGTGAAGGGCGCTCGCTACGCTGCTCGTGATGCACATCCGCCGGCTGCTTCGGAACCACATGGACCACGCGATAGCCGTGGTTCTTCAGGTAGCGCAGGAACGCGGGCAACATGGCGACCGTGCGCGGCTGCGGATCGTGCAGCAGGATGATGCCCTTGCGCGCCTGGCTCAGCCGGGCGGTCAGCAGCTTCAGCGTCTGCTGCGGTGACATCGGGTTCCAGTCGCTGGCCCAGAGATCGGCCCCGAACACGACGATGCCGCGCGACTGCAGCAGGTCGAGCGTCGCCGGTGTCGATTCGAAATAGGGGAAGCGGAAGAATGGCGTCGACGGCGTGGTCGTCTCCGCGCCGTTGAGCGCCTTCTCGTCGGCGGCGATGCCGCGATCGATCTCATCGACGGCCTGTTCCGGCGTGATGTGCGCGAGATTCGCATGCGTGAAGCTGTGATGGCCTATGGTGTGGCCTTCGGCCGCGATCTTCCGCACCCACGCGGCGCGGCGCGACGCAGGCTCGCCGACCAGGAAGAAGGTCGCGCGCACGCATTCCCTGGCGAGCGCGGCCAGCACCTTGTCGGTCATCGGCGGCGACGGGCCGTCGTCGAAGGTCAGAACCACTTCGCCGTCATGCAGCGGCAGCGTGTCCGGGAAGCTCTTCAGTCCGACGCGCGGATGTGTCGCGGCGTCGACGGTGAGAATGCGCGACGTGCCGAGCGTACCTTCGCGCGGGCATGCGGCAGGCGCGGCCGCGGTGACGTCAGCCGCGAGCAGCGCCGCCACGACGCCGGCCGCGTTTACCCATCCTGTCATCGATCGCCAAGGCCGCATCTTTTCCCGTTGCGCTCGCTGTTGCCGATTATGTAATGCGTGAAAGCACAAATCAGACCATTTGCTCTGAAATCAAGCGCGTGAGGCACGTCATGAACGAGACATCGGACGTTGCCCATGCTGATGCAACTCTACGCGATCGCGCGCCGATGCGCACGGAATCCGGCGAGATTCGCGCCGAATTCATCGCGGCCATCACGGCGGCCATCGCCGCCGAGGACGAGGCGTTCCTGCGCGCCGAGGTCGCCGAGCTGCACGAGGCCGACCTCGGCGACCTGATCGCGGCGCTCGCACCGGACGACCGTGTCCGGCTGGTCGAGCTGACCGGCACCGATTTCGACTTCTCCGCGCTGAACGAGGTCGACGACGCGGTCCGCGAGGAGATCCTCGAGGAGCTCGAGCCCGCGACCGTCGCGGAGGGCGTGCGGGAGCTCGAATCCGATGACGCCGTCGAGCTGTTGGAAAGCCTCGACGAGGAGGACAAGGAGGAGATCCTCGAACGCCTGCCGCCGTCCGAGCGCGACGCGCTCGCGCGCAGCCTCGACTATCCCGAGGGCTCGGCCGGCCGCCGCATGCAGAGGGAGTTCATCGCGGTTCCGCTGGGTTGGACGGTCGGCGAGGCCATCGACTACATGCGCGAGACGCGGGATCTGCCCGAGCGGTTCTACGAGATCTATGCGGTCGACGACGCTCGGCATTGGCAGGGTGCGGTGTCGCTCGATACGCTGCTGCGCGCCCGCCGTCCGGTTCCGCTGGCCGATCTGATCGACGAGGACCGCCGTCGCGTCACCGTCACCGACGATCTGGCCGAGGTGGCGCGGCTGTTCGGCAAGTACAATCTGGTCGCGGCCCCCGTGGTCGATGCCGAGAACCGGCTGGCCGGCGTCATCACCATCGACGACGTGGTCGATGTCATCGAGGAGGAGGCCGACGAGGATTTCAAGGCGCTCGGCGGCGTGTCGGGCGACGAGGAACTGTCCGACAGCGTCTGGACCATCGCCAAGGGCCGCTTCAACTGGCTGCTGATCAATCTCGCCACCGCGTTCCTGGCGTCATCGGTGCTCGGCCTGTTCGAGGACCAGTTGCAGCAGATGGTGGCGCTCGCCGTGCTCGCGCCGATCGTCGCCAGTCAGGGCGGCAATGCCGCGACCCAGACCATGACGGTGGCGGTGCGCGCGCTGGCGACGCGGGAGCTCGGGGCGAACAATGCGATGCGGGTGGTGATGCGCGAGGGGCTGGTCGGGCTCGTCAATGGCCTGGCCTTTGCGCTCGTCACTGGCATCGCCGCCGTGGCGTGGTTCAAGATGCCCGGGCTCGGCATCGTCATCGGGCTTGCAATGATCTCGAATCTCGTCGCGGGTGCGCTGGGCGGCATTCTGATCCCGATGGTGCTCGAACGGGTCCGCGCCGACCCCGCCGTCGCCTCCGGAACCTTCGTCACGACGGTGACCGATGTGGTCGGTTTCTTCTCGTTTCTCGGCATCGCCACGCTCTGGTTCGGCCTGAAATAACCCCGGCGCCTGAACGACTTATATCGTTAATCCGGCCTTAACGTGGTTCGGCGAGACTGTTGCTCGACACGGAGTCGGACGATGCAACGCTTGCGGCTGAAGGCAGATGGACGGATCGTGGAGCTGCGCGACGGGGAGGAGATTCCGCTGGCGCCCGCGGCTCCGCTCGAAGTGCGCGATCTCAGGCGGCGGGTGCATCTGACCCAACAGGAATTCGCCGCCAAGCTCGGTGTGCCCGTCGAGACCATCCGCAATTGGGAGCAGGGCAAGCGCATGCCGCGCGGCCCGGCGCGCGCGCTGCTCACCGTCATCGCGCACGCGCCCGAGACGGTGTTCGCGGCTTTAGCCAAGACTTAAGCCCACCACGGGTCGTGCGTTGGCAACGCCCAGCGTGTGCCTACATAATGTTGCACGCGCGCTGGAGTGTACGGCCATGCTGATGATCGAGGCCAATGGTGCCAGGATTCCCGCCTTGGGTCTCGGAACCTGGGAGCTGCGTGGCCGCACCTGCAGCCGCATCGTCGAGCAGGCGCTCACTCTCGGCTACCGGCACATCGACACCGCGCAGGTCTATGAGAACGAGCACGAGGTCGGCGAGGGCCTGCGTGCGTCCCGCGTCCGGCGCAACGAGGTGTTCCTGACGACCAAGGTATGGACCACGCATTTTGCGCCGCACGATCTCGAGCGCTCGGCCAAGGAGAGCCTGGTCCGGCTGCGCGTCTCCGAGGTCGACCTGTTGCTGCTGCACTGGCCCAATCCGCACGTGCCGCTGACCGAGACGCTCGGCGCGCTGGCCCATGCCAAGACGCTCGGGCTCGCACGCCATATCGGCGTGTCCAATTTCACGGTCGGTCTGCTCGACGAGGCGGTGGCGGCATCGCCGGAGCCGCTGGTGTGCAATCAGGTCGAGTATCATCCCTATCTCGATCAGACCAAGGTCCGCGAGGCCTGCGCGCGCCATGGCATCGCGCTCGTCGCCTATAGCCCGATCGCCAAGGGCAGGATCAAGAACGATCCGACCTTGACGCGGATCGGCCGCGCCCATGGCAAGAGCCCGGCGCAGATCTGCCTGCGTTGGCTGGTGCAGCAGAACGTCGTGCCGATCCCGCGGACCTCCAAGGTCGAACGGCTGTCCGAGAACCTCGACGTGTTCGATTTCGAGCTCTCGGAGCAGGACATGGCCGACATCTTCGCGATGGGCAGCCCCGAAGGACGGATGACCAACTTCGCCTTTGCGCCGAAATGGGATTGAGGGCGGCGCCCGCGCATTTGTGCTACAGCCTGACATGACAGGGAGCGGCCGGCGGGCCGCACGACGGCGGCTGCCGCATTCCCTGCCGATGATCAGAGCGATGGCGCACCGCGCGCCTTCGCTCATGCGCGGGCGTAGTGAAGCAGCATGGAACGTTGGCAGTTCATCCGTTGGGGCATCGCCGCGTCCGTGCTCGCGCATCTCCTGATCGCCGGTGGGGTCGTGGTCTCGACCTCGGTCCGGCCTTACGAGCTGCCCAAGAGCGACGAGATCGAGGTCAACATCGTCGACGCTGACGAGCCGCAGAAGACGCCCGAGCCGGTCGCCACGCCATCGCCATCCCCGACGCCGGATCTGGTGCTGCCGCAGCCGGACCCGAGCGCCTTGCCCGCGGCCGCCGCACCGCCACCGCCCAGTCCCCCGCAGGACGCCAGGGAGACCCCCAATCCTCCGATGCAGCCTGCGCCGGCGGCGAAACAGCCAGTGCAGGCTGCATCGCCCAAGGCGGTGAAGACGGCCGCAAAGGCGGAGAGCAAATCCGCCGTCAAGCCGGCGCCGCCACCCGCGCCGACCTATGTGCCTCCCGAACCGGATCTCACGGTGAAGTATGGGGTCATGCTCGGTCTCCCCGAGCCGCTGTCACCGTTGCCGCGTCCCGGCGGCCCGGAGGACGGCAAGGACGCCGGACCGACCGCGACGACGAACCTCGCCGCCAATCTGGAAGCGGCCCTGCGGCAGAAGGTCAGGAGCTGCGCGCGGCTGCCGGCGTCGCTGTCGCTGTCGGACAACGTGCTCATCAGGCTGCGCTTCGGCATGACACCGGATGGACGGCTGGCGACGGAGCCGGAGGTGATAGAGGTCGTCGCAGCCTCCAAGGCGATCCAGCTCAAGGAGAGCGCGGTCCAGGCGTTGAATGCCTGCCAGCCCTACGCGATGTTGCCTCCCGATCGCTACAACGAGTGGAAGGTGATCGAGATGTCGTTCACGCCGCAGGATTTCGCCCGCTGATCTGCCCTGCGGCCGGCGACGGCACGGGGGCGGGCGCGTGGTCTGGGGCGTAGCGCTTGTGTGTCGACGCAACGGCCGATCATCCTGTATGCGTCGCCCATAGCATGAGCGTCGACGGCGCGGCTGCGCGGGCCGTCCACGCCCAACACGGAGACGGTGCGACATGACGCTGAAGCTGGTGATCGGCAACAAGAACTATTCCTCATGGTCGATGCGGCCGTGGCTGGCGCTGCGCGGCTGCGACATCGCCTTCGATGAGATCGTGATCCCGCTCTACACCGCCGATCCCGCCGACAAGGCGCGCATCCTTGAGCATTCCCCGGCCGGCAAGGTGCCGATCCTGATCGATGGCGCGATCAGCGTGTGGGATTCGCTCGCGATCATCGAATATCTCGCCGAGCGCTTCCCGCAGGCGGGGCTGTGGCCCGCCGATGCCGCTGCGCGCGCCCATGCCCGATCCGTCTGCGCGGAGATGCACTCCGGCTTTCCGGCCTTGCGCAACGAATGCCCGATGAACCTGCACCGGCCGGTGCGGCCGGTGGAGCTGTCTGCCGATGCCAGGGCCAACATCGCCCGGATCGAGGACATCTGGCGCGACTGCCGTGCCCGCTACGGCCATGGCGGGCCGTTCCTGTTCGGCCGCTTCGGCGCCGCCGACGCCATGTTCGCGCCGGTGGTCACGCGCTTCCACAGTTTCGCCATTCCGGTCGCCGCCGAAACCCGCGCCTACATGGACATGATGATGGCGATGCCGGCCTTCGCGGCCTGGGTGAAGGACGGCCTGGCGGAGGACTGGGTCATCGAGCGGGTCGAGAACATCTGAGCGGTCTCGTCCGTTCGCGATTTGGTCCGTGGTGGACGAGCGAACCCCGACCCGCTCGTCCAAGAATACCGTTTGCGGGCCCATCCCGTTGAAGACTCTCGCAATCTCCGCGTTTGCCATGTCGTGAGGTCGCTGGTCAGGGCGGGCGGCGGCGTGATATAAGCGCGATATTTATAAAGACACGCCGGCCCGGGCAGCGGGACCAGGGGCTCTTGCCGGCATGCGAGCAGGAGAGGGCGTTGAAACACAAGTTCCCCATTGGGGCGACCGTCTATTTCACCGCGAGCAACGTCTCGCGTCCGGCCGCCACAGGCACCTACGAGATCATCCGCCAGCTTCCGACGGAAGACGACGACTGCCAGTATCGGATCAAAAGCTCGACGGAAGCCTTCGAGCGGGTTGCCAGAGAGAGCCAATTGGCCTTGTCTTGAAGATGACGTGCCGCGTCGGCGGACGCGGCCGCCGGAGACATGGCCGAAGCGAGAGGGGGAGTTGCCACGCGTTCGGGAGCCGTGGCGCGAGGCGATGACGATTGCTGCGCGATCCCTTTGGGGATAGCGGGTAGCTCCACACCATCCGGCGCCCGCAGGCGTATGGAATCGTCTTATTGTCTTGGTGGGGCCGCAATCGATCGGGTGATCATTTGAATTTGATGATCGTTTCACGGCCGTCCCATGTAGGGACGCCATCGGGGCCGTTTTCGCTGGCCCGCGTCAGGAACAAGCGCGCATGAACTCGACCTGGCCTTCCTCGTTGGATCAGCTCTTGAACTCACCGGCGTTCCCGATGTGGCTCACCGTTGCCGCGGCGGGTTTCTTTGCACTGGTCGTGCTGATGACGCTGCTCAGGGCCGAGAAATCGGTCGCCAACGGCGCGCTGACGGTGATCACGCTGCTGGCGGTCGGGATTGCGGTGGCGTCGATGATGCGGAGCCAGGATGCGACCCCGCGTGGCGCCAATGGCGATCCTGCGGTGACCGCCTCCGTCGGCCTCTCGGTACCCGCCCTGGCCTGCGTGGATGATCTCGCCGGCGATCTGGTGCTCGCGAATTGCGAGAAGAGCCTGTTCGGATCGGCCGAGATGACCGCCGCGGCCGTCAGTTATGCGGCGGGCATGCTCAGCCGGCTGTCCCAGGTGGGCGACGTCGCCAGCGCCAACAAGGTGATGACCGCGGAGCTGCTGGCGCTGCGCCGCGCCGTCGAGCGCGATCGTTATGGCCTGATGGCCTATGTGCTGCTGACACGCGACCGCTGTACGCCTAGCGATTGCGTGATGTTCCGTGCCGTGGGTGATCGCCAGCAACTGATGAACAACATGGAAGGGCGGACCTATGAGGGGCTGGTGACGCGCTACGCCTCGCAGTGGAATGCGGCGCCGGGCCAACCGGCCGCTGGAACCTTTGCGGGATTGGCGCCTCCAGGGCTGGCGCCGTCGGCGCCGAACGGCAAGCCGACGACCGCCGAATTTCCCAGCTCGGCGAACACCCCGCCGGTCAGCATCATGAATCCCGAGCCGACGGCCGCGACGCGCTCGGTCGCCCCGGCAGCCGCCGCGCCGAAACCGCCGACGCAGCTTGCGCCGCCCGCAGCCCCACCGACCGTGGCTGCCAGCCACGCCCAGGCGCCGCCGGCGGCCAAGAAGGCCGCGCCGAAGCCGAAGCCGGCCGCTGCGGCGCCTCAAGCGGCGCCTGAGGCCGCCGAGCCGGCCGCCAACAACGAATAGATCCCGCTGGTCGAACCGCCATCATGCCTCTGCACCTGATCAAGCTCGCCGTCGGCTGCGAGTCCGTGAAAGAGCTGAAGGAGTGGATCGCCGAGCGCATGCTCGCGGCCAAGAAGAAGGGCCTGCCGCAGCAGCACGTCCATGTCACGCGGATGACGCCGAAACGGGTCGAGGACATCCTCGCCGGCGGCTCGCTGTATTGGGTGATTCGCGGTGAGGTCGCCGCGCGCGAGAAGATCGTCGGCATCGAGCCGTTCCGCGACGGCGACGGCATCGGGCGGTGCCGCATCATCATGCAGCCGAAGGTGATCGCGGTGTCGCCGCGGCCGATGCGTCCGTTCCAGGGCTGGCGCTATCTGACCGCCGAGGATGCGCCGGCCGATCTCGGAAAGTCCGGTGCGGCGGGCGTCGAAGCCATGCCCGAGCCGCTGCGCCGCGAGCTGCGCGATCTCGGCCTGCTGTAGGACTTCGATGAGCCGGTGGTGTTGCGCGTGAGCATCTCACGCGCGGCGGCCTCTGCCTTGCGGGCGAGGGCGCGCTCACGGTGTTGGCGGACGGCTGGTCTCCCGGCGGCTCACGCGGCGATATTGTCGATCAGTCGCGTGGTTCCGATCTTGGCCGCGACCAGGATGCGTTTCGGTCCTGACTCGTTCGGGGCGATGGGCGCCAGCGTCTCCGCGTGGCGGACCTCGAGATAGTCCAAGGCAAAGCCGGCTTCGGTGATCGCGGCGGCGCCATCCCCAATGGCCGCCTGCATGTCGTCGCCGGCGCGCAGCCGGGCCGCCAGCTCCTTCAGGACACGGTGCAGCGTCGGCGCCGCCCGCCGCTCGTCTGCCGTGAGGTAGACATTGCGCGACGACATCGCGAGACCGTCGCGTTCGCGCACCGTACGGGATCCGACGACACGGACGCCGAGATCGAGGTCGCGCGCCATCTGGGCGACGACGCGGAGCTGCTGATAGTCCTTCTCGCCGAAGATCGCGACGTCCGGCCGGCATTGCGTGAACAGCTTGGCGACCACGGTCGCGACCCCGCCGAAGAAATGCGGACGGAAGCGATCCTCCAGCCCGGCCAATGCCGCGCCCTCCGGCACGATCCGCGTCGCGAAGCCGTCCGGATACATCGCCTTCGCGTCGGGATGCCAGATCAGATCGACGCGCTCGGCCGCGAGTTTCGCAACATCCTCCTTCCAGGTCCGGGGGTAGGACCCGAAATCCTCCGTCGGCGCGAACTGAGTCGGGTTGACGAAGATCGAGACGACCACCTTGTCGGCGCGGCGCTTCGCCAGCCGGACCAGCGAGATGTGCCCTTCATGCAGGGCGCCCATGGTCGGCACGAGCGCGATGCTGGCTTTTCTCGCGCGCAAGCTGTCGAGCTCGCGGCGGAGGGCGGAAACGGTGCGGGCGACGCGCGGGCTTCGTGACATTTTTGCTCGATCTCACAGCGAAAAATTGCGGTTGCACTGTTCGGCCTTGACGCTCGGGCGACTGCCCTTAACAAGAACGCGACACGCCGCTCAGCATACTTGAATACGCCTGTTAGCACGTCTCCGCGTCCGATGCGGAGTTGGTAAACGCGCGCGTCAAGTAGTAGCGGAGGATGCGTCCCCCGTGGGATTCACGATGACGATGCATTTCACTTGACCGCAGACGACCGTGACTCGAAGATGATCGTAAGAGGTCGACAACATGCTGGTGCAAACTAGCCAAGGACAATCGGGCTCGGCCCACGTGGTTGTGCTTGGAAACGAGAAGGGCGGGTCGGGCAAGTCGACCACCGCCCTGCACATTGCCGTGGCACTCCTGAAGGCCGGCCAGCGTGTCGCCACGATCGATCTCGATTGCCGCCAGCAGAGCTTCACCCATTACATCAACAACCGGAGCGCCTGGGCGCGCCGCACCGGCCTGCGCCTCGAACTGCCGACGCACTACTGCATCCAGCTCGGCCGGACGTTGCAGATCGACGAGAACGAGAACACCGAGTTCCAGCAGTTCATGGAGGCCGTGAGCGCCGTCGAACGCTCGTTCGATTTCATCGTCATCGATACGCCCGGCAACGACAGCTACCTGATGCGCCTGGCGCATTCGATGGCGGATACGCTGGTCACGCCGATCAACGACAGCTTCCTCGACTTCGACGTGCTGGGAACGGTCGATCCCGCGACCTATGCCGTGACCGGCGAGAGCCACTATGCGGAGATGGTGCGTGACGTCCGGCGCAAGCGCCGCCAGGTGGACGGTGCGATGACCGACTGGATCGTGGTCCGCAACCGGCTGTCGATGCTCGGCTCCCGCAACAAGCAACTGGTCGCCGACGGCCTCAAGGACCTGTCGCTGCGGCTCGGCTTTCGCGCCATCGACGGCTTTGCCGAACGCGTCGTCTACCGTGAGTTCTTCCCGCGCGGACTGACCGCGCTCGACGACATCGACGAGGCGACCCTGGGCACCCGCCCCAATCTCGGCCACGTCACGGCCCGGGAGGAGGTCACCAGCCTGCTGCGCCAGCTCAAGCTGCCGCTGGACGAGCGCGGCCGCCGCCGCGCCGCGAACCGCGCCGAATGGTTCGCCCAGGTCGACAAGCCACTCGACCTGCACGACATCATCAGCGCCTGAATACCGTCCGCATTCGGGCGAGACCTCGCCTGAGACATTGTGCGCGTTGAACGTGCGCCCGGCTTGGTTAAACAATCTGCGGACAGCGGTGGCGGGTAACGGCGCGCCCGGCCTGTTTGGGGGCGGACGGAGGAAGATTTGTCTCAGGTCAACGCCGCAGCCGCCAATTTCGCTAGATTACCGTCAAATTCATGACTGATTTGAACCTGACGTTCAGGGCTCAAGTCGCAAGAGACGGGCGGCGGAACCCAGCTATGCTGCACAGCAACTAGGTGCGGCGCACAACGAACGGGCGACGGATACACAACATTTGGTCTTCCTGTCACAGCGCCGTTACATATATTAAACAGAACGGGTCGCGAGAGTCTTACAGGTTCAAAACTACCTTTGATTGTGCTCCCGAGGGACGAACATGAAGCGTGGAATAACCGTTCTTGTGTCTGTCAGCGTGCTGGCGGCGGTCGGCTACTTCACCGCGAGCAAGTGGGCTATCCGGCACGAGACCATCAGGTTCTATGACGCCTCGCGCGACAACCGGCTGGTCGAGGTCGCCGTGGCCGTCCGGCGCGACAAGGAGATGCAGGCCGAAGCCGGCATGATCAAGCTGCCGGTCGCGATCCTCAATCACGGCAACACCGTCAAGTTCACCGAGTACTCGTTCCTGGCCAACGTATTTGCTGCGCGCGGCTACATGGCGGTCAGCATCCAGCACGACCTGCCGACCGATGCGCCGATGGTGACGAAGGTCGGCGAGCCCTATGTCGGCCGGCTGCCGCAGATCCAGCGCGGTGTCGCCAACATCCGGTTCGCCGTCGAGCAGATGCACCAGGTGCAGCCGAATGCCGACTATGATCATCTGACGATGGTTGGTCATTCGATGGGCGGCGACATCTCGATGTATTTCGCCAAGCAGTATCCCGAAGACGTCCGGAAGGTCGTCACGCTCGACAACCTCCGCGTCCCGTTCGTCACCGACGGCAAGTTCAAGATCCTGTCGTTCCGCTCGAAGGACCCGCAATTCAAGACCGATCCCGGCGTGATCCCGAGCGACGACATCTGCGAGAAGGAAGGCATCACCGTCGTCAAGACGGACTTCCAGCACAACGACATGCGCGACACCGGACCTGACGACGCCAAGTCGTCGATCCAGGCCATGCTGGACAAGTTCCTCGCCGATAGCGACAGCACCAGCGACATCGGGCCGGTCGAGACCAAGACCCCGTTGCTCGATCCGGGTCCCGTCGCGCCTTATGCGCCGGTTGGCAAGACCGCGACGCCGGCCAAGCCGCTGACGCATTGAGCGCGCAAGCCGCCGGGGCGCGCGCCAGCCTCGCCTGATCCTTGCCTGCCACGTCGGCGGGCAGATGCGTTGTCGTCGTTGAAGCCGTCCGTCCGCCTGCCCACATGATGCGCGTCCGAGCAAGGTGCGTGCATGGTCGATGATCGTTCGAAGCCCGGTTCTGCCCCGTTGACCTCGGCCGAAGAGGGATCGCGCCAGCAGCGGTTGCCCGACAATGAGCGTTCCACGGCAGACGCCGTTGCGGCGTTCGTTGCGCAGGCCAAGGCCATGGCTCCAGCCGCTCAGGGAACCAGAGGCCGTCTCGTCTTTGCGCTTGATGCGACCCTGAGCCGCCAGCCAACCTGGGACATGGCCTGTGCCCTGCAGGCCGACATGTTTCGCGAGGCCGCCGCACTCGGCAGCCTCGATATCCGGTTGGTGTACTATCGTGGCTTCGATGAATGCCGCGCCACTGGCTGGATATCCGACAGCGCTGAGCTCGCCCGGCTGATGGGCAAGATCGATTGCCGCGGCGGCCAGACCCAGATCGGCAAGGTTCTTGCCGAGGCGCGGCGCCATGCGACAGCATCCGGAATCCGCGCCGTCGTGTTCGTTGGCGACGCGATGGAGGAGAATGTCGACGTGCTCTGCGCAAAGGCCGGCGAGCTCGGCCTGCTGAAGGTTCCGCTGTTCATGTTCCAGGAGGGCAATGAGCCCGCGGCCGAGCAGGCGTTTCGCGAGATGGCGCGGCTGTCGGGGGGAGCATGGTGCCGTTTCGATCCCGGCGCATCCGCGCAGTTGCGCGACCTTCTGCGCGCCGCCGCGGCCTACGCGGCGGGTGGCCGCGCGGCGCTGCTCCGGCTGGCCGGCTCTGAAGCGGGCGCGGCGCGCCTGATCGGGCAGATGAAGTAGAGATCGATTTCGGAGGCCGCCAACGTCAAGCCCGGCGCAGCGGCTCGAGCCTGCCGGTCGCGGACGCAGCCGATCATGCTTTTTGTCCCGGCACGCCCTATATTCGGGTCATGACACTGATCGCTGGCGCCGTCGCCGTCATCACCCTTTATCTGTTGCTGCAGATGTTCCGGAACGCGAATCCGGCGGCGCTGGCGCGCGCGATCAAGGTTGCCGGCGGTATCGGCTGCCTTGCGGTGGCAGCCTTCACCGGCCTCCGCGGCGAGCTTGTGGTGGCGATCCCGATCGGGTTGTTCGGGGCGGGGCTGCTCGGCTGGTCACCCGGTGGTCTCGGCAATGTCGGCAGCATGTTCGGGCTGGGTGGGCAGCGCTCGTCCGGTCAGAGCTCGCGAGTGCGCTCGCAATTCATCGAGATGGTGCTCGATCATGACAGCGGGCAGATGCAGGGCCGCTTTGTCGCCGGCGCCCATGCCGGCCGGTCGCTGGACGAGTTCGATCTGCCGCAGCTCGCCGCGATGACGCCGAGCCTCGATGCCGACAGCGTCGCTCTACTTGAAACTTATCTGGACCGCCGGTTTCCCGCTTGGCGTCAGCACGCGCAGGGCGATGCGGCAGGGCGGCAGGGCCGCGCGGCGTCGAGCTCCAAAATGACGGAAGAGGAGGCCTATCAGATCCTTGGCCTGCAGCCGGGCGCGGGGCGAGACGAGATCGGGCGTGCCCACCGCGCGCTCATGAAGAAACTGCATCCCGACCAAGGGGGGTCGACGTACCTCGCCGCCCGGGTGAACGAGGCCAAGGATACTCTGCTTCGTACGCATCACGGCTAACTCCGGCAACGCCACCAACGCCACAACACCGAACCCGCTTTCAACGCAACTTTGTCGACGCCGGCGGCTCTCGCCCTTGCCAGGCACGATCGTTCGTCATGGTGAAAAAGTTCTAGCGGGAAATCCTTGACGAGTGGTTTGCACCCGTGCGTCCCGCCGTCGATCGCGTGGTCCGCAAACGAAAAGGCCCGCGCTGTGTCGCGCGGGCCTCATCGGAACAGGATCAGTGCCGGCGTTAGTTGTGCACGGTCATGCAGGAGATGTCGGCGCGCTTCAGCTTCTTGCAGACGGCCTCGGCCTGATCACGATCGAGCCCGGCGAAGCGGGCGCGGATCAGCTTCTTGTCGCCCTTCGCAACCGTCTCGGTGAAGGGATCGGCCTTGCTGAGGAGACCTTGCGCCGAGCTGCGGGCCGCCTCGATCCGCTTCTGGGCCTCGGCCTCGTTGTCCAGCGCTCCGACCTGGATGATCCAGCCGCTGCGCGTGACGGAAGGCTTGCTCGGAAGCTCCGGCGCAGCGCTCGCGGAGGCGATCTGCGTCGGCGCCGGCTGGGCCGGAGGCGCCGCATAGGCCATGGCCTGCGACGAGCCTGCCGGCAGGCTGGAGGCGGGCAGCACGCCGAGAATGCCGTTGCCGGTGCCATGGCCCGGCGGCTGCGGCGGCATGTCGGGACGGGCGGCCTCGGTACGGGCGATCGGCGGCGCCGGCTCGATGGCCTCGACACGCTGAGCGAAGGGTGCGGGAGCAGGGGCGGCCGGCTGCGGCGCGGCGGTCGCGAGCTTGACCGCGCCGGCCTTGACCTGGACCGTCCTGACCTTGACCGGCTTCATCGGCTCGGTCGAGCCGGGAACGATCGACATCGGCTGGCTCTGGATCACGCCGGAGGTCATCGGCGCCGGCTCGACCTTGGCCTCTCTCGGTGCCGCCGGCGGCAGGGCCGCGGTGGCTTCCGAGAGGGTTGAGATGATCTTGGAGGCGCGGCTCGGGGCCGGCGTCTCCGGCGCCGCCGAGGCGAGCTGCATCGTGCCCTGATCGGCATCGCCGCTGTCGGAGCCGCCGCGCTCGCCGATCGCCGCCACGGTGCGCCGGGTCGCGCCCTTGTCGAGATTTTCGGCGAGCAGGTTGCGCATGATGGCGTCACGCGAGCCGCCGCTGCGGCCGCCGAGTACGACGCCGATCAGATGGCGGTTGCCGCGGCGCAGCGAGGTCACGATGTTGAAGCCGGAGGCGCGGGTGTAGCCGGTCTTGATGCCGTCGATGCCCTCGACATTGCCGAGCAGATGATTGTGGTTGCGGATCGACTGGCCGCGATAATTGAACACCACCGTCGAGAAGTAGCGGTAGTACCGCGGGAAGCGGTCCTGGATCGCGCGGCCGAGGATCGACTGGTCACGCGCCGTCGTGATCTGCGCGTCGGCCGGGAGGCCGGAGGCGTTCACATAGGTGGTGCGGCTCATGCCGAGCGAGCGCGCCTTGCGCGTCATCATCTTGGCGAACTCGTCCTCGTCGCCGCCGATCGCTTCTGCGATGACCACGGCGGCGTCGTTGGCGGAGCGCGTCACCAGGCCCTTGATCGCGTCCTCGACGCGGATGCTCTGGCCGGGGCGCAGGCCGAGCTTGGTCGGCGACTGCTCGGAGGCGTGCTCGGACACCGGCATCTCGGTGTCGAGCTTCATCTTGCCGGAATCGAGCCGCTCGAACAGCAAATAGAGCGTCATGATCTTGGTGAGCGAGGCGGGGTGCCGCAAGGCGTCGGGATTGGTCGCCGTCAGCGTCGCGCCGGAATTGCCGTCGACGACGATCGACGCGAACGCCGGGCTGTAGCTGCCCTCGTCATTATGGGGCGAGTGACGCGCGTGATGCTGCCGATGGCGCCGACGCGCCTCCGCGCTGTCGACCGTGACCACTGCTGCCGTCGCGAGGGTGATCAGTCCGTAGACGCCAACTCGCAACAGGCGCGAGGAAGCCATTTTTTTGCGAAGCATGAAATCCCCGTCCAATTTCTGACGTGATCACCGGCTCGTAAGGCGAAATTGTGCCGAACGCCCCCGTAACCGTGCCTGTCGGACCTCCCGATCGCGCCGTGACGCTGCCAAGCATCGAAGGCCTCGAACTGAGGTTTTGTTAAGACGCTGTTTTAGAACAGCTTTACGGTTCGGCCGACGCTGGCCGGGACCACCGGAGAGGTTAGGACGGTCGAGTTGCCAAAGGATTAAAGAAACCTTGCGGCGATGGCTGGTATTTCTGCCGAACTGCCCCGGCTTGGGGCGTCCGACGGTGCGTCGAGACCGCAATGCCCGGGATGGTGCATTGCACAAGATTCTTGATTTTTTTGTGCGCTGCACTATATTATGAATGCGTCAGGGAGCCGGGGCTTCCCTGAGGGCGCTCAAAATCAGGGAAAGGAATGCCACATGTTTAAGGTTGAAGACTTTCAGAACTACGGCAAAGAGCAGTTCGAGACCGTCGTGAACTCCGCGACCACCGTGCAGAACGGCCTTCAGGCCATCGCCACCGCGTATGGCGACTACACCAAGAAGTCGTTCGAGGACACCAAGTCGTTCGTCGAGAAGCTCCAGGGCGTGAAGTCGCTCGACAAGGTGCTCGAGGTGCAGACCGAGTTCGCCAAGTCGGCCTACGAGACCTTCGTCGCCGATTCGCAGAAGATCGCCGGGCTGTATTCGGATCTCGCCAAGCAGGCGTTCAAGCCGCTGGAAGGCATCGCCGCGAAGTTCACCCCGCCGGCCGCGCACTGACCGTTCGCGCCTGCAGGGAGCACAAAGCCCGGCTTGCGCCGGGCTTTTTTGTTGGCTGAAGGTGGAGCGCTGTCGGTGCCCGGCGCTTCTGTTATTTGGCGACGCGCAGCTTCGACAATGCGGTGCCGATCGAGTTGAACGTGGTCACGATCTGGCTCGAGCTCGTCAGCATGTAGAACTTGTCGGGACTGCTGGCGCAGTTCTGCAGCACGGCCGAGGTCGGATCGGCGGGCGAGCTCGTGTTCACCTGGATCGTGTAGATCGTGTACATCGCGTTGCCCTTCGAATCCTTGGTGTTCTTCAGGTTCGAGCAGAGCAGGGCCTGGCGCGCGTCGATCGGGTTGCCCGAGGCTTGCGACGAGCCGTTGCCGTATTCGGGCCAGCGGTCCTCGGTGTTCAGGCCGTCCGACAGCAGGATGATGACACGGTTATAGGTGGTGTTGACGTCCTCCGCCGGCGCGCCCAGCACGCCGTTTGGAATCAGCGACTGCACGGCCCAGGCAAGTCCGATCGCCTGGTTGGTGCCGCCGGTCGGCTGCATGGCGTTGACCGCGCTCTTCAGCGAGCTCCAGCTGTAGCTGAGCGGCACGATTTCCGCGAGTTTCGTGGAGGCCGTGCTGCTGCAGTACTGGATGTTGTTCTCCATGTGCTGGTTGGCCGGGAACAGCGTCGTCACGTCGGAGGTCGCCGGTGACACGGCATTTGCGTCGTTCGGCTGGGTGCGGTCGGCGACGCATCCGGTCCAGGTGCTCTTGGTGTTGGCGACCCAGGTGTGGGTGAAGGTGTTGACCTTGCACACCGTGCTGGATCCGCTTCCCGTGCAACTACACGTGTTGTTCGGAAGATTGCTGCCGCTGGTCGGGCAACTGCAATAGCTGCCGGTGCACCAGTTCACCCGCGTGCTGGTCTGAACGCTGTTCCAGCAGCCGTTGTAATAGCTGTGCGAGGCGGAATCGTAGCCCGGGCAGATGTAGCCCGTGTAGCTCCCACTCGTCGGAATCCGCGAGGCGCTCGAACTCCCGGTCGCCGGGTCGCTGGTGCAGGAGAAGTAGGGAAAGCCGTTGCCGGACTTGAACGGACAGGAGGATCCCGGTCCCACCATGTCCCATTGCGATTGCGTGTAGCTGCCGTTCGGGATTGCGGCCTGATAGGAGCCATTGGCAGGCTGGATCGTGGGCGGATTCTGCCAGTCGGTCCAGTCGATCCAGTCCTTGGCGTAATTGCTTGCGCCGACGTTCACGACCTTGGCGAATGGAACGACCGAGATGTAGACGTCGCCCGGGGTCTTGGCCAGCGCGCTGAGCTGGTCGATCAGCCCGCCGCTGCCGGCCACGGCGTTCTGCAGCGCGGACATCTTGCCGCTGGATGCCATCGAGCCGGTATTGTCGAGCGCGAGCGCCACCCGCATCTTCACGTCGCCCCAGGTCGATGTCGTTTTGGCGCCGAAGTCCATGGTCGGAAAGCCGGCAATCTTCATGAACTGGGTGACGATCTGACCGTTGGCCGACAATTGGATGTTGGAGGCCGACGAGCTGGTCGAGGCGGTATAGCTGGCCGTCACGGTGACGTTCTGTGCGTCCGTGCTGGTGTAGAGCGCCTTGAAATAGGCGCTTGCCTTGGTTCCGATGTCGGCTGCGCTGATCGTGCCCTGCGCCAGGTCGCGCGACAGCATCAGCGAGGTGGAGTCGAGCGCCGCCTGCATCGACGACCGCGCGGCATTCAGCCGGCTGTAGTCGACGCCTGCCCCGACGAAGGCCAGGATGGGGACGAGCGCGATGGCGAACAGCATGGAGATATTGCCACCGCGGTCGCAGGCGAACCGTCGGACGGCGCGGCGGCAGAGTCGAATGAAGGAGACATCGGTCATGTCGCTCACCAATTATGGTTTTCTGCAGGTGTTTTCGGTTCGGCTTCGTCAAGGACGGGTAAATCGAAACCGCGAAACACCGGGCCAATGCCCGCAGCGTGGCGCCGCGCCCGCAACCGGGCTGGTTCCCTGTCAATGCCCGCTGAATGGGCTTTGTAAAATGCGACCGGTTTGATTAACCTTGCGCCTCATCGCCGGGGCAGGGAATCGGTCCTGCCGGAGCGTCGGTCCGTCCTGGGCCTGCGCTTGCGGCAAACCGGGCGCTGACCCATATTCCCGGTGTCGGTCCGACCGGACCGGTCGGCTGGGACAGGCGATCTGGAAAGCAGGACCGGGTGGCGGAAAGCGGCCCGGCAGGGGACAGGTCGGGGGGCACCCCTTATTGAGAGCAACCCGCCGAGGGAAACTCTTTATTGGGAGCCTCGCAGCCATATCTAACGCGTGCAAGATGTCGCAGCCAACTTCCAGATTGAACCGATCCGCGCCCAGGATGAGCAATAACGACAACAAGTCCGGTGGCACCGGTGGCCCGGTCACGTCCGTGATCACCAAGGTCAAGCCGAAGACCAAGCGCCCCAACCTCTACCGCGTCCTGATCCTGAACGACGATTACACGCCGATGGAGTTCGTCGTTCACGTCCTGGAGAAGTTCTTCAACAAGGACGTCGAGGCCGCGACCAAGATCATGCTCCACGTGCATCATCACGGCATCGGGGAGTGCGGCGTCTTCACCTACGAGATCGCCGAGACCAAGGTGACGCAGGTGATGGACTTCGCCCGCAAGCACCAGCACCCGTTGCAGTGTGTGATGGAGAAGAAATAGCCGGCTCCCTCCGCGAAGGGAGCCGCCGACGCGCGCATCTGCGAGCCAGGGGCGGGGGCTGGGGCGCTGCCCGATTGATCACCGCGAATCGGCATTGGACGAAGGGTCATCGAAAGCCGCAAATTGCCGCAGACGAGGTCAGCGCAATCCGGGCAGGTTTCACTTCTCGTCCGAAGAATTACGGCCGCTCTGGTCCTTATCTCTCCCCGCTCGGCGGCGCGCGCCGTTCGGTTGTCGCAGCCGGATTTGCCGCAATCGGAACGGGTTTTGCATTGACGATCCGGTGAACCCGTAATCGAGCGGCTCGGCCGGTCTTTTGTCGCACTCGGTTATAACTATATTTGACGAAGGTTGTTGTTGCCTGACCGGGCGGCGGCGATCATGATGGCAAGGGGCCACAGAGGACGCGCATGCCGACTTTTTCTCAAAGCCTTGAACAATCCCTGCATCGTGCGCTGGCGATCGCCAACGAGCGTCATCATCAATACGCGACACTGGAACACCTCCTTCTGTCCTTGATCGATGACTCCGATGCAGCGGCCGTGATGCGCGCATGCAGCGTCGACCTCGACAAGCTGCGCGGCAGTCTCGTGAACTACCTCGAAACCGAATTCGAAAATCTGGTCACGGACGGCAGCGACGACGCCAAGCCGACCGCAGGTTTCCAGCGCGTGATCCAGCGCGCCGTGATCCACGTTCAGTCGTCGGGCCGCGAAGAGGTCACCGGCGCCAACGTGCTGATCGCAATCTTCGCCGAGCGTGAGAGCCACGCCGCGTACTTCCTGCAGGAGCAGGACATGACGCGTTACGATGCCGTGAACTACATCAGCCACGGCATCGCCAAGCGCCCTGGTGTCTCCGAAGCGCGCCCCGTTCGCGGCGTCGACGAGGAGACCGAAGCCAAGGGCAACGAGGACTCCAAGAAAAAGGGCGAGGCGCTGGAAACCTATTGCGTCAATCTCAACAAGAAGGCGCGTGACGGCAAGATCGATCCGGTGATCGGCCGAAACTCCGAGATCAACCGCGCCATCCAGGTGCTGTGCCGGCGCCAGAAGAACAACCCGCTGTTCGTCGGCGAAGCCGGCGTCGGCAAGACGGCGATCGCCGAGGGCCTCGCCAAGCGCATCGTCGACAGCGAGGTTCCGGAGGTGCTGTCGGCCGCGACCGTGTTCTCGCTCGACATGGGCACCTTGCTCGCGGGCACGCGCTATCGCGGCGACTTCGAGGAGCGCCTGAAGCAGGTGCTCAAGGAACTCGAGGCGCATCCGAACGCGATCCTGTTCATCGACGAGATCCACACCGTGATCGGTGCCGGTGCGACGTCGGGCGGCGCGATGGATGCGTCCAACCTGCTCAAGCCGGCGCTGGCCTCGGGCTCGATCCGCTGCATGGGCTCGACGACCTACAAGGAGTATCGCCAGCACTTCGAGAAGGACCGCGCGCTGGTGCGCCGGTTCCAGAAGATCGACGTCAACGAGCCGTCGGTCGAGGATGCGATCGCGATCCTGAAGGGGCTGAAGCCGTACTTCGAGGACTATCACCGGCTGAAATACACCAACGAGGCCATCGAGGCCGCGGTGCAGTTGTCGTCGCGCTACATCCATGACCGCAAGCTGCCGGACAAGGCGATCGACGTGATCGACGAATCCGGTGCGGCGCAGATGCTGCTGGCCGAGAACAAGCGCAAGAAGACGATCGGCATCAAGGAGATCGAGACCACGATCGCCACGATGGCACGGATCCCGCCGAAGAGCGTGTCGAAGGACGATGCCGAGGTGCTCAAGCATCTCGAGCAGACCCTCAAGCGCGTGGTGTTCGGCCAGGACAAGGCGATCGATTCGCTGTCGGCCTCGATCAAGCTGGCCCGTGCCGGCCTGCGCGAGCCGGAGAAGCCGATCGGCTGCTATCTGTTCTCGGGTCCGACCGGCGTCGGCAAGACCGAGGTCGCCAAGCAGCTCGCCTCGACCCTGGGCGTCGAGCTGCTGCGCTTCGACATGTCGGAGTACATGGAGCGGCACACGGTGTCGCGCCTGATCGGCGCGCCTCCTGGCTATGTCGGCTTCGACCAGGGCGGCCTCCTGACCGATGGCGTCGACCAGCATCCGCACTGCGTGGTGCTGCTGGACGAGATCGAGAAGGCGCATCCGGACCTGTACAATGTGCTGTTGCAGATCATGGATCACGGCCGGCTCACCGACCACAACGGCAAGCAGGTCAACTTCCGCAACGTGATCCTGATCATGACCACGAATGCGGGCGCGGCCGACATGGCCAAGCAGGCGTTCGGCTTCCATCGCTCGAAGCGGGAAGGTGACGACCACGAGGCGATCAACAGGCAGTTCGCGCCGGAATTCCGCAATCGGCTCGACTCCATCGTCTCGTTCGCGCACCTCAACGTCGAGGTGATCGGAATGGTCGTCGAGAAGTTCGTGCTGCAGCTCGAGGCCCAGCTCGCCGACCGCGACGTCACGATCGAGCTGTCGGAACCGGCCAAGGCCTGGCTGATCCAGCACGGCTATGACGAGCAGATGGGCGCGCGGCCGATGGGCCGTGTGATCCAGGAGCACATCAAGAAGCCGCTGGCCGACGAGGTGCTGTTCGGCAAGCTGAAGGGCGGCGGTCACGTCCGTGTCGTCCTCGTCAAGGACGAATCCGGCGTCGAGGAGAAGATCGGCTTCGAGTTCGTCGAGGGCCCGGTCACGCCGAAGTCCGAAGTTCCGGCCGCGCGCAAGCGCAAGCCGAAGTCCGGCGGCGGCTCGAAGGGGCCGGCGCCGAAGGGACCGCTGGTCAAGGCGTAAGCCTGACGCGACGAGATGACTACGAAAGGCCGGCCATCGCGCCGGCCTTTTTCGTTTGACGCGGGGTTCTTTGATGCGACGTCCGGCTCAGGCCGGCTTGACGAAGAAATACACCGTCAGGCCGCAGCCGACGGCAATGATGAAGCGGCGCACGTGGGCTGGCGGGATGATCTGGCCGAGCCGCGCGCCGACGAAGCCGCCGGCCATGGCAGCGCCCATCATCGTCAGTGTCTCCAGCCAATGCACGCGGCCTGAGAACGCAAAGACGGCGGAGGCCGTCATATTCATGAGCGCAGCGAGCAGCACCTTCATGCCGTTCATGGCGCGAATGTCGCGCATGCCGTAGAACACCAGGGCCGCCAGCATCAGGATGCCGATGCCGCCGCCGAAGTAGCCGCCATAGATCGCGATCACGAACTGCACCGTCTGGATGGTCCGCGGCCCGAACCAGTGCGCGCCATCCTTCGGCGTAAAACGCATGCCGAATGCGAACACGATCGTGGCGAACAGCAACAGCCAGGGCACCAGCCGGCTGAAGGCGGCCGACGGTGTGACCAAGAGCAGCACGGCGCCGAGCGTGCCACCGAGCAGGCTGATGATCGACAGCCGCACGAGGTCGTGGCGCCAGGGCGCCTTTGCGTCGTTCAAGATCTCACGGGAGGCCCAAGCGCTGACGAACTGGCCGGGGCAGAGCGCGACGGTGCTGGAAGCGTTGGCGTCAATCGCGGGAATGCCGGCGGCAAGCAGCGTCGGGAAGGTCAGGAACGCGCCGCCGCCGGCCAGCGCATTGACGATGCCCGAGCCGAAGGCGGCGAGGGCGAGCAGGGCCAGCATCGTCCAGTCCGTCATCGCTGTCACGACTCGCCCTTCAGCCGCTGGCCGTCCTGGACGCGGACGCGCTCGGCGCCGCGCGCGCCGGCCGGCGACAGCCTGAGCATGCTCAGGAACGCGCCGACCAGCGCGAAACCGACCCCGGTCAAGAGCGACAGCCGCGTGCCGTCGGTCGCGTCGATCGCGAGAAACATCGCGACCAGGGCCGCGCCCGTGGTCTGGCCGAGCAGGCGCGCCGTGCCGAGCATGCCGCTGGCGCCGCCGGCGCGCTCGCGTGGCGCAGCGGCGATCATGGTGCGGTTGTTCGGCGTCTGGAACAGGCCGAAGCCGCAGCCGGCCAGCGCCATGCGCCAGACGACATCCCATGCCGACGGCTCGCGCGGCAGCAGGCCGAGCGCACCGAGCCCGCATGCGAAGATGACGAGACCGATGCCACCGAGCAGCCCGGCCGGCACGCGCTCGACCAGCCGCCCCGCAATCGGCGCCGTCAGGCCGACCGCAATCGGCCACGGCGTGATCAGCAGGCCCATCTGCACCGGCGAATAGCCGAAATGGCTTTCGAGATAGAAGGGGATCGCGACGAAGGCGAGCATCTGGCCGCAGAACGACGAGATCGAGGTCGCGATCGACAGCGCGAACACCGGAATGCGCAGCAGGTCGACCGGCAGCAGCGGCGAGGCCATGTGGGTCTGGCGCCAGACCAGCCACACGCCGGCCGTGACGGCGACGACGAACTCGATCGCGCAGGTCACCAGCGCCTCGCCATGGCCGAGGCTGTCCACGGCGGCGATCAGGAAGCCGAAGGCGACTGCGCTCAGCGCCGCGCTCTGCCAATCGAACATGTGCGGCGCGCGCGGCGTATGCGGCAGGAAGCGGAAGCCGAAGACGAAGGTGACGATGCCGAGCGGCACGTTGATCGCGAACAGCCACGGCCAGCTACCGACGGCGAGGATGCCGGCGGCGATGGTCGGACCGAGCGCGGCGGAGACCGCGACCACCATCGCATTGATGCCGATGCCGCGGCCGAGCAGAGCGTGCGGATAGGTGAAACGCACCAACGCCGAGTTGACGCTGAGGATGCCGGCGGCGCCAAAGCCCTGCAGGATGCGCGCGAGCGTCAGCAGCAGCAGGCTGTCGGCCAGCGCACAGAAGGCGGAGGCAGCCGTGAACAGCACGAGGCCGGCGAGATAGACCCGCCGATAGCCGATGATCTCGCCGAGCGAGGCCAGTGGCAGCAGCGAGATCGTCACCGCGAGCTGATAGCCGTTGACGATCCAGATCGAAAAAGCAGGACTCGCATGGAGGTCGCGGGCGATCGTCGGCAGCGCCACATTGGCGATGGCGCCGTCGATCACGGCCAGCACGATGCCCAGGGCGATCGTCACGATCGCCCAGGTACGCTGCGGCAGCGGCAGTCCGTCGGCGTGCAGACCCGTGGTCGTCGGCGTCATCATGCGGGCTCCGGTCGCAGCCGGGCCGCGGACAATGAACGGGAACGGGCAACCGGGCCGTACAAGTCCCGTTCCACGCCAGCGGAGCGCGCCGGCGCGTCACCGCCGTTTGGGGCGGACCTGGATCGCCTTGAGGTAATTGACCGCGGCCTCTGCCTCGGGCCGATCGAACTGGAAGCTCGGCATATCCTTGTGAATGGTCGACAGGCCGGCCTGCAGCCGCTGGGCGAAATCCTCGTCGTAGAGCTTGCTGTCACCGAAGGTCCTGAACGGGGGCGCGTCGGGGTGCCGGCTGGCGCCTGTGAGACCTACCGCATGGCATCGGCTGCAAAGGCTTTGCAAGAGCGCTTTTCCACGCTTCTGCTCGCTGTCCAGCGCATGGCTGGCGGTCGACGCGAACGCCAGCAGCAGGCAGGCGGACCCCATTCGTCGTCTCATGAACTCGTTCTCGCGTGTCTTGCGCCCGGCTACCAGCGGCCCTCGGCCTTGCTATAGGCATATAGGGCGATCAGCCCGATCGTCACCAGGGTCGAGCCGATCAGGACGATCCGGTCCCAGCGCAGCTGTGTCTCGTCGTCCCGCTGCAAGGTCAGCAGGGAGAACAGGGCCTTCATGGCAAAGCGGCGCATCGGATCGATCCCGGCAGCGGCCGCACATTCCGATGACGTGGGCCGGCCGCAGCTTAGCCTGCCCAATCGTTGCGCCGCCATGGCGAACATCTTGGGTCTGATGTCCGGCTTCCGGAGGGGCTCGGAAGCCGGATGCTGGAACTACCCAGCCTGTCCCATCACGACGTCTGCAACCGCCCGCGCGACTTTCGCGATCGTTGCGTTGCGATCCTCGGGAGACGCCTGTGAACCAGTCAGATAGGCCGTGACCAGAACCGGTTTGCGGCCCGGGGGCCAGAGAATGCCGATGTCGTTGGTCGTGCCGCGGTCCCCAGCGCCCGTCTTGTCGGCGACGCGCCAGTCACGCGGCACACCGGCGCGAAGCCGAGTGTCGCCGGTCTTGTTGGCGATCATCCAGTCCGTCAATCGCTGGCGCATATTCGTCGACAAGACCTCGCCAAGGAGCACGCGGCGCAGGTTCTGTAGCATGGCGGCCGGACTGGTCGTGTCGCGAGGGTCGTCGGCCAGCGCCTCGTTGAGCTCAATTTCCCAGCGGTCCAGGCGGCTGATCTCGTCGCCGATCGATCGGGCAAAACGCGTCAGACCCGCAGGACCGCCGATCTGCCGCAACAGGAGATTTCCCGCGGTGTTGTCGCTCTGGGTGAGCGCAGCTTCGCAGAGCTCGGCGAGTGTCATGCCGCGGCCGACGTGCTCCTTGGTCACCGGCGAATATGTTACGAGATCCTTCGCCTCGAACGGGACGCGCGTGTCGAGATGCAGTTCGCCGGCGTCGACGCGCTTCAGGACAGCCGCGGAAGCCAGACACTTGAACGTGCTGCACATCGGAAAGCGCTCGGCCGAGCGCAGGCCCGCCTCGAACCCGCTTTCGGAGTCGAGGACGGCGATGCCGAGCCGTCCGAGGCTCTCGCGCTCGATGCGGGCGAGTTCCCCTTCCAGATGCGCCCTTCGGTCGGCCGCCGCCTTCGCCGCAGGTGATGGCAGCCCGCTCGCCGCAGCCGCCATCCCGAGGATTCCAAAACCCAGACGCCGTCTCGTCAGCATGTTCATTCTCCAGTGACTGCGCGAACCTGCCGAACGAGGTGACGACTGACAAACGATCATTTATTCGTCGAGCCATGAGCAGAACTTGGTCATCATGCCCATCCGCAGCCATCTCCCTTTGAACGCCTTGCGGGCCTTCGAAGCATCCGCCCGGCATCTGAGCTTCACCAAGGCAGGCTTGGAGCTCAGGGTCACGCAGACCGCGATCAGTCACCAGGTGAAACAGCTCGAGCAGATGTTGGGCGCTCACCTGTTCCGGCGCCTGCCGCGTGGCCTCACGTTGACTGACGAAGCCCTGGCTCTGTTTCCCGTCCTCAACGATGCGTTCAGTCGCATCAGCGGCGCGATCGATCGCATCGAAGCGAAGGGAACCCGCGAGGTCGTGACCGTCGGCTGTGTCGGCACCTTTGCAACGGGATGGCTGTTGCAACGCCTCGACGGTTTTCGAGATGCGCACCCCCATATCGACCTGCGCCTCCTCACCAACAACAACCGCATCGATATCGCCGGAGACGGGCTCGACATCGCGCTTCGCTTCGGCGACGGATCCTGGCACGGCACTGAGGCCATCCATCTGATGTCTGCCCCGCTGTCGCCCGTCTGTCATCCCGATGTCGCGAGTCGTCTGCGCGCGCCGTCGGACCTCGCGGGCGAAAATCTCCTGCGGTCGTATCGCGCCGAGGAATGGCCATTATGGTTTGCAGTCGCGGGCGCTCCATGTCCGATGATCCAGGGGCCGATCTTCGACAGCTCCGTCGCGATGGCCGAAGCGGCCGCGCGCGGCGTCGGCGTTGGCCTGGTTCCGATCGCCATGTTCAACTGCGAGCTCGAGACGGGTCGGCTGGTCCGGCCGTTTGCGGCTGGGGTCGCCACCGGTTCTTATTGGCTGACCTGGTTGAAGTCGAAAGAACCGACGTCCGGCATGCTTGCCTTTCGTGACTGGCTGGTCGATGCCTTGCGCGCCGATCCGCCGCGCTGACGGCCGGGCGCCACCGCGCACAAGCCGAGGGCGCGAACAGCGCCACGAGGCGCGTGAGGCGGGCGCGTTGCCGCCAGCTCAGCGCTTTACGGCGCTGCGCCGCCACTCGCGTGGCGACAGGCCGAACTGCTCGCGGAACACGCGGCCGAAATGCGAGAGGTCATTGAAGCCCCAGCAAAACGCGATCTCGCTGATCTGACGATGCGCCAGCATCGGCGAGCCGAGATCGCGCCGGCACTGCTTGAGCCGCTCGGCCAGCACGAAGCGTTGGAACGACGTCTCCTCGTCCGAGAACAGATCATTGACGTAGCGCGTCGATAGCCCGAGCTCGCGTGCGATCTCCGGCAGTGAGAGGCCGGCGTCGGATAGTCGGGTGCGGATGTGCGCCTTGATCCGATAGAGCAGCGTTGCGCGATGGCTCGAGGCGGGCAGGGGTTGTGCGCGCAGCCGCTCGGCCAAGGTCATGGCGAGCAGGTCGGCGGCCTGGTTGGCCAGAGGTTCGGCATGCTCGGGGCCGATGTGCTCGACGCGTTCGCAAAGCCTCACGATGAACTCATGGGCGAGGGGCTGGAGCGGACTGTCGGGGCCGAAGCTGATCGCCGTCACGGTCTCCGTCGGGCCGATCCGGCGCTGCAGCATCTCGCGCGGGAGCTTGAACACGATCTGCTTGAACGCGGCGTCGAACTGCAGCTCATAGGGGCGGGTCGTGTCGTAGATCGCGAACTCGCCGGGCCGGATCACGGTGTCGCGGCCATCCTGGACGACGCCGCCGATTCCCTCACGTCCGAATGCGACGAGAACGAAGTCGGCATCCGCCCGGGAGATCCGCTGCGAGGTCCGGTGCACGCGCTGCCGGTCCGAGGCAACCTCGGAGCAGACAGCCCGTCCCAACGTGGTGTGGGTCACCGAGCCGCGAAACGCGCTGCCGAGATCGGACGTGCAATCGAGCCCGACATAGACGTCGCAGACGATGTCCTGCCACCGCGCCAGCCGGCGGTGGCCCGGGCTTCCGTCGGTGGTGAACAGGATCGGCATCGCTCCGTCTCCCCCTGCACCTGTGCCGGCTTGATCTGTGGCAATGCAGCAAATTCCGGGCCGGCTGGGATCTTCGTCTCGGCCGCAGTCGAATTTTCGTTCCCTGGCAGACGAGCGCGAAAGCCGGCTGGCGTCAATAGTCGGCCCGGTCGCGGCGCCACCGCCGCGCACGGCATCAGGGAGCAGCAGCGATGGGACTGGCACATCCGAAATACAAGGTGGCGGTGGTGCAGGCGGCACCGGCCTGGCTCGACCTCGACGCCTCGATCAAGAAGACCATCGCCCTGATCGAGGAGGCGGCCGACAAGGGCGCCAAGCTGATCGCGTTTCCGGAGGTCTTCATCCCCGGCTATCCCTGGCACATCTGGATGGACTCGCCGGCCTGGTGCATCGGTCGCGGCTTCGTGCAGCGCTATTTCGACAACTCGCTGGCCTATGACAGCCCGCAGGCCGAAGCGCTGCGGGCTGCCGTGCGCAAGGCCGGGCTGACGGCCGTACTGGGACTCTCCGAGCGCGACGGCGGCAGCCTCTACATCGCGCAATGGCTGATCGGCCCGGACGGCGAGACCATTGCCCGGCGCCGCAAGCTGCGGCCGACCCATGCCGAGCGCACCGTCTACGGTGAGGGCGACGGCAGCGACCTTGCTGTGCATGATCGTCCCGACATCGGCCGGATCGGTGCGCTGTGCTGCTGGGAGCATCTGCAGCCGCTGTCGAAATATGCGATGTACGCGCAGAACGAGCAGGTGCACGTCGCCGCGTGGCCGAGCTTCTCGCTGTACGATCCGTTCGCGCCGGCGCTCGGCGCCGAGGTCAACAACGCCGCCTCGCGCGTCTATGCGGTCGAGGGCTCGTGCTTCGTGCTGGCGCCGTGCGCCACCGTCTCGCAGGCGATGATCGACGAACTGTGTGACCGGCCCGACAAGCACGCGCTGCTGCATGTCGGCGGCGGCCACGCCGCGATCTTTGGTCCGGATGGCTCTTCGCTCGCCGAGAAGCTGCCGCCGGAGCAGGAAGGCCTGCTGATCGCCGAGATCGATTTGGGCATGATCGGCATCGCCAAGAATGCCGCCGATCCGGCGGGACACTATTCGCGCCCCGACGTCACCCGGCTGCTGCTCAACAAGAAGCCGCTCAACCGGGTCGAGCAGTTCGCGTTGCCGGTCGACACGGTCACTCCCGGCGAGGCGCCATCGGCGGCTGGCTGACAGGCTTGGCGGGCGCTAGGTCCCGGCCTCCGGTTGTGCCGGCGGCGGGGCCGACCGCCGCGGCGGCCGCTGCGGACGGCCTGCCGGCGCCGCCATGCGCGGCTGCAAGGTGACGATCACCGGGTTCGGCTTGTGGTCGGTCGCCGCGCCCGTCGCTGCGTCCACACCCATGCCGATCAGGCCGCCCGCCAGGATGTTGCCGGCGAAGCCGGCCGCGCCGGTCGCCGGGATGTCCTTGGTCAACGGGATGATCTGGGTCTCGTAGCCCGGTTTTTCGATGGTGACGGAGATGTCGGCATTGCGTTTGGCGACGAACGAGCAGGGCGTCGTGCAGGTCATCGGCGCTTCGAGACCGGCGATCGTGGCTTCGGCCCCGGACGGCGTCGACGCGACACTGATCGTCTCGGTTGTACCCCGCGTTACGGACGCGCAGCCTCCCAGCGCGGCGCACAGCGCCACCAACGCTACAACTCTCATTTGGTACTGCCCCCTTCAAACGCGGGGGAACTCAAGCGCAACTGGAGCGGGACGGCAAGCGCAATCAGCATTATCCGAAGAAATTCCCGGGCGAGTTTCGCGCGAGTGTGGCTTTCACACCTGCTTTCCACGAACCTGCCGCGCGATCGCCTTCTGCGCATCGAACTCGGCGCGCCGCCGTGCCAGCTCGTCCGGCGCGAGCATGGCGGGATTGCTGTAGTCGCGCTTCCAGCCGTGATCGTCGCTCCACTGCAAAGGCGATTGCACGGTCGTGCGTGCGGCTGGTGAACTCTCGAGGACACGCAAAGCCAACTCGAGCGTGAAGGCCTGTGAGGCCGCGTCGTGCGGCTTGCCGGCGGAATTGCCCAGCGGAAAATCCGAGAACAGGAAGCGCGGCGCGGCGGCGTGCTCGACGATGTCCTTGGCGCAGCCCATGACGACGGTCGCGACGCCGTTCGCTTCGAGATGCCGTGCCACCAGGCTCACGGTCTGGTGGCACACCGGACAGTTCGGCACCAGCACGACGGCATCGATCTCGTCGGCGCGGCAGCGCGCGAGAATCTCCGGCGCATCGGTCTCGATCGTGACGCGGTGGCTGCGATTGGTCGGCGCGCCGAAGAAGCGCGGTCCGACCGCGCCGATGCAGCCTTCACCTGCCAGCCTTAGGAGCTGTGGCAGCGGAAACCAGGTGCCGGAATCCTCGGCCGAGGTGTGCGCGCGATCATAGGCGATGTGGGAAATGCGCAGGTCGTGCTGCGCCGACGTGTCGCCGTCATAGACGGAGTAGAACTTGGCGCCGCCATTATAGGGCGCGCCGGGGCCTTGATCGCCTTTGGCGGGATCGAAAGGCGCGGCCGTGGTGACAACGGTGACGCGCGACTGCGCGAGCGGCTTGCGCAAGGGATGGAACGGCGCCGACGTGTAGTGAGCCCAGCGATAGGGCGTGTCATAGCCGATCGCGAGATAGTAGTCGCGCGTGCGCGCCATGTAGGACAATGGCGCATCGCTTTCGGGCGCGAAGCCGAGTCTGTCGTCGGTCGGTGCGGTCATCCGTCGCGCTCCCTGCGGCACTCGGGGATTGCTAGCCGGCTCGTTCGCTGTGTCAAGGCGCCGCGCGGTGGAACCCCGCATGGTCTTCGGCTTTGTCTGTCGGCAGAATTCAACCATTGCACCGCGCTCACGATGCTTTCCATGGTTTCGGTTGCTCGCATTGCCTGTCTCGGCCTTGCCTTGATGCTGACCATGCCCTTGTCCGGCGTGGCGGCGGAGCAGGCCTCCGACCGTGACGCTGCCGTGCCGGCTGATCCGAAGGACGGCGCCCGGCAGGATTCGCCGCAGGAGGCTGCCAAGCCGGCAGACGCTGCGGCAGAGGGCTCGGAGAACAAGTCCGAGGAGGCCAAGGAGAGCGGTACGCGCGAGGCGATCTGCCTGATGATCGAATCCGCAGCCAAGGCGAATGATCTGCCGCTCGAATTCTTCGCTCGCGTGATCTGGCAGGAGAGCCGCTTCCAGAGCGATGCAGTCGGGCCGGTCACGCGCAACGGCCAGCGCGCGCAGGGAATCGCGCAGTTCATGCCGGGCACGGCGAACGAGCGCCAGTTGCTCGATCCGTTCGATCCGGTTCAGGCGCTGCCGAAGTCGGCGCAGTTCCTGGCCGAGCTGCGCGACCAGTTCGGCAATCTCGGGCTCGCGGCGGCGGCCTACAATGCGGGGCCGCGCCGGGTGCAGGACTGGCTCGCCGGCAAGGGGCAGATGCCCTGGGAGACCCGCAACTACGTCTCCGCCATCACGGGAGCCACGATCGATGAGTGGGCGGCCGCCGGTAACGGCGGCAAGACGCCGCCGAGTCCGCCACCGACCTCGTGTCGTCAGCTGATGGCGATGTTGAAGCGCGCGCCGAATCCGTTCGTCACGGAGCTCGAGCAGCATGTGGCGCTGTCGGCCGCGAAACCGTGGGGCGTCCAACTGGCTGCAGGCTTCGACCGCAACAAGGCGCTCGCGATGTATTCGCGGGCGATCAAGGGGCTTGGCCCGGTCATTGGCGACCGCGACCCGAGCCTGCTGTCGTCGGTGATGCGCTCGCGCGGCAACCGCGCCTTCTACCAGGTGCGGATCGGCGCCGAGACACGGGCCGAGGCCGACGCGCTCTGCAGTCGGATCCGCGAGGCCGGCGGTGCCTGCTTCGTGCTGCGCAATCGCTCCGGATAGAGCTGCCGCAGCGCGGCGTGTGGGGGATGGCTGCGCCGGACGCAGACCCGCGCGCGCCTGATGGCGGTTGACGCGAGCGGCTTTCGCCAGCCTTATCGCGGTTCGTTCCGCTGGGCCGCCCGTGACACTTCCTCCGCTCGATTCGCCGCAATGGCATGGTTCACTGCGCGCCTTCGGCTGGGGGCTGCGCGCGACGTCAGCGACCATCCTGTCACTGGTGCTGTTCGTCACCTTCATCGGCATCGGCGCGCTCGCCCACGATACCCGTTTCAGCATGCTCTGGGCGATCCTGAGCACGGTGCTGGTATGGGCCGGTCCAGCGCAGATCATCCTGGTCTCCACGCTCGGCTCCGGCCAGACCATTCTGCAATCGGCGATCGCGGTCACGATGAGCGCGATCCGGCTGTTTCCGATGGTGGTGGCGGTGCTGCCCCTGATCCGCTCGCCGCAGACCAAGCGGCGGCACCTGGTGCTGATCGCCCATTTCACCGCCGTGACCCTGTGGGTCGAATGCTATCGCTTCCTGCCGCATGTGCCGCGCGATCGCCGCATCGCCTTCGTGCATGGGCTCGGCAGCGGCCTGATGGGGATTGCGCTGATCGCGACCATCATCGGGTATCTTCTCGCCGCCAATCTGTCGCAGACCTTCGGCGCCGCGGTGCTCTTGCTGACGCCGCTGGCCTTCCTGTTCTCGACCCTGCGCAACGCCAGGGAGCTTGCCGACGTGCTCGCGCTCGGTCTCGGCCTCGTGCTGTATCCTCTGGCCGCCCAGCTCGACAGCGGCGTCGACATCCTGGTCAGCGGCGTCGTCGCCGGAACGCTCGCGTTCGGCGCGCACAAATGGCGCGAGCGGCGGGGGCTGGCATGAGCGACTTCATCGGCGATTGGCATGCGCTCGTGGTGCTGCTGGTGGCGGGCGTGATCCCCAACCAGATCTGGCGCCTGCTCGGACTTTGGTTCGGCAGCGGGCTCGACGAGGGCTCGGACCTGCTGATGTGGGTCAAGGCGGTCGCGACCGCCATCTTGGCGGGGGTCATCGCCCAGATCCTGGTGCAGCCGCCGGGCGCGCTCGCCAGCGTGCCCTGGGGCCTGCGCTATGGTGCCGTCGTCGCCGGCCTTGCGGCCTTCATGGCGAGCCGCCGCTCGATCTTTGCCGGTGTCGTCTGCGGCGAAGCCGCGATGCTGGCCGGCAAATGGTGGCTCGGCTGAGTTGCGCGATCTTGCGCGACCGCAATTGCGGTGAGCCGAGGTTCGGATAGATTGCCGGGAGGATCCAAGGACTCCGCAATGACCACTGATTCCGATCTCCGTCCGGGAGAAGTCGCCGTCGACGCGCCACAGCCGCGCGACGCCACGTTGTATTTCATCGGCCGCATCCGCACGCCCTGGACCTCGCGGCTCGAGACGCCGCGGCAGGGCAGCTTCGAGGGGCCGGTGTGCCGGCTCGAGATCTTCGCGCCCTGGGTGCCGGCGCTGCAGGGCATCGACGCCTTCAGCCATCTCCAGGTGCTGTACTGGCTCAACCGGGCGCGCCGGGATCTCGTCAAGCAGAGCCCGCGCCATCATGACGGCGAGACCCGGGGCACCTTCGCGCTGCGCTCGCCGGTGCGTCCCAATCCGATCGGCGTGTCGACGGTCCGCTTCGTCGCGTTGGAAGGCAACACCGTGCTGGTGCGCGGTCTCGACTGCCTCGACGAGACGCCGCTGATCGACCTGAAGCCGGATCATTGCGCGTTCACGCCGGCGGCGAAGGGTGAGGATGACAAATAGGACCGACGGATCCGGATGTCGAAGGTGAACAAGCGGCCGCAGAAAACGGTGACGGCTCAGGATGCGATCACGGCGGACCTCGTCGCCGTGCTGGTGGCGGTGACCGACGGGCACCCGAAGATCATGACGATCGAGCATGCTGCGGCGCTGCCGAGCGGACCGTTTCAGTTCGCGCACCGCTCACTGCAGATGGGGCTGCGCGCCTGGGTCGAGGCGCAGACCGGCCATCCGCTCGGCTATGTCGAGCAGCTCTACACCTTCGCCGACCGCGGTCGCGGCGGCGATCCCGACGCGCCGCACCGCATCTCCATCAGCTATCTCGGCCTGACCCGCGAGGAAGAGGGGCGTGAGGGCGCGGATGCGCAATGGTCGTCGTGGTACGACTACTTCCCGTGGGAGGATCATCGCGACGGACCGCCGACGATCCTGGCCAAGATCATCGCGCCGAAGCTGAAGGCCTGGGCGCGAGCCGCCGACGAGCCGGCGCTGCAAAAGACGAGGTGGCAGCGCGCCGCCATCACCTTCGGTCTCGATGGCCGCGAGTGGAACGAGGAACTGACGCTGCAGCGCTATGAGTTGCTGTATGAGGCGGCGCTGATCCCCGAGAGCGTGCGCGAGAAGGGGGCCAGCCAGCCGATGCTGCCCGGGCGCGCCATGATCGGTGATCACCGTCGGATTCTCGCCACCGGCATTGCCCGCCTGCGCGCCAAGATCAAATACCGGCCGGTCGTGTTCGAGTTGATGCCGGAAGAATTTACACTGCTGCAATTGCAGCGCAGCGTCGAGGCTCTCGCCGGCCGGCTCGTGCACAAGCAGAACTTCCGCCGCCTCATCGAGCAGCAGGAACTGGTTGAAGAGACAGGCGCAATTGCTGCCGACACGATTGGCCGGCCGGCCAAGCTGTTCCGCTTCCGGCAGGGCGTGCTGGCCGAGCGGGCGGTGGTCGGAACCAAGTTGCCGCTCTCGCGATCTTGATCTCCCGCTCTTGACACAGCTTATGCTCAGGATAAGTATAAGCCATCTTATGCTCATGGAGAGTATAAATGGTCGATCTTGTCCTGCCCGCCGTCGCGCCGAATGCATCGCTTGCTGAGCGTCTGAGCCGGGTGATCCCGCCGCCGGAATGGGCTGTCTTCGAGGACGATGTCGAAGCCATTCTGGCGCTGAAGCGCCGGCGCAATGCCGTGGTGCTGGCGCACAACTATCAGACGCCCGAAATCTATCACGGCGTCGCCGACATCGTCGGCGACAGCCTGCTGCTGGCGCGCGAAGCGACCAAGGTCGATGCCGAGGTGATCGTGCTCGCCGGCGTCCACTTCATGGCCGAGACCGCCAAGCTGCTCAATCCCGACAAGACGGTGTTGATTCCCGACGTAGAGGCGGGCTGCTCATTGGCGGAGTCGATCACCGCCGACGACGTGCGGCTGATGCGCGCGCGCCACCCGGGCGTGCCCGTGGTCGCCTATGTCAACACGTCGGTGGCGGTGAAGGCCGAGTCCGACGTCTGCTGCTCCTCCGGCAACGCGCGCGCGGTGGTCGAGTCGCTCGGTGTCGATCACGTCATCATGCTGCCGGATGAATATCTCGCGCGGAACGTCGCCACGCAGACGAAGGTGAGGATCACGGCCTGGAAAGGGCATTGCGAGGTACATGAGCGCTTCAGCGCCGAGGACGTCCGCACGCTGCGCGACAACCATCCTGGTGTCACCGTGCTCGCCCATCCGGAATGTCCTCCAGAGGTCGTGGCGGAGGCGGACTTCGCCGGCTCCACCGCGGCGATGTCGGACTTCGTCGGAGCAAGAAGGCCGGCCCGGGTGGTGCTGCTGACAGAATGTTCGATGAGCGACAATGTCGCCGTGCTCCATCCCGACATCGAGTTCATCCGCCCCTGCAATCTGTGCCCGCACATGAAGCGGATCACCCTGAAGAACATCCGCCACGCGCTCGAGACCAACACGCACGAGGTCACGATCGATCCCGCGATGGCCGAGCGCGCGCGGCGCGCAGTGGAAAGGATGCTGGCATCATGAGCATCGATGTTTCGAAGTTGATCGGCCGTCCCGTGATCATCGGCGGCGGTGCCGCAGGTCTGATGACGGCGCTGCAGCTTGCGCCCGAGCCGGTCGTGCTGTTGTCGAAGTCGCCGCTCGGCGCGGAGGCGTCGAGCATGTGGGCGCAGGGTGGACTGGCTGCGGCGGTTGGCGATGACGATGATCCGGGGCTGCATCTGAAGGACACGCTCGCCGCCGGAGCCGGATTGTGCGGCGAGGCCGCCGCGCGCCGCATCATCGATGCGGCGCCGGCCGCGGTCGAGCGCCTCGCCCAGCTTGGCGTTGCGTTCGACCGAGGTGCGGATGGACGTTGGCGTCTGGGCCTGGAGGCCGCACACAGCCGCAACCGGATCGTGCATGCGACGGGCGACGGCACGGGACGCGAGATCATGCGCGCGCTGATCGCGGCTGTCAGGCGTTGTGCTTCGGTGACCTTGCTCGAAGGCGTCGAGGCGCGCCGGCTGATCGTCAATGACAACGCGATCCAGGGCGTGGCTGCGGCGCGCGGCGATGAGGCTCTGATCCTCGCCACGACGCGCGTCGTGATCGCAACCGGCGGCATCGGCGGCCTGTTCCTCGACAGCACCAATCCGGCCGGCTGTTTCGGCCAGGGCCTCGCGCTGGCGGCGCGGGCCGGGGCCGTGCTGTCCGATCTCGAATTCGTGCAGTTTCACCCCACCGCGTTCGACGGACCGTCGCGGCCGCTGCCGCTGCTCACCGAGGCGATCCGCGGCGACGGCGCCGTCCTGATCGACGACACCGGCACGCGCTTCATGGCCGACGAGCCCGGCGCTGAGCTGGCGCCGCGCGACGTAGTGGCGCGGGCGGTATGGCGCCGCCGTGCGCAAGGCCGCCGCGTGTTCCTCGATGCGCGCAACAAGCCGGGCAAGGATTTCGCCGCGCGCTATCCCGTGATCAGCGCGTTCTGCCGCATGGCGGGCATCGACCCCGCGCGCGATCCGATCCCGGTGCGGCCGGCCGTGCACTATCATATGGGCGGCATCGCTGTTGACACGATGGGACGCAGCACGGTCGAGGGCTTGTGGGCCTGTGGCGAGGCCAGCCGCACCGGCCTGCACGGCGCCAACAGGCTCGCCAGCAACTCGCTGATGGAAGCGATCGTCTGCGCGCAATGGGTGGCCGAAAGCGTGGCCGGCGCGCCGCAGCGTGCAGGCAAGCCGTGCGCGGTGGCTGCCATTCCGCCGGCGTCCGATCCGTCGGCCGCACGGCCGCTGCTGTCGCATGCGCTCGGCGTGATGCGCGAGCATCGCACGATCGCGGCTGCCGTCAGCGGCCTGCTTCCGCTGGCAGAGCAGGCCGGGCCCATGGCTGACCCGGCGCTGGTCGGCTTGATGCTCGCGGTCGCGGCCCATGCGCGGGAGGAGAGCCGCGGCGCGCATTTCCGCAGCGATCGTCCGGGCACGCTGCCCGTCGCGCAGCCATCCAGCCTCACTCTGCCCGAGGCGATCGCGGTTGCCCGCGACATTGTCGAGGCGGAGCAGACGCCGTCCAGGAGCGCAGTGCCATGACTCTCAATCCTCTCTCGCCTTTGCTCTACGAGCCGCTGGTGCGCATGGCTCTGCTCGAGGATCTCGGCCGCGCCGGCGACATCACCACCGATGCCATCGTCCCCGCCGAGCAGCGCGCATCGCTGAAGCTGCGGGCGCGCCAGCACGGGGTGATCGCGGGCCTCGATGTGGCGCGCTGCGCCTTCCAGACCGTCTCGCCGGACGTGCGCATGGAGATCGTGCGACCGGACGGCAGCGTCGTGACGCCGGGAGACGCGATCGCGACCATCAGCGGCCCGGCACGGGCGCTCCTGACCGGCGAGCGCGTCGCGCTCAACTTCCTCTGCCGCTTGAGCGGGGTCGCCAGCGCGACGGCGTCCCTGGTATCGGCGGTGAAGGGGACGAAGGCGCAGATCGTCTGCACCCGCAAGACCACGCCGGGCCTGCGCGCGCTGGAGAAATATGCGGTGCGCGCGGGAGGCGGCGGCAATCACCGGTTCGGGCTCGATGACGCCGTCCTGATCAAGGACAACCACATCGCCATTGCCGGCGGCATCAAGGCTGCCATCACGCGCGCAAAGGCCCATGCCGGCCATCTCGTCAAGATCGAGGTCGAGGTCGACACTCTGGCTCAGCTCGAGCAGGCGCTGACGCTGGGCGTCGATGCGGTGCTGCTCGACAACATGACGCCGGCGGAGCTCGAAACCGCGGTCGGCATGATCAGCGGCAAGGCCATCTCCGAAGCCTCGGGCCGGATCACCGTGGAGACCGCGCCCGCGATCGCCGCGGCCGGCGTCGACCTGATCTCGGTCGGCTGGATCACGCATTCGTCGGCCGCGCTCGACATCGGGCTCGACGAGGCCTGATCAGCCCTTCAGCGCCGCAATCAGCTTGGCGGCGTTCTCCTCCAGCACCTTCGGATCTTCCTTGCGGCTCGCCGGCGGCAGCAGGAAATCGCCGTTGCGGCGAGGCATGATGTGGACGTGCAGGTGGAACACCATCTGGCCGCCGGCATGCTCGTTGAACTGCTGCACCGTGATGCCGTCGGCGGCGAACGCGGTCTTGGCGGCACGGGCGATGGTGCGCACGGCACGGCCGACGTGGAGATAGTCCTCCTCGGTGATGTCGAGGATGTTGCGTGCGGCGGCCTTCGGGATCACCAGGGTGTGGCCGGGCACGCGCGGCATGATGTCGAGGAACGCCAGCACGTGGTCGTTCTCATAGACCTTGGTGCAGGGGAATTCGCCGCGCAGGATCTTCGCGAACGGATTGTTGGGATCGTAGGCGGTCATGGGCAGTCCCTTAAGCGGTTCCTCTTGGTGCGCCTTACTCTCACCGGCACGTGTCGCCGGTCAAGACGGCTCGTCCATGCCTTTCCGGAACGGGGCGGATTCGGCGAGTTCGCGGCCGGCTTCCTCGACATAGGCGCGCTCGCGCTTGAGATAGTCGTCAATGGCCCGGCGCAGGCCGCGGTCGGCGATGTAGTGCGCGGAGTAGGTGGTCTGCGGCAGGTAGCCGCGCGCGATCTTGTGCTCGCCCTGAGCGCCAGCTTCGACGACTTGGAGCTTGTGCTGGATCGCAAAGTCGATCGCCTGGTAGTAGCAGACCTCGAAATGCAGGAACGGGTGGTGCTCGATGGCGCCCCAGTTGCGCCCGAACAGTGTGTCCGAGCCGATGAAGTTGATCGCGCCGGCGATCCAGCGGCCCTCGCGCTTGGCCATGACCAGCAGCACGTCGTCGGCCATGCTCTCGCCGATCAGCGAGAAGAACTTGCGGTTGAGATACGGCCGGCCCCACTTGCGTGAGCCGGTCTCCATGTAGAATTCGAAGAATGCGTCCCAGGCGTCCTCGGTGATGTCCTTGCCGGTCAGCCAATGGATGGTGATGCCGGCGGCCAATGCGTCGCGCCGCTCGCGCTTGATCGCCTTGCGGTGGCGCGAATTCATCGTCGCCAGGAAATCGTCGAAGGTGGAAAAACCCTGATTGTGCCAGTGGAACTGCTGATCGGTGCGCTGCAGGAAGCCCTGCGCGGCGAGCCGCTCCCATTCGGCCTGCCGGGCGAAGGTGACGTGGACCGAGGACGCCTCGCTGATCCCGCACAGCGCCTTCAGTCCCTGGGCGAGGGCATTGCCGATCATGTCCCGGTCCTGGTCGGCGCGGATCAGCAGCCGCGGCCCTGTGGCCGGTGTGAACGGCACCGAGACCTGCAGCTTCGGATAGTAGCGCCCGCCGGCCCGCTCATAGGCATCGGCCCAGCCGCGGTCGAAGACATATTCGCCCTGGGAGTGGGACTTGAGGTAGCACGGCACGACGCCGAGGACCTCGTCACCCATCTTCGCCACCAGATGGCGCGGCGCCCAGCCGGTGCGCAGGGTGGCCGAGCCGGAGGCTTCGAGCGCCGAGAAAAACGCGTGTGAGATGAACGGATTGTAGGCGCGGCCGCAGGCGGAAGATGAGCCGGGACTGACGCGGCCCTCGGGATTGGCACAGGCGTCCCATGCTGCGGCCGGGACCTCGTTGATCCCGGGAACGGCTTCGAGCGTGATCTCAGGCGATGCCATCGAATCCTTGTCAAACGGGCCGGCACGGCACGCCCCGGCCGGGACGCCCCAGATGCCACGCCCTGAAGATCGTGCATCGCAGCAGCGAGTTCAAGGCCGGCGTCACGTCCCCGGCGTAAACCCCTCGAAGATCATCTGATCCGCATAGCGGGCTGCGGCGGCACGCTGCTCGGGGGTGCGGACGGTCCAAGTCAGCAGCGGGCAGCCGAACACGTTGCGCGCGATCCAGGGGGCAGGCGCAGGCAGCTGCTCGATCCAATAGGCGACGAAATGCGGCTGGCTGCTGAAGCCATGCTTGAGATGCAGCATGCTGTCGCGCTGCGCCTGGGTCAGCTTGGCCCAGTAGCCGTCCTCGTAGCTGCGCTGCGCGACGATGCCGCGCGTCAGCGTCGGCATGGTCTCGCGCAAGGCGCGGACCTGGTCCGGATCGAACGACATCCCGACCACCGGGCCGGAGTAGGACGCCAGCACCTCGGCCATGCGCCGGACCAGCCGGCGATCGCCCTGGAACGTGCTCTTGACCTCGATGACCAGCGGCACGCGCCCGGCGATCAGGTTGCAGAGGTCACCGAGCGTCATCATCTGCTCGTCGGTCTGCTTGAACTTGATCGCTTTCAGCTCTGCCGCGGTCTTCTCGATCAGCGGGCCGGTGCCCTCGGTGAGGCGGCCGAGATCATAGTCGTGATGCACCATGGCCTCGCCATCGGCCGACAGCTGGATGTCGCATTCGATGGCGAAGTTGCCGGCCACGGCGCCGCGTGCGGCGGCCGGCATGTTCTCGATGATGCCGCGATCAGCATCGTGCAGGCCGCGATGGGCGACGGGGCGGGCCGTCAGCCAGTCAGGTGCGCGCATTCGCCCCGTCCGTTTTGCTGGCGCATGATCTCGTCGGAAAACCGCCGCGCACTATTCCGGATCATGCGCTCTCTCTCACTCAACCTCGAACACACCTTCGACTTCCACCGCCGCGTCCGACGGCAGCGCCGACACGCCGACGGTGGTGCGGGCGTGCCGGCCCTTGTCGCCGAACGCTGCGACCATCAGGTCGGAGGCGCCGTTGAGCACCTTGGGCCCGTCGAGGAAGTCGGGCGCCGAATTGACGAAGCCGCCGAGCCGGACCACGCGCACGACCTTGTCGAGATCGCCGACCGCCGCCTTGACCTGGGCGAGCAGGTTGATCCCGCAGCCCTTCGCGGCCGCATAGCCGTCCTCGATCGACACGCCGCCGCCGAGCTTGCCGGAGGCGATCATCTTGCCGTCGGCGCCGAGGCAGACCTGGCCCGACACGAACAGCAGGTTGCCGGTGCGCACGAACGGGACGTAATTGGCCACCGGCGCCTTTGGTGCCGGCAGTGTGATGCCCTGTGCCGCCAGATTCTGTTCAACCGTACCCGCCATCTCGAATCCCCGTTCTGTCGCCTGAAAGCCGGTCCCGTGCCGGACCGCGGCCCTGTTTGGCGCAGTTGCCAGTGACATGCAAGCAGCCAGCACCGACGCGATTCCGGCGCTTTAAGCGCACGTTTCCGTGAGACAGCCGCAGTTGCGACGCAATGCAGCGATCTCTAATGTGACGGTTCAGCGATACGTCCTCCGAGGAAAACTCATGGCTCATTCGTTCCGACTGTCGATGGGAGCGCTCGCCGTCGCGGCGATCACGTTCGGTCCGGCGCAGGCCGGGGCGGCTGTGCCGTTCCTGCCGCATCAGGCGCTCTATGACCTGAGCCTGGTCAAGTCGCGCGGCTCGAGCCCCGTCAACAGCGCGCGCGGTCGCATCCTCTACAATTTCTCTGGCAACGCCTGCAACGGCTACACTTCGGAATTCCGCCAGGTCTCGGAGCTCGATCTCGGTGAGGGCAAGGTGACCCTGAGCGACCTGCGCTCCACCGCGTGGGAGGACGGCGCCGGCAAGAGCTACCGCTTCAAGATCGACTCGCGCATGAACGAGCAGGCCTCCAGCCCGGTCGACGGTATCGCCGAGCGCACCGGCGATCACATCACCGTCAAGCTCAAGCAGCCCGAGGCGAAGACCTTCACGCTCGACGGCTCGACCGTGTTTCCCACCGAGCAGATTCATCGCATCATCGCCGCCGCGCGCGAGGGCAAGTCGCTGCTCGAGCTGACGGTCTATGACGGCTCGGACAATGGCGAGAAGGTCTACAACACGCTGACCGTGATCGGTGCGCCCGTGCCGGCCGACAAGGCGGCCGCCAAGCCCGACGCCTCGACCGACAATGACGAGATGAAGAAGATGACGCGCTGGCCGGTGACGGTCAGCTATTATGACCGCGACGCCAAGCGGGCCGAGGGCGAGCAGACGCCGGTCTACGCGATGTCGTTCGAGCTCTACGAGAACGGCGTCTCGCGCGCGCTCGTGCTCGACTACAATGATTTCGTCATCGCCGGCGCGCTCGGCAAGTTCGACGTCAAGGACGTGAAGGACGGCAAGCCCTGCAGCAATTGACCGGGGCATCATTCCGTCTGCTCCGGCCCGTCATAGGCGATGCCGCGGATGACCGCGGCCTGGCCGAACTTCTTGCGTAGCGCATCGATCGCGCGCTCGGCCGAGGCCGAGCGGCGGTCGAGCATGTCGGTGTCGGAGGCCTCCGAGCCCGGGCGCAGCGCGCTGACGCCTGCGCCCATCAGCCGGAACGCCGTGCCGTCGGTCTCGCGCGCCAGCATCTCCTTGCAGATTGCGAAGATCTTGCCGGCGAGCTGCGTCGGCGCCGCGATCGATTGCGAGCGCGTTCGTTGGCGGAAGTCCGCGGTCTTCAGCTTCAGCGTTATGGTCGACCCGGCGAGCTGGCTCGCCTTCAGCCGTGCCGACACCTTCTCCGACAGCCGCCACAGGGTCTTTTCCAGGGTCGCGTAGTCGCGGATGTCGGTGTCGAAGGTGGTCTCGCTGGAGATCGTCTTGGCGCCGCGATCAGCGACGACCTTGCGGTCGTCGATGCCGCGCGCCAGCCGCCACAGTCTGCGGCCGTCACCGCCGAACTGCTTCATCAGCTCGATCTCGTCGGCACGCTGCAGGTCGGCGATGGTGCGGAAGCCCTGGTTCGCCAGCCGCTGCTGCGTGGCGGGGCCGACGCCGAAGATGAAGCCGACGGGCTTGTCGGCCAGCATCGCCGGTGCCTCGTCCTGGCCGAGCGCGGCGAAGCCGCGGGGCTTGTCGAGATCGGAGGCGATCTTGGCGAGGAACTTGTTGCAGGACAGCCCGACCGAGACGGTGATCCCGATGCGCTGCTCGATCTCGCGGGCGAAGCGCGCCAGCACCTTTGCCGGGATCATGCCGTGGACGCGCTCGGTCCCGGACAGGTCCAGGAACGCCTCGTCGATCGACAGCGGCTCGACCAGCGGCGTCAGCGCCTGCATGGCCTGCCGGACCTCGCGGCCGACGCGGACATATTTCGCCATGTCCGGGGGAATCACGACCGCCGCGGGACACAGCTCCAGCGCCTTGAACATCGGCATCGCCGAGCGCACGCCATAGGTGCGGGCGATGTAGCAGGCGGCCGACACCACGCCGCGCTTGCCGCCGCCGATGATGACGGGCCGGTCGGCGACCTCGGGATTATCGCGCTTCTCGACGGTCGCATAGAACGCGTCACAGTCGATATGGGCCAGCGTCAGCGCGGGCAGGGCGCGATGGCGGACGAGGCGCGGCGAGCCGCAGACCGAACAGCGGCGCGCGCCATCATCGAGGTCCGTCAGGCAGTCGCGGCAGAAGCAGGCCGGCCCGGCGACCGCGCGCGACCCGCTCGCTGGCGCTGACTCGGTCACGGCACGTCGCGCTCCCACTGCCGGTCGCCCAATACCTGCCGTGCTGCCATGATATTGGTCGGATGTAACTTGGAGTGGGCGGCAAAAGCCTTTACCGTCTCGTCGTCGCGCAGCATGAAATCGAGCACGCTGACCAGGAAATTGGGGTCGGCGGCCGAGGATCGCAGCGTCTCCGGCCCAATCCCGGTCTCGGCCAGGAAGCGGCCCAGCCGCTCCGGTTCGCCGGCCAGGAAGCCGAGGGCCTGAACTGCAACGATTTCAGCGACTTCGCGCGGATTTCGAACGGGCTTTTTCAACGGCGGATTTGCCTTTCCGTTAACTTGTCGGCTCTACTTTGCGCCCATCATGCCCGAGTCTTCGGAATGGGTTCAAGCAAGTGGAAACCATCTCGGGGAAAGATCGAATACCGACTTAACGGCTTAGAACGAATCTGGGGCTAGTTTGAATTAGATGAGTAGCGGTGGACAGGCGTCCGCCAGAGGACATGCCGGTGTCAGTGATTCGGAGGGGCGGATGGGCAAGACCGTCCTGATCGTGGAAGACAATGAGCTCAACATGAAGCTCTTCCGCGATCTGTTGGAAGCCCACGGGTACCAGACGTCCGGTACGTCCAGCGGCGTGGAGGCGCTCGACATCGTGCGCCGGACCCGCCCCGATCTGATCCTGATGGACATCCAGCTGCCGCAGGTCTCGGGCCTGGAAGTGACGAAATGGATCAAGGACGATCCGGATTTGCGTGCCATCCCGGTGGTGGCAGTGACGGCCTTTGCCATGAAGGGCGACGAGGAGCGCATCCGCGAGGGTGGCTGCGAAGCCTATCTTTCCAAGCCGATCTCGGTCGGAAAATTCATTGAAACGGTACGCCGCTTTATCGGCTAAGGAGTTTCTGCAGTGTCCGCGCGTATCCTCGTCGTCGACGACGTCCCGGCCAACGTCAAGCTGTTGGAGGCGCGGCTGTCGGCCGAATATTTCGACGTGCTGACCGCCGCGAACGGCGCCGAGGCGCTGCAGATCTGCCAGCGCGCCGAATGCGACATCATCCTGCTCGACGTCATGATGCCGGACATGGACGGCTTCGAGGTCTGCCGCCGGCTGAAGTCGAATCCGGCCACGCATTTCATTCCGGTTGTCATGGTGACGGCGCTCGACAGCCCGTCCGACCGCGTGCGCGGCCTGGAGGCCGGTGCCGACGACTTCCTGACCAAGCCCGTCTCCGACGTCGTGCTGATCGCGCGCGTGCGCTCGCTGACGCGGCTGAAGATGATGACGGACGAGCTGCGCATGCGCGCGCTGACCTCGCTCGAGATCGGCGTGCAGGCGCCCGAGCGCAACGCGGTTGCCGACGCCGGCAAGGGCGGGCGGGTGCTGCTGGTCGACGACCGGCCGTCGTCCTACGAGCGGCTCGGGCCGATGCTGGCGACCGAGCATGCCATCGACGTCGAGACCAATCCCGCCGAGGCCGTGTTCAACGCCGCCGAAGGCAATTACGACCTCGTCATCGTTTCGCTCGACCTGAACGATTACGACGGCCTGCGGCTGTGCAGCCAGCTGCGCTCGCTGGAACGCACCCGGCAGGTGCCGATCCTCGCGATTGCGGAAGCCGAGAACAATTCGCGGCTGCTGCGCGGCCTGGAGATCGGCGTCAACGATTATCTGCTGCGTCCCGTCGACAAGAACGAGCTGCTGGCGCGCGCCCGCACCCAGATCCGCAAGCGCCGCTACACCGACCATCTGCGCGACAACGTCCAGAACTCGATCGAGATGGCGATCACCGACGCGCTGACGGGCCTGCACAATCGCCGCTACATGGAGACGCATCTTTCGACGCTCGCCGACCAGGCCGCGAGCCGTGGCAAGCCGCTGGCGCTGATGATGCTCGACATCGACTACTTCAAGTCGATCAACGACAATTACGGCCATGATGCCGGCGACGACGTGCTGCGCGAGTTCGCCATGCGCGTGCGCAAGTCGATCCGCGGCATCGATCTCGCCTGCCGCTATGGCGGCGAGGAGTTCGTCATCGTGATGCCCGAAACCGACCTGCACGTCGCCGGCATGGTCGCCGAGCGCTTGCGGCGCTCGGTCGCCAACGAGCCGTTCTCGGTGCACAAGGGCGAGAAGCGCATCGAGGTCACGACGTCGATCGGGCTGTCGACCCTGGAGCAGAAGGGCGAGCCGATCGCCGACGTCATGAAGCGCGCCGACAATGCGCTCTACCGCGCCAAGAACGAGGGCCGCAACCGCGCGGTGGCGATCGCCCCCGTGCATCAGCCGGCGCCGTTCCTGCCGCAAGCCGCCGGCCGCGGCCGCTAGAGGGGCAGGGCGGTGGAGCCGTGTGACCGCCGCTGAGCATCCGTTGCTGGCGAATAGCGTCATCTTTCTCCACATCGTCATTCCGGGGCGCGCGGAGCGCGAGCCCGGAATCCATAACCACGATCGGGAGTATGGATTCCGGGCTCGCCCTACGGGCGCCCCGGAATGACGGCGAGTGCGGAGCCGATTGTTTCCACACATCACTCTTCATCCTCGCCGCGCCTCCGCGCCCGAGCTGTGCCATTGAAAACCCTCTTCGAGAACAGAGGGCGCAGGGAAGGCCGGGTGCAGGTCGCACCCATGGTCCGCGTGCAGAAAAAAGCACGCGGCAGAACCACAGGTACGAGCCGGACATCCGGCCCTCCCTGCGCGATGGCTTTACGGCTTACTCCGCGCTCTCCCCGGGGACCGGCGTTCTTGCCCCCGTCGCGAGCGCGCTTCGTCGCAGCGCCCGCTTGGCCTCAGCATCGGGAGGCCAGGACCACACGGCTTGACCGTGCGCACCGGATCGTTCGTCGGCGCGGACAAGCCACGCTGCAACCCGACACGCCCACCGCAGCCCACCTCACGCTCGTGACGATCGCGATGCGCCCCTCTTGGCGAGGTGGGATGTGCAGGGGGATAGCATGAATTCTGGAAAAGCGAAAGTGAAAAATTGCGATCTGGATAGCCGGCGAGAGCGATCTCGTTGAAAGCGTTCGAAAAGTTAGTCTTCGGCGCAGGACCATCTCGGGGGCGCTCGATGGGAAGATCGCTTCCTCATCTCAATGCTTCAGGATGGACCCCTGATGATCAGGCCGACGCTGATCGGCCCTACGAACTTCAGGCGTCTCATGTTAGCTTAGTTGCGGCGTTGCTCTCTTGTTAGGGAAAAGGCATGAAGCCGCTTCGCATGGGTGTTTTGGCCGGCGTGCTGATGTTGTGTGGAGTCTTGGTCCTCGAAGCGCTCGGTGTGCAGACCAACCTTTTGGTTTTCATGGTCTTGGGAGGCGTTTCGGGCTCGCTGGCTGACATCTTGGATCGGTTCATGGCGGGGCGCGGTACGTAGCGCTGGTCAGCGCGCAAGGCCGGATGGTTGTCGACTCATTCCGATGTATCTCGGACGAGAGAGCGTCTGATGTTTGTGGAGTGTGCCCGATGTGGACATTTCAGCTGGTAGTCCGCACTCCGTAGGGCGGATCAGCGCGCCGCTTCACGTTCGCCGCAAATCGGCAGATTGAGCTGACGCCAATCCGCCCGCCGTGCTCGCGCGGTCGATCTACAACAACTCGCCGCCAGGATGTGGGGCGCCCAAATAACCCTTGATGTTGCGTGCGTGCCATGATACCTTACGTGACATGAGCAAATCGATCCGCATCGTCAACTTCGATCACATGACCCGCTTCGGCCGGGCCATGGAAGGAGTCGCGCGCTAGGAGATCGACGACGCGATGTTCTCACCAGGCCCCGCCGGCATCGGACGGGGCCTTTTGTTTGGCCACGCTCCCTGCCGGCATAACAGCAGGAGCAGAGGATGCCACCCCATCAGACCGACGCGACGATCGACGCTGCGCACGTGTCGGCGCTCAACGTCGATCTCTCGATCGCGTCAATCACCGACGCGATCGACAGCGTGCAGCCATCGATGCAGTCCGAAGCGTCGATCGCAGCGTTGCGAGACGTGTCGCCAGAAAAGGACGCGGCCGGTCCGCCGGCAACGCCGACCTGGCCGATCATCCGCTTGATCGGCTGGTGCTGGCGCGCGATCCAAGAATGGCAACGCCGCGAGAGCGTGCGGGACTGCCTGCATGACCTGAGCGAACGCGAGCTCACAGATATCGGCATCACGCGCGCCGAGATCGAGCACATCGCCGCGCTGCGGACGCTCGACAGGTTGAGGGATGATCCATATCCGGGCGGCGTCTCGCGTCGGGGAATGTAGTTGGTCGTTGAAAGTGGCGACGCAGGGATAACCGACCAACAGCGCGAGATGGTCGCCGCGACGTCATTGCGAGCGTCAGCGAAGCAATCCAGGGTCCCGCACACGACTCTGGATTGCTTCGCTGCGCTCGCAACGACGGAGGTGAGATCGCGCTTATCTATGGACACTATCCTGCCGGAGACGTCGTCTGCGGGAGTTCGGCAGAACACAAGCCTCGCATAGGTGCTCATCTGCGAGCGCAGGAACTACATGCCTTGATCTGGCGCAATCATCGTGGTACCGACAAACCATGATCAACGTCGTGCGCAACTCCAACCGCAAACATGCGGCCCGCCGCAGCTGGGCCGTGGGAGGAGTCGTGCGCTAGGATTTCGACGACACGATCATTCCACCAGGCCCCGCCGGCATCGGACGGGGCCTTTTGTTTGGCCACGCTCCCTGCCGGCATCACGCAGCAGGAGCGACCGATGCCACCTCAGACCCATCTCACAGACGAGATCGCGCGCAATGCCGCCACGCGCGATCGCCCCCTCTCATTGGTGAAGAACGCGGTGCACCAGGCGCCAGCCGCGCCGCGACCCAACGCATCCGTCACGGTGCTGCGTGACGCGTTGTCGGAAAAGAATGCGGCCGGGCCGCCGGGCATCTCGGCTCCGGGGCTGTTCGGCCTGCTCGCGGGCTATTGGCTGGTGTTTCAGGAAGGCCGTCGGCTCAGGCGGATGAGAGTCCAGCTATGCGACCTGAGCGAGGCGCAACTGGTGGATATCGGCCTGACGCAAGGCGATCTCGACCATATCGCAGCCCACCGCGCGCTCGAGCGCCTGAGATTCGACATAGCGAACACCATGATGTCCCGCGGCGTGATGTAGCTGCGAACAGGCCAGTGCGAACAAATGTCTCGGCAGGGCGGATCAGCGTGTGATCGGCCCTGGCGATGTCGTGCGCGCGATCTGTTGCAACCGCGTCATTGCGAGCACAGCGAAGCAAGCCAGGGCTCAGCAAGGACTCTGGATTGCTTCGCTGTGCGCGCAATGGCAGAGGATGGTGCGCGGTGGGGTGATGTTCACCCTCGGCCGCTTTTCGCGCTATCATCGTCGGCAACGTTGATGGAATGGAACGACGAATGGCAAAACATATCGGCATCGTCGGCTGCTCCGCCGAGGGCGCGGCGCTCTGCTATCGCACGATCTGCAAGGAGGGCGCCGACCTGCTCGGGCCGCATGCCCATCCCGAGGTGTCGATGCACACGCCGTCGCTCGCCGACTACGTGGCCTGCCTCGATCGCGGCGATCTCGCTGGAGTCGCCGAGCTGATGCTGACCTCGGCGCGCAAGCTCGCCGCGGCCGGCGCGGATTTCCTGATCTGCCCGGACAACACCATCCACCAGGCCCTGCCGCTGGTGCTGCCGCGCTCTCCGCTGCCGTGGCTGCACATCGCCGACGTGGTCGCGACGGAAGCGGTCAGGAGAGGCTACGGGCGTATCGGCATCACCGGCACCAAATGGCTCGTCGACAGCAATGTCTATCCGGATAGCTTGACCGCACACGGGCTGGCGTTCGCGCGTCCGGAAGAAGCCGATCGCATCGAAGCCAACCGCATCATCATGGATGAGCTGGTCTACGGGCGGTTCGAGCCGCCCTCCGTCGCCGCGTTTCAGGCGATCATCACGCGGCTGAAGGAGGAAGGTTGCGATGCCGTCGCGCTCGGCTGCACCGAGATTCCGCTGATCATCGACGATGCCAACTCGCCTCTGCCGACGTTGGATTCGACGCGTCTGCTCGCGCGTGCTGCGCTGGCGCGGGCCACGTCCTGCGCCGGCTGAGAATTGCGGCAAGGCGCTGACCGTTCAGAGCGGGAGGTGCAGGCAGCATTGGCTGCGACGCTCGCCATCCGGCCTTCGGACGCGCAGTTCCGTCGGAACCCCCTTGGGCGGGAAACGTTTTGTTTCAGCCCAAGGAGGAGCGCCCAATGAAGAAGCTGATGTTCGCGGTTGCCGTGTCGCTGTCCGTTCTGCCGTCGTTCGCCATGGCTCAGGGCCATATGGGGACGCCGCAGGAGCAGAAGGCGTGCGCGCCCGACGCCAAGCGTTTCTGCCGCGCTCAGCTCGGCGACGACTTCGGGGTCCAGAACTGTCTGACGCAGAACCGGGCCAAGCTGAGCAAGCGCTGCTCGGCGGTGTTCCAGAGCCACGGGATGTAAGCCGGCGCGCAGCGTCTCGACGTCGCAGGGCGGACGGCCAACGCCGATCCGCCCTTCTTTGTAGTCAGGCCGCACGGACCCTGCGCAAGAATTTCTCCAGCTCATCCTTGAGGTGATCGCTCTCGCGCGACAGCGAGTGCGCGGATGACAGCACCTGCGCGGAGGCGGTGCCGGTGGCGCTGGCGCCCTTGCTGACGTCGCCGATGTTGCCGACGACGCGCGCGGTGCCGCCGGCGACCTCCTGCACGTTGCGCGAGATCTGCCCCGTCGCGGCGCCTTGCTGCTCGACGGCGGCGGCGATGCCGGCGGCGATCTCCGAGATCTGCTGGATGGTGCCGCCGATCTGCTTGATCGAGGCGACCGAGGACTGCGTCGCGCTCTGAATGCCTTCGATCTGCTGGCCGATCTCCTCGGTGGCCTTGGCGGTCTGCGACGCCAGCGCCTTGACCTCGGAGGCCACCACCGCGAAACCGCGGCCGGCGTCGCCGGCGCGCGCCGCCTCGATGGTCGCGTTCAGCGCAAGCAGGTTGGTCTGGGCGGCGATCGAGGTGATCAGCTTGAGCACGTCGCCGATGCGCTCGGCGGTGCGCGACAGCTCGCTGATGCCGACATCGGTCTGCTCGATCTGGCGAACGGCCTCCTTGGCAATGGTGGTCGATTCCCTGACCTGCCGCCCGATCTCATGGACCGAGGAGGTCATCTCCTCGGCGGCCGAGGCGACCGACTGCACGTTGGTCGAGACCTGGCCCGAGGCCGAGGCCGCGCTGGCCGACAGGTGCTGGGTCTGCTCGGCGGTCTTGCTCAGCGTGTTGGCCGAGACCTCGAGCGTGCGCGCGTCCGCATGGACCTTGTTGATGATCAGGCCGACGGTGGCTTCGAACTCGTCGGCCATGCGTTGCATGGCGACGTGCTGCTCGGTCTTGGCCGCATCGAGATAGACCGAGATGGCGAGATCCATGTCGATCATTGCCGCCTTGGTGATCGCAGCCTGCAGCGCGGCCTTCTTCTCGCGGGCCGCCTGGCCGCCGAACCAGCCGTCCGCGATCTCCGTCTCGATCGCCTTCTGCAGCCCGGTCACGATCAGCGAATAGCCGGCGATGTACCAGCGCGGCTCCAGCCCCATCCGGTTGTGCGCCTGGCCGATCCTCGTCACGGACTTCACATAGGCATCGTCGAACTTCGCGGTCGCCAGCGACATCCAATGGTCGAGCTGGGCCTTCGAGGCGTGCCGCATCGCGGCCTGGCTGGAGAACATCTTGGCGAGATGCGGGACCTTGCCGACATGGGCGTAGAACTGCTCGAGCAGGCCGGGCAGCACCTTGCCGATCAGCGGCCGCAGCTCCCGCAGCGCCTCTCGGGTCGCATTGTCGATGCCGATGAAATCGAGACGGGACTGCAAAGTCTGAGGATCGGTCATCGCTGGTCTGCCGGTAAGATAAGGAGGGAGACGCTACGGGGGGTGCGCCGCTACCCCAAATCGCATGGGTTTGGTTGATGGCTCCTTAAGTCGGGAACCAGATTCAGCCGCTGCCAAATGGACCGATCAGAAGCGGACGGCCCGTGCCCCAGGAGAGGCAGCATCGGGCGCAATAAAAAACGGGGCCGAAACGGCCCCGTTGAAGTCGCAGCAGACCGCGATCTTACTTGATCTTGGCTTCGCGGAATTCGACGTGCTTGCGCGCGACCGGGTCATACTTCTTCTTGACCATCTTGTCGGTCATGGTGCGCGAGTTCTTCTTGGCAACGTAATAGAAGCCGGTGTCGGCGGTCGACACGAGCTTGACCTTGATGGTGACCGCTTTGGCCATGTCTTGAACCTCTGGAATCGGGATCGGGGGTGGGCACCGGCCAAAGAGGGGGCGCCGTTGGCCGGCAACCTACCCAGCCAGCCCCCAAAGTCAAGGTTTGAGGGCCAGATTCTGGGGTCCCTGGGCCGCGAAGAAGCGGTTTTTCGGTCGGGGCAGGCCGAGATTGTCCCGCAGGGTCGGCCCCTCATACTCCGTCCGGAAGATCCCGCGGCGCTGCAGCTCGGGAATCACCTTGTCGACGACGTCGTCGAGCCCCGCGGGGAGGAACGGGAACATGATGTTGAAACCGTCCGACCCACGGCTTTCCAGCCACTCCTGCATCTGGTCGGCGATCGTCTTGGCGGTGCCGACGAAGGACAGACCGCCGTAGCCGCCGACCCGCTGCGCCAGTTGCCGCACCGTGAGCTGGTCGCGCGCGGCGACATCGACCAGGCGCTGGCGGCCGCTCTTGGAGGCGTTGGTCTCGGGGATATCAGGCAGCGGACCGTCGGGATCGAAGCCGGAAGCGTCGGTGCCGAGGATGACCGAGAGCGAGGCGATGGCGCTGTCGTAATGCACCATGCTGTCGAGCAGCGCGCGCTTCTCCTTCGCCTCGTCGACGCTGTCGCCGACCACCACGAAGGCGCCGGGCAGGATCTTCAGATGCTCAGGATCACGGCCGATCTTGTCCATGCGGCCCTTGATGTCGGCATAGAGCTTCCGTCCATCGGCGAGGCTGCCGCCGCCTGTGAACACGGCCTCCGCCGTCTCCGCCGCGAGCTGCTTGCCATCCTCCGAGGCGCCGGCCTGTACGATCACCGGCCAGCCCTGCACGGGGCGTGCGATGTTGAGCGGGCCGCGGACCTTCAGATATTTGCCCTTGTGGTCGAGCACGTGCATCTTGTCGGGATCGAAGAACAGCCCGCTCTCGACGTCGCGCACGAAGGCATCGTCGGCGAACGAATCCCACAGGCCCGTGACGACGTCGTAGAACTCGCGGGCCCGCTTGTAGCGCTCGGCGTGCTCCATGTGATCGTCGAGCCCGAAATTCAGCGCGGCATCCGGATTCGACGTGGTGACGATGTTCCAGCCGGCGCGGCCGCCGGAGATGTGGTCGAGCGAAGCGAAGCGGCGGGCGAGGTGATAGGGCTCGTCGAAGGTGGTCGATCCCGTCGCGATCAGGCCGATATTCTCGGTCACCGCCGACAGCGCCGAGAGCAGCGTGAAGGGCTCGAACGAAGTCACGGTGTGGCTGCGCTTGAGCGCATTGATCGGCATGTTCAGGACCGCGAGATGGTCGGCCATGAAGAAGGCGTCGAACTTGCCGGCCTCCAATTTCCGGATGAGCTGCTTGAGATGCGCGAAGTTGAAATTGGCGTCCGGCCAGGCGCCGGGATAGCGCCACGCGCCGGTGTGGATGGAGACCGGGCGCATGAAGGCGCCGAGCTTGAGTTGACGGGGAGCCATGGGGTGTCCGTGGATGGTTGATCTCTTGAGCAGATAGGAACTCGCCCGATCCGCGTCAGCAACCCACGGCAGAACACGATTTCGTTTTTGCGGTCGTGCGCAGCACGCTCATTCTGTCGTGAGGCAATACAGGTTACGCAGCAAATGGTGTCGTCCCGGCCTTGAGCCGGGACCCATGCTCCGTGAACTACGCCATGTGAGCACAGTCTCGACCACCGGGGCCCACGACAGATTCCGCGGTATGGGTCCCGGCGTTCGCCGGGACGACACTTTTTGGTGGCGTAGGGCTGCCCGTCTCATGGCAAGTCATTCGTGGCCGGACAACTAATGCCTCCGTGCGCGTGCATCGAACGCCGACAGCACGGCGAGCGTCATCGCGGTGACGCCGGTCTCGATGGTCGGCTTGGGCACTGGCGCGAATTGCGGGGAATGGTTCGGCGGCAGCGGCGGGCCGCTGCCGTCGCGCGCGGCGGCGACGCGCTCGGGCTCGTAGACGCCGATGCCGAAGAACATCGAGGGCACGCCGGCTGACACGAACTCAGAATAGTCCTCGCTGGTCGTGCTCGGCGGCACCAACATCAGCTTGTCGCCGAAGGCGGCGCGCAGCACCTTCTCGCCGGTCGCGACGACGCCCGGATCATTCATGACGGCCTTCGCGCCCTCGCTAATCTCGATCTGCGGCGGCGGCGCATCGGCCATGGCGGCCACGGCCTTCGCGGTGCGCTCGATGCCCGCCACGAGCTTGGCGCGGACCTCAGGCTTGAAGCTTCTGATGGTGCCGACCACGAGCGCGTTGTCGGGGACGATGTTGCCGGCGGTCCCGCCATGGATCGCGCCGATGCTGACGATGCCGAATTCGGTCGGGTCTTTCTCGCGGCTGATCACGCTCTGCACATCGATCACGAAGCGCGCCGCCATCATCACCGGATCGATCGTCTGATGGGGAGCTGCGCCGTGCCCGCCACGGCCGTGGAAACGAACGAACAGTCCATCCACGCTGGAAGAGCCGATTGCCGTGCGATAGGTCAGCGAACCGTAGGCGAAGCCGCCGTCGTGGAGCGCGAAGCCGACATCGGGCTTCGGAAACCGCGTGAACAGGCCGTCGGCCAGCATCGCCTTTGCGCCCGCAACTTCTTCCTCCGCGGGCTGCGCGATGAACATCAGCGTGCCCTTCCATGTGTCTCTCAGGCCGACGAGCGTCTTGGCCGTGCCGACCCAGCTAGCCATGTGCACGTCGTGGCCGCAACTATGCGCGACGAAGGTCTCGCGTCCGTTCCAATTGGCCTTGTCGCGGCTGGCATAGGGCAGGGCGGTCTTCTCCTCCATCGGCAGCGCATCGAGCTCGGTGCGCACCATGACCGTCGGTCCCTCGCCATTGCGATAGAGCGCGACCAGACCCGTCTTGCCGACCTTCTCCGTCACCTCGAAGCCGAGCGCCCGCATCTGCTCCGCGAGCTTTGCGGCGGTCTTGACCTCCTGGAAGGCCAGCTCGGGATGGGCGTGCAGATCCTTGTAGAGCGCGTCGAGCGCGGGATAGTCGCGCTCGAGCGAGGCGGCAATCGTGCTTTTCAGTCCTGAGACATCGAGCTCGGCCCGCGCGGGTGCCGCGGCGAGGGCGATCAGGGCGGCGGAGGCGAGCAGAAGGCGGCGAGGCTGCGTCATGGATCGGCTCTCCGATGAACGCAGCCAGTCTAGCCCCGTTCAGCTCACGCGCCCAGGACGTCCTTCTGCATCTTGCCGCCGTAGAAATGGAAGAACGGCACCGGGGCGTCGTGGCGCAGCGGGCCGGTGGCGAGGCGGCGGTCGAGCTCGTGGAGCACGTTCTTGGTCATCGGGTGCAGATCGGCGAGCGGCTTGGAGCCGAGCTCGACCCAGACCAGCTCGACCAGCTCCGCATCGGCGTGGATCACGCCGTCGACGCGATGGGTGATGGCGGAGGCATCGGCGGTGAAGAAGCGCGTGTCGAAGCGCTTGATGCGGCCGGGCGGGGTGATGGCGCGGGCGATCAGGAACAGGCCGGAGGGATCGGGCAGCAGGCCGGCGTCAGCGAACGGCGCCCATGGCCCGTCCAGTTTCGGCGCGGAGCCGCCGACCTTGCGTCCGAGACAGAGACCGGTTTCCTCACAGGCCTCGCGGATCGCGGCGACGGCGAGCGACTTCGCGCGCGAGGCCGTCGTCTGCGGCTTGCCCTTGAACAGATTGGCTTCGAGCTCGGCCGGCATCGGCGCTGCGACGGGGATGCGATGATCTGACTTGTCGACGCGGCCGCCCGGGAAGACGAACTTGCCGGGCATGAACACGACCTTGTCGTGGCGCTTGCCGACCAGCACCTTCGGCACCGTGCCGCTGCGATCCACCAGGATCAACGTCGCAGCATCCTTCGGCTTGGTGTAGGGATGATGGTCGGCTTCCTTCTCGGCCGGCTTGCCCGCCGCTGCGCCCGTGGCCTGTGCCGTCTCGCTCATGTCCTCCCCGCTTTTTCTTATTCGTTGATTGTCTGGTCGCTCAGACCGGCGGAATGCCTTCCACCGGATTGTCGTCGAAGCCGTGCATGCGGAACGCCCATTGCAGCCCGACGACGGCGCCCTTGACCGGCTGAATCAAGGCGAGCGCGGCGACCAAGGTCACCGGCAGATAGATCGCGAGTTGCAGCGCCACCGGCGGCGCGTAGTTGGTCTCGATCGAGAGCACCAGCGGCACGATGATGTGGCCGACGATGACGATCACGAGATAGGCTGGAAGATCGTCGGCGCGATGCCCGGAGAAATCCTGGCCGCAGCGGTCGCAGTTGTCCGCGACCTTCAGGAAGGCGCGGAACAGCTTGCCCTCGCCGCAGCGCGGGCAGCGGCCGCGCAGGCCGCGCTTCATCGCTGTCCAGACGTCGCGCTTCTCGGCGAGGCCGGTGTCGCGCGTCCACGTCTGCGGGGGCAATGTGCTGGGCGTTGAGGTCATGGCGTCCACGATCTGCCTTTCTTCGATGTGCCGGGCTTGCGTTTTGCCCCTGCCGTTTGACTTTCCTTGCGGTTCTTTTCTTTGTGCTTCGGCCGCGCCTCGGCCTTGGCGCGCTTCGTTGCCTTGCTCTTGGCCCTTGCCTTGATCCCGGCCTTGCCCTTCGGCCGCTCGCGGCGGCCGTGGCGCGAGACAAGCACGTCGGCCTGCGTCAAGAGTTCGAAGCGCAGCGCGCCGGCCACCGGCTGAGCTTCTACCAGACGCACGTCGACAACGTCACCCAGCCGGTGCATGGCACCGCTGCGCTGGCCGATCAGCGCATGCCGCGTCTCATCATAGTCGAAATATTCCGTGCCGAGGGTCCGGATCGGAACCAGGCCGTCGGCGCCGGTATCGTCGAGCTTGATGAAGAGGCCGGCGCGGGTGACGCCGGAAATGCGGCCCTGGAACGTCGCGCCGATGCGGTCGGCGAGGTGGTGGGCGATCAGGCGGTCGGCTGTCTCGCGCTCGGCCTTCATCGCCCGCCGCTCGGTGACCGAGATCTGCGCCGCGACCTCGGTGAGATGATCCGGCGTCTCGCTGTCGGGCAGGGCGCCGTCACCGAGGCCCAGCGCGCGCAGCAGGCCGCGGTGCACGACGAGGTCGGCATAGCGGCGGATCGGCGAGGTGAAATGCGCGTAGCGGCGGAGGTTCAGGCCGAAATGTCCGTAATTGTCGGTCGAATATTCCGCCTGCGCCTGCGAGCGCAGCACGACCTCGTTGACGAGATGCTCGTAGTCCTGGCCGGCCACCAGCGTCAGCACGCGGTTGAACAGCGATGGCCTCAGCGCGCCGCTCTTGGCAAAGGGCACGTCGAGCGTCTTCAGGAATTCCTGCAGCGCATGGATCTTCTCCACCGTCGGCTCGTCATGCACGCGGTAGATCAGCGGCAGCGCCTTCTTCTCCAGCAGTTCGGCCGCGGCGACGTTGGCCGAGATCATGAACTCCTCGATCAGTCTGTGGGCGTCGAGGCGCTCCGGCACGACGACGCGGTCGACCGTGCCGTCTTTCTTGAGCAGGATCTTGCGCTCGGGAATGTCGAGGTCGAGCGGATCGCGCGCGTCCCGGCCGCGCTTGGCGACCTCATAGGCGGCATAAAGCGGCTTCAGGATCGGCTCGAGCAGGGGACCGGTGACGTCGTCCGGCTTGCCATCGATGGCGGCCTGCGCCTGTGCGTAGGACAGTTTGGCGGCCGAGCGCATCAGCACGCGGTGGAACGAGTGCGAGCGCTTGCGGCCGTCGGCCCCGAGCACCATGCGCACGGCGAGCGCGCCGCGCGCTTCGCCCGGCACCAGCGAGCACAGATTGTTGGAGATGCGCTCCGGCAGCATCGGCACGACGCGGTCGGGGAAGTAGACCGAGTTGCCGCGGATCAGCGCGTCGCGGTCGAGCGCCGATCCCGGCCGCACATAGTAGGCGACGTCGGCGATGGCGACATGGACAATGAAGCCGCCGACATTGTTCGGATCGGGATCCGGCTCGGCATGAACCGCGTCGTCGTGGTCCTTGGCATCGGGCGGATCGATCGTGACCAGCGGCAGCTCGCGCCAGTCCTCGCGGCCCTTCAAGGTCGCGGGCTGCGCGGCTTCGGCCTCAGCGACGGCTGCGGCCGAGAAGTCCATCGGGATCTCGTGGGCATGGATGGCGATCAGGCTGATCGCCTTCTCGGTCGCGACCGAGCCGTAGCGCTCCTTCACCCGGCCCGAGGGCAGGCCGTAGCCGCGGCCGCGCAGCAGGTCGACGCTGATGAGATCGCCGTCCTTGGCGTCCTTGGTGTCGGCGGGGGCGATGGAGAGCTCGCGTCCGGCCTGCTTCTTGTCGACCGGAATCAGGCGGCCGCCGCCGCCTGGATTGCTGCGGAAAATGCCGAGCACGCGCGGCCGCGCCTGATCCAGCACCTTGAGGACGCGGCCGCGATAGGAGACGCCGCCATCATCCTTGATCGGCTCGACCCGCAGCAGCGCGCGGTCGCCGACGCCGGCCACCGAGCCCGGCCCGGCATGACGCGGCGTGTGGATGCGGATGCGCGGCGGCTCGGACTGCTCGGCCTCGTCCCACTCGGCCGGCTTGGCGATCAATTCGCCGTCACTGTCGCGCCCGGTGATGTCGGCGACCAGCGTGGCCGGCAGGGACGCGGTCTCGACGACCTTCTTGCGGCCGCTCTTCTTCACCGTGCCGTCGGCGACGAGTTCGCGCAGCAACTGCTTGAGCGCGACGCGATCGGCGTTCTTCAGGCCGAACGCGCGGGCGATGTCCTTGGTGCCAACCTTGCCCGGATTGGCGCGGATGAAGGCGACGATGGCCTCCCGCGAAGGGAAGCCGATGTCGCGCTTTTGGGTCATTTTCTCATCCGCGGGCCTTGCCGGCGCTTTTCTTGGGCGTCGCCTTGGTCGCAGGCTTGGCCGAGGTCTTGGCGGCCTTGGCAACCGGCGCACGCGCCTTGCTGGTGGAGTCTGATTTCGGTTTGGCGGCCGCCTTCTTCGCCACGGCCTTTTTCGCCGGCTTCGGCGTGTCGTCGTCGCCGCCGGTCTTCGGCTTGGCCTTGCTGGCAGCCGCTTTGCTGGCAGCCTTGGCCGGCTTCGCAGCAGCCTTGCCCTTGGCCTTCTTGCCGCCGCCCTTGGCGGCGCGCTCGTCGAGCAGGACGATCGCCTCGGCGAGCGTGATCGTATCCTTTTCCTTGTCGCCGGGAATGGTGGCGTTGACGCCGCCGGCGGTGACATAGGCGCCGTAGCGGCCGGCCTTGACGGCGACAGGGCCGAGCGAGGGATGGTCGCCGAGCGCCTTGCCGGGATCGGCGCCGAACCGCTTGCTCGGGCCCTTGGCGATCTTCTCGGCGATCAGGGTGACGGCGCGGTTGAGGCCGATGTCGAACACCTCGTCGCCGGCCTCCAGGCTCGCATACGTCTTGTCGTGCTTCACGAACGGCCCGAAGCGGCCGAGATTGGCGATGATCGGCAGACCCGTCTCCGGATGGATGCCCACCTCACGCGGCAGCGACAGCAGCTTCAGCGCGTAGTCGAGCTCGAGGCTCGCGGGCGACGTCCCTTTCGGGATGCCGGCGCGCTTCGGCTTCTCGCCCTCGGCGTAATCCTTCTGCTCGCCGAGCTGGATGTAGGGGCCGAAGCGGCCGGCCTTGACGACGACGTCGAGGCCGGTGTCCGGATCCTGGCCGAGCACGCGGTCGGCCGCGGCCTCGCTGTCGGCGGCGAGCGGGCGGGTGTAGCGGCATTCCGGATAGTTCGAGCAGCCGACGAAGGCGCCGAACTTGCCGGCCTTGAGGTTGAGCCGTCCGGTGCCGCAGGTCGGGCACTGCCGGACATCGCCGCCATCGTCGCGCGGCGGGTAGATGTGCGGCCCCAGCATCTCGTCGAGCGCGTCGAGCACCTGCGCCACGCGCAGATCCTTGATGTCGTCGACGGCGCCGATGAAGCCGGTCCAGAAATCCTTCAGCACCTGCTGCCAGGCGATCTCGTTGTTGGAGATGCGGTCGAGCTGCTCCTCGAGATCCGCCGTGAAATCGTACTCGACGTAGCGGCGGAAGAAGTTCTCCAGGAAGGCGATGACGACGCGGCCCTTGTCCTCGCCGTGCAGCCGCTTCTTTTCGAGCTTCACATAGCCGCGGTCCTTCAGCACCTGCAGGATCGAGGCATAGGTCGAGGGCCGGCCGATGCCGAGCTCCTCCATGCGCTTGACCAGCGAGGCCTCCGAGAAGCGCGGCGGCGGCTCGGTGAAATGCTGGGTGACGGCGAGATTCTGCCGCTTCAGCGGCTCGTTCGGGCTCATCTGCGGCAGGCGGCGGCCGTCCTCGTCCTCCTCGTCGTCGCGGCCTTCCTGATACAGCGCGAGGAAGCCGTCGAACTTGATGACCTGGCCGGTGGCGCGCAGCTCCAGGGTGCGGGCGCCGGCCTTGGCGATGATGTCGACGGTGGTGCGCTCCAGCTCGGCGGATTCCATCTGGCTCGCGATGGTGCGGGTCCAGATCAGCTCGTAGAGCTTGGCCTGGTCGTCATCGAGCCGCTTGCGCAGCTCGGCCGGCTTGCGCGACAGGTCGGTCGGGCGGATCGCTTCGTGCGCTTCCTGGGCGTTCTTGGCCTTGGCCTGGTACTGGCGCGGGCTCTCCGGCACATATTTGTTGCCGTAGATCTCGCCGATCACCTTGCGGGCCTGGGTGATCGCCGAGCCGTCGATCTGCACGCCGTCGGTTCGCATATAGGTAATGAGACCGGTGGTCTCGCCGCCGATGTCGATGCCTTCATAGAGACGCTGCGCGATGCGCATCGTGTGCGCCGGTGCGAAGCCGAGCTTGCGGCTCGCCTCCTGCTGCAGGGTCGACGTCGTGAAGGGCGCCTGCGGGTTGCGGCGCGCCGGCTTGGCGTCGACGGTCGCGACCGTGTAGCTCGCCGCGTTGAGCGCGGTCTTGAAATCCTCGGCCTCCGCGCCGGTGCCGATGTCGAGCCGCTGGATCTTCTTGCCATCGGCGCCGACGAGACGCGCCTCGAAGGTGTCGCCGCGCGGCGTCGCCAAGGTTGCGATCAGCGACCAGTATTCGCGCGGCACGAACTTCTCGATCTCCAGCTCGCGATCGCAGACGAGGCGCAGCGCGACCGACTGCACGCGTCCGGCCGAGCGGGCGCCCGGCAGCTTGCGCCACAGCACGGGAGAGAGAGTGAAGCCCACGAGGTAATCAAGTGCGCGGCGCGCCATGTAGGCGTCGACCAGCGCACCGTCGATCTGGCGCGGGTGCTTCATCGCCTCAGAGACGGCCTGCTTGGTAATGGCGTTGAAGACGACGCGCTCGATCTTCTGATCCTTGAGCGCGCGCTTCTCCTTCAACACCTCCAGCACATGCCAGGAAATCGCTTCGCCCTCGCGATCAGGGTCGGTGGCGAGAATCAGCCGGTCAGCGCCCTTCAGCGATTTGGCGATGTCGTTGAGTCGGCCCGCCGCCTTGGGATCGACCTCCCAGATCATGCGGAAATTCTCGTCCGGATCGACGGAACCGTTCTTGGCCGGAAGGTCGCGGACATGACCGAAAGAGGCCAGAACCTCGTAGGAGGAGCCCAGATACTTGTTGATCGTCTTGGCCTTGGCAGGCGACTCCACGATGACGATATTCATGTATTTCCAATGGCTTAGTGGAAGGATTGAAGCTGGCTTCGCGGGATTCGCGCCGGCTGCGTTGACCCGAACATGGGTGGTGAGGGGGTTCCTGTCAAATCGAGGGATGTTGAAAGGCGATTGCGTTGGACCGGCGAAGTACCTATCAGGTTGTACGGAGCACGATGAGAACCGCGCTCTCTTGAGGTTGTTTTTCGTCAAATTCCTTATGCTGGGTGACGGTTGTTGGCCAAGGCAGCGGACAAAAGCGACCCGGACGTCGAGGCGATGGTGGAGGATCCCGACGCCGCGGCGGCGCTGATCGCCGAGGTGACGGCCAGCCTGTCGCATCTGGCGCAGCGCCATCGTCTCGACATGCTCGATTACCTGCTGCGCATGGCGAACCTTGAGGCCGAGGAGCATCTGAGGCTGCGCAGCCGCCGCAGGCTCTGCTGACGGCCGCCCGCGCTCACCGCGGGGCGAGGGCGGTTTCCTCCGGCGCCGGCATCCGGCCGTCCTCCGCGGTCAGCAGCGCTTGCGAACCGGCCTGCGGTTCGCGCGGTCGACGAGCGCGGTGGCGATCTCGTCGGGGTGCTCGTCGAATTCCTCGCTCCACTGCCGCAGTGCGACCAGGATCGGAAACAGGCCGCGGCCCTTCGGCGATGGCGGTGCCACGAGCTCGCCGGCCGGAGCGCCGATCTTTCGGGGCTAACCGGCCGGGTCGGTGGCGGTTTGAGACCTGCCCCCGGGATTGAAAGCGGTGGCTGCCGGCGGCAGCCACCGAGGGACTCAAGCGGCGAGACCGCCGGCCGTCTGAATCGCCTTCGCCAGCGCCTGCTCGCGATGCTCCGGGCCGATCTGGACACCGTCGGCCGCAACGAATTCGAGATCCGTGACGCCGATGAAGCTGAAGACACTGCGCAAATAGGTCTCCAGGTGTTCGAATGCCGCCATCGGCGTGTCCGCGCCGTAATGGCCGCCGCGCGAGACCGCCACGATAATACGCTTGCCACCGGCCAGGCCTTGCGGGCCGTTCGGGCCATAGGTGAAAGTCTTGCCCTTGACAGCGATGCGGTCGACCCAGGCCTTGAGCTGGCTCGGGATGGAGAAGTTGTACATAGGGGCGCCGATCACGACGATATCGGCGGCCAGGAACTCCTCCAGGACGGCCTGTCCGGCCGCGACATCAGCTTTCACTGCGGGATCCTCAACGGGCGCACCGTATGCGACGGCGACATGCGTTCCGGACAGATGCGACAGCGGCTCGGCTGCGACATCTCGGTAAGTCACCTCCAGCCCCGGCGTGATCTGGCGCAACCGTGCGACGATCGCGGCGGACACCTGACGGCTGACGGAGTTGGGGCCGAGCACGCTGGAGTCGATGTGGAGGAGTTGAGTCATGGGTCAGTTACCTCGGTATTGGTTTGTAACTGGCGCACTATGAGTGACTGTGCTGTAACCCCACAAGAACGCACATTCTTGAAACCCGGGCACAGCCATGACCCCTGCTGACAGCGATGATCCCGACCTCCCGACGCAGCCAAATCATAATGATTGCCGGGGTGTGGCCTCGATCCTGGCGCGTGTCGGCGACAAATGGAGCGTGTTCGTCATCATGATGCTTCAGGACGGGCCGAAGCGCTTCAATGAGCTGAAGCGGCTCGTCGGCGGCATCTCCCAGCGAATGCTGACCTTGACCCTGCGCGGCCTCGAGCGCGACGGGCTGGTGACGCGGACGGTGTTTCCGACCATCCCGCCGCGTGTGGATTATGAGCTGACCGATCTCGGCCGCGGGCTGTCGCAGCCGGTGCAGGCGCTCGGACAGTGGGCCATGCAGCACCAGGAGCTGATCGAGCAGGCGCGCTCGCGCTTCGACGCGCGCAGGGATGCTGACTGAGAGTCAGGTCAGCGACACCATCCCGCCGCCGTGGCGCTCTAGGCGGCCGGCCAGCTCGAGCTCGAGCAGCACCATGCGCAGCACGGCGGGTGACAGGCCGCTGATCCGGATCAGGTCGTCGATCGAAACCGGGGTCGGGCCGAGCAGGGCTGTGATCTGCGCGCGGTCGTGGCTTTCGGGATCGGGGGCGAACAACTCCTCCTCCGGCTCGCGCAGCGAAAAGGGCAGCGGCCGCTCCATGATCGGGCCGACGGCCTGAATGATGTCTGCGGCTTCGGTGACGAGCGCGGCGCCCTGCTTGATGAGATCGTTGGTGCCCGCGCAGCGGGGATCGAGCGGCGAGCCCGGGACGGCGAAGACCTCGCGGCCCTGTTCGCCGGCCATGCGCGCCGTGATCAGCGAGCCCGATCGATGCGCGGCCTCGACGACGACGACGCCGAGCGAGGCGCCTGATATCAGCCGGTTGCGGCGGGGAAAGTCGCGGGCGCGCGGCTCGTGTCCGAGCGGCATCTCGGAGATTGCGGCGCCGCTGCCACTGATGATGGCGCCGAGCAGGTCGACGTGCTCCGGAGGATAGATCCGGTCATGGCCGCCGGCGAGCACCGCGACCGTGCCGCTGCCGAGGCTCGCGCGATGCGCAGCCTGATCGATGCCGCGGGCGAGGCCGGAGATGACGACGAAGCCGGCCTGGCCGAGCTCGTGGGCGATCTGGCCGGCAAATTTCAGCCCGGCGGCGGAGGCGTTGCGCGAGCCGACGATGGCGATCATCGGGCGCATCAACGTCTCGCGGGCGCCACGCACCGCGAGCAACGGAGGCGCATCCTCGCAGGTGGCGAGGCGGGGCGGATAGCCGTCCTCGTCTGGCGCCCGCAGTTCGACGCCTTGCCGTTTGCAGGCTTCGAGTTCGGCCTCGGCTTCGCCGACCGTGCAGATCCGGCCGGCTCCGGCCGCGCCGCCGCGGCGTGCCAGATCGGGCAGCCGGTCGAGCGCTACGCGCGCGGTGCCGAAATGGTCGAGCAGCGAGCGGAAGGTGCGCGGGCCGACATTGTCGGACCGGATCAGGCGCAGCCGGTCGCGCCGCTCGGTGTCGCTCAGCTCGATCGTCGTGTTGATGGCATCCACGCAAAGCCCCCTTTACCGGGGACTAGAATGGAGCAACCCGAGGACGCAGGGAAGAGGGCGCGCTACGCCGGCGCGACGTCGCGCACATCCTCGGACTCGGACACCGGAGACGATAGCACCGGCTGATCGCCCTGGATGGCTGGCGTGGTGCCGACCGGAGCTTCGCGCAGCCAGCGCTCGGCTGCGTCGCGTCCGCGCTGGTACAGCAGCTCGACGAAGTCGCTGCCGAGATCGGTCGCATCGCGCTGAGCCAGGGCTTCGATCTCGTCCTCGGCCGCAAGCCGATGGACGCGCGGCGGATGCAGGCCGTCGCTGCGCGCCCATTCGAGCGCCGCGAGTTCGGCGTTCAGGACCGCATTGCCGGCGATCTGGTCGAGGCGGCGATCGATCGCGGCCGAGGTCATCGGGACATGGCCGTCGCGCGCGGGCGTGACCTGAACGACCAGCAGGTCGGCGGCGCTGGACTCATGCGCGATCTGGATCAGCGGCGGATTGGTGACGTAGCCGCCGTCCCAATACGCTTCGCCCTCGATGTCGACAGCGGCGTGCAGTTGCGCGGGACAGGTGGAGGCGAGCAGTGCATCTGGCGTGATGCCGGCATTGCGGAAGATCTGCGGCAGGCCGTCACGGGCCCGGGTCGCCGCAACCAGCAGGCGGGGCGCGGCCGGGCCCTGCACGGCGTCGAAATCGATCGTCTCGCGGAGGATGTCGCGGAGCGGATCGAGATCGAGCGGGTCGGCGCGTCCGCCGCGCAGCCCCGCACCGAACGACACCGAGCTGCTCGCCGGCGAGTACGCGCCGATCACCAACAGCGATCGGAACGACGCCTCCTCCATCAGCCGGGTCCAGAACAAAGCGAGCCGGTTGCGGGCTTCGTCGCGGCCGCCCTTGGCGAGCCCGCTCGCGAGCAGCGCGGCGTTGACCGCACCGGCGCTGGCGCCGCTGATGGTGTCGAAGTCGCAACCGGGTTCCTCGAGCAGGCGATCGAGCACGCCCCAGGTGAAGGCCGAGAACGTTCCGCCGCCCTGCAGGGCCAGCGACAGCTTGCGCGGCGGCCATGTCCGGGGCGGCGGCGGCAGCTTAACCGTTGCGATCGTCTCCGCGAGCGTTCGCTCGGGCGCCTCTGCGGTCTTTGTCTCGCTGATCACGGGCGTGCTCGTGGCCGCCATGATCATCTCGGCGACGGCCGGCGCGCCATCGGCTCGTTCCGGCGCAGGGCTGGGCTCGGATATTTCGGCGGGGAGCGCGACGTCCGACATGACCGGCCCGGCAGGCGTCTCGGGCGTCTGCGCCGGTTCTGCAGCGGCCGTGATGCCGGTCGACCAGATCTCAGCGGCCGATAGCAGCAGGCTGGCGTTCGACCGGGCCGGGGCCGCCTTCTGCTGCGCCGGAGCCTGATCAGTACGGTCATCGTGCGTGGCCGACGAACCGCTGGAGTTGGTCTTGCGTAACCACATGCAGGAATCATGACAGGCAATCATGATTCACGCCAGAGTCCCGCGTTAACTTATGAGCTGATGAATCGCCGGTGTTGCTGCGCAGCCGCTGTGAAATCAGGGCGCAACACAGGTTTTCCGTATTTGCTCCGTATTTGTCCGGAGCGACTACTTCTTCGCCCCGATCTTGCTCTCGGTGCCCAACTGCAATCGCTTGATGTTTTCGCGATGCATGTAAATGAGCAACAGTGTGAGCAGGGCGAACAGGGCCGCCAGCGCGGTGTGGCCGAATGCCCACAACACGATGGGTGTCAGCACGCTGGCGACGAGTGCCGCGAGTGATGAGTAGCGGAGCGCGAATGCGGTGGCGAGCCAGACCAGGCAGAAGAAGATCGCGCCCGGCCAGAACAGACCGATCAAAATACCGATGTAAACGGCGACACCTTTGCCGCCGCGGAACTTCAGCCACACCGGGAACAAGTGACCGAGGAAGGCGCCGAGGCCCGCGATCATCGCGGCATTCGGGCCGCCGAGATAGCCCGAGATGATGACCGCCGCCGTACCCTTCAGCGCGTCGCCGAGCAGGGTTGCTGCCGCGAGCCCCTTGCGTCCGGTGCGCAGCACGTTGGTGGCGCCGATATTGCCGGAGCCGATGCTGCGCAGATCCTGCGTGCCGGCCAGCTTGGTCAGGATCAGGCCGAACGGGATCGACCCCAGGAGATAGCCGATGATGAGAGCGACCGGCAGGAAGGCTTCGGAACCCATCACACCACTCCTTCCAAGCTTCGCCTTGCGTCAGACATGTTCGAACACGGTGCGGCCGCCGACGATGGTGCGGACCACGCGGCCGGTGAAGCGGGCTTCGTCGAACGGCGTGTTCTTGCACAGCGATTTGAGGTCGGCCGGATCGAGGATCCAGGGCACGTCCGGATCGATCACGATGATGTCGGCCGGCGCGCCTGCCCGCAAGCTGCCGCCGGGCAGGCCGAGCAGCTCGGCGGGCCGCGTCGACATGGCGCGGATCAGGGTGGTCCAGCTCAGCTCGCCATTGTGCACGAGCCGCAACGCCGCCGGCAGCATGGTCTCGAGCCCGACCGCGCCGCTCGCAGCCTCCGCGAACGGCAGCCGCTTGACCTCGACGTCCTGCGGCGTGTGGTCCGACATGATGACGTCGATGAGGCCCGAGGCCAGCGCTTCGACCAATGCGCGGCGGTCGGCCTCGGTGCGCAGCGGCGGCGTCAGCTTCAGGAAGGTGCGGTAGGGGCCGATGTCGTTCTCGTTCAGCGTCACGTGGTTGATCGAGACCGACGCGCTCACGGTGAGGCCGGCTTCGCGCGCGCGCCTGAGAATGTCGAGCGAGTCGATCGAGCTCAGCGCGGCCGCGTGGTAGCGGCCCTTGCTGAGCGCCACCAGGCGCATGTCGCGTTCGAGCACGACGGCTTCCGCTGCGGGCGGGATGCCGTAGAGGCCGAGCCGCGAGGCAAACTCGCCTTCGTTCATGACGCCTTCGCCGACGAGATTGGGATCTTCGGTGTGATGCACGATCAGGGCGTCGAAATCCCGCGCATAGGTCAGTGCGCGGCGCATCACCTGCGCGTTCATCACGCTGGTGTGGCCGTTGGAGAAGGCGACGGCGCCGGCGGCGCGCAACAGCCCGATCTCGGTCATCTCCTCGCCGCGCAGGCCCTTGGTCAGCGCCGCCATCGGCTGGATGTTGACGATCGCGGTGTCGCGGGCGCGGCGCAGCACGAAGTCGACGGTCGCCGAATTGTCGATCACCGGCTCGGTGCCGGGCTGGCAGATGATGGTGGTGATGCCGCCGGTGGCGGCGGCCTGGCTGGCGCTGGCGAAGGTCTCGCGATGGCCCAGACCCGGCTCGCCGACGAAGGCGCACATGTCGATCAGGCCGGGGGCCACGATCTTGCCTGCGCAGTTGACGACATCGGTGCCCTCGGGCACGCCCGCGGCGCCGATGCCGCGCTTGAGGTCGCGGATTACGCCGTCGGCGATCAGCACGTCGCCGGGGCCGTCGAAGTCGCGGGAGGGATCGATCACGCGCGCATTGGCAAGCAGGATCGGGCGGCGGTCGGTCAGCATGGCGTTTGGTCCCGACTTCTGTATCACGCGTTGGGCAGGTTGCGGGCCAGAGCCTCGAGCACGGCCATGCGCACGGCCACGCCCATTTCGACCTGCTCCCGGATCAGCGATTGCGCGCCGTCGGCGACGATGGATTCGATCTCGACGCCGCGGTTCATCGGTCCCGGATGCATGACCAGCGCGTCCGGCTTGGCGTAGGCGAGCTTCTTCTGGTCGAGCCCGAAATACTGGAAATATTCCGACGAGGACGGCACGAACGAGCCGTTCATGCGCTCGCGCTGCAGCCGCAGCATCATGACGATGTCGGCGCCGTTGAGCCCTTCGCGCATGTCGCGCGCGACCTCGACGCCCATGCGCTCGATGCCCGGCGGCAGCAAAGTGGAGGGCGCGACGATGCGGACGCGGGCGCCCATGGTGTTGAGCAAGAGGATGTTGGAGCGCGCGACGCGCGAGTGCAGCACGTCGCCGCAGATCGCGATGACCAGCCCCTCGATGCGGCCCTTGTTGCGGCGGATGGTCAGCGCATCGAGCAGCGCCTGGGTCGGATGCTCATGCGCGCCGTCACCGGCATTGATCACGGAGCCGTCGACCTTGCGCGCCAGCAGCTCCACCGCGCCGGAGGCGTGGTGACGGACGACCAGGATGTCCGGATGCATCGCGTTCAGGGTGACCGCGGTGTCCATCAGGGTCTCGCCCTTGCGCATGGACGAGGACGACACCGACATGTTCATGACGTCGGCGCCGAGCCGCTTGCCAGCGATCTCGAACGACGACTGGGTCCGCGTCGAGGCCTCGAAGAACAGGTTGACCTGGGTGCGGCCGCGCAGCACGGTGCGCTTCTTGTCGACCTGACGATTCAGTTCGACATACTCCTCGGACAGATCGAGGAGGCCGGTGATGTCGTGGGCGGAAAGGCCCTCGATTCCCAGCAAATGCCGGTGCCCGAGGACGAAAGTCGATTTCGGAGAGGTTGCCATTAAAGCCAGAGCTATAGGCGCGGTTTCCATGGGGGGCAAGGCCGAAAGCCGGGGTTCCGAGTTTTCCCCCGTTCCGTCTTCCGAGCCTCTCGGGGGGCTCCAAACCGGGGACTGGCGGGCCATCGCCGGAAGAGGTCCGCTCCGATACGCCCTGATCCTGCTGGCGGCGATCGTGCCGGCCGGCGCGGCCGCGTTGCCGTTCGATTTCGTCTATCTCCGCGACATCGACCCGACGATCCTCCAGGACATCCGTTATGCCGGCAGCAACAATTTCGTCGGCCGACCCTTGCCGGGCTACGAGGCGGCCGAATGCGTCGTGACGCGTGACGTGGCGCGGCGGCTGCAGGCGGCTCAGGCCGAGCTGCGGCCGCGCGGCCTGTCGCTGAAGATGCTCGACTGCTACCGGCCGGTGCGTGCGGTCGCAGAGATGCTGGCCTGGTCGCAGGACGGCGTCGAGACCACGGCCGGCCGCCGCTACAGTCCGCGCATTGCCAAGCAGGACCTGTTCCGTCTCGGCTACATCGCCGTGCGTTCGAGCCATTCGACCGGTGCGGCGCTCGATCTCACGCTGGTCGAGCTCGCGGCCGACAATTCCGCGGCGTTCGACCCGGCCAAGGACTACGCGGACTGCACCGCGCCCGCAGCGCTACGCGCGCCCGAGGGCGGCGTCGACATGGGAACCGGCTACGATTGTTCCGACGTGAAGGCGCATACCGCCGCGCAGAACCTGACACCGGAGCAGCGCCGCTGGCGCAACGAACTGGTCGCGGTGATGGCGCGGCAAGGTTTTGTGAACTATGCCAAGGAGTGGTGGCACTTTTCGCTGCCGGGCGCTGGCGCGACGACTTATGTTTTTCCCATTCGGCCGCGCCGATGATCGATCTCTGTAGGGCACGGCCATGAGGCAGTCTTCCTTCGCGACCCATGAGGTCTTCAACCAGTCGCCGCCATTCGAGGACGTCAATCTGTTCACGGCCGACCGGCCGTTGATGGATGCCTTGAAGGCCAATGATGGTGCCGGAGCCGGGCAGGAGCTGTCTGCATTCGGTGCGCTCTGGGGCTCAGCTGCGATGGCCGAGCAGGGCCGGCTCGCCAACGAGAACACGCCGAAGCTGCGCAGCTTCGACGCCAAGGGCTTTCGGCGAGACGTCGTCGAATTTCATCCGGCCTACCATGCGATGATGACGCGCTCGGCCGCAGCCGGCCTGCACAATTCGACATGGACGGCAGAAGGCCAGCCCGTCGGCGGCTGCTCGGAGGTGGTGCGCGCCGCGAAGTTCTATATCGCCTCGCAGGTCGAGAGCGGCCATCTCTGCCCGATCACCATGACGCGGGCCTCGGTGGCGGCGCTGGCCGCCCAGCCTGATCTGCTGGCAAGAGCGATGCCGGTCATCGCGACCGATGACTACGATCCGGCGTTTGCGCCGTGGTGGCAAAAACGCGGCATGACACTCGGCATGGGCATGACCGAGAAGCAGGGCGGGACCGACGTGCGCGCCAACCTGACGCGCGCTGAGCGTACGACCGATGGCTATCGCATCACGGGGCATAAATGGTTCATGTCGGCGCCGATGTGCGACGCCTTCCTGGTGCTGGCGCAGGCCGATGCCGGCCTGACCTGCTTCTTCATGCCGCGCTTCAAGCCGGATGGCTCGGTGAACGCGATCCAGTTCCAGCGCTTGAAGGACAAGCTCGGCAACCGCTCCAATGCCTCGTCGGAGGTGGAGTTCGTCGGCGCCTATGCCGAGCGGGTCGGCGACGAGGGCAGGGGCATCAGCACCATCATCCAGATGGTGCAACTGACGCGGCAGGATTGCGCGATCTCGTCTGCCGGCCTGATGCGCTCGGGGCTCGCGCACGCGCTGCATCATGCGCGCCATCGCAGCGTGTTCCAGAAGCATCTCGCCGACCAGCCGCTGATGCAGGCGGTGCTCGCCGACATGGCTCTCCATGTCGAGGCGACGGTGGCGCTGGTGATGCGGCTGTGTCAGGCGTTCGATCGCGCGCCTCTGTCGCCGCGGGAGGCGAACTACGTGCGGCTGCTGACACCGGCGATCAAATACTGGGTCTGCAAGAGCGCGCCGCCGTTCCTGTATGAGGCGATGGAATGCCTGGGCGGCAACGGCTATGTCGAGGACGGCATCCTCGCCCGCCATTTCCGGGAGTCGCCGGTCAATGCGATCTGGGAAGGCTCGGGCAACGTCATGTGCCTGGACGTGCTGCGGGCGCTGGCGCGCGAGGCGGAAGCGGCCGCGCACGTCCTGATGCATCTCAAAGCAGAGACCAGCGGGTTGCCCGGCGCGGCGGAGGCGCTCGCTTTCATCGAGACGAGCTTCCGCCGGCCGGATTCCGAGCGCGTCGCGCGCCTCGCAGTCGAGAAGTTGGCGCTGCTCGCAGCCGCCGCCGCGCTCAACCTCGTTATGCCCGCTCATGCGGAGCTTTTCGCCGCTACGCGGCTCGCCAATGTTCACCCGAGCATGTATGGCGCGGTCGATCTCGATCGCTCAGACATCCGTAGCTTGCTGGAGCGCGCGCTGCCTTGACCGACACTCCCGAAGCCGCCGTGATGGATTCGCTCGATCCGGGCAACCCGCCGCAGCAGGTCGTTCCGGCGCATCATCAGCCGCGCACGCTCGGCTTCTGGCGCACCTTGCTGTGGGGCCTCCTCATCATCGTCGTGTTCTTCATCGGCCAGCTGACTCCGATCGTCTATTTCCTGCTGCGCCATGAGGGTCCAATCGACAGCATGGCCGCGTTTCAGTTGGCCATGATCCAGATCGCGAGCCGGTCGCTCACGGTCTCGCTGTCGGCGATCATGGGCGTCCCGGCCATTTTGATCCCGATCTATTTTGCCGTCCGCCACACCCGCATGTCGTTCGTCGACTATCTCGGCCTGCGCTGGACCGGCTGGAAAAATTTCGTCTTTGGCGTTGTCGGGATGGTCGTGATCCTGGGATGCTGGGAGCTGGCGGCACAGCTGACGGGACGCGAAGAGAAGTCGGCGAGCTTCATGGTGGACATCATGAAGACCGCCAGAGGCGACGGCGTGGTCTGGCTGATGGTCATCGCCTTCTGCGTCGCCGCACCGGTGTCGGAAGAGCTGATGGCGCGCGGCTTTCTCTACCGCGGCTGGTCGGACTCCTTCCTGCGCGTGCCCGGCGCCATCGTGCTGTCGTCCTTGCTGTGGACCGTGCTGCATCTGCAGTACGACTGGTTCGCCCTGATCAACGTGTTTTCCCTCGGCGTGTGGTTCGGCTATCTGCGCTCTCGAACCCACTCCACCTATCTGACCATGGTGCTGCACGGCCTCAACAACCTCGCCGCCACGGTGCAGACCATGTGGCTGGCCAGCGGTTCTTCCTGAACGGACGCGTTCAGCTCGCCCAGGCGATCGCGAGCGGCATGGTCAGCGCCGCCAGCACCGTTTGCAGCGAGATGATCTGCGCCAGCAGCGGCGCGTCGCCGCCCATCTGCTTGGCCAGCACATAGGCGCTCGGCGAGGTCGGCACCGCCGCGCAGATCGCGACGACGACGAGGCTCGGGCCGGTGACGCCGAACCATCCGGCGAGCCCGATCGCGAGGAGGGGCATCAAGACCAGCTTGAGCACGACGCCGAGCGCAGCGGCCGGGCCAGCGCGGCGCAAGCCTTCGAAGTGCAGGCCGGCGCCGGTCACCAGCAGGCCGATCGGCAGCGAGGCCTGTCCGAGCGCATCGGCGGCATCGTGCCAGAGCTTTGGCAGCGGCATATGCGCCACGTTCAGCGCGAGCCCGGCGATGCAGGCCCAGATCAGCGGATTGCGCACGATGGTGGCAAGGATCTCACGCATCGAGCGGCGGGTCGGCGAGGCGTAGTGGGCGAGCACGGCGACGCTGAACACGTTGACCATTGGGATGATCGCGATCATCGCCACCGACGCCGCCGCAAGCCCGGACGCGCCGAACAGGCTGCCGGCGACGCTGAGCGCGACGTAGGTCTGCCAGCGGGTTGCCCCTTGGAAGATCGAGGTGAAGGCCGGACCATCGATGCCGGAGCGGGTGAGCAGCGGCCGCAGCACGAGGCACAGCGCCGACATCGCCAGCATCGCCAGGAACAAGGCGCCGCCGATGCCGGCGACCGGCACCTTGCCGAGATCGGCCTTCACCAGGCTCTGCATCAGCAGCGCCGGAAACAGCACATAATAAGTCAGCCGCTCGAGCCCGTGCCATTGCGTATCCAGCCGGATCAGGCTGCGCCGCAGGCCGAAGCCGACCACGATCAGCAGGAATACCGGCGCGAGCGCCGCGGCGACGGGGCTCATGGGCTAGCGACCGGACTGGCGCAAGGTCGCAAGCCGATCGAGCGCTCCCTGCAGGATGAAGATCGCCGCATGCGTGTCGATCACCTCGGCGCGCCTGGCGCGGCTGACATCCATGCCGATCAGCTCGCGCTCGACCGCCGCCGTCGACAGCCGCTCGTCCCACAGGCCGATCGGCAGGTCGGTGAGGCCGGCGAGATTGCGCGCGAACGCCCTGGTCGACTGCGCCCGCGGCCCCTCGCTGCCATCCATGTTGATGGGCAGGCCCAGCACCAAGCCGATCACCTTGCGCTCGGTGCAAATCGCCAGCAGTCGCGCCGCGTCGGCCTTGAAGGCCTTGCGCTGGATCGTCTCGACGCCGGTGGCGAGCCGCCGGTCCGGATCGGACACGGCGACGCCGATGGTCTTGGTGCCGAGATCGAGGCCGACGAGCGCGCCGCGCTCGGGCCAGCGGCCGGCGGCTTCGATGAGGGGGAGGATGGGGGCGGGCATGGCAATGCGCTTAACACGCAGGTGCGTGGCGGGCCAGCAGGTGAGGGCGTGCATCGCTTCGCCGCCCCGATGAAGCTCGCGCACGCGAGTCGACCGGCTCAGATGTCGAGCGTTGCAGTCTTTCCCGGATGCGCCGGCTTTGGATCATCAAGCGAAGCTGGTGGAGCGCGAGAGCTTGTTCCAGGCACTCACTTCGGCTTTCATGCCCTCGATCTTCTGCTCGACCAGGGCCAGCGCGTCCTCACCGAGGAACAGCCGCACAGGCGGTTTTTTGGCTTCCACGAGGGCAAGCAATGCCTGTGCGGCCTTCGCGGGATCGCCGGGTTGGTTTCCGCTCTTGGCCAATCGGGCGGCGCGAATCGGATCCATGACGGCGTCGTAGTCCGAGATGCTGCGCGGCGTGCGATCCATGGACCGTCCTGCCCAATCGGTACGAAACTGACCGGGCGCAAGTGCAATGACGCGGATGCCGAAGGGGGCCACTTCCTTGCCGAGCGACTCCGAGATGCCCTCCAGCGCGAACTTGCTGCCGCAATAGAAGCTGATCCCGGGCATGGTGATGAAGCCGCCCATGGATGTCACATTGACGATATGGCCGCGCCGCCTCGCGCGCATCCCCGGCAACACGGCCTTCATCATCGCGACAGGGCCGAACACGTTGGCGGCGAACTGCCGCTGCAGATCGTCGAGCGAGGACTCCTCCAGCGTGCCCTCGTGACCGTAGCCGGCATTGTTCACCAGGACGTCGATCGCGCCAATCTGCTTCTCGGCCTCTGCCACAGCAGCCGGGATTGCATCGAAATCGGTAACATCGATCACGAGAGGATGAGCCTTGCCCGCTGCAAGCGCGGCAAAAGCCTCGGCATCCCCGATCCTTCGCACGGTCCCGATCACCCGATGGCCGGCGGCCAGCGCGCCCTTTGCGAACGCTCGGCCCAAGCCCGAACTGACGCCAGTGACGAGGAAAATCTTCGATTCGGCAGCCGCCATCGTACAACTCCGCATGACAAGGTTATCTATATCATGATATAGATATTGCATGGCACCTCGCAAGACCGAACATTCATCCATTGGCATGAGAGGCGAGCCGCTTCGTCGGCACGTCCTCGATGCGGCAGAGCGGCTTCTCCGTCAGGGCAGGGCCGATTTCTCGATGCGAGACCTTGCCGCTGAGGCGGGGGTCAGCTTCGCGACGCCGTTCAATCAGTTTGGCAACAAGGCGGCGATCATGCAGGCTCTCTCCATACGTCGGATCGACACCATGGAGACGCGGTACACCGCCGCGCCACCATCGAGAGATGCGAAGACACGCGTGCTATTGGCTATTGATACGGCGGTGGCGGTGATGTTGGAGAATCCAGACGTGAACCGGACCGTGATGGGATGGCTGGGTGCCGCCCAGGCTTCGCCCGGTCAGACGTTTTCCCGATCCACTGCCTTCTGGGCACTGGCCTTGGGAAAGGGAGAGGGACTGACGGCCAGCCGGCGAGAACAAGCGCTGCGCTGCCTTCCAGAGCAACTCGCCTTCAGTTTCCGCGGCGTGTTGTCCTTCTGGACTGCGGGCGAATTGTCGGACGCGGCGCTCGCCCCGCGTGCGCGAGACATGGCGAGTGCCTTGTTGCTCGCCTACCTCCATTAACGTCCGATAGGGGCGGCTTGATCGACTGACCGACCGATCCCAGGTCTGTGTCGGCCGGCTCCAGGCGCGCCTGTGGCGGACTCCTTGTCCAAGGCTTGCTTTCGCAGGACGATTCCAGACTCCTCGTGAGGACGCGGCGCTCCCGGGATGCCCTCACGAGGAGATCGGCGGAGCTTAACGGATCGCGATCGGGTTGATCATGCCCTGGACGCCGCCGCGCCAGCGCGGCTGACCCAGCACGAACAGGAACTCGTAGCCCTTGTCCTTGGCGAGGTCGGCCGTGTTCATGTTCTCCAGGATGTAGGTCCCGTTCATGGCGAGCAGGATCTGGTGCACCTCGAACAGGTTCGGCGACTCGAACGGGATCGCCTCCACCGCCCAGTTGTCGGCCCCGACCGCGACCACGCCCTTCGAGGTCAGGTATTTGGCGCCCTCGACGCCGAGACCGGGCTCGCCGGCGCCGTAACGCTTATCGTCCTTGCCGATCAAACCAAGCCAGCCGGTGTGGAAGATCACGATATCGCCCTGGCGGATCTCGACGCCCTGCTTCTTGGCAGCGTCCTCGATCTCCTTGACGTTGAACGCGGTGCCTTCCTTGACCACGTCGGTGTTGTAATAAGCCGCCATGTCGAGCAGCACGCCGCGCGCCACCAATGGCGGCACCTTCTCGATGCCGAGCTTCTTCAGGCCGGTCGGATCGGCGAAGTCGAGCAGCTTGTTGCCGTTGTAATAGACGTGCTCGATGCCGAGATGGCCGAGCCCGTCGATCTGGCTGCCGACGCCGACCCAGCCTTCGACGATGTCGTCATTGTAGGTCGCCTTGTTCGGGCCGAGGCCGGGAATTCCGGCCTGGCCCGGCTGCACCACGGTGATCTTGAACGAACGCGGCGGATAGGCCGGCGTCTTGGAATCGACGATCATGCCGAGCGGGTAGGTCTTGCCGGTCTTCACCAGCGAGGCGGCTTTGACCACGAGCTCCGGCGTGATGTAGTTGGCCGCGCCGATCTCGTCCTGTGGGCCCCATTTCGATTTCGTCCAATCCGGGGTCTTGTCCTGGGCATTCGCCGTCCCGATCGCACCCATCATGGCAATCGAGCAGCACAACACGAACGCGTTGCGCATCGCATTTCCTCCGACATGTTGACGTTTGTTCGTTTCGCGCTGGCCAGCGCTGCATCCTAACGTAGTAAAGGATGGCCAGACAAAGCTATTTCGCGCGCGTGCGCTGCACAGCGCCCGAAAGTCGCATCGGTCGAAATGGCTGTTTTTCCCTGCGCGAAAACGTCATTTCGCGCAATGGAATGCGCCGTTCGCTGGCGATGCTCAGCACAATCTTTGAATGAATCGCGTCAGGCTGCGATGTCGTGGTCCCGGCCGGCGAGTCCGGCCATGAAGGCCGAGAGGCCGCTGCTGCGATGCGCCGCGCGGCGGTGGATGAACAGGGTTTCGACGCGTCCATGACTTGGATCGAGCGTGTGCAGGCTGACGCTGCCGATCATCTCGTTTCGCGTCACCACAGCGCGTGGCAGCAGCGCGACGCCCATGCCAGCGGCGACGCAGCCGATCATGCCGTCGAGCGTACCGAGCTCGATGCGCGCGGCCGCGGGCCAGCCGAAATCGTTGAAGACCTGCTCCAGCCGCTGCCGGTAGGTGCAGCCGGCCCTGAACACCAGCGCCGTCGGGCCGGAGGCAGCCGTGGCCGCACGCAAGGCTGACAGGCTTTCAAAGCGCCGGGCCGTCACCAGCACCAGCTCTTCCTCGAAGGCGATGATACCCGAGAGCTCGGGATGTTCGATCGGGCCGGCCACGAAAGCGCCCTCGAGCGTCCCGTCGAGTACGGCGGCCACGAGCTCGGCAGTTGGCGCCGTGCGCAGACCGAGGGCGACAGCCGGGAAGCGCCGATGAAAATCCGCGAGCAGCGTCGGCAGGCGCACGGCGGCGGTCGTCTCCATCGAGCCGATCGTCAGCGGTCCTCTCGGCTCGCCGTCATCGCGCGCGGCGAGCAGCGCTTCGCGCGACAGCGCCGCCATCCGGTCGGCGTAAGGCAGAAGTCGCAGCCCGGCATGGGTCAGGGTCATGCCGCGGCTGTGCCGCTCGAACAGTGCGGTGCCGATCTCGCCTTCCAGCGCCTTGATCCGCTGGGTCACGTTGGACTGCACCGTGTTGAGGGCCTCAGCAGCGCGGGTGATGCCGCCGCTGCGCGCCACGGCTGCAAAGGTTTCGAGGTCGCTCAGTTCCACGCCGATCTCCGTTTTGAATCTGCGATGGCAGAGTTCTCAAGTATTCATTTTGAGAGAATGCTAGCCGCGCCTAAAGTCGCCGTCCAGAGTTGAGGAGACTTTCATGGCACTGCGGACGGCGTTGACGGAGAAGCTCGGCATCAGCCAGCCGATCCTGCTGGCGCCGATGGATCTGATTGCCGATGCGCGCCTCGTGCGCGCGGTCAGCGACGCCGGGGGATTCGGTATTCTCGGTGGCGGCTATGGCAATCGAACCTGGCTCGCGCAAGAGACCGCACGGCTTGAAGGCCTGCCTGCGCCGTTCGGCATCGGCTTCATCACCTGGTCGCTGGCGAAGCAGCCCGATCTGCTCGACGTGGCGCTCGCCGCCAGGCCCGCGGCGATCATGCTGTCATTCGGCGATCCCGCGCGGTTCGCGCCGGCAATCAAGCGGGCCGGTGCGTTGCTGATCTGCCAGGTGCAGGACGAAGCGATGGCAGAGCAGGCGATCGCGGCGGGTGCCGACATCCTGGTTGCACAAGGAACCGAGGCGGGTGGTCATGGCGCCTCGCGGACCACGCTCGATATCGTGCCGGCGATCGTCGACCTCGCCGCGGGGCGAGTGCCGGTGGCGGCGGCCGGCGGTCTTGCCGATGGCCGCGGCCTTGCGGCGATGCTGATGCTGGGGGCGGAGGGCGTGCTGCTCGGCACGCGCTTCTATGCCAGCCGGGAGGCTGCCGGCGCCGACGAGGCCAAGCGGCGGATCTGCGCGGCAAAATCCGGCGAGACCGTGCGCGGCATCATCTTTGATCTGTCGCGCAACAATGTCTGGCCGGCGCCGTTCACCGGCCGCTGTCTGGTCAACGATCATGCGCGCCGCTGGATGGGGCGCGAGGTCGATCTGCTGCAGCAGGTCGAGAACGTGTCGGCGGACTATGTGAAGGCACGGACCGAAGGCAATTTCGACATCGCCGCCGTCATTGCCGGCGAGGCGGTCGGCCTGATCCATGATATCCCGCCGGCCGCCGAGATCGTCGCGCGCATCGTCGATGAGGCCGAGCAGATCCTGCAAGGGCGGCGCAACTCGTCCGCCGTCTTCGCCAAGCAATAGGAGCAGCCCATGTGGCCCGACCGCCGCTTCCTGGATCTCGTCAAGACCGAGCACCCGATCGTGCTCGCGCCGATGGCCGGCGTGATGGATGCCGATCTCGTCATCGCGGTGGCGCAAGGCGGGGGGCTCGGCTCGCTTCCCTGTGCCATGCTCTCCGCAGACAAGGCGCGCGAGCAGGTCAACATCATCCGCCAGCGCGTGTCGGCGCCGATCAACGTGAACTTCTTCTGCCACACGCCGGTCGAGGCCGATGCGGCACGTGAGGCCGCATGGAAGCAGAGGCTCGGCGCCTATTACCAGGAGTATGGCGTGGATCCGGCGGCTCCGGTTGCGGCCGCCAACCGCGCGCCGTTCGACGCGGCGATGTGCGCGGTCGTCGAGGAGCTTAAGCCGGACATCATCAGCTTCCATTTTGGCCTGCCTGAGCCGGGCCTGCTCGCGCGCGTGAAGGCGACCGGCGCGGTCGTGATGGCGTCCGCAACCGTGGTGCGCGAGGCGGTGTGGCTGGAGCGGAACGGCGCCGACGTCATCATCGCGCAAGGCGCGGAGGCCGGCGGCCATCGCGGCATGTTCCTGACCGACAAGCTCGCCGAGCAGGTCGGCACGTTTGCGCTGGTGCCGCAGATCGTCGATGCGGTGAAGCTGCCGGTGATTGCAGCCGGCGGCATCGCCGATGCGCGCGGCATCGCCGCAGCGTTTGCGCTCGGTGCATCCGGTGTGCAGATCGGCAGCGCGTTTCTGCGCTGCCCCGAGTCCAAGGTCAGCGCGATGGCCCGCGCCGCGCTTGCCGCCGCCGATGGCGAATCCACCGTCATCACCAACGTGATGACCGGCCGGCTCGCCCGCGGCGTCGCCAACCGGGTGATGCGCGAGGTCGGGCCGATCTCGCCGGATGCGCCGGCGTTTCCGCATGCCGCCACCGCGCTCGGTCCGCTCAAGGCCGCCGCGGAGAAGCAGGGAAGGGTCGATTTCACCAATCTCTGGGCCGGGCAGGCGCTGCCGCTCGGGCGCGCGCTACCGGCCGCCGAATTGACGCGGACACTGGCCGAACAGGCCCAGGCGCGCTTGCGGCGGATGGCGGGCTGACGCTGCGGGCAGGGCGCTGCCCCAGAAAGTCCGGAGGCTGCCGGTTGCGGCGCGAAAGCGGGCTCTGCTATAGGGCGGGTTCACCTTGTCCCGTGAGGCCCTATATAATGTCGGTCGATGCCGCCACCGTCCGCCGGATCGCGCAATTGGCGCGGATCGCTGTCACTGACGCCGAGGTCCCGCATCTGCAGGGCGAGCTCAATGCGATGCTTAACTTCGTCGAGCAACTGTCGGAGGTCAATGTCGAGGGCGTCGAGCCGATGACCTCGGTGACACCGATGGCGATGAAGAAGCGCCAGGACGTCGTCACTGACGGCGAGATCGCCGACGACATCGTCAAGAACGCGCCCATGACCGAGAACAACTTCTTTCTCGTGCCGAAGGTCGTGGAATAGCCAGGGCAGGTCCGCGCTTATCGCGCGTGATCCGCTCCTTCAAACCGACAAGCGAGCCAACGCCATGTGCCTGCTCTGCGACGATGAAGCGGCCTACAAGGCCTATATGGACTATCTCGACGCCATGGAGCGGAAGGGCAAGGCCGCCGATCCGGACAAGGCCGTCAACGAGATCCTCGACCAGCTCGAAGCGGCCGCCAATACCAAGAAAGCCTCCCCTGCGAAGAACAAGTTCTTCGCGGACGACCCGGCCGACGACAAGACACTTTCTCCTTTCTTCTGCAGCCCGATCAACAAATGACCGATTTGACTTCGCTGACGCTCGCGGAGGCCCGCAAGGGTCTCGCGAGCAAGACCTTCACGTCGCTCGAGCTGACCGACGCCCATCTCAAGGCGATCGAGGAGGCGCGGGCGCTCAATGCCTTCGTGATGGAGACGCCGGACCAGGCGCGCGCGATGGCGCGCGACGCCGACGCCAAGATCAATCGAGGCGAGGGCGGACCGCTGGCCGGCATTCCGCTCGGGATCAAGGACCTGTTCGCGACCAAGGACGTTCGCACCACGGCCTGTTCGAAGATCCTCGGTAATTTCGTGCCGACCTACGAGTCGACAGTGACCTCGCAGCTTTGGCGCGATGGCGCGGTGATGCTCGGCAAGCTCAACAATGACGAGTTCGCGATGGGCTCGTCGAACGAGACCTCGTACTTCGGCCCGGTCGGCAACCCCTGGCGCCGCGAGGGCTCCAACACCACGCTGGTGCCGGGCGGTTCGTCCGGCGGCTCGGCGTCGGCGGTGGCGGCGCTGCTCTGCATGGGCGCGACCGCAACCGATACCGGCGGCTCGATCCGCCAGCCGGCGGCGTTCACCGCGACCGTCGGCATCAAGCCGACCTATGGCCGCTGCTCGCGCTGGGGCATCGTCGCCTTCGCTTCCTCGCTCGACCAGGCCGGGCCGATCGCGCGCTCGACCCGCGATGCGGCGATCCTGCTGCGCTCGATGGCCGGCCACGACCCGAAGGACACGACCTCGGTCGACATCCCCGTGCCGGACTACGAGGCCGCGATCGGGAAGTCCGTGAAGGGCATGAAGATCGGCATTCCCAAGGAGTATCGGCTCGACGGCATGCCGGCCGAAATCGAGAAGCTCTGGAGTGAGGGGCGCAAGTGGCTGGAAGCCGCCGGTGCAGAAACCGTCGAGGTGTCGCTGCCGCACACCAAATACGCGCTGCCGGCCTATTACATCGTGGCGCCGGCGGAGGCGTCCTCCAACCTCGCCCGCTACGACGGCGTCCGCTACGGCCTGCGCGTGCCCGGCAAGTCCATTGGCGAGCTCTACGAAAACACCCGGGCCGATGGTTTCGGGCCCGAGGTGCGCCGCCGCGTCATGATCGGCACCTATGTGCTGTCGGCCGGCTATTACGACGCCTATTACATCCGGGCGCAGAAGGTCCGCACCCTCATCAAGAAGGACTTCGAGGACTGCTTTGCGAGGGGCGTGAACGCGATCCTGACGCCGGCGACGCCGTCGGCCGCGTTCGGCATCGGCGAGAAGGGCGGCGCCGATCCGGTCGAGATGTATCTCAACGACATCTTCACGGTGACGGTGAACATGGCGGGCCTGCCTGGCATCGCCGTGCCCGCCGGCAAGGACAGTCAGGGGCTGCCGCTCGGGCTGCAGCTGATCGGCCGTCCGTTCGACGAGGAGACGCTGTTCTCGCTCGGCGAGGTCATCGAGCAGGCGGCGGGACGCTTCACGCCGGTCCGGTGGTGGTAAGCGTCGCCGAGTTCAAGACGAGTCTCGCGGGCGACGCGCCCGCGGCCGGCCTGACGCCGGTGCTCACCGGCCTGTGGTGGCTGGCGAAGGGCGACTGGGACCGGGCGCACAAGATCATCCAGGACGAGACCGGCCGCGACGCGGCCTGGGCGCACGCGCATCTGCATCGCGTCGAAGGCGATCTCGGCAATGCCGCCTACTGGTATCGGCAGGCCGGGCAGCCCGTCGCCAAGGATGCATTGGATATCGAATTTGAGCGGATCGTCTCCGCGCTACTTGAATACAGAGAATAGCCTATGTCGATTGGGGCAAAAGCTGTTCTGTTGGTGCTAGGGAAACGCACATGACATTCGAAGTACGGCAAATTCTGGATGTAGGCGTAAGTCACCCGGTTGTGGCACGGCTTGGGCCCCAAACCAGCGAACTCACGAATTGGCTCAGCATCTCTAAAGAGAAGAAGCTTGAGCTCTCGCACGTCTACGCGATCACGCTTACCCAGCGGCTCATTGAGTGCCACAAGGTTCGCGACTCTCTAGCCGAGAAAATGAACGAAAGCCTTGAAAGGTTAGGCGATAAGCAAAGTCGGCAAGCCCGCGAAGTTCCTCACATTATTGGGCTCCAGAAGTTCGTCGAAGGCTTCTTATACGACGCCAAAGACTATCTTCGGGACTTGCTGAAGTTTTTTGAAATTCTCTATGACTGCAAGCTCAACGAGGCCAGCGCCTTTGCTGACCTGCAGGAAAAAGGAGAGAGCAAGCTCTCCAAATGGGCTTGCCTCAAGTTTGGCGATGAGCATCGTCTGACGAAGCTCATTCGATCCGAAGAGAGTTGGACTTCCGAACTTGTTCGCAAGAGGAATGCCATCGAGCATCCCGGAGAAAAGTCTGGAACCCTGAAGATTGAGAATATTCGATCGGCCGATCAAGTCGGACGCTATATTCCGCCTACCTGGACGCGCGCGGGTAAGCCGGATAGTAGCATCCTAACGGATATGGACATCTACCTAGACAATATGCTGACTCTTGCAGAGGATCTGTTGGCGTCCGTTGTTTTGGAAGAGTTAGCGCCCAGAGGGCTTACGATTCAAGAAATACCGATCGAGCTGAGGGATCGGCAGTGTCCGATTAGGCTCAGGGTTGTCTTGTTGGAGAACCTCCCGTTACCGCTGGGGCGCTCTAACCAAGGCAAGCTGATGAAGGGCGCCACCGGCGACTGGGAGGTCGTGATCGGCATGGAGATCCACGCCCAGGTCACCTCGAAGTCGAAGCTGTTCTCGGGCGCCTCGACCGCGTTCGGCGGCGATCCCAACAGCCACGTCTCGCTGGTCGACGTGGCGATGCCGGGCATGCTGCCGGTCATCAACGAGGAGTGCGTGCGCCAGGCCGTGCGCACCGGGCTCGGGCTCAATGCCAAGATCAACCTGCGCTCGGTGTTCGACCGCAAGAACTATTTCTATCCCGACCTGCCGCAGGGCTACCAGATCAGCCAGTACAAGGACCCGATCGTGGGCGAGGGCGAGGTCACGGTCGAGCTCGACGGCGGCAAGACCGCCACGATCGGCATCGAGCGCCTGCACATCGAGCAGGATCCCGGGAAGATGCTGCACGACCAGTCGCCGTCGCTGTCCTATATCGACTTCAACCGCTGTGGCGTGGCGCTGATGGAGATCGTCTCCAAGCCGGATATCCGCGATGCCGAGCAGGCCAAGGCCTACGTCACCAAGCTGCGGTCGATCATGCGCTATCTCGGCACCTGCGACGGCGACATGGAGAAGGGAAGCCTGCGCGCCGACGTCAACGTCTCCGTGCGCAAGCCGGGCGGCCCGCTCGGCACCCGCTGCGAGATCAAGAACATCAACTCGATCAATTTCATCGGCCAGGCGGTCGAGGCCGAGGCGCGCCGCCAGATCGAGATCATCGAGGACGGCGGCGTGATCGAGCAGGAAACCCGCCGCTTCGATCCCGACAAGGGCGAGACGCGCTCGATGCGCTCCAAGGAGGAGGCGCACGATTACCGTTACTTCCCGGACCCGGACCTGCTGCCGCTGGAGTTCGACCAGGCTTTCGTCGACGAGCTGAAGGCGGCATTGCCGGAGCTGCCGGACCAGAAGAAGGCGCGCTTCATCGCCGATGTCGGCCTGTCGCCCTATGACGCTTCCGTGCTGGTGGCCGAGCGCGAGAGCGCGGCGTTCTATGAGAGCGTGCTGGAGGCGCTGTCCGACCGGGCGCGCGACGGCAAGCTCGCCGCCAACTGGGTGATCAACGAGCTGTTCGGCCGGCTCAACAAGGAGGGCCGCGACATCGCGTCCTCCCCGGTGTCGGCTTCCCAGCTCGCGGCGATCGTCGCGCTGATCGGCGAAGGCACCATCTCCGGCAAGATCGCCAAGGATCTGTTCGAGATCGTCTGGAGCGAGGGCGGCGACCCCCGCGAGCTGGTCGAGAGCCGCGGCATGAAGCAGGTCACCGACCTCGGCGCCATCGAGAAGGTGGTCGACGAGATCATCGCCGCCAATCCGGACAAGGTTGCGCAGGCGAAGGCCAAGCCGCAGCTCGCCGGCTGGTTCGTCGGTCAGGTGATGAAGTCGTCGGGCGGTAAGGCCAACCCGCAGGCGGTCAACGATCTCCTGAAAAGCAAGCTCGGCATCTGAACGACGATCGCCCGTCTTCGTTCCAGCGGCGCGCACATGGTGCGCGCCGTTTGTCTTGGCGTCGCGGTCCGGCGAATCGCCGCACGCGATTCGCAAAAAAGCCACCATTGCCGAGCGTTCGAACGCACACGAGGGCGTGTGCAATGAAAATTTTTTCATTGCCAAAATTTACGACTCAGAGTCCGCGCGTTGCTCTCACCATGCGAGTCTGCACGCCGACACGCCGGCGTCGTCGCGTGCGACGTGCCGCTCAGCCGTTCAGAAAAATACTTGCAGCACAGGCTTTTTGCGCAATCTCGATTAGTTGCGATCGCGGCCTTGCGCGGGGAGACGTTTGTATTTTCTCGATCGATCGACGCGCTGCTTCGCGCGTTTCGTCAGCCGCACACGCGCGCGCCTGTCAACACTTCCTTAAGCCGGAAGCTGTTTTTTTTCACTCGTTGGTGTATCGATGAGGAGTGCAGCTCGATTCCCGAGTGCACGCATCGACTAAGCCATCTCACATCGGAGGGCAACATGGCCAAGAAAGCGAAGAAGGCGAAGAAGGCAGTGAAGAAGGTCGCGAAGACCGCGGCGAAGAAGACTGCCAAGAAGACCAAGAAGGTCGCCAAGAAGAAGTAACTCTCGCAGTCCTCTGCGAGATGAGTCCGGCAACTGATGCCGGCACGTCGTTGGAACGCAGGTCGGCATAGCTCCTCGAGAGCCGGGCGGATCTCCTGAAGCTCCAACAGACGATAGAGGGTGTCGGCGAGACATCAGGTCAACGGTCGGATCGAACTCGAGGGCGGCTTCGCTCGCGGTACGGTCCGGCAGAAGAAACAGGATTTCTTCGTTCGGTGCAGATCGCGTTTCCGGTCTGCAATCTCACGAGCGGCTATCAGCCAGAGTGGGATCTGATCCTGACGTGTTCGCCGACGCCCTCGATCCTTGAGCACCGCGCCTTTGGCGACTGTGTGCCTCCAACCTTCCCATAGACGAACGGCATCATCATCATCATCAGCAGCTCGGCGCAGCCGTGCTCGTACCGCGCTGCGCAATCCCCCGCACGTGCTGTCGAGACGTGTCCAGTCCCGGTGCGGCTGTTGACCAACGGCGTGGTGCGCTCCGCGCCAGCGCGGTGAGGCGCTTTCGCGGATGGTTATGAGTTTGCCAAACAGAACGGTAAACCGCTCTTTGCCGAGTTGAAGAATCCATTTCGAATCAATGCATTGAAGCCGGCCCGGGAAAATGCGGGGCTCCGCGTTCAGGGCTCGTTCAGCACGATGTTTAAACTGCCTTTCAAACTTGATCGGTCATCCTTCGCGCATAAGCCGCGAGACGGCATGGGGATAACCAGGCGTTGAACAGTTGGACGGGGGCGTGCTCGGGTGACCGGCCGCCTCCTCGAGCGAAGGAGAGCGACGATGTTTCAGGGACAACTCAATTTTGATGACGTGACCACCGCGGAGCAGGGCGCCAGCGGCGATGTGCTGTTCGAGCTCGGCATGCTCTATGCGAGCGGTCGCGACGGTATGGTCGATCTGATCGCCGCGCACAAATGGTTCAATCTCGCCGCCCTCAGGGGGCGCGTCGACGCCGTGGCAATGCGCCGCGAGGTCGCCGAGCAGATGTCGGACGCCGAGATCGCGACCGCGCAGCGCGAGGCGCGCGCCTGGATGACCGCGCACTGAGCGAGCTAAGCCGCGGCTTGGCGGCTCTCGCTTTCGGCGCGAGGTATGCCGCACGCGCCAGAGTTGCCGGCCGCGAACCGGGGCGCTGGATGACCCGCGCCCGATCGCTCATTCTCGTCGGAAGCGGGCCTCGTCGCGCGCCCATAAATCTCCTATCTGTCGTTCGGCGTGACGCAGACAAGCGGGATTGACGGCATGGGCCAGGCACGGCGACAGGCGCGGCGGCAAGAGCTGATCGACTGCCATGACTGCGGCAGCGGTGTCTCCTTCAGCGCAGTGGCGTGCCCGCATTGTGGATCGACCGAGCCGGCCGGGCCTGCGGTGCAGAGCCGGCGCGAGTTGAAGCGTCTGCGGGTCGAGGCTCATAATGACCGCCGCCTCGTCGTGGTGACCGCCCTCTGTGCGGGTCTCGGCGCCATCTATGGTGCCGTGATGGGAGCAGGAGGCGCAGCGTCATGGTGGGCTGCGCTCGGCTATGGGTTCGTCGGCACCATCATTGGCGTGCCCGCCGCCTTCGTGATCAACATCAGCCGTGGCTTGTTCGATTGAACCGCGCGTGATTGAGCGGCAGCCGTGATCACGACGGTCACGCTCCGTTGCGATCCGGCAGGTGCGTGAACGGCTCGGCGTTGAGGCGGATGGTCAGGGGGAGGGGGCTGTTGGCCGCGCAGGGACGGCTGGCGGAGACGGAGGGATTCGAACCCTCGATAGGGCTTTACAACCCTATAACGGTTTAGCAAACCGCCGCCTTCAGCCACTCGGCCACGTCTCCGGCGAGGGTCGGTATGCCCGACGCCGCGCTGAGCCGCAAGCGGCAGATTGCATGCGGTTTCGAAATCCTCACAGGGCCGCGGCTTCGCTGGACTGGTGTGGACGGTGCTCTTCACCTTCGGCCATCGATGCGAGCTGAGCCTGCCGTTGATCGGCCGCGGCACGGCATGGAAGTCGACGGGCGGCGCCGGCCCTCTCGATGGTCCCTGACACGGAGGACCCCTAATATAGAGGGTCGTCTGCAAAGGCGGCCGGTGGCAGGGGCGCAGACGGCATCGTCCTCCAGCCCGATTCTCGTTCAGCGCGTGGGCTGGATTCGTGGTCCCAGACGCCTGACTTGGGGCGGGTTCCTGGCGGGCGAGTGCTCGCGGCCTTGAGCACCCCAAATTGCGTTGTCACAAAACGACAACATAAACAGCCACTTAGGTGTTCCCGCAGAACCACGGTTCCGTGCCTTTTGTGCAACACCGGTCCGAAAAGGCGCCGCTCGAGCGCCGCAATGATGGTTCCTTTGTTGCGTGTGCAAAGGCCTTCGGTAATTCTGCTCGCACGACGAAGGGGGGCATCCCAACGTCGTCCCGTTTAGGTCGTTCGCTCAAGTCCCTCGCGTTCATGCGGGTGTGTCCGATAGCGCGAAGCGGCTGAGCGACGGGTCGAAGAGGGATAACGGGTCCAACCCCAAGGGTGTCTCTCACCCAGCGGAGGCGGAACCTTCCCTGACTGAGCAACTTGGAGGTTTAACATTATGAACACGATCAAGAGCCTTGTCCTGGGCTCGGCGGCCGCTCTCGTCGCCATGTCTGGGGCTCAGGCAGCTGACCTTCCGATCAAGGCCAAGGCGGTCGAATATGTGAAGGTCTGCTCGCTTTACGGCGCTGGCTTCTACTACATCCCCGGCACCGACACCTGCATCAAGCTGGGCGGCTACCTGCGTGCTGAAACGTCGTTCGCCAGCAACGGCCAGTACAACAACGCCGTCAACGGCGTTGCCGGCGGCATGAACCGTAACAGCAACTACTACTACAGCCGCGCTCGTCAGGACCTCAACATCGACACGCGCACCGCGACCGAGTACGGCGTGGTCCGCACCTTTGCTGACCTGACGTTCACCTGGACCAGCGGCACCTACGCTGGCTCGGGCTCCGCGACCGGCGCGACCGCCTACTCGACGGCTGGCGCTCCTGGCGCTCAGGCCGACGGCAATATCGCCCAGGGCGGCATCGGCGTGTACTACGCCTTCATCCAGTTCGCTGGCTTCACGATGGGTAAGGCCGTGTCGCAGTTCGACGCGCCCTGGACCAACTACCCGGGCAACAACTTCGACGGCCTGTGGGGCGGCGGCGGCACCGTGACCGGTGTCAACCAGTTCACCTACACCGCCGACTTCGGTTCGGGCATCACTGCGGCGATCTCGGCGCAGGACGCGAGCCAGTACTACACCACCAACATGTGGAACGTGTCGGGTATCACCGCGGCCGGCATCATCGGCGGCTCGTATGGCACCAACAACTTCGGTGGCAACGTGTCTCCGGACATCGTCGGCATGGTCCGTGTCGACCAGGCTTGGGGTCTGTTCCAGGCGTCGTTCGCGGCGCATGACAACCACACCGGCTACTACGGCGCCACCGAGCTCACGGGTCACCCGGCTGACAAGTGGGGCTGGGCTGCTCAGCTGGCCTTGTCGATCAAGAACATCCCGACCGGCCCCGGCGACACCATCAACATCCAGGGCGTCTACACCAACGGTGCGAGCCGCTACAACGCTCAGAGCCTGGTGCCGACCACCTACGCGATGTACGGCGGCAGCAGCACGGCTGGTGTCTACGGCACGCTCGGCTTCGCTGGCGTCAGCGATTCGGTCTTCGTGACCGGCGGTGAGCAGCAGCTGACCACGACCTACGGCTTCCGTGGCGCCTACACCCACAACTGGAGCCCGACCTGGAACTCGGCGATCTACGGTTCGTGGGCTGCCGTGAGCTACAACAACACTGCCAAGGGCCTGATCTGCGGCAGCGCGGCGATGGGTACGATCGCGGGCGCAGGCTTCACCTGCAACCCCGACTTCAACATCTCCTCGCTCGGCTTGATCACCCGTTGGACCCCGGTCAAGAACCTGACCTTCTCGGCCGACGTGGCCTGGACCAACCTGGACCAGAAGTACTCGGGCAACATCGTTTCTCCGGCCACGACCACGACCTCCAAGCCGGCTGCGGTCTATCAGCTCAAGGACCAGAACTCGGTGTCCTTGCTGCTCCGCGCTCAGCGCAACTTCTGATCCTGATCGTCTGATCGGGTTCAAGAGCCCCCGGCAGGAAACTGCCGGGGGTTTTTGCTTGTGTGCGGGCGCTCATTCCGGCGCGGCACCGGGTCTGGTTCGCTCAAGCAGCGATCGATGCCAAATCGGCGGATCGAGGCAATTGAGCAAGGGATCCGATTGCCTGTGGCTCGAAAATCGCATTCGTTTCAGTAGTTTGGCTGCATGCTGGTATTTTTTTAAAAATGGTGTTGAAAACAGATGAGTTGATAAGCTAATTTTGTCATGCCTGAGTAATCATTCACCACCTACGCAAGACGACGATCATACGATGTTAGACCCCAGGAAGCCTCTGGCGATGCCCCGCCGGAGGCTTCTTCATGTCGGGATCTCCTCGCCGCCCAGCATCTGACGTTGCGTCTCGATTGCAGAGCCTCGGCGTGATCTCCGCAGGCCGTGCCGTCAGCGCAAACATCGATCGTCTCTCCAAAAATCGTTGCGCATCGGCTTGACCGGGAAATGCCGGATGGTCACCATGACCGCTAGATGACGGGGCCACACCGTCACGCCAGCGAGGAATGAGTCCAAAGATGAGTTCGGAAGGCTCTGTGGGAGTGCTGCGTCCGTGGTCCGACCAAGACGATCTGGCGGGCGCCATCACGCGGCTGCTGGAAGCGCGGCCCGAGGGCCGGGCCGAGCTTGCGGAATGTCTGGCGGTTGCGCAGCGGATCGAGGCCAGCGACGACGAGTCGTGGTACCGCGAGTGGATGCAATGCGCGGATGCGATGAAGGCTGCCGCCGCCGACGCCGTGAGCAGCGGCCGTCCCGAGCTGGCGTTTCGCAAATGGTCGCGCGCGATCGATTGTTATGAGGCTGCGGCCTGTCCGTTCAGCAGCTCACGCTCCCGCCAGGCCGTCGTGCTGTCCCGCATGCGCGAATGTGCGCGCGAATTCCTGCGCGGTGCCGATCCGCAAGGAGAGGTCGTCACAATTCACTGGCGCGCCGACTACCCGCTCGAAGCCTATTTCCTGCCGGCGCGTTGCGAGGCAGGCAGGGCGCCCACCGTCATCTGCATCGGTGAGCCCGGCCGTCGCAAGGAAACCTCCCTGTTCAAGCTTGCAGGCCATGCGGAGCAGCGCGGCCTGGCGCTGCTGGTGGTCGATCTGCTGGGCAGCGGACCGGACTGCCGCTTCGAGGAGATCGTCGGCCGTCGCGATCTCGAATCAGCCATCGCAAGCGTGATGGACTACGCGACGTCCCGTGACGACGTGGACGAAGGCCGGATCGCGATCCTGGCGGATGACTGGAGCTCGTCCTTCGTCGCGCGCGGCATCGCACTCGATCCGCGCTATGCTGCAGCGGTCTGCGACGCCGGCTTGTGGGATATTCACGAGCGCGTCTTCCTGTCGCGCCGACCCGGTGCGGGCGAGCGGGGCAGGCTGTCGATCGCCAGCGATGGGCTGGCGGCCCGGCAGATCATGTGTCCGCTGCTGGTGACGGTGCCGGAGCGTGGCTGGCTGCGGGCCGACATCGCAACCCGGCTGATCGCGCAGATCAAGCGCGAGCACCCGGACATCACTCTGAAGATCGTCTCCAGCGCGGGCGCCGATTGGCTCGAGGCCGATGCCTTCGTCTTCGACTGGATCGCCAAGCGTCTGGCGGGGTCTCAGCGGCCTCCAGGCTGACGCGACCGCATGTCTGTTCCAGCTCCCCCGTAAGAGGCGGTCGGGCCGTGACCGCCTCGGGGGGGCTCAGAGTCCCATCGTGAGTCGCGCGCTGGCCTTCTCGAAACGGTCCTTGAGGCCAGCCAGCTTGTCCGTGAAGGTCGCCAGCTCGCGAGCGTCGAATTCCTCGAAGATGAAGCTGAAGATCTGCGCCTGCTGAGCTTCCAGCTCGGCGAACTGCTCCGATGTCTTGGTGGTGAGCGACATCCGGACCACGCGCGCATCGTTGGGGGCGGGCTTGCGTTCCATGAAGCCCTTCTTCTCGAGCAGCTTCGACTGCGTCGTGACGAACGAAGGGTCGACGTGCAGCCGCTTGGCCGCCGCATTCACGGCGACTCCCTCGCCTTGATCCAGCTCGGAGATCGCCATCAGGATCATCCATTGCGGGCCACTGATGCCGATTCTCTTGGCCCAGAAGTACCTCAGCTCCTCCAGATGGACGTTGATCGTGGAGATCTCCCGGGCGAAGCGAAGAATGGCGTCGCGATTCTTCGGCAGATGTTCGACAGTCTTCGGTTGCGCGTCCGCTTCCACAGGTGCGGCAGACATGTTCTTCAAGGGCGCCATTGCTCAGGAGTTCCAGTACGAAGCTCGACCCTAAAGAAAAAAAATCCGCAACAAAATCACTTATCTAGGAGGACATCGGCCGTCCCCCGTGCGCTGCACAACAAGCTGCCATTGTGTTGCCCCCAAGACACATTTCGGCTTCATTCAATTACCTGACTGCATAAACTATTTTGCTTACCGAATGAGCGAAGGCATAGTTCCTGATGACGGTGGGGGGTTACTCGATCGTCCCGTGACAGGTGGTTCGCTTAAGTCCCTCGCGTGATGCGGGTGTGTCCGATGGCGCGAAGCGGCTGAAGCGGTTTTTCGGGAGCAGAGGAAGCGGATCGTCCTGGGGGATCTTGGTCCGGTTCTTTCTCAAAAGAGCAACTTGGAGGTTTAAATGAAGACGGTTAAGAGCCTTGTCCTCGGCTCGGCGGCAGTTCTGCTCGCCATGTCCGCGGCTCAGGCGGCCGACCTTCCGATCAAGGCCAAAGCGGTCGAGTATGTGAAGGTTTGCTCCCTGTATGGTGCGGGCTTCTACTACATCCCCGGCACCGACACCTGCATCAAGCTGGGCGGCTATCTCCGCGCTGAAACGGCGATCGCCACGAACAGCGACTTCAACGGCACGTTCAGCGGCCAGGGTGGTGCGCATAACCGCCTGAGCAACTACTACACGGCCCGCGCTCGTCAGGACATCAACATCGACACGCGCACGGCGACCGAGTACGGCGTGGTCCGTACCTTCGCTGACCTGACCTTCAGCTGGACCTCCGGCGGCTATGCCGGCACGGGTTCGGCCACCGGTGCGACCGCTTACTCGACGGCTGGCGCGCCGGGCGCACAGGCTGACGGCAATATCGCGCAGGGTTCGGTCGGCGTGTACTATGCCTTCATCCAGTTCGCCGGCTTCACCATGGGTAAGGCCGTGTCGCAGTTCGACACGCCCTGGGTGAACTATCCGGGCAACAACTTCGACGGTCTCGCCGGCGGCGGCGGCACGGTCACTGGCGTCAATCAGTTCAGCTACACCGCTGACTTCGGCTCCGGCATCACGGCCACCGTTTCGGCTCAGGATGCGACCGCCTACTACCAGAACAACCTCTGGAACGTGGCGGGTTCGACGGCGGCTGGCGTGATCGGTGGTGCTTACGGCACCAGCAACTACGGCGGCAACGTCTCTCCGGACTTCGTCGGTATGGTCCGTGTCGACCAGGCCTGGGGTCTGTTCCAGGCGTCGTTCGCGGCGCATGACAACCATGTCGCTTACTACGGCGCGTCCGAGACCTCCGGCCACCCGGCCGACAAGTGGGGCTGGGCGGCTCAGCTGGCCCTGTCGATCAAGAACATCCCGACCGGACCTGGCGACACGATCAACGTGCAGGGCGTCTACACCAACGGTGCGAGCCGCTACAACATCCAGAGCCTGATGCCGAACAGCTACGCGATGTACGGCAGCACGGGTCTGGCTGGTGCCTACCAGAGCCTCGGCATTGCCGGCGTGGGCGACTCGGTGTTCACCACGGGTGGCGAGCAGCAGCTGACCACGACCTACGGTGTGCGCGGTGCGTACACCCACAACTGGAACCCGGCCTGGAACACTGCGATCTACGGGTCTTGGGCTGCCGTCCGCTACAACGGCACGGCCAAGGGCCTGATCTGCACCAGCCCCGGCGTGGTTGCGACCTTCAACGCGGGTTCGACCTGTAATCCGGACTTCGATCTGGCCACCATCGGCCTGATCACGCGCTGGACCCCGGTCAAGAACCTGACCTTCTCGGCCGACTTCGCCTACTCGTGGCTCGACCAGAAGCACTCGGGTTCGGTCACGGCCCCGGCTGCCGCCGCTGTCGCCAAGCCGGCTGCGGTGTATGAGCTGAAGGATCAGCAGTCGGCTGTCCTGCTGCTCCGCGCTCAGCGCAACTTCTGATCCAGACCGTCTCACGACGGTTTGACCAACCCCCGGCAGGCAACTGCCGGGGGTTTTTCTTTGCCTCGCCAGCGCGTGCTCCAGCACCGAGACCCGCATTCCTCACCGTGCCGCTTTGTCGCTGACAAACATGCTGCAGACCCGCCCGAGAACCACACCGCGCGGCCACGCGACGCAATACGATCTGGATGGAATTTCGCGACCGCCTCGTGGCCATGCGGCTCAAACATCCGTGAGAGGCGGTCAGCGGGTTCGCTCGGTTCGACCGCGCGTTTGAGCCAAGCTTGGCCTGCGTGATCTCGGGCGGGCGAGGGCCCGTGCCACGATCGCCGGGATGACGGGGCCAGAGAGTTTGAGCCTCGCGCTCGCCGCGGTTCTCGACGTCCGTCCTGCTGCATTCCCGCCACGACCGCGACACGCATTCGGCGGCGAAAGTCTTCCCCGACACATTACTCTTGGAGATCCGGCGACCGCGCGCCGTGCCGCGGCCGTGCCACATGCGTGATCCGGCCGGTCACGAGAATGGTCCGATAAAGCACCAACTCTGCCTCGCGATCGTTCCCACTGCAACGCTATGCGCGGGCACTGTGGTGCAGCTGGAGACGGGCTGACCGTTGGGGCGGTCGTTCGATGTCGAGCCGGGCCGGTCTGAACTGAGCAATTTGGAGGTTAGTATGAAGACTGTGAGGAGCCTTGTTTTGGGCTCAGGGGCGGCGTTGCTCGCCATGGGTGGGGCTCAGGCCGCCGACCTTCCGATCAAGGCCAAAGCGGTCGAGTATGTCAGGGTCTGCTCGATGTACGGCGCCGGATTTTTCTACATTCCGGGCACCGACACCTGCATCAAGCTCGGCGGCTATCTGCGGGTCGAGGCCGGCTTCGGCACGAATACGATCTTCCAGAATGCCGTGAACGGCGTCGCCGGCGGGCGAAATCGTCTCAGCAACTACTACACGACGCGTTCGCGCGCCGACCTCAACATCGACACCCGCACCGCGACCGAATATGGCGTCGTGCGCACCTTCTTCGACGGTGTCTTCCAGTGGACCGGGGGCAGCTATGCCGGGACCGGCTCCGCCACGGGCGCAACTGCCTATTCGACGGCGGGCGCGCCTGGAGCGCAGGCTGACGGCAACATCGCACAAGGCGGGATCGGCGTCTTCTATGCCTTCATCCAGTTCGCCGGCTTCACCATGGGTAAGGCCGTGTCGCAGTTCGACGCGCCCTGGGCCAACTACCCCGGCAACAATTTCGACGGTCTGACCGGAGGCGGCGGCACCATCACCGGCGTCAACCAGTTCACCTACACCGCGGACTTCGGTTCGGGCATCACGGCCGCGATCTCGGCCCAGGATGCGACGCAGTATTCGCAGTCGCAGATCTGGAATACGGCGGGACAGACGGCCGCCGGCGTGCTCACCGGCAGCTATGGCACGTCGAATTTCGGCGGCAACGTCGCGCCCGACATCGTCGGCATGGTGCGCGTCGATCAGGCCTGGGGCCTGTTCCAGGCGTCCTTCGCGGCACACGACAATCACGCCGCCTTCTTCGGTGCCAGCGAGACGACCGGGCATCCCGCCGACAAATGGGGCTATGCCGGTCAGCTCGCCCTGTCGATCAAGAACATCCCGACCGGCGCCGGCGACACCATCAATCTGCAGGGCGTCTACACCAACGGTGCCAGCCGCTACAACTTCCAGAGCCTCGCGCCGATCAACTATGCGATGTACGGCGGCAGCAACATGGCCGGCGCTTTCCAGAGCCTGGGCTTCGCCGGCGTGTCGGATTCGGTGTTTGGGGCGAATACCCAGCAGCAGCTGACCACCACCTACGGCTTCCGGGGTGCCTTTACCCACAACTGGGATCCGTTCTGGAACACGGCGGTCTACGGCTCCTGGAGCGGCGTCAGATACAACAACACCGCGAAGGGACTGATCTGCAACGGTGCGGGCATGGTCGCTCTCGGAATCACGCCTGCGAATTGCAACCCCGACTTCAACATCTCGACGGTGGGTGTGATCACGCGCTGGACGCCGGTCAAGAATCTGACCTTCTCTGCGGACGTCGCTTGGACCCGGCTGGACCAGAAGTTCACCGGCGTGGCGAACGCACCGGCGGTCGCGGCGGTCGCCAAGCCGGCCACGACCTACCAGTTGAAGGACCAGGACTCGGTCTCGCTGCTGGTGCGTGCCCAGCGCAACTGGTAAGTGCGGGCGAATGGCGAATAGGGAGTAACGAACAGCAGTTGACGACGGAGCGGAGCCCAGGCTTCGCTACTCGCTACTCGCTACTCCACCACAGCGCCGCGGCGCAGATCGGCCTCGATCTGCAGCCGCGAGCCGCCGCCGAAGCGGGCGCGATAGACCTGCAGGTTCTCCATCACCCGCTGCACATAGTTGCGGGTCTCCGCGAACGGAATCAGCTCGACCCAATCCACCGCGTCCACCTTCGGATCGCGTGGGTCGCCATACCGCTCGACCCATTTCCGTACGCTGCCGCGGCCGGCATTGTAGGCCGCGAACGTCATGATGTACGAGCCGCGATAGTCCTCGAGCAGGCCGCCAAGCTCAGCCGCGCCGAGCTGCGCGTTGTAGACCGGGTCGGTCTTCATCCGGTTCAGATCGAAGCTGACGCCGGCGCGCTTGCAGACGTAGCGACCCGCATCCGGCGTGACCTGCATGAGCCCGTAGGCCTGAGCCGGCGAGACCACGGCCTGGTTGAAGGCGCTCTCCTGGCGCGCGATCGAGAAGATCACGCTCTGCTCGACCTCCGGCCCGAGCGCCCGGAACGCGGGGATGCCCGTGACCGGATAGGCGTAATGATCGAACGGCAGTCCGCGATTGAGCGCGGCCTTGCCAACCAGCAGCATCGCTCGCGCATCGCTGTTTCGCGCGGCGATTTCCGCGATTCCGACCAGCACGTCGGGGTCGCCGTTGTCGCCCATGTCGGCAAAGATCGGGATCGCGACCTCGCCCTCGTCGAGCTCGTAGAGCAGTTGCACCGCGCGCACCACCTCGAGCCGTTCGACGCCGCGTCCGCGGCCGCTCGGCGCGGCATTGAGGCCGAGCTGCGGCAGGCCGAGCTTCGCGCGCGCCAACTGTCCGTAGTAGCTCGTGGACTGCTCGGCGGCCGACGTATAGGCCGCGCGCGCCTCCTGCATGCGCCCCATCGCTTCTGCCGCGCGGCCCTGCCAATAGCCGGCCCGCGCCAGGGTGGTCGGATTGACGCTGCCGACGCCAATCCGTGCAAAGTGCTGGGCCGCGGTGGCCGGATCGTTGAGGAAACGCAGCGCGATCCAGCCCGCGGTGAATTCCTGCTCGGTCTTGTAGATGTCGCGGTTCGGCAGCGCCGCGTCGCGCGCGATCAGGTAGGCGTTGCGATATTCGCCGGTGTCGATCATCTTGCGCGCCAGCAGCCGGCGCTCGATCCACCATTCGTCCAGATTGTGCAGGCGGCCGGGATCCTTGGGCGCGTTCAGCATCAGCTGCGCCGCCTCGGCGAATTTTTCATCGCGCCGCAGCAGTTGGATGCGGCTGAAGATGTAGCCTGCATCGCCGTGGAGTTCGCGCGGCACGGCATCGAGCAGGCTCTGGCTGTTGGAGGCTTTGCGGTAGGCCGCGATTCGCGCTTTTGCCAGCGCCACGTGGCCCGAGCCAAGCCGCCGGGCAGCGCGCATGGCGGCCTCGTGCTCGCTGCCATACAGCAGCGTGTCCATCCGCGCCTTGTGATCGCCGCCGGACAGCAGGGCACCGTACTGGTCCAGGATGTTGTTCTCGGTCTCCTCGGACATCGCGTCGTTGCGCCAGGCATCGCGCACCAGGCGCTCGGCATTGGCGCGGTCGCCGCGATTGAGCATCACCCGGGCCAGCGCGAACTTGCCCTTGGCCGACAGCGGCGATTCGTTCTCGAACCAGGACCACACCACGGCATCGTCGCGCTTGTCGTCCCACAACGCGGCCTCGAGCCGGCGCCGCAGGAAGGTCTGTGACGGCCAGGACGGGTTGGCGGCGATGAACGCGCGGTAGCGCTCCACGCTGGCATTGTTGTTGTCGCTGCGCAGGATCACCCACTCCGCGAGCTTGCGCGCCACGGGATCCGAGATCGCCTGCACGACCTCGGTGGCATCGCTGGGCTTGCGCTTGCGGACGAGCTCGATCACGTTTTCGAGCGCGTCCTTGTCGGACTGCGAGGTCGAGGACGTCACGGCGATCGCAGCCGGCACCACGAGCTTACGGGAGGCGGGCAGGGCGGCATGCTGGCGGGCCGGCAGGCTTGCAGCCGCCGCGCTGGGGGTGATGTCCCTCGGGGCCGCGCGCGGCGTCTCGCCGGCGCCCTTGGGGCTGTTCTTGACCTCGGCCTTCGCTTCGGCCCGCGCGTCGACCTCGCTCTTGGTCCCGGCGGCCTCGTGGGTGTTCGTCTTCGGGACCACGCTGCGCGCGATTGGACGCGCCTTCGGCACGGGAACCTTGGTCGCGGGAGCCTTGGATCCCGAAACCTTGGACCCAGCGGCCTGGTCCTTGGCGAGAGCGCCATGTCCGGCGAGAGCCCATCCGAGTGTCAGGCCGGCGGCCAAGGACACCGAGAGTGACACCGACAGGGCGGTCGATCGCAATGCAGTGGCGCGGGCAGAAAAGGGCACGGCGTTCCTTTTGCGGCGGATGACTTCGATCCCCTGACCAACATGGGTCTATCGAAAAGGTGAACAAATCCTAAATATACCGGGAAGGACTGCAACCTGCGCCAACACCGCGGCGAAATCACGACCGAAGGGCGGCGTGCGGGCCGTGGGGCTTCAGCGAAGGGTGATCGCGGGCCTCGGCAAAGCGATTCGCGCGATTCGTGTGCCTGTTGAGAAGGCAGCCCAGCCGCGGGCGGGCCTTCCGCCCCGTCGGTAGACCCGGTATGAAGTGGCTCGCACAGGGGCCAAACGGCGTTTGGGAGGGAGTTTCATGGCAGCCAAGACGAATTTCCGGGGTTCTTTCACCGCCTTGGTCACTCCTTTCAAGAACGGGTCCGTGGACGAGGCCGCTTTTCGCAGCCTTGTGAACTGGCAGATCGACGAGGGCACCAACGGCCTCGTGCCGGTCGGCACGACGGGCGAGAGCCCGACGCTCAGTCATGACGAGCACAAGCGGGTGGTCGAGTGGTGCATCGCCGAGGCCCGGGGACGCGTGCCCGTCGTCGCCGGCGCCGGCTCCAATTCGACCAAGGAGGCGGTCGAACTCGCCCAGCACGCCGAGAAGGCGGGGGCGGACGCGGTGCTGGTGGTGACGCCCTATTACAACAAGCCGACGCAGGAAGGCCTGTATCAGCACTTCAAGGCGATCAACGACGCGATCGGCATTCCGATCATCATCTACAATATTCCGCCGCGCTCGGTGATCGACATGTCCGTCGACACCATGAAGCGCCTGTTCGAGCTGAAGAACATCGCCGGCGTGAAGGATGCCACCGCGAGCATGGTGCGGGTGTCGCAGCAGCGCGCCGCGATGGGCGAGGAGTTCAACCAGCTCTCGGGCGAGGATGCGACGATCATCGGCTACATGGCGCATGGCGGCCATGGCTGCATCTCGGTGACGTCGAATGTCGCGCCGCGGCTGTGCTCGGAATTCCACCAGGCCTGGCAGAAGGGCGATGTCGCAACGGCGCTGAAGATCCACGACAAGCTGATGCCGCTGCACACCAATCTGTTCATCGAGTCCAACCCGGCCCCGGTGAAATACGCGCTGTCGCTGCTCGGCAAGATCGAGGAGAAGCTGCGGCTGCCGATGGTGCCGGTCTCGGAGCCGACCCGGGTCGCGGTGCGCGAGGCGATGGTTCATGCCGGACTGATCAACTGAGCCGACGTATCTGAGGGGGACGCGAGCATGTTGAAGGAATTCCGTGAATTCGCGATGAAGGGCAACGTCGTCGACCTCGCCGTCGGCGTCATCATCGGCGCGGCCTTCGGCGCCATCGTCACCTCGCTCGTCGCCGATGTCATCATGCCGATCATCGGCGCCATCACCGGCGGCCTCGATTTCTCGAACTACTTCATCCCGCTGTCCAAGACGGTCAATGCGAGCAACCTTGCGGACGCGAAGAAGCAGGGTGCCGTGCTGGCCTATGGACAGTTCCTGACCTTGACCCTGAACTTCTTCATCATCGCTTTCGTGCTGTTCATGATCATCCGTGTGATAAACAGGTTGAAGCGGAACGAAGCGGCAGCCCCCGCGGCGCCGGCGAAGCCCTCGGCCGAGGTCGAGCTGTTGACCGAGATCCGTGATCTCCTGAAAAAGTCCTGATGGCTGAAAAGAACGAACCCAAGATCACGGTCGCCGCCGAGAATCGCAAGGCGCGGTTCAACTACGCGATCGAGGACACCATCGAGGCCGGCATCGCGCTGACCGGCACCGAGGTGAAGTCGGTCCGCGGCGGCAAGTCGACGATCGCGGAATCCTATGCGGATTCGCGCAACGGCGAGATCTGGCTGATCAACGCCAACATTCCGGAATATCTGCAGGCCAATCGCTTCAATCACGAGCCGAAGCGGCCTCGCAAGCTGCTGCTACATCGCAAGCAGATCAACAAGCTGATGGGCGCCGTCGAGCGCGAAGGCATGACGCTGATCCCGCTGAAGCTCTATTTCAACGAGCGGGGCCGCGCCAAGCTGCTGCTCGCCGTCGCCAAGGGCAAGAAGCTGCACGACAAGCGCGAGAGCGAGAAGAAGCGCGATTGGGGCCGCGAGAAGGGCCGGCTGCTGCGGGCGCGCGGCTAACGAGACCTTTGCCGCGCGCTCCTCGGCGGCACGCCTGAGCCTTGGGAAAGCATCCGATGAATCAGAAGAACCTCTTGGACGTCGACTGGAGCCGGATTCCGGCTCCGACCGACGACGGCGCAGCCGATCATCTGGTCGGGACGATCATTCCCGCGATCGGACTGCGTGCGACCGACGACACGCTGGTCACGTTGTCCGACCTGCCAGGACGGACCGTCGTGTTCGCCTATCCGCGGACCGGCGAACCCGGCAAGGTGTCGCTGGTCGAGGACTGGGACATGATCCCGGGTGCGCGCGGCTGCACGCCGCAGACCTGCAGCTTCCGCGACCTGTTCGGCGAGTTGAAATCGGCCGGCGCCGCGCATGTGTTCGGCCTGTCGACGCAGAGCAATGCCTATCAGACCGAGATGGCCTCACGCCTGCACCTGCCGTTTCCGGTGCTGTCGGACGAAAAGCTCGAGCTGACCAATGCCCTGCGGTTGCCGACGATGGAGATCGCCGGGCTGACCATGATCAAGCGGCTTGCCATGATCGTGGACGACGCCCGGATCACCCACGTGTTCTATCCGGTGTTTCCACCGGACAGGAACGCGGACGACGTGCTGGCGTGGCTGAAGGACAACCGCGCATCTGCCGCGTGAGGATAAGGGCGGGCCGAACTAATCCAGATCCGCCTTCACGCGCGCGAACACGGCGTGGAACATCTCGGTCGTGAGCACGCCGGTGTTCGTATTGTAGCGTGAGCAGTGATAGCTGTCGTACAGCCGGATCCCGCCGGCCTGGTGCACGGCGCCATGGGCGAACGGCGCCGCGACCGCGCGCAAGCCCAGCAGCTTCAGCAGCGTGTCGTGGGAGATGCGGCCGAGCGCGACGATGCTGCGCAGCCGAGGCATCGCGGCGATGGTGGCGCCGAGGAAGCTCCGGCATTGGTTGATCTCGGCCGGCAGCGGCTTGTTCTGCGGCGGCACGCAGCGCACCGCGTTGCTGATTCGGCAGTCCACCAGCGTCAGCCCGTCGTCGGGGCGGGCTTCGAAGCGGCCTTTTGCAAATCCGTAGTGCAGCAGCGTCCCGTAGAGCAGCTCCCCGGCATAGTCGCCGGTGAACGGGCGCCCGGTGCGATTCGCACCCTGCAGCCCTGGCGCGAGGCCGACGATCAGGAGGCGCGCGTCGGGATCGCCGAACGACGGCACCGGGGCGTTGAACCATGACGGCTCACGCGCGCGCTGCGCCTCGCGGAACTCAACGAGGCGAGGGCACAGCGGACAGTCTCGATCGGGATTGGTCGAAGACGGGGCAGGCGGCGCAGGCTGAGTGCCCGTCCGCCTAGTCCTCGAAATCGTCATCGTTGGGCGTGGTGGTGGTGGTGGTCGTGGCGCGGGCGGGCGCCGTGGTCGAGCGCTGCAGGAATTGCGGGGAATGGTGGCGCGGCTCGCGCGGGGCGGGGCGCTCCGACGGGTCGCGGCCGAGCTTGGACTGCAACTCCATGAGGTCGGTGAAGACGTCGGCCTGGCGGCGCAACTCGTCGGCGATCATCGGCGGCTGGCTGGAGATGGTCGAGATCACGGTGACGCGAACGCCGCGGCGCTGCATCGCTTCGACCAGCGAACGGAAGTCGCCGTCGCCCGAGAACAGCACCATCTGGTCGATATGCTCGGCGAGTTCCATGGCATCGACGGCGAGCTCGATGTCCATGTTGCCCTTGACCTTGCGCCGGCCGCTGGCGTCGATGAATTCCTTCGTCGCCTTGGTGACGACCGTATAGCCGTTGTAGTCGAGCCAGTCGATCAAGGGCCGAATCGACGAGTACTCCTGATCCTCGATGATCGCGGTGTAATAGAACGCGCGGAGCAGCGTGCCGCGGCTCTGAAATTCCTTGAGCAGGCGCTTGTAGTCAATGTCGAAGCCGAGCGTCTTGGCCGTGGCGTATAGGTTGGCGCCGTCAATGAAGAGCGCAATCTTGTTGGTCGAAGATGACATTCAGTGTCTCGCGTTCAGTTAGATTCTATTTTTGGCGCGACTCCAGTCGGTCGCGCATTCCATTTCAAGATACTGCCAAGGCGTCGGCGGTCCATCTGGTGTGAGGTTACCGCAAACAGGAGTGGTCGGGGCAACAAAGGCGCACTTGTGACGACGTAATGAAGCGTTTTCTTGTCCAAGGCCCGAATTCCGCGGGTCTGGACGGAGCGCCAGTCAAGGTTGCCGAATTCGGTACTCCTTGCCCCTTACCGAACCCTGACGCCAGTTTTGCCTTGCGAAAGCCGGCCAGCCTCTATAACTAGCCCAGCATAATCAGCATATTAAGCACACAAAGGACCGGAGCGACAATGGCGCGCGTCACTGTGGAAGATTGTATCGATAAAGTCGACAACCGGTTCGACCTGGTTCTCCTGGCCGCGCATCGCGCGCGCATGATCTCATCAGGATCGCAACTTACAATTGATAGAGATAATGACAAGAATCCCGTCGTCGCACTCCGGGAAATTGCGGATTCGACCATTTCTCCCGAGGATCTGAAGGAAGAACTGGTGCATTCGCTGCAGAAGTTCGTCGAGGTCGACGAGCCGGAGCCGGACACGGTGCCGTTGATCGGCTCGGCCGGTGCCAGCGTCGATGCCGACGACACCGAGGTCGCCGTCGAGCGCATGACCGAGGAAGAGCTGCTGAAGGGCCTCGAGGGCCTCGCTCCGCCGGAAGAGCAGCCGGAAGAGGACGAGTGACGGTCTCGTCACCGCCAGCGCGAGCTCCAGCTAACTTGTGAGAATGTGAAGGCCCGGACCACGTCCGGGCCTTTGCATTTGAACGTGATTCCGTGATTACCATAGGGCTGCGCCAAGCGCCTGCCATCCGGCAGATTTGGTCACGAAGATAAAGGTTTAGTCATTTTCCATGGTGGTTTCGGGCCACACTCCTCAGCAGATGCAGGCGGCGGCCGAATCGGCCGCGTTGGCGCCTCCGCCGCCGGCTGAGCGGCCGCGGCCGCCGAAGCCGCGCTCCCGCATGATGCGGCAGTACGATCTCGTGGAACGGGTCCGCTCCTACAATCCGGATACGAACGAGGACCTGCTCAACCGCGCCTACGTGTACGCCATGAAGGCGCATGGGTCGCAGACCCGCGCGTCGGGCGACCCGTATTTTACGCATCCGCTCGAGGTCGCGGCCATTTTGACCGACCTGAAGCTGGACGACGCCACCATCGTCGCGGCGCTGCTGCACGACACGATCGAGGACACCGAGGCGACCCGTGCCGAGATCGACCGCTTCTTCGGCCCCGAGATCGGTGCGCTCGTCGAAGGCTTGACCAAGCTGAAGCGGCTCGAGCTGGTCTCGCGCGAGGCCAAGCAGGCCGAGAATCTGCGCAAGCTCCTGCTGGCGATCGCCGACGACGTGCGTGTGCTGCTGGTCAAGCTCGCGGATCGCTTGCATAACATGCGCACGCTGGAGTTCGTGCCGGAGGCATCGCGGCGGCGGATTGCCGAGGAGACGCTCGACATCTACGCGCCGCTGGCGGGCCGGATGGGCATGCAGGAGATGCGCGAGGAACTCGAGGATCTCTCGTTCCGGACGCTCGACCCGCAGGCCTATAGCGTGGTGATGCAGCGGCTCGATGCGCTGGCGGAGCGCAACCGCAACCTGATCGGCGAAATCGAGAGCCAGCTGGCCCGCAAGTTTCGCGAGCACGGCCTCACCGCGCGGGTGTTCGGCCGCCGCAAGCGGCCATTCTCGATCTGGACCAAGATGGAACGCAAATCCATCGGCTTCGAGCAGCTGTCCGACATCTTCGGCTTTCGCGTCATCATGCCGGATCTGGAATCCTGCTATCGTGCGCTCGGTATCGTGCATACGACCTGGCCTGTCGTGCCCGGCCGCTTCAAGGACTACATCTCGACGCCGAAGCAGAACGACTATCGCTCGATCCACACGACCGTGATCGGCCCGGGCAAGCAGCGCGTCGAGCTGCAGATCCGCACCGAGGAGATGGATCAGATCGCCGAGCTCGGCATCGCCGCCCACGCCTTCTACAAGGACGACCTCGCCTCGCCGACGGAACGGCTGAAGCGCGAATCGAACGCCTTCGCCTGGCTCCGCCACACCATCGGCATCCTTTCGGAGAGCGCCAACCCCGAAGAGTTCCTCGAGCACACCAAGCTCGAGCTGTTTCACGATCAGGTGTTCTGCTTCACGCCGAAGGGCAAGCTGATCGCGCTGCCACGCCACGCAAACGTGATCGACTTCGCCTATGCCGTGCATACCGACGTCGGCAACAGCGCCGTCGGCTGCAAGATCAACGGCAAGTTCGCGGCGCTGTCGTCGGAGCTGCAGAACGGCGACGAGGTGGAAGTGCTGACCTCGGATGCGCAGTCGGCGCCGCCCTCGGCCTGGGAAACGCTCGCCATCACCGGCAAGGCACGCGCCGCCATCCGGCGCGCCACCCGAACCGCCGTGCGCGATCAATATGCCGGGCTGGGCCGGCGCATCGTCGAACGTCTGTTCGAACGGACCAAGCTCGAATATGCCGACGACAAGCTCAAGGGCGCGCTGCCGCGTCTGGCGCGCGCCTCGATCGAGGACGTGATGGCGGCGGTCGGCCGCGGCGAGATCAAGGCCTCCGACGTCGCGCGCGCGATGTATCCGGACTACAAGGAAGAGCGCGTCGTGCGCTACGGCGCCAAGAAGACGGCCGCCGCGCCGGCGGCCAAGGCTGCCGCGCCCGCGGCCGAGCCCCACCGCGGCCCGTTCGCCATCCCGATCAGCGGGCTCAATTCCGGCCTGCCGGTGAAGTTCGCGCCGAACGGTGGCGCCGTGCCGGGCGACCGCATCGTCGGCATCGTGACGCCGGGCGAGGGGATCACGATCTATCCGATCCAGTCGCCGGCGCTGAAGGATTTCGAGGAGGAGCCGGAGCGCTGGCTCGACGTGCGCTGGGATGTCGACGAGACCTCGCCGCAGCGCTTCCCGGCGCGCATTCGCGTCGAGAACGTCAACGAGCCCGGCAGCCTCGCCCAGGTCGCCACCGTGATCGCCGAGCATGACGGCAACATCGACAACATCAGCATGAGCCGCCGCTCGCCTGACTTCACCGAGCTCACGATCGATCTCGAGGTCTACGACCTCAAGCATCTCTCGGCGATCATCAACCAGTTGCGCGCCAAGACCATCGTGGCGCGGGTCGACCGGGTGAATGGCTAATCTGCGGGGATGGCTGCGGCGTTCTGCTTCGGGATGCGCTAAACAAGCCGAAGTCTATTCGAAAGTCCTGCGAGCCGGCCCATGTCCGATCCGTCGAAGTCACATCCTCCGAAGCTGCGCCTCGGCGTCAACGTCGACCACATCGCCACCTTGCGAAATGCCCGCGGCGGCCGCAGCCCCGATCCGGTGCGCGCCGCGCTGCTCGCGATCGAGGCCGGGGCCGACGGCATCACGGCGCATCTGCGCGAGGACCGCCGGCACATCCGCGACGACGACATGGCGCGGCTGAAGGCCGAGATCTCCAAGCCGCTGAACTTCGAGATGGCGGCCACCGAGGAGATGGTGCGGATCGCGCTCGCGACGCGCCCGCATGCCTGCTGCCTGGTGCCGGAGCGGCGCGAGGAGCTGACCACCGAGGGCGGCCTCGACGTGGTCGGCCAGCACAAGGCGCTGGCGCCGGCGATCGCCCGGCTGAGCGATGCCGGCATCCGGGTGTCGCTGTTCATCGCCGCCGACCCGGCGCAGATCGAGATGGCGGCGCGACTGCGCGCGCCCGTGATCGAGATCCACACCGGCGGCTGGTGCGATGCCATCACCGACGGCCACCACGACAAGGCGGAGGTGGAGTGGGAGCGGATCGTGACCGGCGCCCGGCAGGCCTATGCGGCCGGGCTCGAGGTCCATGCCGGCCACGGGCTCGACTATGTCACCGCCGAGCGGATCGCGGCGTTGCCGGAGATCGTCGAGCTCAACATCGGCTACTTCATGATGGGGGAGGCGCTGTTCGTGGGCCTCGCCGAGACCGTCCGGACCATGCGCGCGGCCATGGATCGTGGCCGGGCGCGGCTGGGGACATCGGCATGATCATCGGCATCGGCTCCGACCTGATCGACATCCGCCGCGTGGCTGAGGTGATGGACCGGCACGGCGAGCGCTTCCTGAACCGGATCTTCACCGCGGCCGAGCGCGCCAAGGCCGAGCGGCGGGCCAAGAACGAGAAGATGGTGGTCGCCACCTACGCCAAGCGGTTCGCCGCCAAGGAGGCCTGCGCCAAGGCGCTCGGCACCGGCATCCGTCACGGGGTGTGGTGGCGCGACATGGGCGTCGTCAATCTGCCCGGCGGCCGGCCGACCATGCAGCTCACGGGTGGCGCAGCCGAACGGCTGAAGGCGCTGACCCCCGAGGGCCACGAGCCGCGCATCGACCTGTCGATCACCGACGACTGGCCGCTGGCGCAAGCCTTCGTCATAATTTCGGCGGTGCGCCGCGAGACATCCTGAAGGGCGGCCGCCCGCAGGAAAAACAAAAATGCGATCGATTCCAGCGAGTTATGTAGTTTTGATACGGCGATTGATTGCGCGGCCCCGCGCAGTCGTCTAAAACCCGCCGGGATCGAACCGGCTGCATCACGGGCGGATTCTGGGTCAAACCGGAGTTGGCCTTAACCACCAGAATCAGGACAGACTCCCTTAAGCCGCGGAACGGTATGGTGTTCGCGGACGGAGGGGTGTTCGGCAACGGCTGGCGAATCGTCGGACCATTCGCCAAGGGACATTGAAAGAGCGATGAGCGTGACCTCCGGAACCAAGACTGAGAGCGGCCTCGGTGAAACCGTTCGTGTCGTCGTTCATGCGCTGCTGATCGCGTTGGTGATCCGCACCTTCCTATTCCAGCCGTTCAACATCCCCTCGGGATCGATGAAGGCGACCCTGCTGGTCGGCGACTATCTGTTCGTATCGAAATATTCGTACGGCTATAGCCACTACTCGATTCCGCTGTCGCCCCCGATTTTCTCGGGCCGCATCTTCGGCTCGGAGCCGAACCGCGGCGACATCGTCGTGTTTCGTCTGCCCAAGGACGACACCACCGACTACATCAAGCGGGTGATCGGCCTGCCTGGCGACCGCATCCAGGTGCGCGAAGGGCTGCTCTACATCAACGACAAGCCGGTGCAGCGCGAGCGGCTCTCCGATTTCATCGGCGAGGATCCCTGCGGGCAGCCGGACTCGACCGCGCGCGTCAAGCGCTGGAAGGAGACCCTGCCGAACGGCGTCAGCTATGAGACGCTGGACTGCGTCGACAATGGCTATGTCGACAACACCGCGGTGTATACCGTGCCGGCCGGCAACTTCTTCATGATGGGCGACAACCGCGACAACTCGACCGACAGCCGCTTCCTCAGCCAGGTCGGCTACGTGCCGTTCGAGAACATCGTCGGCCGTGCGCAGCTGATCTTCTTTTCCATTGCCGAAGGCGAGCATGCCTGGGCGTTCTGGCGCTGGCCGGTATCGGTGCGCTGGAATCGAATCTTCAAATTCGTGCGATGATCGACGACTCACCCGAAATCCAGACCACGCAGGCTGCCGCATCGAGCCCGCAACCCGGCACGGGTGCGCTGGAGGCAACGCCCAAGGCCGCGTCGCGGCCGAAGTCCGAGATCAAGCCTGAGCAGAAGAGCGAGCCCAAGGCCGAGCCCAAGACCGAGCCAAAGGCCGATTCCAAGACCGACGCGAAGCCGGTCTCCAAGCCAGACATGAAGACCGTCGAGTCCGAATCGGTGCCCGCTCGCCCGACCGAGGATGGGGCGGACCCGACCGCGCTCGTTGCCGAGGCCGATTCCGACGGCAAGCCGCGCAGCAAGGCGAAGGGCGGTCGCCGTACCAAGAGCGCGGGGACCAGCGCCGCCAAGGGCGCCAAGGGCGCCAAGGCCGCGGACAAGGCCGCCAATGCCGCGATCGAGGCGCGCATCGGCCATCACTTTGCCGATCCGTCGCTGCTCAGCACCGCTTTTACCCACGTCTCGGCGCTGAAATCGTCCAAGAAGCGCGGCGACAGCTATCAGCGGCTCGAATTCCTCGGCGATCACGTGCTCGGCCTGATTGTGTCCGACATGCTGTACCGCTCGTTTCCGAGCGCGGACGAGGGCGAGCTGTCGAAGCGGCTCGCCGATCTCGTGCGCAAGGAGAGCTGTGCCGACGTCGCCAAGTCGCTCGGCCTGCTCGACGACATCAAGCTCGGCGCGGTCGGCGCCGGCGCCGGGGCGCGGTTGCGCAAGTCGGTGCTGGGCGACGTCTGCGAGGCGGTGATCGGCGCGATCTTCCTCGACGGCGGCTACACGGCCGCCGCTGGATTCGTCGAGCGCAACTGGACCGAGCGCATGCACAAGCCGCGGCGCCCGCTCCGCGATCCGAAGACGGTGCTGCAGGAATGGGCGCAGGGCAAGGGCCTGCCCACCCCGGTGTACCGGGAGGTGGAGCGCACCGGCCCGCATCACGATCCGCAGTTCCGTGTCGCCGTCGACCTGCCGGGGCTGGAGCCGGCCGAAGGCGTCGGCGGCTCGAAGCGGGCGGCAGAAAAGGTGGCGGCATCGGTCATGATCGAGCGCGAAGGCGTCAGCGGCGGCAGCAATGACGGCTGAACAACAATCGGTGCCGGCTGCCGGGACCCGCTGCGGTTTCGTCGCGCTGATCGGCGCGCCCAATGTCGGCAAATCGACGCTCGTCAACGCGCTGGTCGGCTCCAAGGTCACGATCGTCTCGCGCAAGGTACAGACGACGCGGGCGCTGATCCGCGGCATCGTCATCGAAGGCGCGTCTCAGATCATCCTGGTCGACACCCCCGGCATTTTCGCGCCGAAGCGCAGGCTGGACCGCGCCATGGTCACGACGGCCTGGAGCGGGGCGCATGATGCCGATCTCGTCTGCGTGCTGCTCGATGCCAAGAAGGGCATCGACGACGAGGCGCAGGCCATCATCGACAAGGCGGCCGCGGTCGCGCACGAGAAGATCCTGGTGGTCAACAAGGTCGACCTGGTGCCGCGCGAAAAGCTGCTGGCGCTGGTCGCGGCTGCCAACGAGAAGCTGTCGTTCGCGCGCACCTTCATGATCTCGGCGATCTCCGGCGACGGGGTCGACGATCTCAGGCGGGCCTTGGCGGAGATGGTGCCGCCCGGTCCGTTCCACTATCCCGAGGACCAGATGTCGGACGCGCCGATGCGGCACCTCGCGGCCGAGATCACCCGTGAGAAGATCTATTCGCATCTGCATCAGGAGCTGCCCTACCAGTCCACGGTCGAGACCGACAGCTGGACCGAGCGCAAGGACGGCTCGATCCGCATCGAGCAGACGATCTTCGTGGAGCGGGACAGCCAGCGCAAGATCGTGCTCGGCAAGGGCGGTGCGACGATCAAGTCGATCGGCGCGCAGGCGCGCAAGGAAATCGCAGAGATCACCGGCGTGCCGGTGCACCTGTTCCTGTTCGTGAAGGTGCGTGAGAACTGGGGCGATGATCCCGACCGCTACCGGGAGATGGGGCTCGAGTTCCCCAGGGAATGACAATGAGCGTGCCGCGCAACGTGTTGTGGTTCGAAGTGCTGCTCTACATCTCGCTGATGCTGGACGCGCTGTCGGTTGCCGTCTCCGACCGGACGCCGACCTTCGACGTAACCGAGGACATGATCACCGCGCAGACCGTGCTCAACGGGGTGGTCATCCTGCTGCTGTTCTATTTCGTCTATCTGGCGGCGCAGCGCCGCAGGAACTGGCCGCGCTGGGTGCTGCTGGGGGCGCTGGTGCTGTCCGACATCTCCCTGGTGCAGGTGATCGGGCAGAAGGGCATGACGCTCGATGCCGGCATCGAGGTCATTTCCTGCGCGCTGACGACGATGGGCTTGTACTATTCGTTCACGGGCGATGCGCGCGGCTGGTTCAACGCGTGACGCGTCGACCGTCGGGGCCGTAGGGCACATCGCACCCACCAAGGTTAGGGGCTGGCGCAGAACGCCGCCAAGACGTCATTGCGAGCGCAGCGAAGCAATCCAGGGCTGCGAACCCGACTCTGGATTGCTTCGCTGCGCTCGCAATGACGGTGTTTGCGGTGGCAGCGCGCACCAGCTACGTTGATTGTCCACCCGCGGACGGCGCTAGGGGACGAGCGCGTGTGGAATCAGTCGGGCGGCTCGTGAGATGGAATGGACCGACGATGGCATCGTGCTGGGCGTGCGGCGGCACGGCGAATCCTCGGCGGTCGTCGAGCTGCTGACCCGCGAGCATGGCCGGCATCTCGGTCTCGTGCGCGGGGCGAGCGGCAAGCGCATGCGGCCGGTGCTGCAGCCGGGCAACACGGTGCGCGCGATCTGGCGCGCGCGGCTCGACGAGCATCTCGGCATGTACGCCATCGACGCGCTGACCTTGCGGGCGGCGGGGCTGATCTCCGCGCAACACGGCGCCTACGGCGTGACGCATCTTGCCTCGCTGGCCCGGCTGTTGCCGGAGCGCGATCCGCACGAAGACATGTACCTGCGGCTCGAACATGCGCTCGATGATTTCGAGGATGCGGGCGGCGCCGCCGCCCACATCGTGCGCTTCGAACTGGCGATCCTCGCCGAACTCGGCTTCGGGCTCGATCTCGACTCTTGCGCTGCGACCGGCGAGACCTCGGACCTGATCTACGTATCGCCGAAGTCGGGCGGCGCGGTGTCGCGCACGGCCGGGGCGCCATGGGCCGACCGGCTGCTGCCGCTGCCGCCCTTCCTGCGCGAGAGCGAGCAGGGCCATGGCTGGTCGCAGCAGGATCTGCTCGACGGTTTCCGGCTGACCGGCCTGTTCCTTCTCCGTCACGTGTTGGAGCCGCGCGGGCAGGGCCATTCCGACGCCCGCGAGGGCTTCATCAACGCCGTGACGCGGGCAAGGCCCGCCTCGCGATAGGGCTCGTTTTCGACGTTCGTCGTCATGCGCCCGCGCGCTCGTTCGCCAACGTCGAGACTGACGACACACGCGCCGGCATCACGGCAAAGCTGATCCGGATACCGTCTCCGACTGTGACGTCATTCACATCCGCCTTCACATGACCGACGTAGGATCATGCAACAATCCTGGTTGATGACAAGTTTCACATCATTTTGAAGTTGCGTCGTCCGCGGCTCATGGCGAAGATTGCAGCCCTTCGGCGAGATGCGTTTCGTGCGCGCCTTTTTTCATCACCGTGGGGCATTTCGATCATGAGCGATTTCGAGAACAGCAAATCCAGCAACGGGTTCACGTCCAAGCTGTGGCGTGGAGAGCGCATGACGATGATCGGCTTCGACGTCGCCGAGCCCGAACCCGATCTTGTCGGATTCTCGATCGAGGTGAAGTCGCCGGGCGCGCGGGATTTTTCCCAGTTGCGCAACAGGATCGCGTTTTCCTATCCGGCCGGGGCCGGCGCGGAGGTCGACGGCAACCGGAATTTCCCGTCGACCGAGGCACCGTTCCAGAAATTCCGCTGGATCCACTTTCCCTACCGGCCCAAGGATGGCGTCTATACGTATCGCGTCGCCAAGCAGCACATGCGCAACGACGGCACGCTCGTGGCAGGGACCAGCCTCACGCTCGACATTGCGCAGAGCGCGGTCACCTATGATGGCCTCATCGACATCGGTTTCACCCGCAACTTCGCCTCGTCTCAGGCCTATCGCGATCAGTTCGGCAACAATGCCGAGATCATCCCCGTCGAGAGCCGCGACGGGCCGAGCTTCGAGAAGCTCGACCTCGCCAACGAGGCCGGCGACAGCGTCTATGAGTGGCTGGGGTTCGAGGCCTACGACCTCCTGTTCGGCTTTTTGAAAGACGCCCTGGCGGATCCCGGGCTCACGCTCGACGTGATGGCCTATGACCTCAATGAGCCCGACGTGATCGGCCTGCTGGAGCAGTTCGGTCCGCGGCTGCGCGCGATCATCGACGACTCCAACGCCAAGGATAACAGCCACAAGCTGCCCGGCAGCGCGGAATCGCGCAGCGCCAAGCGCTTCAAGCAGGCGGGTGCTGCCGTGCTGCGCACGCATTTCAGCAATCTCCAGCACAACAAGGTCCTGATCACGCGCCGCAACGGCAAGCCCGAGAAGGTGCTGTGCGGCTCGACCAATTTCACGTTCCGCGGCCTCTATATTCAGGCCAACAACATGCTGGTCTTTCATTCGCCTGATGTCGCCGGGCTGTTCGGCGAGATGTTCGACATCGCCTTCGAGGACCCCTCGCTCTTCCGGAAGAATGATTTCTCCAAGAAATGGCACGCCGTCCATTCCGAGGGAAAGCCGACCGTGCAGCTCTGCTTCTCGCCGCACCAGGCCACCGATCTCTCGCTCAATCCGATCCGGGCCGCGATCGATCAGGCCTCCTCGTCGGTGTTCTACTCGGTCGCGTTTCTGAGCCAGCTCGGCGACGGTCCGACCAAGGAGGCGTTCGACCGCGTGATGGAGCGGCCGATCTTCAGCTACGGCACGGTCGACAAGCGCGGCGCCCTGGAGCTGCGCAAGCCCGACGGCTCGATCGGTCTCGTCGATTTCGCCTATCTCGCGAGCAAGGCGCCGGAGCCGTTCCGCAGCGAATGGTCCGGCGGCAAGGGCCGCAACATCCATCACAAATTCCTGGTGACCGATTTCAGCCTGCCGACAGCGAAAGTGTTCACCGGATCGAGCAACTTCTCGCCGAGCGGCGAGAAGGGCAACGGCGACCATCTCATCATGATCGAGGACCGAAAGATCGCGACCTCCTATGCGATCGAAGCCACCCGCGTGTTCGATCACCTGCAGTTTCGCAATCGGATGCGCGACGCGTTCCACGGCAAGTCCGAGCGGCAGCGCGCTGCATCCGCGCCTGCCGCGATCACGCTGCGCAAGCCGACCGCATTGTCCGGCAAGCCGGCCTGGTTCGAGCGCTTCTATGTCGAGGGGTCGCAGGCTGAACGCGATCGATTGCTGTTCTCGTCCTAGATATCGCTACGGACAGAGTTGGAGACGACCATGCCATTGAATGACTATTCGCTTCTCAAGGGGCGGCCCATCAACAATCGTCTGGCGACGGGAAGCAGTCCGCACTATCAGGTGCAGGTCTCGGCCGGCGGTGAGCTCTATCGTATCGCCATCAATGTCCGCTCCCAGGATGGCAGCGAGGTCGAATTCCTGGTTCGCTCGCGCTTCGAACATCCAATCGTCGACGACCTGAAGGCGTTTTCGGAAGGGCTGCATCCGTTGGAGAGCAAGCCCGGCGGCGTGGCGCTCGATTTCATCCGGGGCAATCTGATGCAGCCATGGGAGCTGAAGCCGCTGCCGCTGTCGGCCGCGGGCCCCGACAACGATCTCAACGAGAAGATCGACGCCTACGTTCAGCGCGCCATGTCCGACGAGACGGCTCTCATCTATGCCTTCGGCGTCGCATGGGGACCGGAGGAGAAGGCGGACCGCTATTTCGGCTTCAAGCCCGGCCGCGGTATCCACGACATCCATTTCAACCAGGGCAATCCGCCCGGCCAATATGCCAAGGACAACGGTCCCTGGCAGGATGGCGGACTGCTCTTCGAGTTTCCCGACCAGCAGCAATGGGTCGCCATCTTCCTGAAATTCCAGACCCAGGCCTGGCATTCGGACGATGCCAGCGGAGGGGTCATCCTTCCGCCCGATCCCGATTACCCGAACGCGCCGCATACGCCTCCCGACCGCGACCACATTCCGCCGCTCGACGTGCCCGACGGGCTGGTGCGGATCATCGCGGCCTATGTCAACGACGTGCGCACGCCGGAGCACGAGACGGTCACGCTGCTGAACACCGCCGATGTCGACGTCGATCTCACCGGCTGGCAGATCAAGGACAAGCAGAAGAACGCCATGCAACTGAGCGGCATGATCGGGCGCGGCGCCACCCTGGTGGTGCCCATCGTCGCGCCGGTCGCGCTGTCGAACCGGGGCGGCATCATCACGCTGTTGAATGCCGCGGGCGTGAAGGTGCACGGCGTCTCCTATACGCGGGAACAGGCGGCGCAGCCGGGGCGCACCATCCCGTTCCAGTCGTGACCGCGTGTTCGGCGGAGCCGTCTTCCGGGAGCGTGCTCTCTGCTGGCGCAGCGGCGGGGTGACGTGTACTCCTGTCACGTAAGGGCCCAGGCGAAGGGGCTGCAGGTTGCAGTCCTGTGCACAGGCCACGGTGTGAGAGGAGAGCGTCATGGGAGTCCTGGTCGACGGCCAATGGCACGACGTCTGGTACGACACGGCGGCGTCCGGTGGCCGTTTCATCCGCAAGGATTCTGCGTTCCGCAGCTTCGTCACGGCTGACGGCCGTCCGGGCCCATCCGGCAGCGGCGGCTTCGAGGCCGAAGCGGGCCGCTATCATCTCTATGTCAGCCTGGCCTGCCCGTGGGCTCACCGCACCCTGATCATGCGCGCGCTGAAGGGGCTCGATGACATGATTTCAGTATCGGTCGTGCACTGGCTGATGCGCGAGCAGGGCTGGACGTTTGCCGAGGGTCCGGGCGTCGTGGCCGACAGCGTCAATCACGCCGGCCTTCTGCATCAGGTCTACACCGCCGCGGAGCCGCGTTATTCCGGCCGCGTCACCGTGCCCGTGCTCTGGGACAAGCAAAACCGCACCATCGTCAACAACGAGTCGTCAGAGATCATCCGCATGCTGAACTCGGCGTTCGACGGCGTCGGCGCCAGGCAAGGCGACTATTATCCGCAAGCCCAGCGCGATGAGATCGACGCCATCAATGCGCGCGTCTACGATACGCTGAACAACGGCGTCTACAAATGCGGCTTCGCGACCACGCAATCCGCCTATGAGGAGGCGATCGGCCCGCTGTTCGCCACGCTCGACTGGCTGGAGGAGCGGCTGTCGGCGCGCCGCTTCCTGCTCGGCGACACCATGACCGAGGCCGACATCCGGCTGTTCACGACGCTGATCCGCTTCGATGCCGTCTATGTCGGCCACTTCAAGTGCAACATCCGCCGCATCGCCGACTATCCGCATCTTTCAGCCTACATGCGCGATCTCTACCAATGGCCGGGGATTGCCGCGACGGTGAATTTTGAGCACATCAAGCGGCACTACTACGAGAGCCATCGCACCATCAATCCGACCGGCATCGTCCCGGTCGGGCCGCGGCAGGATTTCACCGCGCCGCACGACCGTGCGCGCCTCGCCGGGTCCTGACGAGCTCCGATGTTCGGCGAGCGCGATCTCGACACGCTGCTGCGCACGATGTCGCCGGAGCTGCAGGATGGCGTCTTCGTGTTCTGCACGCTCAGCGCCAGCGATGCGATGGCCGCGATGCTGTCGCCGCTGATGCTGTTCCGGGAGCGCGAGGGTGACACTCTCATCGTCCGGCGCGAGGACGCCGAACGGGCAGGGCTGGCGTATCGCTTCACCTCGCGCCTGATCACGCTGTCGGTGCTATCAGCGCTCGACGCGGTGGGCTTCCTCGCCAGGGTGACAGCGGCGCTGGCTGCTGCCGGCATCAGTGTCAACGCGGTCTCGGCCTTTCATCATGATCACCTGTTCGTACCCGAAGCGCAGGCAGAGCAGGCAATGCGGGTTCTAGAGGAGATGTCGCGCCGCGCGGCCGTCGGATGATCGCGCAGGGCCACGCCCCGGTCAGGCTTTGCTCCTGGTATGACTTCGCGACCGGTTGCGCCGGGGTGCACCCGGCTTCTTGCGTGATCTCGGCCGAGATCGATGCGCGTTGCGTGCGGCGCGCGGAGCCGGCGGCCGGCGCGGTCCGGTCAGCATTTGCGCGGCTTGCGCGCGCACCATGTCCATCAGCATCATCGCCGCCGGCGACAGGGTGCGGCCCTTTAGGCGCAGGATGCCGAACTGCGCCAGCAGCAGGTCGGATGCGCGCGGCTCTTTCAGCTCGGCCACATTGAGCCGGACCAGCTGACCGGAGGCCAGCTCGTGGGTGACGACCGCATCCCCCGCGACGAGCACGACGTCCGAGCGGACCGCCATTTGCACCAGCAGGCCGGCGTTCTCGGATTCGAGGGCGACATTGAAACCGCGTCCCCGTGGCGCGGCGATCAGGTCGTCCAGCCGCCGGCTGAAGTCCGGCGGCAGCGCGACGGAGGCGAAGTGCTGGCCGGCCAGATCGCGCGCCGACAGCTCCCGTCGCCCCGCCAACGGATGGGTCGGCCGGCAGTAGAAGTAGCCGGGAAGGCTTCCGAGCGGCTCGAGGTCCAGGCTGTCGTCGGTCCTGATGTCGGTGATGTGCGCCAGGAAGAAATCGAGCTTGCCTTGTTGCAGCACGTCCATCAGGGCGCGCCAATTGTCCTGCACCAGCTTGATGCGCACGGATGGATGCTCGGCATACAGCTGCGCCATCGCATCCGGCAGCAGCACTAGGCCCGTGAACGCGCCGACGCCCACCGTCACCTGGCCGGCATCGCCCGAGCGCAACAGCCGCATCTCGCGGCCGAGATCGTCGGCGCCCGACAACAGCGAGCGCGCCCGCGCCACCAGCCGTTCGCCGACCGCCGTGATCTCCACCGAGCGCGAGCTGCGGTCGAACAGCCGCATCCCCGCTTCGTCCTCCAGGGTCTGCAGGCTGCGGCTCAGCGCCGACTGGGTGACATGGGCGCGCTTGGCGGCCCGGGCGAAATGCCGCTCTTCCGCGAGGTAGACCAGCTGCTGCAACTGACGCAACGTTGGTGTGTGCATCGATGACCCCAGCTCATTGATCAAAGCATAACAATTCATTGGATTTCTGAGACCGTCAATTCCAAAATGGCACAAATACAAACAGGGGAAATGCCATGGCGGGGCCGGCCAAGTCGCCCCGAGCTGCGGCAGTTTCCCCGCAACAGGCTTTTCTCATGCCCAACGGCGCACAAGCTCTGATACGGACCCTGGTCAATTCCGGCATTCGGGTCTGCTTCACCAATCCTGGCACCTCCGAGATGCATTTCGTCGCGGCGCTGGACTCCGCGCCGGAGATGCGCGCCGTACTGTGCCTGTTCGAAGGGGTGGCGACCGGTGCGGCGGACGGCTACGCCCGGATGACCGGCACGCCCGCGGCAACGCTGCTGCATCTCGGTTGCGGCCTCGGCAACGGCCTCGCCAATCTGCACAATGCGCGCAAGGGCAAGGTGCCCGTCGTCAACATCGTCGGCGACCACGCCACCTATCATGTCCCTTATGACGCGCAGCTCCAGTCCGATATCGAGACCGTCGCGCGCAACGTCTCGCCGGAATTCGTCTGGACCTCGCAGGTGACGTCGGAGCTGTGCCGCGACGCGGTGGCGGCCGTGAAGGCGGCGTGCTCCTGGCCCGGACAGGTCGCGACGCTGATCCTGCCGGCCGACGTGTCCTGGGGTGAGGGCGGCGTCGCCGAGCCGGCGCCGGTGATCGAGCCGCCGGCGCCTGCGGACGATGCGACCGTGCAGGCCGTCGCCGAGGCGATCAGGGCGGGCGGCCGCAGCGCTTTTCTACTCGGAGGCACGGCGCTGCACGAGGAGTCGCTGCTGGCGGCCGCGCGCATCGCCGCGACCTGCGGTGTGAAAGTCTACGCCGAAACGTTTCCGACACGCATGCAGCGTGGAGCGGGCCTGCCGGCCGTCGAGCGGATCGCCTATCTCGCCGAGATGGCGCAGATCCAGCTCAAGGAGATCGACACCCTGATCCTGGTCGACGCCAAGGCGCCGGTGTCGTTCTTCGCCTATCCCGGCAAGAAGAGCTATCTGCCGCATGACGGCTGCAAGGTGCTGACCTTGTCGACGCCGGCGCAGCACGCCGCGTGCAGCCTGACCAGGCTTGCCGCCGCCCTGGAGGCCGGGCGCGCCACGCCGGCATTGTCGCCGGCCTCGCGGCCCGGGCGTCCGCGCGGCAAGAAGCTGACCGCGGAAAAGGTCTGCAAGGCCGTTGGTCATCTCCTGCCCGAGAACGCCATCATCATCGACGAGGCGATCAGCTCCGGCCTGATGCTGTCGAAATTCACCGCGGGCGCGCCGCGCCACGATCTGATCACTTTGACCGGCGGCGCCATCGGGCAGGGGCTGCCGAATGCGATCGGGGCGGCGATCGCCTGTCCCGACCGGCCGGTGATCGCGCTGATCGGCGACGGCAGCTCGATGTACACGATCCAGTCGCTGTGGACGATCGCGCGCGAGCGGCTCAACGTCACCGCCATCATCTTCAACAACGCCTCCTACTCGGTGCTCAACGTCGAGCTGGAACGGGTCGGCGCCGAGGAGATCGGACCGAAGGCGCGGGCGCAGCTCGACCTGCACGGGCCGGTCCTCAAGCTCGCGCAGATCGCCGACGGCATGGGCGTACGATCGACCCGCGTCACCACGCCGGACGAACTCACCAGCGCCTTGCAGGGGGCGCTGGCGCGGCCGGGGCCCCATCTGATCGAGGCGATGGTGCCGCCGGCGCTGACCGGCCTCAAGCTGAAGCTCCTGCCGCACCTCCTGGGATCGCTCGACCGCGTTCCGTTGCCGGTCGCGCGGATGCTCAAGCGCAAGATCGCGCCGTGACATGAGCGCGACACTGCAATCCGATGTCGTCATCGCCGGCGGCGGTCTTGCCGGCATCGTCACCGCGCTGGAGGCACTGCGCGCCGGCAAGTCGGTGACGATCGTGGACCGGGACACGCCCGAGCGGCTCGGCGGGCTGGCGCTGTGGGCATTCGGCGGCATGGCGCTGATCGGCACGCCGCTGCAGGCGCGCATGAAGATCCCGGATACGCCGGAGATCGCGTTGCGCGACTGGATCAGGTTCGGCGAGCTCGATGCCGCCGAGCACTGGCCGCTGCAATGGGCGCGCTACTACGTCGCGCATTCGCGCAGCGAGGTCTACGACTGGCTGCTGGCGCACGGCGTGACGTTCATGCCGGCAGTGAACTGGGTCGAGCGCGGCCGGTACGGCGACGGCAATGCGCTGCCGCGCTATCACATCGTCTGGGGCACCTCGCAGCGGCTCACGCGCGTAATGATCGAAGCGATGCGCGCGGCCGACGGTGGCGGCAGGCTGACGGTGCTGCACCGTCATCGCGTCGTCAGCCTCGATCGCGCTGCCGGCGCGGTATCGGGCGTGGTCGCCGTCAACGAGGAGACGGGCGCCGAAATCCGCATCGCCGCGCCGCTGACGGTGCTGGCGATGGGCGGCCTCAATGGCAGCCATGCGGAGGCCCGCGCCAACTGGATCAAGGGCCGGCCGCTGCCGGCGGCGATGCTCAATGGCGCGCATCCGTTCTCCGACGGCAAGTTGCATCACCACGCGGCCGAGGCGTTCGGCGCCGAGATCACGCATGCCGGCGAGATGTGGAACTACGCCGCCGGCATCCCGCATCCGTTTCCGCATTTCGAGGGCCATGGCCTGTCGCTGGTGCCGTGCAAATCGGCATTGTGGCTCAATCACAGGGGCGAGCGCATCGGGCCCGAGCCGCTGGTGACCGGCTTCGACACCCATGATCTGTGCCAGCGCGTCGCGGCGCAGGAGAAGCCGTATACGTGGCATTTGTTGAACTGGCGCATCGCTGCCAAGGAGTTCGCCATCTCCGGCGCCGAGCACAATCCGCGCATCCGCGACCGGCAGATGCCGATGTTCCTCAAGGAGACGCTGCTCGGCAATCATCGCCTGGTCAGGCAGATGCAGCGCGAGAGCCGGCATTTCCTGGTCGACGAGACGCTGACCGGTCTCGCCGCCAAGATGAATGCGCTGACCGGCACCGGCGACGTGAAGCCGGAGGTGCTGCAGGCCACCGCCGACGCCTTCGACGCGAACTTTGGGAATGGCGACAAGCTCCACAATGACGATCAGTTGCGCCGCATCCTGCACGCGCGGCAATGGGGCCCCGACAAGCTCCGCACCTGCAAGCCTGCGCCGCTGCAGGCCCCGGGCGCCGGGCCTTACATCGCCATTCATATGCAACTGATTACCCGCAAGAGCCTCGGCGGCCTCAAGACCGATCTGCAGAGCCGGGTGCTCGACACCACGGGTGCGCCGATCGGCGGGCTCTATGCGGTCGGCGAAGCCGCCGGCTTCGGCGGCGGCGGCGCGTCGGGCAAGCGTTCGCTGGAGGGCACGTTCCTGCCGGGTTGCATTCTCACCGCACGGGCGGCGGTGCGCGCGATGTGACGGCTACGGGAACCGTACGAGTCGGCGGAACCGCCGCTGAATTTTTGCTCCGTCACTGTCGATCCGGTGCTGCGACGTTCGTCTTCAAGGCACAGGAGATGGAGACCCGTCATGAAGATCTACTGGATCAAGGCCCAGGCGCCGCGCCGCGTGCTCGCGCTGGTCAAGCATCTCGGCGTGCCCGCCGAGTTCATCGACATCAGCCGCGGCCTGAAGACGCCGGAGTTCGCCGCGCTCAACCCGAATATGAAGGCGCCGGTGCTGGTCGACGGCGACACCGTGCTGTGGGAGTCGACCGCCATCATGGCGCACCTCTGCATCCGCGAGAGCTGCGACATGTGGCCGGCGCGCAATCCGCAGGAGCAGATCGAGGTGCTGCGCTGGCTGGCCTGGAACGACTGCCACTGGGCGCCGGCGGTCGGACCGTTCTATTTCGAGCACATCGTCCGCAAGACGTTCGGCCTCGGTGCGCCCGACCGTGCCGCGCTGGCCGGCAAGGTCGCCAACCTGAAGACCTTCGCCGCCGTGCTCGATGCGCATCTGCGGGCGCGCAGCCACATCGCCTGCGACCGGCTCACCATCGCCGATTTCGCGGCCGCCTCGATGGCGACCGACTGGCGCGAGGCCGAGATGCCGATGGAGTCGTTTCCGAACATCGTGCGCTGGCTCGATGGCCTGATGCGGCTGCCGGCGTGGGCCGAGCCGTGGCCGGAGAAACGCTCGGTCGCGGCCTGAGCGTCACGGCTGCGCGATGCCGTGGCCGAGCTGCTTGGAGATCTCGGCCGCACACGCGCGCAGGCGGTTGGCGAGCGGGGACTGCCAACCGGCGTCGAAGGTGCCGGCCGGGCCCATCGCGGTGATGACCAGTGCGACGTGGCCGGCGTGATCGAACACCGGTGCGGCGAAGGCATTGACGCCGGGCAGCGGATCGCCGATGGCGCGCGCCAGGCCCTGTGCGCGCACCTCGGCCAGCATCTCCGCCACTTTCGGGCTCTTCGGCGCGCGCTTCGGATTGTAGCCGACACCGAGATGATCGAGGCCGGTGTCGAGCGCGGCCTTCACGGTCTTCGGCGGCAGGAACGCCGCGAACGCGCGGCCCGTCGCCGTCTCCAGCAGCGCCATGATCGAGCCGACGCGCATCACGATGTGCACCGGATGGCTCGGCTCCTCAAGCCGCACCACGGTTGGGCCGTTGGTGCCCCACACCGCGAGCGACACCGCGTGATCGATCGCGCCGGCGAGCGCTGCGATCTTCGGGGTGGCGATCCGGACCGCCGACAGCCGCCGCAGGCTGATCAGGCCGAGCTCGAGCGCGAGCGGGCCGATCTCGTAGCGGCCGGTGGTTTCGTCCTGCTCGATCAAACCGATGCGCGAGAAGCTGACGAGGTAGGGATGTGCCTTGGCCGGCGGCAGCCCGGCCTCGCGCGCGAGGTCGCGCAGCATCATCGGCTCGCCGCTGCGCGCCAGTGCCTGCAGCAAGGTGCCGCCGACCTCGATCGACTGGATGCCGCGGCTCTCTCGTCCCATGTCTTGTTGTGCCCCTGGTCCGGCGCCGTGCCTACACCGCCAGGAAGCCGCCGTCGACCGGCAGCGTGACGCCGTTGACGTAGGACGCCATGTCGGAGACCAGGAACGCCACCGGGCCAGCGAGCTCCTCGGGCTGGCCGACGCGGCCGAGCGGCGTGCGGCTCATGAAGCCGGCGAGCCGCTCGGGATCGTTGCGGGTCGACTCCGTCATCGCGGTGGCGATCACGCCTGGCGCGATCGCGTTGACGCGGATGCCGTCGGCGGCGAGCTCGCGCGCCAGCGCCTGGGTCAGCGACTTCACGCCGCCCTTGGACGGCGAATAGCCGAGCGTGTTGCTGATGCCGATGAAGGAGGCGACGGATGCGATGTTGACGATCGTGCCGCGCGTCGCGCGCAAGGCGGCAAGGAAGGCGTAGGTGACGTTGAACACGCCGTTGAGATTGACGTCGAGCACGCGCTGCCAGTTCTGTGGCGCACGCGGCGAGTCGATGTTCTCGCGGATGATGATGCCGGCATTGTTGACGAGGATCGAGATGGCGCCGACCTCGGCGCGCAATTGCGCCGCCAATGCGGTGCATCCGGCGGCGTCGGTGACATCCAGCCGATGCGCCCACGCCTGGCGGCCGTGCTCGCGGATCTCGGCGGCGCAACGTTCGGCACCCTCCAAGTCGATGTCGGTGATGACGACATCGGCGCCGCGGCCGGCGAGGCCGAGCGCAATCGCGCGGCCATTGCCGTGCGCCGCCCCCGTGACCAGCGCAAGCTTGCCGGCCAACATCTGACTGTCGCTCATGCGGCGCTCCTTTGGCCAGCGCGTTCGGCGAGATGCCGGCCGGCAATGTAGCCGAAGGTCAGCGCCGGTCCCAGCGTGATCCCGGCGCCCGGATAGTTGCCGCCCATGATGCTCGCCATGTCGTTGCCGGCGGCATAGAGCCCCTCGATCGGCTGGCCCTGGGCGTCGAGCGCGCGGGCGTGCGCATCGGTGCGGATGCCGGCATAGGTGCCGAGATCGCCGATCACCATCTTGATGGCGTAGAACGGCCCGTCCTTGATCGGCGCCACACACGGGTTCGGCCCGTGCAGCGCATCGCCCTGGTAGCGATTGTAGGCGCGCGAGCCCTTGCCGAACGTGGGATCCTGGCCCAGCGCGGCATCGGCGTTGAACGCGGCGACGGTTGCTTCGAGCCCCCGCGGATCGATGCCCGTCGTGCTCGCGAGCTCGGCGAGCGTCGCGCCGCGCTTGAGATAGCCGGTGCTCAGATGATGCCCGAGCGGCATCGGGAACGGCGGCACGCAGCCGAGGCCGTAGCGGCGCAACGAGCGGTGATCGGTGATCAGCCAGGCCGCGATCTCGCGGCCGGGCTTGGCCGCCTTGACCATCGCCTGCACGAAGTCGTGGTAGGAATTGCCTTCATTGGCGAAGCGCACGCCGTCCGCGGTGACCGCGATCACGCCGGGCTTGGCGCGGTCGATGAAGTGCGGCATCACGCCCTTGCTGCCGTCCTTGCGCGTGGTGACGGAGACCGGCACCCAGGCCGCCGCGTGCGGCAGGCCGTCTTCGACCCGGCCGCCGACGGCCTCCGCGAGCCGCAGGCCGTCGCCGGTGTTGCCGACCGGTCCGGGCGACACATGCTCCTGTCCGGTCGGCGCATGCGGAAACATTGCCTTGCGCCTGTCGACATCATGCGGGAAGCCGCCGCAGGCCAGCACCACGCCGAGCCGCGCATTGACCCTGATGCGCTTGCCCTGCCGCGTCACCACGGCGCCGCGCACGGCCTCGCCGTCGCGGATCAGCTCGGCCACCGGCGACGACAGCCACAGGGGAATGCCGAGATCGAACGCCGATTTCGCCAGCCGCCCCGCCAGCGCATTGCCGTTGGTCAGCGTCATGCCGCGGCCATGGCGCAGCACGTCCAGCGCATGCTTCGACAGCCGCTTCGCGACATAGAACGCCGACGTCAGCGACTTGGTCGCGCGCATGAAGTGGATGATCTCCTTGCCGGAGCCGAGCATCATGCCGAACACGGTGAGCTCGGGCAGGGGCTGGCCGAGATCCTCGATGTGACGCCCAAGCTCGCGGCCGTCGAATGGCCGGGTCACCATCGAGCGGCCGCCCTGCGTGCCGCCCGGCGCCTCCGCGTGATAGTCAGGGAAGGTCAGCGGCATGTCGAACTTCAGCGCCGTCTTGCTGGTGAAGAAGTCGACGGCCTCCGGGCCCTTGGTCAGGAACGCGTCGACGCGCGCCGCATCGAAACTGTTGCCGGCCTCATGGCGCAGATAGGTGCGTGCCAGCTCGGGTGGCTCGTCGATGCCCCAGGCCTTCGCCAGCGATGTGCCGGGAATCCACAGCCAGCCGCCCGAGCGCGCCGTGGTGCCGCCGAAGCGCGGCTCCTTCTCGGTCACGATGACTTTCAGCCCGGCATGGGCGGCGGTGACCGCCGCCGACAGCCCGGCGCAGCCGGAGCCGACCACCAGCACGTCGCAATCATGGGTGTCGCCGGCCGGGTGATCTGCTCCGCTCATGCGCGCGCTCCTACTTCTTCAGCAGCGGGCACTTGGATTCGGAGACCGGCCTGAACGCATCCTCGCCCTTCACGGTCTTGACGATCTCCAGATAGTCCCACGGCTCCTTCGATTCCGACGGCTTCTTCACGCGGGCCAGATACATGTCGCGGATGACGCGGCCGTCCTCGCGCAGCTTGCCGCCGTGAACAAACGTATCCTCGATCGGCAGCTCGCGCATCTTCGCCATCACCGCCTTCGGATCGTCGGTACCGGCCGCCTTGATGGCCTTGAGATAGTGCAGCACGGAGCCATAAACGCCGGTCTGGATCATCGTCGGCATCACCTTGGCGCGGGCGAAGAACTTCTTCGACCAGGCGCGGGTGTTGTCGTCCATGTTCCAGTACGACGCCGTGGTCATGTAGGTGCCTTGCGCGGCCTCGAGCCCGATCGCATGCACGTCGGTGTCGAACATCAACAGGCCGACCAGCTTCTGGCCGCCCTTGACCAGGCCGAACTCGCCGGACTGCTTGATGGCGTTGTCGGTGTCCTGCCCGGCATTGGCGAAGGCGACGACGTCGGCCTTCGAGCTCTGCGCCTGCAAGGCGAAGGAGGAGAAGTCGGCGGTGTTGGTCGGATGCTTGACGCCGCCGAGGATGGTGCCGCCGAGCTCCTTGATGAAGCGCGTGGCGTCCTTCTCCAATTGCTGGCCGAAGGCGTAATCCGCGGTGATGAAGTACCAGGATTTGCCGCCCTGGCTGATCACGGCCGAGGTCGTCACTTTGGACAGCGCATAGGTGTCGTAGGTGAAGTGCACGGTGTTCGGGCTGCACAGCTCGTCGGTCAGCGAACTCGCGCCGGGCCCTGACAGCAGCGCGATCTTGTTGCGCTCGCGCACCATGTTGTGCACGGCAATCGCGATACCGGAGTTGGGGATGTCGACGACCGCGTCGACCTTGCCGTTGTCGAACCAGTCGCGCACGACCGTCGTTCCGACGTCGGTCTTCATCTGGTGATCGGCGCTGATGATCTCGATCGGCTTGCCGAGCACGGTGGGGCCGAACTCTTCGACCGCCATTTTCGCCGCCTCGACCGAGCCCGGGCCGCTGTTGTCGCGGCCCCAGCTCGAGAGATCGGTGAGCACGCCGATCCGCACGACGTCGTCAGAAACCTGGGCTGAAGCGCCTGTCGCGATGAATGACGTCGTTGCCAGGAACGCGCAGGCGAGCAGCTGCCGTCGCATGAAGATCCTCCCCGTTTTGCTCCGCTCTGTCGGCGGCGATGGGAGTTAGACATTGACGAATGGATTTGTCAATTGCGAACGGGTGGGACGTGGCGCAGGGGCCGGGGGATGGACGCGGAAGGCCGGCGGCGCGTCAGGCGCGACCCCACATCCTCATGGTGAGGAGCACCGCATGCGGCGCATCTCGAGCCAGGAGGTCCGGAAGTGAGCGCGTTGGGAATGCTCTACGACTGTAGGAAAGCCTGTGATCCGCTCTACATGCGCGGCATGATCTGCAGTTCGAGCAGCGCGAGCCGCTGCATCGCGGTGACGTCGCGCTCGCCGGCCTTGGCGGCCCGCAGCACGGCTTCCGCAAGCAGGTTCACGTTCGTCGAACTCACCGGCTCAGGCAGCGCGGCGACCGACGCGTTGAGGGCTTCGGTCATCAGCGCGATGACGTCAGGCGAAAAGGATGCATCGGAAAAATTCTTCATGCAAAGATGCCCGCCAGCAGGTCGTGCTTCGGTGGATATCGCGTACGCATTACGTTGATGGTGAGAGAACGCGCCTCGGGCGCCATCGGTTCCCGCGGTCGCGCCGAGCCTCAGCCGGTCCGGTTTCTGATATGCAGAATGGCGCGATCTCCCATGCGCCAATTGCCCGTCGAGCCAATCTGCCGCAGGGGGCTCGCCTTGTGTCGTCGGGCAAATCAGGACGATGTTTCCCGGCATCCCGCCTCCACAGGAGGGGCGCATCGCGATCGTCACGAGACGTAGGAAGCGGGGAGCGGTGGCCTGTCGGATCGCAGCGCGCATGTGCGCGCGGACGAACGAGTCCAGCAGGACGACGAAATCGCAGCGTCCCGGCGCCCCGATGCTGGCGCCAAGTCCGTGGGTGATGATCCCAGGGGCGCCGGTGGCTCACAAGCCGGACACCGGGGAGACTGCGTATAACTCGTAAGCCCATCGCACAGGGGGGGCCGGGTCGTCCGGCTGAACCTGTGGTACCTGCCGCCTGCATTTTTTGAGCAGGCGGGCCACGGGCCTCAGTCGAGGTCCGGCCTTCCCTGTGCCCTCTGTCCGAAGAGGGTAATCGATCTTGATAGCTCGGGCGCGGAGCGCGTCGCGAGAAGGCAGGACGACGTCTCCAACGCGGAAATTGAGATAGTGGATCAATGGTAGCCCCGAACTCGTCGTGCCCGGGCTTGTCCCGGGCATCCACGTCGTTCGGCGTGTGCGGTGCGGCGTGGATGGCCGGGACAAGCCCGGCCATGACGAGCAGGATTTGAGATCTATCGCTTCATCGGCATCGGAATGCTCATTCGGCGAATTGCAACGATCGAGCTACCCCTTGATGAAGGCCAGCAGGTCGGCATTGATCACGTCGGCATGTGTGGTCGCCATGCCGTGCGGAAAGCCCGGATAGGTCTTCAAGGTCCCATGCTTCAACAGCTTGATGCCGATGCGCGCGGAATCGTCGATCGGAACGATCTGGTCGTCCTCGCCATGCATCAGCAGCACCGGCACGTCGATCGCCTTGAGGTCCTCGGTGAAGTCGGTTTCGGAGAACGCCTTGATGCAATCGTAATGCGCCTTGGCGCCGCCCATCATGCCCTGGCGCCACCAGTTGCGGATCACGCCTTCGGAAACCTTGGCGCCATTGCGATTGAAGCCGTAGAACGGGCCGGTCGGAATATCGAGGAAGAATTGCGCGCGGTTGGCGGCGAGCGCCGCGCGGAAGCCGTCAAACACCTCGATCGGCAGCCCGCCGGGATTGCTCTCCGTCTTCAGCATGATCGGCGGCACCGCGCCGAGCAGGGCAGCCTTGGCGACGCGGCCCTTGCCCTGCTTCGCCACGTAGCGCGCGACCTCGCCGCCACCGGTCGAGTGGCCCACATGGACCGCGTCTCGCAGGTCGAGCTTGGCGGCGAGCGCGGCGACATCGGCCGCATAGGTGTCCATCTCATTGCCGGTCTCCGTCTGGCTGGAGCGACCGTGACCGCGCCGGTCATGCGCGATGACGCGAAAGCCCTTGTCGAGGAAGAACAGCATCTGCGCGTCCCAGTCGTCGGACGACAGCGGCCAGCCGTGGTGGAAGACGATCGGCTGGCCCGAGCCCCAATCCTTGTAGAAGATCTGCGTGCCGTCCGATGTCGTCACGAATCCTGAGCTCATGGAGTGTCTGCCTTTCTCACTGGATGGAATCTGCCGCGTTCAAGGCGCGGCGTGATGGCGCGCCTCGTCGCGTCGGTACGCAACGAAGGATGCCCGCTGCCACCTTAGCGACGGAGCGTGACGATCTCAGCAACACAGACTCGTGTGCGACAGCGTTGCACCTCAACGGGACCCGCGTTGGCTGCTCAATCCGTGAGCGGAGCCACATGCATCTGCGGCGCGTGATCTGCATGATTTGCGGGCTCCTTTGCGGTTCCGCGGCCGGACACCCGGCTTTTTCCTTCTGGAACCGGGCAGGGCCGTCATTGCGCCCCGGCGCGTCATCGCATAAAGCCTGTTCCCAAATCGTTCACGCCAGCTCAAGCTCCTGGGCTAACCCACTGAAAGCTAAACGCTAATGGGAAAATCACTGATTCCGCCGGAGCCGGCGGAGATTCACGAGGTCGCGCTGCGCGAGGCGCTGGAGGAGCGCTATCTCGCCTACGCGCTCTCGACCATCATGCACCGCGCGCTGCCGGACGCGCGCGACGGCCTCAAGCCGGTCCACCGGCGCATCCTTTACGGCATGCGGCTGCTGCGGCTCGATCCCGGTACCGCGTTCAAGAAGTCCGCCAAGATCGTCGGCGACGTGATGGGCTCGTTCCATCCGCATGGCGACCAGGCGATCTACGACGCGATGGTTCGCCTCGCGCAGGACTTTTCCTCGCGCTATCCGCTGGTCGACGGCCAGGGCAATTTCGGCAACATCGACGGCGACAATCCGGCGGCCTATCGCTACACCGAAGCGCGCATGACCGACGTCGCGCGTCTGCTGTTGGACGGCATCGACGAGGACGGCGTCGAGTTCCGGCCGAACTATGACGGCCAGTCGAAGGAGCCGGTGGTGCTGCCCGGCGGCTTCCCGAACCTGCTTGCTAACGGCGCGCAGGGCATCGCGGTGGGCATGGCCACCTCGATCCCGCCGCACAACGCCGCCGAGCTGTGCGACGCCGCGTTGCATCTGATCGAGAAGCCCGACGCCAAGTCGCGCGCGCTGTTGCGCTGGGTGAAGGGCCCGGACTTCCCGACCGGTGGCACCGTGATCGACTCCAAGGAATCGATCATCGAGGCCTACACCACCGGCCGCGGCTCGTTCCGTGTCCGCGCCAAGTGGAAGCAGGAGGAGGGCAACCGCGGCACCTGGATCGTCGTCATCACCGAGATTCCCTATCTCGTGCAGAAGTCGCGCCTGGTCGAGAAGATCGCAGAGCTGCTCAACGAGAAGAAGCTGCCGCTGGTCGGCGACGTCCGCGACGAATCCGCCGAGGACGTGCGGCTCGTGATCGAGCCGAAGTCGAAGAACGTCGATCCGGCGCTGATGATGGAATCGCTGTTCCGGCTCACCGATCTCGAGAGCAAGATTCCGCTGAACCTCAACGTGCTGATCAAGGGCAAGATCCCGAAGGTGGTGGGTCTCGCCGAGTGCCTGCGCGAATGGCTCGACCATCTGCGCGACGTGCTGCTGCGACGCTCGAACTACCGCAAGAAGCAGATCGAGAACCGGCTGGAGATTCTCGGCGGCTACCTGATCGCCTACCTCAACATCGACGAGGTGATCCGGATCATCCGCACCGAGGACGAGCCCAAGCCGGTCCTGATGAAGACGTTCAAGCTCACCGAGGTCCAGGCCGAGGCCATCCTCAACATGCGCCTGCGCTCTCTGCGCAAGCTCGAGGAGATGGAGATCCGCACCGAGGACAAGAACCTGCGCGGCGAGCTGAAGGGCATCAATGCGCTGCTCGGATCCGAGCAGCTGCAATGGGCCAAGGTCGGCGAGCAGGTCAAGACGGTGCGCGACATGTTCGGGCCGAAGACGCCGCTCGGCAAGCGCCGCACCAATTTCGCCGACGCGCCCGAGCACGATCTCGCCGCCATCGAGGAGGCCTTCATCGAGCGCGAGCCGGTTACGGTCGTCGTCTCCGACAAGGGCTGGGTGCGCACCTTGAAGGGCCACGTCGCCGACCTGTCGAACCTGCAGTTCAAGACCGACGATCAGCTCGGCCAGGCGTTCTTCGCCGAGAACACCTCGAAGGTGCTGTTGTTCGCCAGCAATGGCAAGTTCTACTCGCTCGACGTCGGCAAGCTGCCCGGTGGCCGCGGCCATGGCGAGCCGATCCGCATGTTCATCGACCTCGACCAGGACGCCTCGATCGTGTCGATGTTCGTCGCCAAGGGCGAGCGCAAGTTCCTCGTGGCGGCCTCCGACGGCCAGGGCTTCGTGGTCAAGGAAGAGGACTGCGTCAGCAACACCCGCAAGGGCAAGCAGGTGCTCAACGTGACCGCGCCAGCGGAAGCGCGCGCGATCACCACCGTCGCGGGCGATCAGGTCGCAGTCATCGGCACCAACCACAAGATGGTGGTGTTCGGGCTCGACCAGGTGCCGGAGATGGCGCGTGGCCGCGGCGTCCGGCTGCAGAAATACACCAGCGCGCAGCTGTCCGACGTCACCACGTTCGAGCAGAAGCAGGGGCTGGCCTGGAAGGATTCCGCCGGCCGCGATCAGGGCCTGAGCTGGAAGGAATTGGCCGACTACCGGGGCAACCGCGCCGACGCCGGCCGCATCGCGCAGGGCCTGCCGAAGTCGAACAAGTTCAACCGGCCGATCGAGTAGCGACGTAATAGTATCCGTCCGGCGGCCGTCTATATCAGACAGCGGGCGATCGCGAGGTGCGCGATCGCCCGGGGACACGTTGGATGGCGCACTCGCATTCTCATCATCACGTCCATGGCCATTCTCATGATCATGGTCCCCCACATGCCCACGGCCACGCCGGCCACAGCCATGCGCCGGCGAGCTTCGGCGCGGCCTTCGCGATCGGTGTGTCGCTCAACACCGGCTTCGTCATCGCCGAGCTCGTTTTCGGCTACGCCGCGCATTCGCTGGCCCTGATCTCGGACGCGGTCCACAATCTGTCCGACGTGATGTCGCTGCTCCTGGCCTGGGGCGCGCTGTGGTTGTCGGGCCGGCGGCCGACCGATCGCCATACCTACGGCTATCGCCGCGCCTCGATCCTGGCGGCGCTGATCAATGCCGGTCTGCTGCTGCTGGTCGTCGGCGGCATCGCCGTCGAGGCGTTCGACCGCCTGCGCAATCCGGGGGAGGTGGTCGGCACCACTGTGCTGTGGGTCGCCGCGCTCGGCATCGCCATCAACGGCGCCACCGCGCTGCTGTTCATGCGCGGCCGCGACACCGACCTCAACATCCGCGGCGCCTACCTGCACATGGCCGCCGACGCCGCGGTGTCGTTCGGCGTGGTCGTCGCGGCACTGGTCACGATCTGGACGGGGTGGCTGTGGGTCGACCCGGCGGTCAGCCTGGTCATCGCGCTCGTGGTGCTGTTGAGCGGCTGGGAGCTCGCCCGCGACAGCGTCAATCTGGCGCTCGACGCCGTGCCGCGCGACATCGCGCTTCCCGAGGTGCGCGATTATCTCGCCTCCCTCGACGGCGTCAGCGAGGTGCACGACCTCCATGTCTGGGCGATGAGCACCAACGAGACCGCGCTGACGGCGCATCTGGTCCGGGCAGGCGGAACGGATGATGCGTTCCTGCATCGCGTCTGCGCCGAGCTGTCACATCGCTTCAACATCCAGCATCCGACCCTGCAGATCGAGGCCGATGGCTGCGCCTGCAAGCTCGCTCCTGCCGACGTGGTGTAAGCCGCGATGGGTCAGCTCCTTCCTGCCAGTCTGCACATCGCGCCGGCGATTTCCCTCGACCGGCGGAGTTCCCATTCCGGCCGGCGGCGGCGCCGTGATAACAGTGACCATCTCCCGCATCGCGGCCGCACCATCAGGCACACGATGTCTGGGGTGAGACGCACGGCACGGAAATGTGCCTTTGGAATGCAACGACTGGACAGCCCATGCCCGTGACGATCTTTCACAATCCGGCCTGCGGCACGTCGCGCAACACGCTCGCGATGATCCGCGCCTCGGGTGAGGAGCCTGAGGTGATCGAATATCTGAAGACGCCGCCGAGCCGCGAACAGCTGATTGCGCTGATCAACGCGATGGGCGTCAGGGTGCGCGACGTGCTGCGTGAGAAGGGCACGCCCTATGCCGAGCTTGGTCTGGGCGATCTCAAATGGACCGACGACCAGCTGATCGAGGCGATGCTCGCGCATCCCATCCTGATCAACCGGCCGATCGTGGTGACCAGCAGGGGTGCGCGGCTCTGCCGCCCGTCCGAACTTGTGCTCGACCTGCTCGATCATCCCGTCTCCTCCTTCACCAAGGAGGACGGCGAGGTGGTGAGCCGGCCTGCCTGAAGCCTTCCGGATCGTGACGCGTTGGTGAGTTGAAACGATGGATACGGCGACCCGTCTCGAAGTGGCGAGCTGGCTCGTAGGTCAGAGCCTGACCGGAATGCCGGAGAACGAGATCCTGCGCGGCTTCTGCGAGCGCTGTCGCGCGGCCGGGCTTGAACTGTCGCGCAGCCTTGCGATCATCGATACGCTGCATCCGATTTTCGAGGGGCGTGGCTTCCGCTGGAACGATTTCGACACGAACGAAGCCGACAGCTTTGAATATGGCTCCAGCAATGAGGGAGAGGCGGCACAGAATTGGCGGCGCTCGGTCTTCCACCACATGCTGGAGAACGGCCATGACGAGTTCAGCATTGACTTCATGAATTGTGCGCATCTCGATTTTCCGATCATCGAGGAGCTTTCCGCACAGGGACATCGGCACTATCTCGCCTTCGTGCACCGGTTCGGGGAAGCCGGCACGCTCGGCCAGATGGACTGCTTCTATTCGAACTGGCTGACGCGGCGTGACGGCGGCTTCACCGACACGCAGGTCGGCGCATTGCGCGACCTGGTCCCGCTGCTCGCGCTGACGATCAAATCCGCGCAGCAGGTCGACATCGTGCGAACCCTTGGCCGCGTCTATCTCGGCCGCGATGCGTCGGAACAGGTGCTGCGCGGCCGGATTTCCCGCGGTGTCACCGAGCGCATCAATGCGGTGCTGTGGTTCTCCGACCTGCGCAGTTCGACCGCGATCAGTGAGAGCATATCGCCGGACGAGATCATCCCGCTGCTCAACGACTATGCGGAAGCCTCGATCGACGCGATCTACGAGTCCGGCGGCGACGTGCTGAAGCTGATCGGCGACGGCGTGCTGGCGATCTTCACCGGGGGCGACATGGCCTCGGCCCGTCGGGCTGCGCTGCGTGCCGAGCATCGCTTTCGGCTGAACATCCTGAAGCTGAACGCACGGCGCGCCGGCGAGGGACGGCCCGTCACCTCGGCCTATGTCGGCCTGCATGTCGGCGAGGTGTTCTACGGCAATATTGGCAGCGAGGACCGGCTCGACTTCACCGTGGTGGGACCGGCCGTCAACGAGGTCAGCCGCATCGCCTCGATGTGCCGCTCGGTCGATCGCGAACTGTTGGCGTCCGCCGAATTCTGCGAGGGGCTCGACGACGAAGGTCGCCGCTACCTGGTGTCGACCGGCCGCTACGCGCTGCGCGGCATCGGCCGCGCGCAGGATCTCTTCACGCTCGATCCGGAAATTGCCGGCAGCGCCTCGGCCACGCGGGACTACGAGAACTACTTGGCGGACGAGATGTCGCACCCTTGACCCACGTCAATGCCCAGCCGAAGCGAGTCTGCCCAGCATCCCTCTGCCGGGAGATGAAAGCTCATGTACAAACATATTCTGCTGCCGACCGATGGCTCCGATCTGTCCAAGGCCGCGATCAAGCACGGCATTGCGCTCGCCAAGGCGACCGGCGCAAAGGTCACGGCGCTGGTGGTGTCGACGCCGCTGCATTCGCTGGTCGTCGATCCTCACGCTGCGACCAAGGCGCTCGCGCAATACAAGTCGCTGGTGGCCGATCAGACCGCGAAATATCTCGATCATGTGAAGGACGATGCCGAGCGGGCCGGCGTCGCCTGCGCCACGCTCTGCGTCGAGCACGACAAGCCCTATGAGGCGATCGTCGAGACCGCCCGCAAGCAGCATTGCGATCTGGTGCTGATGGCCTCGCATGGGCTGCGCGGCGTCTCGGCGATCCTGGGCAGCGAGACCTTGAAGGTGCTGACGCATTCGACCGTGCCGATCCTGGTCTATCGCTAGGCGGGCTGCGGCTCCGGTTGCCGCGCGATCGCCACGACCGGCGAGGCGAGGATGACGAGCGCCTGCAGGCCGAAGATGGCGGCGACGAGGTAGAGACACGTGTCGGCGCCGTAGCGGCCGCCGACGACCGCGCCGAGCAGCGAGCCCAGCGGACGGGCGCCGTAGCTCAGGATGTTGATGGCCGACACCCGCCCGAGCAGGCCGGCCGGGGTCACCGACTGCCGCAGCGTCGTGGTCGAGATCACCCAGAGGATCGGCCCGGCGCCGAGCAGGAAGAAGCTGAGCCCGGCAAGGACAGGCGAGGGAACGAACGTGGTCAGTGCCATCACGAGCGCCGCGGCGAAGCCGGTGACGGGGCCGAGCCCGATGACGGTGCCGAACGGCAGAAGCCGCATGATGCGCGTCGCCAGCAGCGCGCCGCACACCATGCCGACGCCGAACATCGACAGCACCGAGCCGACGCCTCCTGCCGACAGGCCGAGCCGGTGGACTGCATAGGGCACGAACACCGCGAGCAGCAGGAAATGGGCCGTGTTGAAGATGAACTGGGTGGCGAACACCGGCCGCAGCAGCGGATGATGCAGCACGAAGGCGGCGCCTTCCCTGATGTCGGCCAGCGGATGGCGGCGCGGCACGGGCGCGCGGGCGGGCTCGGCGATGCCGGCCAGGCAGACGGCTGCGACCAGCGAGAGCGCAGCGGCGCAGCCGAAGGCGGGCGCGCCGCCGATCCAGCCGACCAGCACGCCGCCGAGCGCGGGCCCCGCGGCGAAGGCGACGGTACGGGCAAGCTCGATGCGCGCATTCGCAGGCGCCAACTGGGCGGGGGCGACCAGGCTCGGCACCAGGGCCGGCGCGGCGACGCTGAACACCACCGTGCCGCACACCGCTGCGAATCCAAGCGCGGCCAGCAACGGCAGCGTGAGCGCGCCGGCCGCGAAGGCGATGAGGATCGCGAGCAGCGCCAGCGCGCGAAGCATCTCTGCCAGCGCCATCAGCAGCCGTCGCGACATCCGGTCGGCGAGCAGCCCCGCAGGGATCGCGAACAGCACGAAGGGCGCGGTCAGCGCCGTCTGCAAGAGTCCAGTCTCGCCCTCGCCGACACCGAGCGCGAGCACCGCGACGATCGGCGCTGCGGCGAGCGCGATCTGCTCGGCCGATTGCGCGGTGAGGTTCGACCAGGCGAGGCGGTGGAAGGCGGCGGGCAGGGCGGGCGAGGGAGTCATGAAGAGGAACCTGATGTGATGATGTGGCCATCATCGCCGCTCAGCCTCCCTGCGCCCACCCGCTTCCTGATCTCCGGCATCGGCCGTCGTGCTGCGGACGGCCTACGCCGCGGTCGGTGCCTCGGCCAATCCCCATTCCGGCGGCAGCGTGCGGAACGCCAGATGCGTGCCGGCATTCAGCGGCGCCGTCTTGAAGCCGAACCGGTGCCAGGCCAGCGCCAGCGCATGCTGGGTGTAGATCGAGATGTGGCCGTTGCGCGGCGCGATGTACCACCAGGACATGCCCTGGCTTTCGAAGTCGTCCGGCTGGGTCAACGTCGAGTAGAATACCGCGCCCGGTTCGGCCACGCAGGCTGCCATGGCTCCGATCGTCGCCAGCGGATCGGGCACGTGCTCCAGCGTCTCGAAGCAGGTGACGAGATCGAACTTGCGATCGGGTTGGGTTGCGTGGTCGGCCACCATCGGATCATAGGTGACCGCTTCCGCGAAGCCTTGAGCGCGCAGGCCGGTGCAGAACAAGTCGTTGCCGCCGCCGAAGTCGAGCACCCGCATTCCGGCCTTGTGTGGCGCCCAGAAGCGGGCCACGGCCGCCGCATTGTCGGTTGGCCGCTTGATCCGATAGTCCGGATCCACGGCTTCGTAGCCGTCGTTGTAAATGTGGGTCTTGAACTGCTCGATGCTCCAGTCGTCGAAGGCGTCCGTGAACAGGAAGCCGCAATCCGCGCAGCGCCGGTAGTAGATTGGTACGCCGGCCAGCGGCGGGCGATGGGCATGGGCCGTCTGGCAGGGGCGGTTCATGTCGACCACGCCGTAGAGCGAGGCAGGACCGTCACAGATCTTGCAAGGCACGGGCGCGTTCGTGACCGGTCGGAGCCCGAGTTGGGTAGAGAGCATGGTGGATCCCGTCAGTGGGGAAGTGGCGCCCGTCGCCGATGGGCCGCCTCGAGGAGGCGGGCCGCGAATCGGCAGGGACGAGCTTTCGCAATGATGAAGCGGTATCGGAGGATTTCCAGCATCTCTATGCGGCACCGCCACATGGGCAAGTCGCACTTGCAAGTAAGTTGCATTAAATGTCGGTTTCGTCCAGGATAGCGCCATGGACGCAAAATCGTCAGACCTTTCGCAGCTGCACGCCATGGTTCCGCCGAGCGACCGCCTGAACGGAGGCTGGCGCGGTGAGCGCGGCGATCCGTCTCTCGGCGACATGTTCGCGACGGTACGAACCGCGACAAAAGGGTCGCTCTGGCGCAAGCTGCTGGCCTTTCTCGGACCCGGTTACCTCGTCGCCGTCGGCTATATGGACCCCGGCAATTGGGCAACGTCGCTGGCCGGCGGTGCCAAGTTCGGCTACGTCCTGCTCTCGGTCGCGCTGCTGTCCAACCTGATGGCGATCGTGCTGCAATCGCTGTGCACGCGGCTCGGCGTCGCCACCGGCCGCGACCTCGCCCAGGCCTGTCGCGACTCTACCCCGCGCTGGGTCTCGGTGCCGCTTTGGCTGTCGGCGGAGATCGCGATCACGGCCACCGACCTCGCGGAAGTGATCGGTACTGCGATCGGTCTCAGCCTGCTGTTCGGGCTGCCGCTGTCGATCGGCGTCTGCGTCACCGCACTCGATGTCTTCCTGATCCTGGCGCTGCAGGCGTTCGGCTTCCGCTGGATCGAGGCGTTCGTGGTCGCGCTGCTCGGCATCATCGCGCTGTGCTTCGCGATCCAGATCGCGATGGCGCAGCCGGACTGGGCCGAGGTGGTGAAGGGCTTCGTTCCCAGCGGACAGCTGATCGCCAATCCGGAGATGCTCTATCTGGCGCTCGGCATTCTCGGCGCCACCGTGATGCCGCACAATTTGTATCTCCACTCGGGCCTGGTCCAGACTCGCGGCTACGGCGACAGCCCAAAGGACAAGCGCGAGGCGATCACGCTCTCCACGATCGATTCCACCATCGCGCTGTGCCTGGCGCTGACCATCAATGCCTCGATCCTGATCCTGGCGGCGGCGACGTTCCACCGCACCGGACAACGCGACGTCGCCGAGCTTGACCAGGCGTATTCCTTCCTGGCGCCGCTGCTCGGGTCGACGCTGGCGCCGACGCTGTTTGCGATCGCGCTGTTGTGCTGCGGCCTGAATTCGACGATCACCGCGACACTGTCCGGCCAGATCGTGATGGAGGGCTTTCTTCACTGGCGGATCGCACCCTGGCTGCGCCGGCTGATCACCCGCATGATCGCAATCGTGCCGGCCGTGGTGGTGACGATCTGGGCCGGCGAGAAGGCGACCGGGCAGCTCCTGATCCTCAGTCAGGTCGTGCTCAGCCTGCAACTGCCGTTCGCCATCGTGCCGCTGGTGCTGCTCACCGCGAGCCGGGCCAAGATGGGGCAGTTCGTGGCGCCGCGCTGGCTGACGGCGATTGCGACCTTGATCGCGGTGGTGATCATCGCGCTCAATGCCAAGCTGGTGTGGGATCTGGCCACGGGATAGGGATGGCGCGCAGGGAGCAGCGAACCAGGGGATGTCGAAAGACCTCTACTCCCCCTCGCTATTGCCTCCCTCTAGTCCTGCGGCTCGGGCGCGATGTCGCCTTCGGCATCCACGCGCAGCCAGCCGGCAGCCGCGAGCCGTTGTTGCGGCAGATAGCGGCTCTTGTAGTCCATCTTCTTCGAACCCTCGATCCAATAGCCGAGATAGACGTAGGGCAGGCCCTGGCGCCGCGCCCGGGCGATGTGGTCGAGGATCATGAAGGTGCCGAGCGAGCGCGTGGTCTCCGACGGGTCGAAGAACGAGTACACCATCGACAGGCCATCGCTGAGCACGTCGGTCAGCGCGACCGCGACCAACTCACCGCCCCTGCCGTTCGGCCCGTTGCTCAGATTGCGGCGGCGGTACTCGATGATTCTCGTCTCGACATGGCTGTCCTCGACCATCATGGCGTAATCGAGCACCGTCATGTCGGCCATGCCGCCATGGCGATGGCGCTGATCGAGATAGCCGCGGAAGATCGAATATTGCTCGGAGGTCGGCACGGCGCTGCGCTGCTCGCCGACCAGATCGGAGTTGCGCGCGAGCACCTTCCGGAAGTTGCGCGAGGGGCGGAATTCGTTGGCGATCACGCGGACGGACACGCAAGCGCGGCACTGGTCGCAGGCCGGCCGGTAGGCGATCGACTGGCTGCGACGGAAGCCGCCATGGGTGAGAAGGTCGTTGAGATCGGTCGCCTTGTCGCCGACCAGATGCGTGAACACCTTGCGTTCCTGCCGGCCCGGCAGATACGGGCAGGGCGAGGGCGCGGTCAGGTAGAATTGCGGGGTGTCACGCGAATGCTGGGTCAAGGAACGTCGTGAGCCTCCGAGGCGATCATCAACAGAATTGCGCTCCGGAGGCGGCCGGTCAATCGCTTTTGCTGTGCCACCGGACGTCTCATCAGGTACGAGCCGGTTCAGTCAGTTGCGAGCGCACAGACGTGTTGATCACGACGGTGCCGAGCACGAAATCGTGCAGCAGCCGGCGGCGGCTGTTGAACAGTCCGACCAGCAGCACGAGCGGCGACAACACCGAGACCGAGATCCAGAAGCAGACGGCATGCACGGCACCGAGCACAAAGTAGCCCGGCGCGCCGTACCAGGTCCGCACCTCCAGATCCATCACCCGCATGCCGATCGTCGCCGAGCTCGGCCCGCCGATCGTTGCGCCGTAGTAGACGATGGCCCAGATCACGGAAGCCGGCGACACCAGCCAGAACAACGCCCAGCCGAGACCCAGCGTGACCACGCCGAATACGGCAATGAAGATCACCGCCAGGATCACCGGGACCGAGAGCACCAGGAGATCGATCAGGAATGCGATCATCCGCCGCGTCAGCACGCCGCGAAACAATTCCGGCTGCTGATAGGGATCGTAGGCGTGCGGCCGAGCACCGGGACCGTCATTGCTATCGCCTGAGCCCATATACGCCATGAATAAGCCCTCCGGATTGGCACCCAGCACATGGGAACCCGACTTGCGCTTGCAAGGGCCGTTCTTGCAGGAGGCGCGGCAAATTTCCGGCCATTTCGCGACTTCTGAGCCCTTTCCGCGACCCGGCGGTTCGCGCACGCGAAAGGATCGGCGTGCTCAAAGACCGGCGGGTCCCGAAAGATCCCAGCGCCTCCTCAACGCTGCTGCCGCAGCCGTTCGGCGGCTTGCGGGGCGAAATAGGTGAGCACACCGTCGGCGCCGGCGCGCTTGAAGGCCAGCAGGCTCTCCATCATCGCCCGATCGCCGTCGATCCAGCCATTGTTGGCGGCCGCCGCGATCATCGCGTATTCGCCCGACACCTGATAGGCGAAGGTCGGCATGCTGAACGTGTCCTTCACGCGCCTGACGACGTCGAGATAGGGCATGCCCGGCTTGACCATCACCATGTCGGCGCCCTCGGCGATGTCGAGCTCGACCTCGCGCAGGGCCTCGTCGCTATTGGCGCTGTCCATCTGGTAGGTGCGCTTGTCGCCGGTGAGCGTCTTGGCCGAGCCGATCGCGTCGCGGAACGGGCCGTAGAAGGCGGATGCATATTTGGCTGCATAGGCCATGATCTGCACGTCGAGGAAACCGGCTTGATCCAAAGCCTGGCGGATCGCGCCGACCCGGCCGTCCATCATGTCCGACGGCGCAATGATGTCGCAGCCGGCCTCGGCCTGGACCAGGGCCTGGCGCACCAGCACGGCGACGGTCTCGTCGTTGAGGATGCGGCCGTCCCGGATCAGGCCGTCATGACCGTGACTGGTGAAAGGGTCCAGCGCGACGTCGCAGAGCACGCCGATCTCCGGGAACTCCTTCTTGATCGCGCGCACCGCCTGGCAGACCAGGTTGTCCGGGTTGCAGGCCTCGGAGCCGTGCTCGTCGCGCAGTGACGGCTCGGTATAGGGGAACAGTGCGATGCAGGGGATGTCGAGCCTAACCGCGCGTTCGGCATCGCGGACGATCTCGTCGACGCTCAGCCGCTCCACGCCCGGCATCGAGGCGACGGTGCTGCGGGTCCGGTCGCCCTGCACCACGAACAGGGGCCAGATCAGATCGTCGGTAGTGAGCACGTTCTCGCGCACCAGCCGGCGCGCCCATTCGGCCTTGCGGTTGCGGCGGGGGCGGATGGTCAGCTCGAGCGCCGGTGTCGGTGCAGTGGCCGGGTTGCGCGCGGTGTCGCGCAGGTCGATCGGGCGGCCGAATTTGATCGCCATGGGGTGCTGGCTCCTTGAGCTGGCCGGCGAGCCGGATTTGATTTGTTGTAATTCCAACAATCTGTAGCACTTCGGCCGTCGCCCGTCACTTGACCTGACGCAAGCGGCCCGGTTGATTTCCTACCCGGTTGCTTTCACGGTGCCGGCCGGCCAAGAATCGCCATGCTCCTGGTCTTGAGAGGCCCCAATGACGACCATCCTGTTCTGCTCGAGCTGCCATGGCTGAGATTCCCTCGGCGCGAGATCTGGCACGTGACAACGCCGCCATGTCGATTGCCGCCATGTCCTCGGATCGGCGCGAGAGCGACGACAATGTCTGGACGCGGCGGCTCGTGCTGTTTTTGCGGGTCATGGCCATGCTCTCGATCGCCAAGGGCCTGTACCACTGGGCCCAGGTGACCGGCTTCATCGGCGGCGAGGACGACGCGTTCGAAAACCAGGCGATGGCCTGGCAGGCTGCGACGGTCTATTTCGCGGTCATCGAGCTCGTCGCCGCCGTGGGCCTGTGGCTCGCCACGCCGTGGGGCGCAGTGGTGTGGCTCACCACGGTGGTGTCGATGGCGGTGATCGAGCTGATGTTCCCGGGCATCTACGGCGGCAATCTGCTGGTGGTCGCGGGCGAGGCAATCATGCTCGCCGCCTACCTCGTGCTGGCCTGGATGGCGGCCCGGGAGCGGCCACCATAGGTCGTGCGAAAAATTCGTTGCACGCTGTAAATCTTTTCAGCGCCATGCAAGTAATGTTTCGAACACCTTAAGAGCGCCTGCCACAGCTGTTACAGAGACCTTAGCGGCGCTACCCAAGCGTGTTTTGTAATGCGACAGGTGGGTGAAACAGAGCGCGAACATCGCGCCTCGACCGTCAACGGACTATTGCAAAAGCCTCTGTAATTACTGAATTAAAAGAGGATTCACTCTCCGCGATTCATTCTCTCTTTATGCTCTTATTTAAGGCGATCTTCAAAGCACGCCCCTTAAGTTCGTTCTATCAGACGGGACAAAAGTTTCGTCGAATAAGTCGACAAAAACGACGACAGGGGAAGTGTCATGATGAAAGCCGTTGCGACGGCCGTGGAGACTGCTGCGCCGGGCCAGGGCGGCACCGTCCAGTCGCTCTATCTGGAAGCTCTGACGCTGGTGGAGCGGCTGCATCGCCGCCTGCTCGACGTCATCAAGGACGAGTTCGACCGCCGTGGTCGTTCCGACATCAATTCGGTCCAGGCGCTGCTGCTCTATAACATCGGCGACAAGGAGCTGACCGCGGGCGAGCTGCGCACGCGCGGCTACTATCTCGGCTCCAACGTCTCCTACAACCTGAAGAAGCTGGTCGAGCTCGGCTTCCTCGATCACCAGCGCTCGCGCGTCGATCGCCGCTCGGTCCGCATCCGCCTGACCCCGCAGGGCCAGGAGATCCGCCGCATCGTCGACTCGCTGTATCAGAAGCACGTCAAGACCGTGGAGCAGGTCGGCGGCATTTCCAGCGAGGAGTTCTCGACGCTGAACAAGTCGCTGCATCGTCTCGAGCGGTTCTGGACCGATCAGATCCTCTATCGCCTCTGAGCAGGCCTCATCGTCTCGGTTGAGCCGGCTCCGACCTCGAGAGCCAAGACCGGACAGTCGTTGATCGTCTGGAAGTCGTTCTTGCGCCGGCCCCTTCGGCCGGCGCTTTTTCGTGTTCGTTTGGCAAAATCCCCGGTCCGAATTGGAACCAATCAAGGCTCCTGGGCTTATGTCCTTGGACCGGAGGTCGGACCATGCTGCACGATGCCGGAATGCAAGTCATGAACGTGGCGATGGTCGGCGATGCTTATGCCATCGCCTCCAACTATCTGCGTCTCTCTGGCGAGATGCCGGAGGAGTTCACGCCGAACGAAAGACTTGTCGACATCATCGTTCAACTGATTCACCGCGGAGAATTCAACAAGCTCAAGCTCGCCAACAAGGCGATTTCGATGTTCAAGTCTGCCTGACGGCCTGACGTTCAAGAGGGGATGATATGGAAGCCGCCATCGATCGCATCATGCACACCTACGACCTGCTGGCGAACCGCACCGCTGCGGCGAGCGACGAGGCGCGCCGCAAGGTGAGCGCCTACATCCAGACGCTGTTCGAAGCCGGCGAGCGCGACCCGCATCGTCTCACCGTGTGCGGCCTGACCTATCTTCGCCAGCTCGACGGTCGCGTCGATCCGGTGAAGGCGGGCTACACCGGCCTCTGATGTCTTCGGCGCGAGATTGCTCGCGCGACGCTTGCCTCATGATACCGACAACCTGTATGAGACCGTCCGGTTTCATGCAGGTTGTTTGTTTTTGGGGGCACATGTTCGGGATGTCACGCGTCGTTTTCGTACCGCTGTTGATGATCGCGACCTGCTCGCAGAACGAGACTCCGGCGATCGATGCGGCAGCGCCGGTGGCTGCGGCCGCACCGGTGATGGTAGAGAACCCAACCAAGGTCGGCGAATGCGCAGAGCGCACGATCGCCGAAATCGGCGTGTCCTACGCGGACGGTCCCAATGACCGGCTCCCGAGCAAGCGACCCAAGCCCGGCAAGGATCGCGGCAGCTATGTCCGGTACACCAACAAGGATACCCAGGTCTCTCGAGAGTGGAACGCGGCGCTGGCGCATTCCAAGGTCGGCGATCGCGTCCGGATGTGCCTGGTCTCGTTTCCCAAGGATTGTCCGCCCGGCGACAATCGCGGCCGCGTCCATGAGACCACCAATCTGAGAACGAACGAGTCCTGGACCATGCAGGATGATCCCCATATGTGCGGCGGGGCCTAGCGTCCAGCGCAGGTCTTTTGTCTGCCGCTCGTCCACCATATCTGGCATAAACGCCCGAGGGCGACCCCAACGGCTGGCCTGTCCCTTGGCCTGCCGCCGCCCGTATGGTAAGGGCAGGGGTCTTTTCCGACCGCCTTCACTGAACCGACCGCCGGCCGCCTAAGGCCTTGCGGACGTGGAGATATTCCGCCGATGACCGCTTCCAGCGCCAAGCCCGCTTCGTCCGTCGATTCCTTCTTTTCCGCCACCTTGGCCGAGGCCGATCCCGAGATCGCCGCCGCCATCAAGGGTGAGCTCGGTCGGCAACGGCACGAAATCGAGCTGATCGCCTCGGAGAACATTGTCAGCCGGGCGGTCCTCGAGGCCCAGGGCTCGGTGATGACCAACAAGTACGCGGAAGGGTATCCGGGCGCGCGCTATTACGGCGGCTGCGAATGGGTCGACGTCGCCGAGAACCTCGCGATCGACCGCGCCAAGAAGCTGTTCGGCGCCAATTTCGCCAACGTCCAGCCGAACTCGGGCAGCCAGATGAACCAGGCCGTGTTCCTGGCGCTGCTGCAGCCCGGCGACACCTTCATGGGCCTCGACCTCGCCGCCGGCGGCCATCTGACCCACGGCTCGCCGGTCAACATGTCCGGCAAGTGGTTCAAGGCCGCGCATTACACGGTCCGCCGCGACGATCATCTGATCGACATGGATGCGGTCGCCAAGCAGGCCGAGGAGGTCAAGCCGAAGCTGATCATCGCCGGCGGCAGCGCCTATTCGCGCCCGTGGGATTTCAAGCGCTTCCGCGAGATCGCAGACCACGTCGGAGCCTACCTTCTGGTCGACATGGCGCATTTCGCGGGCCTCGTCGCCGGTGGCGTCCATGCCTCGCCGGTGCCGTACGCCCACGTCACCACCACCACCACGCACAAGTCGCTGCGCGGCCCGCGCGGCGGCCTGATCTTGTGGAACGACGAGCAGTTCACCAAGAAGTTCAACTCGGCGATCTTCCCGGGTCTGCAGGGCGGCCCGCTGATGCACGTGATCGCCGCCAAGGCGGTGGCGTTCGCCGAGGCGCTGCGGCCGGAGTTCAAGACTTACGCGAAGAACATCGTCGAGAACGCGAAGGCGCTGGCGGAATCGCTGCGCGCCCACGGCTTCGACATCGTCTCCGGCGGCACCGACAACCATTTGATGCTGGTCGACCTCCGGCCCAAGGGGCTGAAGGGCAACATCTCGGAGAAGGCCCTGGTCCGCGCCGGCATCACCTGCAACAAGAACGGCATCCCGTTCGATCCCGAGAAGCCGTTCGTCACGTCCGGCCTGCGCCTCGGCACGCCGGCGGCGACCACCCGCGGCTTCGGCGTCGCCGAATTCCAGCAGGTCGGCAGCCTGATCGCCGAGGTGTTGAACGCGATCGCGCAGGCGCCGGACGGCAGCGCGCCGCTGGTCGAAGCCGCGGTCAAGCAGAAGGTGAAGGCGCTGACCGACCGGTTTCCGATCTACCAGTAAGGCTTGAAGCCACAATGCGCTGCCCGAGCTGCAACAGCCTCGATACGCAGGTGAAGGACTCCCGCCCCACCGAGGATTCCTCGGTGATCCGGCGGCGGCGGGTCTGCGTCACCTGCAATTTCCGCTTCACGACCTTCGAGCGGGTGCAGCTGCGCGAACTGACCGTCATCAAGCGCAACGGCCGTCGCGTGCCGTTCGACCGCGACAAGCTGATGCGCTCGGTGCAGATCTCGCTGCGCAAGCGCTCGGTCGATCCGGAGCGGGTCGAGAAGATGGTCTCGGCGATCGTGCGCGAGCTCGAGAGTGGCGGCGAATCCGAGGTGTCCTCGGAGGCGATCGGCGAGATCGTGATGGAGCATCTGCGCGATCTCGACGACGTCGCCTATGTCCGCTTCGCCTCGGTCTACCGCAATTTCCGCGAGGCCAAGGATTTCGAGGCCGTGCTCGGCGAGCTCTCGGCCGAGGACGAAGCACCGCGCCTCGCGCCGGTCCGCAAATGATCTTCCGGGTTCTGGTCGATCAGGTCGGCGAGAAGCTGAAGGCGCAGAAGGACGCCGACCGCCGCTTCATGCAGCTGGCGCTGTCGCTCGGCCGTCGTGGGCTGGGGCGGACTTGGCCCAATCCCGCCGTCGGCGCTGTGGTGGTCAAGGACGGCGTGATCGTCGGCCGCGGCTGGACCCAGCCCGGTGGACGCCCTCATGGCGAGCCCGAGGCCTTGAAGCGCGCCGGCGAGGCCGCCAAGGGCGCCACCCTCTACGTGACGCTGGAGCCGTGCTCGCATTTCGGCAAGTCGCCGCCTTGCGTGGACGCGGTCATCGCCGCCGGAATCAACCGCGTCGTCTCGGCGATCGAGGACCCCAATCCCGAGGTCGCAGGGCAGGGGCATGCTAAGCTGCGCGCCGCGGGCATTCAGGTCGAGGTCGGCCTCTGCTCGGCGGACGCCAAGCGTGATCATGCCGGCCATTTCCGCCGCATCAGCGACGGACGGCCGCACGTGATCCTGAAGCTCGCGGTCTCCGCCGATGACAAGATCGCAGCCGCCGGCAACAAGCCGGTGGCCATTACCGGCGAGGCAGCACGGACGCGCGTGCATGTGCTGCGGGCCCAGAGCGACGCCCTCCTGGTCGGGGTGCGCACCGCGATCGCCGACGATCCGCTGCTGACCTGCCGGCTGCCGGGCATGGAATCCCGCTCGCCGGTCCGGATCGTGCTCGATCCGATGCTCCGGCTTCCGGCCGCGAGCCGATTGATGCAGTCCGCGCGCACGACGCCGCTCTGGCTCGTCGCGTCCGAGGTGGCCGAGCCGGCTACCGCGACCCGGCTGGGCGCCGCCGGTGCGCAGGTGATCCGTGTCCCGCCGCAGGCCGACCCGTCGGCGCTGGAGCCGCCGGCCGTGCTCAAGGCGCTGGCGGAACGCGGCGTCACGCGTCTGATGATCGAAGGCGGCAGCCGCGTCGCATCATCTTTCATGGCAAGCGGCCTGGTCGATGAGATCTGGCTCCTGCGCGGCCCCGGCGAGATCGGAGCTGACGGGATCGCTGCGCTGGACGCATTGCCGCTGACCGCAATCACGCAGTCGCCGGCCTATCGCGTTCGTGCTAGCGAGACGCTCGATCCCGATACCCTTACGATTTACGAGCGCGCCTAATGTTCACAGGCATCGTCACCGACATCGGCGAGATCGTCAGCCTGACGCCGCGGACCGAAGGAAAGCTGCATCGGCTGCGCATTGCCTGCCACTATGATCAGGCCGGCATCGCCGATGGCGCGTCGATCGCCAATAACGGCGTCTGCCTCACGGTCGTGCAGTCCGGCGTCACCGATGGAAAGACCTGGTTCGAGGTCGATGCCGCCGCGGAGACGCTGGCGCTGACCACCGCCAAGCACTGGCGCGTCGGCACGAAGCTGAACCTCGAGCGGGCGCTGAAGATCGGCGACGAGCTCGGCGGCCACATGGTCTCCGGCCATGTCGATGGCATTGCGACCATCGTCAGCCGAGAGAACCTGCCGGACATGGCGCGGTTCGTTTTCAGGACGACGCGGGATCTGGCGCGCTTCATCGCCACCAAGGGCTCAGTAACCCTCGACGGCGTCTCGCTCACGGTCAACACCGTCGACGAACTGGTCTTCTCGGTGCTGATCATTCCGCATACGCTGTCGGTCACCACGCTGTCGTCCTGGCAGGCCGGCAGCGAGGTCAATCTCGAGGTCGACCTGATGGCGCGCTATGCCGCGCGCCTCACGGAAATGAAGTAGCCTCGAAGGGGGCTTTCCGTCTTGGCTTTGCGGGCGCTCGCGCCTACAAGGCCAGCCCTCATGGCGAGGAGGCGCCGATGTGTCGTCTCGCAGCATGAGGCCGATTTCATCTCGCCCTTCGCGACGCGGCCGGATGGCCGCTCCATTGGGGCGAGGCACCTGAAGACAATGGAAACAGAACCATGGCAGACGCACGGCGCGCGCCGCTCAAAGACCAGACCGACATCTCCGGCGCCCGCGCGCTGATCGTCGAGGCCCGCTTCTACGATGACCTTCAGGACGCCCTGCTGGAGGGCGCCACCGCCGAGCTGAAGGCGGCGGGCGTGGGCTATGATGTTCTCACCGTCGCCGGCTCGTTGGAGATTCCGGCGACTATTGCCATTGCGCTCGATGCTGCCGCGAAGGCCGGCAAGCCCTATGACCTCGCGATCGCGCTCGGCTGCGTCATCCGTGGCGACACCATCCATTTCGAGATCGTGTCGCAGGAATCCTCGCGAGCCCTGATGGATCTGTCGGTGGCGCGCGGCCTGCCGCTCGGCAACGGCATCCTCACCGTCAATAATGAGGACCAGGCGTGGGCGCGCGCCCGCGTCTCCGAGATGAACAAGGGCGGCGATGCCGCCCGCGCCGCGCTCGCCGTGCTGCGCATCAAACGCCGTCTGGCGCGAGGCTGACATGGCCGAGAGCAGCAACAAGCCAATCAAGGGCCCGGTCCGTGCCGGCGACCGCAAGGCCAATCGCCGTGGCGCCGCCCGTCTCGCCGCCGTGCAGGCGCTCTACCAGATGGACATCGCAGGCGCCGGCATCAACGACGTCCTGGCCGAGTTCGAGAGCCACTGGCTCGGCAACGAGGTCGAGGGCGAGCAGTATCTGCCGGCCGAGGCTGCGTTCTTCCGCGACATCGTCTCCGGCGTGGTGCGCGACCAGACCAAGATCGATCCGGTGCTCGATACGGCGCTGGAGCGCGGCTGGCCGCTGCAGCGGATCGAGGCGATCCTGCGCGCGGTGCTGCGCGCCGGCGCCTATGAACTGGAGCGACGCAAGGACATTCCGGCGCGGGTCGTCGTGTCCGAATATGTCGACATCGCCCATGCCTTCGTCGAGCGCGACGAGACCGGCATGGTCAACGCGGTGCTGGAGCAACTCGCCCGGCAATACCGCGCCGACGAGATGGGGCCGAAGTAGCGATGGGCGGCGCCGGAGCACGATCGCTGCGAACCGGCGCGATGCCAGTCTCTTTCCTCGACTGTCATCACCCGCGACGGCGGGTGATCCCGTATTCCACAGACGTTCAAGGGATACGGAAGGGCCGCGGCGTACTGGATCGCCCGGTCGAGCCGGGCGATGACAGCAGAGTGTGGGGGACGAGCGCGTGACCCGCGAAGCCTCCGGCGAAGATTCCCTGATCGCCCGCTACTTCAAGCCGCTGGCGACCGACCCCGGCGCGTTCGGCCTCCTCGACGATGCCGCGATCATTCCGGCCAATGGTGACGACATCGTCGTCAAGACCGACGCCATCGTCGAAGGCGTCCATTATCTCGCCAACGATCCCCCCGACACCATCGCGCGCAAGGCGCTGCGGGTGAACCTGTCCGATCTCGCCGCCAAGGGTGCGGTGCCCGCCGGCTTCGTCCTGACGCTGGCGCTGCGCGAGAAGGACGACGCGTGGCTGTCGGAGTTCGCGCGTGGCCTCGGCGAGGACGCGGCGGCGTTCGGCTGTCCGCTGCTCGGCGGCGACACCGTGTCGACGCCCGGTCCCGTGATGATCTCGATCGCGGCTTGGGGGAGGGTGCCCAGGGGCCGGATGGTGCATCGCTTCGGCGCGCGTCCCGGCGACCGGGTGATGGTGACCGGGACCATCGGCGACGCCTTGCTCGGCCTGCGCATTCTGACGGGCACAGCCGACGCCACGGCGCTGGCCGACGATGCCGCCGCGCGGGATATGCTGATCGGCCGTTATCGCACGCCGCAGCCGCGCAATGCACTGGCCGCGGCCGTGAGAGACTGCGCGACCGCCTCGATGGATGTCTCTGATGGCCTCGCAGGCGACCTGACCAAGCTCTGCGCCGCCTCTTCCGTGAGCGCCGACATCGCGCTGTCCGACATTCCTCGATCGCCGGCAGCGGCGAAGCTGCTTGCTGTCGGGGCCGCGCAGCTTGAAGGCATGATCTCCGGCGGCGACGATTACGAGATCCTCTGCACTGTTCCCGCAGCGCAATGCGCAGCGTTCCGTGCTGCAGCCGAGACGGCGGGCGTTGCCGTCACCGACATCGGCGCCATCGTCGAAGGGGCGCAAGCCCCGCGCTTCCTGGACGGGCAGGGCCGTCCCGTCACACTGACGCGGTTGTCCTTCAGCCACTTCTGACACCTATTTGCACCGCACAATGCGACCAAAGAAGCGTCTGAATTTGGAGCGGTTCAGGCGTCGCGGCGTTGCGTCATCATGGCGATTTTGGCAAGCTTCATATGTTCGAGGCGGCTCCGCCCGGAGCGGCCTGACAGGGGGCGTGCGTCGCACCATCGCGGCGTGACGTAGTTAGAAAAAGCAAAGAGCCGAGGAAACTAAATGTCAGCTTTATGGGTGATCGTGCTCTGCGGAGCGCTGTCGATCGTCTATGCGATCTGGGCCACACAATCGGTGCTCAGCGCGGACGCCGGCAATGCGCGCATGCAGGAAATCGCGGCGGCGGTGCGTGAGGGCGCGCAGGCCTATCTTCGCCGCCAATATACGACGATCGGAATCGTCGGCGTGGTGATCTTCGTGCTCCTTGCGTATTTCCTCGGCATGCTCGTCGCGATCGGCTTTGCGATCGGCGCGATCCTCTCCGGCGCGGCCGGCTTCATCGGCATGAACGTGTCGGTGCGCGCCAACGTCCGCACGGCACAGGCGGCCATCACCTCGCTCGCCGGCGGCCTCGAGCTCGCCTTCAAGGCCGGCGCCATCACCGGTCTGCTCGTGGCCGGTCTCGCGCTGCTCGGCGTCACCATCTACTTCGGCATCCTCACCGGCTTCATGAAGCTCGCGCCCGACAGCCGCACCGTGATCGATGCGCTGGTCGCGCTCGGCTTCGGCGCCTCGCTGATCTCGATCTTCGCCCGTCTCGGCGGCGGCATCTTCACCAAGGGCGCCGACGTCGGCGGCGACCTCGTCGGCAAGGTCGAAGCCGGCATTCCCGAGGACGATCCGCGCAACCCCGCGACCATCGCCGACAACGTCGGCGACAACGTCGGTGACTGCGCCGGCATGGCCGCCGACCTGTTCGAGACCTACGCGGTGACCGCTGTCGCCACCATGGTCCTGGCGGCCATCTTCTTCGCCAAGTCGTCGCTGCTGACCAACATGATGACCCTGCCGCTCGCCATCGGCGGCATCTGCATCATCACCTCGATCGCCGGCACCTTCTTCGTCAAGCTCGGCGCCAGCCAGTCGATCATGGGCGCGCTGTACAAGGGCCTAATCGCGACCGGCGTGCTCTCGCTCGGCGGCGTCGCGCTGGCGATCGGGTGGCTGATCGGCTTCGGCAAGCTCGACGGCGTCGACTACACGGGCACGGCGCTGTTCATGTGCGGCGTCGTCGGTCTCGTCGTCACCGGCCTGATCATCTGGATCACCGAATACTACACCGGCACCGACTTCCGCCCGGTGAAGTCGATCGCGGCCGCCTCGGTCACCGGTCACGGCACCAATGTGATCCAGGGCCTCGCCATCTCGATGGAGTCGACTGCGCTGCCCGCGATCGTCATCATCGCCGGCATCCTGGTCACCTACAGCCTCGCCGGCCTGTTCGGCATCGCGATCGCGACCACGACGATGCTGGCGCTGGCCGGCATGATCGTCGCGCTCGACGCCTTCGGCCCGGTGACGGACAACGCCGGCGGCATTGCCGAAATGGCCGGCCTGCCCAAGGAGGTCCGCAAGTCGACCGACGCGCTCGACGCAGTCGGCAACACCACCAAGGCGGTCACCAAGGGCTACGCGATCGGCTCCGCCGGTCTCGGCGCCCTGGTGCTGTTCGCGGCCTATAACCAGGACCTGCAGTTCTTCATCGCGGATTCGGCGCACCATCCCTATTTCGCGGGGATCAAGCCGGACTTCTCGCTGAACAACCCGTATGTCGTGGTCGGCCTGCTGTTCGGCGGCCTGCTGCCGTATCTGTTCGGCGCGATGGGCATGACCGCGGTCGGCCGTGCCGCCGGCGCGATCGTCGAGGAGGTGCGCCGCCAGTTCCGCGAGAAGCCCGGCATCATGCAGGGCACCGACAAGCCGGATTACGGCAAGGCCGTCGACCTGCTGACCAAGGCGGCGATCAAGGAGATGATCATTCCCTCGCTGCTGCCGGTGCTGTCGCCGATCGTCGTCTACTTCCTGATCTATGCGATCGCGGGCGGTGGCGCGGCCGGCAAGTCGGCGGCGTTCTCGGCCGTCGGCGCCATGCTGCTCGGCGTCATCGTCACCGGCCTGTTCGTCGCGATCTCGATGACCTCCGGCGGCGGCGCCTGGGACAACGCCAAGAAGTACATCGAGGACGGCCATTTCGGCGGCAAGGGCTCCGATGCTCATAAGGCTGCGGTCACCGGCGACACCGTCGGCGATCCCTACAAGGACACCGCGGGCCCCGCGGTGAACCCGATGATCAAGATCACCAACATCGTGGCCCTGCTGCTGCTGGCGATCCTCGCGCATTGAGGCGCGCCGACGCGTCTTGACGAGCGAAGACCCCGCGGCGCGAGCCGCGGGGTCTTTTCATGAGGCTGTGTTGTTTGGTTGTTTGCTACTCGGCCGCGCGCTGCCGCGTCCGATAGCTCTGCAACGTGCTCTGCGCCATGCGCGGCTGCAGCTGCGAGAAGCTCGCCAGATGCTGGTCGAGCTGTGGGCGTGCGCTGCCGCTGGCGCTGGCCTGCATGAACAGCAGCGTCGTCGTCGTGACCCAGGACAAGTCGAGCGCCTTGGCGAGCACCAGGAGCTGGTCCGGCTGGTTGCGCACGAAGGCGCGCTCGACCACGTCGAGCGGCAGCTTGCACATCAATGACAGCGCCAGCGTGACCTTGTCGAAGCTGGCTTCCTTGGCGAAGCCGTGCAGTTGCGCCTCGTGGAGCTGGCCGGTCGCGTGCAGGAGCTCGACATAGTTCTTGGCGGTGACGAAATCGGCCGAGCGTGTCCGCGCGGCAGCCTGCAGATGGTCCGAAGCCCGCGCCACGGCGAGCTCGACGATCTCGGTCCGCGCCGCGTCGGCGCGGGCGAGCTGGCTGCGTACCGCGTCGGAGGCTTCGACGAACAGCCGGACCAGCACCTCGCGTGGGCTGTCGGGCCGGCTCCAGAGTTTCAAGGCGAGGCCGGGATCGTCGGCCGCCTTCGTCACCAGGCCGGAGAAGCCGTGATCGGAGAAGCGCGCGCCGCCATTGTTGGCGGTGTTCGAGACGACGGCCTGATTGCCGCGATCGACCAGAACGTCGGTGACGGATTGGGTGAGGATCTTGCGGTCGGAGATCGCGAGCAGATGCTCCTGGCCCCGGGTCTGCGCGGTCGCAACCAGGATCTCGTCGTCGAGCCGGTCGCTCCGGCGCAGCACGGGGCCTGCCACCGCAATCGTCTCGTCGCTGGCGAGCAGCCGGAGCAGCCGCGGCGGTGCATCAGGCAGGACCGCGAGCCGGCTGCCGAGCTGCGCCCGCGCCGCAATGGCGACGTTGTCGAGCAGCTTGGACAGCACGTGGTCGAACAGATCGACATGTTCTTCGGTGAACTTGCCCGAGCCCACCACGAACAGGTCGGTGACGCGCTCCAGGATCTCGGCGCGCCGGGAGACGTAGCGGCTGGCGAGAATGTCTTCGAGCTGATGGAGGACGCTGTTGGGCAAGGCACGGCTCACGCGATGGACGACGCCGACGCCTGCCCCTCGGACGATGATCGGACCGCATCCACGCGAGGTTGTCGGCCCGGCATCCGCCGACGGTATCTCGCAACCAGATCAAAGACACGCGGCCGCCATCTATCGCATCATCCCGCTTAAGGTGCCGTTACACCACGCCCCCCCATTCCAATGCTCCGCCGAGACGCGGCGCCGCCGGGCCCAGGGCTATTTCACGTCCATCTGCAGGCCTTCCTTCTGGATGATCGACGCGAATTTGGCTGTCTCGGCTTGGACGAAGTCGCCGAACTGCTGCGGCGTGCCGTAATCGGCCCGCGCGCCCATCGCGGCGATATTCTTGCGGATGTCCTCGCGCTCCAGCATCGCCTTGACCTGCAGGTTGAGCGCGCTGACGATCTCGGGCGGGCAGGCCTTGGGCAGGAATACGCCGAACCAGGACGAGACGTCGAACTTGGCCAGCTCCGGCGCGCTTTCGCGCATCGTCGGCAGGTCAGGCGCATTGGCGCTGCGTTCCGGCGTGGTGACGCACAGGCCAGTCAGCTTGCCCTCCTGCACCTGCGGCAGCGATGGAAACAGATTATCGAACAGAATCTGAATGTCGCCGGCGAGGGCGGCCTGCAGCGCCGGGCCGGCGCCGCGGAACGGAATGTGCGTCATCTTCAGCCCGGTGAGCTGCAGGAACCAGGCGCCGGTCAGATGCGGGCTCTGGCCGACGCCGGACGAGGCGTAGTTCAGCTTGTCGGGATTGGCCTTCAGAAAAGCGATCAGCTCCGGGATCGACTTGAGGCCGGTCGAGGGATGCGCCGAGACGATGTTGGGGATGCGGATCATGTTGGAGACCGCCTGCAACTGATCCGGCTTGTAGGCGAGGTTGCGGAAGATCGAATAGGCGATCGCGTTGGGACCGGGGTTGCCGATCAGGACCGTATGGCCGTCGCCCTTGGTGTTGCGCGCGACCTCGGCGGCGCCGATCGTGCCGCCGCCGCCGGAGCGATTCTCGACCACCGCCGATTGTCCCCACGCCGTCTGCAGATGCGCGGCCAGCAAGCGTCCCATCACATCGGTGCTGCCGCCGGGCGCGGCGGGCACGATCAGCTTGACCGTCTCGGTCGGACGCCAGTCGGCGAGACTCGCGCGCGGCAGGATGGCGGCTGTGGACAGCGCGGCGGCTCCGGACAGCAGCTTGCGGCGCGACAGCGCGATACGAAGAGCCAATGATTCCTCCCTGCCTGTGTTTTGCGGCAGGGTAGGGAAGATTGCGGCGCCAGAGCAAGCAGGCGAATGGCGCACGAGCTGCGCCAATCAGCGCAGTTCACCGGCTTTGTGCCGTCACCCGGAAACATATTCCGGACCGCGGCGATCGGGCCCGGATCAGTTGAAGCTGAGCAGCTTGAACAGCGGCGTCAGGTAGCTGAGCTCCTGGCCGGAGGTCGGCGTCGTGCGGCTGACGAAGTCGAAGATCTTGCCGTCCTTCATGCCGTAATTGGCGAGGCGGCGGACCTGGCGGTTCTTGTCGAAATAGATCGCAATGACGCGCTGATCGACCACCTTCTGGTTCATGAAGGCAACCGGGCGCTCGGCTCGCTGGGAGATGTAGTAGAATACCTCGCCGTCGAGTGTCGCCACCGTCGAGGGCGTGCCCATCACGATCAGCACCTGGTCCTGGCTGGCGCCGATCGGGATCTGCTCCAGCGCGCCCGGCGGCATGATGTAGCCCTTCTGGAACTGCTCGCCGGTGCAGGCGCCGAGCGCCAGGCAGGTCAGCGCGATCGCACCAAGGGTGCGCAGACGGGAGCTCAAGCCACGGGAGAGCAGGCGGGCAGTCGTTCGCATTGTCTGGGTCATCTTCTTCAGATCGGATCCCGTCCCCTTGCGTCGGGCAGGGCGTTGACGTACCGGGCAAACTTGCGGATTGCAACATGCCCCTGAACAGGGTCAGGGAAACTCGACCGCGGAACCGTCATGCTCTGGCCATTCAACCATCTCAGGAAATCCCGACCGTCCCCGCGCGGGACCATCGAGCCGATCTATGGCACGATCGTGGCACAAACCCGAGACCCGTTGTTTTATAGACACTTGAATGTCCCTGACACGGTCTACGGGCGGTTCGATCTGCTGATTCTGCACCTCTGGCTGGTGCTGCGGCGGCTGCGCGGGGTGGGATCGGACCTGTCGCAGGCGCTGTTCGACCGGTTCTGCGACGACATGGACGACAATCTGCGCGAGATGGGGGTGGGGGATCTCACCGTGCCCAAGCGGATGCAGAAGTTCGGCGAGGCGTTCTATGGCCGCACCGCCGCCTATGACCTTGCCTGGTCCGAGAGCGAGGCCCGGCTGGCGGACGCATTGCAGAAGAATATCTTGAACGGGGAGCATCCGGACAGCGCGGCCGGACTTGCCGCCTATGCGGCGCGGGTGGCCGCGCACCTCGCCGCTCTCGACGACAACAGGCTGCTCGGCGCCGGCTGGAGCTTCCCGCGGCCGGTTCAGCAGGACTAGCGACATGACCAGAGACAGAGACACCTCGCGCGAAACGGCGCGAGACCCTTCCAAGGACCCCTGGCGGGCACCGCCGGTGATCGTGGCGCAGATTCCGGATGCCGGCCTGCATCGCGAGATCGAGGCCGACGAGGCCACGCGCAACGCGCTCGCCGCGATTGCCGATCTGCGCGAGGTCATCTCGGCCCATGCCTCGTTCGACGTCGTCCAGAAGCGGGACGGCAAGGTGCATGTCGAGGGCCGTGTGCAGGCCCGGATCGGTCAGACCTGCGTCGTCACGCTGGATCCGATCGAGATCGAGATCGACGAGCCGATCGACCAGATGTTCGCCCCGCCGGAGCAGATTCCGGAGCTTGCCGATCTGGTCGAGGACGATCCCAACAGCGAGGTGGAGACGGCCGATCCGCCGGAGCCGATCATCGGCGGGCAGATCGATCTCGGCCGGCTCGCCGCCGACGCGCTGCTCCTGGGGATCGATCCCTATCCGCGCAAGCCGGGCGCCGTGTTCGAGCAGCCGGTGGCTGCGGCCGCCGAGCCGGAGGACCATCCCTTCGCGGCGCTGAAGGCGCTGAAATCGGCAGATGCCGCCGGGCCGGGCGCGGTCAAAGCGAAGAAAACGGGTGAGGATTGACGCGCCGTTGGGCAGGCCGGAAACGATCGATCCTGTCACAAAGCCTCTCGAAATCCTCTCAAGCTGCTGATTTCGATGGCAAAGGCGGGTCCCTGCCGGCCCCGGCCCGGCGCGGCGGTTGCAAAATGCATCGCTCCCGGGAGGTTGTTTCGACACGGAGAGACGCTATTGTCGCGCCCGGGTCGGGGTGCGACGAAAAGGCCCGGACGGCCTTTGGCCCGTCCATCGGCCGCGCAATGCCTCTGAACGACCGCCAAACACGGCCAACCAACTCAAGGCCAAGACGAGACAAAGCTCGAGATCAGGTTTCCGGGACGTCATGCCTCAAAAGGTTCGAATCGCGCTGGACGCCATGGGCGGGGATTTCGGCGCGGCCGTCGTCATCCCCGGTGCCGCGATCGCGCTGAGCCGCCATCCGGATGCAGAGTTTCTGCTGTTCGGCGACAGTGCCAAGATCGTTCCCGAGCTCGACCGGCATCCGCGGCTGAAGGCGGTCTCGCGCGTCATTCACACCGATGTCGCCGTCAGCATGGAGGACAAGCCGAGCCAGGCGCTCCGGCGCGGCCGCAAGACCTCGTCGATGTGGCTCGCGCTCGAGGCGGTGAAGAAGGGAGAGGCCGACGTCGCCGTGTCCGCCGGCAACACCGGCGCGCTGGTGGCGATGGCGCGCTTCTGCCTGCGCACGCTGGACGGGATCGACCGGCCGGCTCTGGCCGCGATCTGGCCGACCGCGCGCGGCGAATCGGTGGTGCTCGACCTCGGGGCAACGATCGGCGGCGATGCCCACCACCTGGTCGCGCTGGCCGTGATGGGCGGCGCGCTGGCGAGCGTGCTGTTCAACAAGCCGAGGCCGACCGTCGGCCTTCTCAACATCGGTGTCGAGGAGATCAAGGGCCATGAGGAGATCCGCGAGGCGGCCGAGCAGCTGCGCGCGATGAACCTGCCGCAGCTCGACTATATCGGCTTCGTCGAGGGCGACGGCATCGGGAAGGGTGCCGCCGACGTGGTCGTGACCGAAGGCTTCAGTGGCAACATCGCCTTGAAGACGGCCGAGGGCACCGTCCGCCAGGTCACGGATTTCCTGCGCGGCGCGATCCAGGCGAGCTGGCTTGCCCGGATCGGCTATCTGTTGGCCCGCGGCGCCTTCGCCGCTTTGCGGGCCCGGCTCGACCCGCGCAAATCCAACGGCAGCGTGGTGCTCGGCCTCAAGGGCATGGTGGTCAAGAGCCACGGCGGAACCGATGCCGAGGGCTTTGCCTCGGCGGTCAGGGTTGGCTATGAGATGGCCCGCTACGATCTCCTGACCAAGATCAATCAAACACTCAATCCCGACGGCGGCGCGCCAGCGTCCGAACCCGTCGCCCAGGAGGCTGTCTCGTGACAATTCGTTCGGTCGTGCTCGGCTGTGGCTCGTACCTCCCGCAGCGGGTCGTGACCAATGCCGAGCTGGCAAGCCGCATCGAGACCTCGGACGAGTGGATCGTGCAGCGCACCGGCATCCGTGAGCGCCACGTCGCAGCCGACGGCGAGTTCACCTCGCATCTGGCGATCAACGCGGCTCGTGCCGCGTTGGCCGCGGCCGACGTCGATCCGCAGTCGATCGATCTGATCGTCTTGGGCACCTCGACCCCGGACAACACCTTTCCGGCGACTGCAGTGGCCGTGCAGAACGGCCTCGGCATCCATCATGGCGCGGCGTTCGACCTGCAGGCGGTGTGCTCGGGCTTCGTCTATGCGCTCGCGACCGCGGACAATTTCCTGCGCAGCCGCTCGTTCAAGCGCGCGCTGGTGATCGGCGCCGAGACCTTCTCGCGCATCCTCGACTGGAACGACCGCACCACCTGCGTGCTGTTCGGCGACGGCGCCGGAGCGCTGATCCTGGACGCTCAGGAGCAGGGCGGCACGGCAGCCGATCGCGGCGTATTGACCACGCATCTGCGCTCCGACGGCCGTCACAAGGCCAAGCTCTATGTCGACGGCGGTCCGTCCTCGACCCAGACCGTCGGGCATCTGAGGATGGAAGGCCGCGAGGTGTTCAAGCACGCCGTCGGCATGATCACCGACGTGATCGTCGACGCCTTCGATGCCACCGGCCTGTCGGCCGAGACCATCGACTGGTTCGTGCCGCACCAGGCCAACAAGCGAATCATCGACGCTTCGGCGCACAAGCTGCACATCGCGCCGGAGAAGGTGGTATTGACGGTCGATCGGCATGGAAATACCTCCGCTGCCTCGATCCCGCTGGCGCTCGACGTGGCCGTCAAGGACGGCCGCATCAAGAAGGGCGACGTGGTCTTGCTGGAGGCGATGGGCGGCGGCTTTACCTGGGGCTCGGCTTTGGTGCGCTGGTGAGCCTGCCGCGCGGCGGGATTACGCCTGAGATTGGCACTACGGCCTGTACTTCTATTCACGCTGCTGTTGACCACCGACGCTTAACCTCTTAATTTCCGGAGCGAATTATTCGCCGTGAGTTTGGGGCAGGCGATGGCGGGAACCGGAAAAACAGTCACACGCGTCGATCTCTGCGAGGCAGTCTACCAGAAGGTGGGGCTGTCGCGGACGGAGTCGTCTGCGTTCGTCGAGCTGGTCTTGAAGGAGATCACCGACTGCCTCGAGCGCGGCGAGACGGTCAAGCTATCGTCCTTCGGGTCGTTCATGGTGCGCAAGAAGGGACAGCGCATCGGACGAAACCCCAAGACCGGCACGGAAGTGCCGATCTCGCCGCGGCGGGTCATGGTGTTCAAGCCGTCCGCGATCCTGAAGCAGCGCATCAACGGCCAGCAGGGCAGCGGCAAGATGAACGGCGAGGCCAGCGCCGAGTTCGGCGCCGAGCCGGATTAGGGCCGAGGCCGTCGCCCCGCCGCATGTCGGCAGGGGCCGTGTCGAACGCGTATCGTTCGTCCCGCGTACAGTTCGTCCAGTCTTTTCAGCGTAGTCTCCCACTTTCTTGTCAGCACGGTCGAAGGGGAACGGGCATTTGGACAAGGCGCCGGATGCGTTTCGGACGATCAGCGAGGTCGCGCAGGAGCTCGACATTCCGCAGCACGTGCTGCGGTTTTGGGAGACCCGGTTCGCCCAGATCAAGCCGATGAAGCGGAGCGGCGGCCGGCGCTATTACCGGCCCGACGACGTCGACCTGCTCAAGGGCATCCGGCGTCTGCTCTATGGCGAAGGCTACACCATCAAGGGTGTGCAGCGCATCCTGAAGGAGCACGGCGTCAAATCGGTCCAGGGACTGGCCGACAGCTCGGCCGCGGTCTCGTTTGGCGCGATGGAGGAGACGCTCGGCCAGGCGATGATGGAAGAGGAGCCGATCGGCGAGGCCGAGGTCGAATCGGAGGACGAGGAGGAGGAGGCTTCCGACGAGGAGGGCATCGACTTCCGCTTCGTCGACACCGAGGACGACATTCTCGACACCTTTCGCGTCGGCCCACCGACCCGCGCCGGCATGAAGCCGGAGGAGCGGGAGAAGCTCCAGGGCGTGCTCAAGGAGCTGGTCGACTGCCGCGCGCTGCTCGACCGGGCGATGAGGGAAGTCTGAGGGCGGGGCTGGTCGTCAGAATGCGCCAGCATGGCGGCAGGTGTCCGTTGCATTGAGCCACGCCGAGCGCCGCGAGTCGGCTGTGCACTCTCCACCGTTCTGGAAGGGGGCGGAGGGCCACGATCTCCGCTCCATCCGATCACACTATGAAACCCTCCCGCCGCGCCTTGCATCCCGCCCCGATCACGGCTAGAGGAACGGCCATCGGAGCGTGGCGCAGCCCGGTTAGCGCACTAGTCTGGGGGACTAGGGGTCGTGGGTTCGAATCCCGCCGCTCCGACCATTTTTTAGATCGTCGTAGCCGGTTGCCGGTTATCCTCTGGATCGGTGGCAAGCTTCTCAGTGCAGGGTTTGCTCCGGCTGCCAAGCCGACACCAATTTTAAAAAAGGTCCGAGATGAATGAAGACCATCTGGACAAAGAAACCTCTGTTTCTGTGGATCTTACCCCCATAGGGGTAAAGGCAAAAGCAAGGAGTCGATTCGTCGCTGCTTTTGATCGCTTATGCGGAAATGCCGTCGAGTTGCTGAACATTCCGATGGAGAGACGTATTAGTCGGGATCGGGCAACGATCGACGGCGAAAAAAAGGTCATAAGCGCAATTGTGGATTATGGGCTGAGGCGCCTGAAGCGAGATCCTCAATTTGCTGAGCGCGTCGCAGAAAAGCACCTTGAGCAAATATTCGGTCGTCAGATCAACAAAGATGGTGTGATGGCCTGCGCCATCGAAGATCTACGACACACTCAGATGACCGAGGACGAGGCAGAAAGTGGTCCCGAGAAGCTAGATCCGCAATTCCTAGGTCGGTTGGAACGTTATGCCGAGGATGCGTCGACGGAGGAGCTTCGGGAACGATGGGGGCGAGTTCTTTCGGCCGAAATCCGAAGCCCAGGTACTTTCTCGCCAAAGGTACTCCGAATAGTTGATGAGTTAGATGTAGAAGCGGCTCATCTCTTTGAGGAGGTTTGTAAGTCGCGGCTGGCGAACGTTCTGCCTAGGAGCTTGGTAGGCGATTTGCCATTTGATCATGTTACTCTGCTGAGCTCCGCCGGACTTATGGTTGAACCCGGACTGGGCCAGATCCGGTCCTTCAATTCTGTTACGGGCAGCGACGGCAAAAGCCGTTGGGTGCTCGGTCTCGGTGAGTATGCTCTCGCCTTCTTGGCCGACAGTAACATTGATATGAAATCCCTGTTTCTCGGAGCCGAAGCAAAGAATCCGCTGCTGTTCGATGAGAATGGTGTTCCAGCGATACCGGTATACGTACTAACGAATGCTGGAAATGCCGTGGCACAAATTCTGCCAAACAATCGACGCATCGCTTTTCAGGAGCTCGCAAAAAAGCTACGCGAACATAGCCCAAATATTGAATTTGACATGCTTGAAGTCGAATCCAATAAATTCAGGTTCTTCGAGATCTGAGTTTCGGTACAGCGGTGCCCCCATAGTGCCGTTGCCCCGGCGGAAGTCGTGGCCTATCGGCGGAATAGGAATGAGCAAACCTTGGCGCGGTGAGCTTACGTTTGCGCTGCGACGAACGCTTTTCAATTCGCTGGCCACCCCCTAAACTCCCCGAACTGGGCGCCGCTGGACACTGTTCGAGCCGGCTCGTTTCATTTGTGAACTTTGTTGCCGAGACTTCCCTCATGGACGCCGCCGTCGCCGACATCTCCTTTGGGCATTTCGAGAACGCCGAGCAGATCGCCTTCTGGAACGGTACGGGCGGCGGGCGCTGGGTCGCGCGCCGCGCCGAGATCGATGCGCTGCTGGCGCCGGTGCAGGAGGCGCTGCTGGAGCGCGCGGCAATTCAGGCGGACGAACGGGTGCTCGACATCGGCTGCGGTTGCGGGGCGACCTTGATCGCGGCGGCCGAGAAGGTCGGCCCCGGCGGCAGCGTGCTCGGCCTCGACGTGTCCGCAGCCATGCTGACCGCGGCCCACGAGCTCGCCCCTGCCGATGCGCCGGTGAGCTTCGTGCAAGGCGACGCCATGGTGCACCACTTCAAGGCCGCGAGCGCCGATCTCGTGATCTCGCGCCTCGGCGTCATGTACTTCGCCAATCCGGTGCGCGCCGTGCTCAACATCCGCAATGCGTTGCATTCGGAGGGGCGCGTCGCGTTCGCCTGCTGGGGCGAGCTGCGCGACAACCCGTGGGCGCTGGAGCCGCTGCAGGCGGCCTATGACCACGTGCCGAAGCTGCCGGGCTTGCCGCCGCACGCGCCGGACGATTTCGCGTTCGGTGCTCCCGAGTGGATGGAGACGGTGACGACCGATGCCGGGCTGCGGCGCATCCGGCTCGAGCGTCACGACATCGCGCTCGACTTCGGCGCGGGCGCCGGCCTCGATAGCGCGGTGCAGACGGCGCTCGCGATCGGGCCCGCCGGCCGTGCCGTGGCCGGGCAGCCGTCCGAGGCGGTGGAGGCCGCGACGGCCGCCGTGAGGAAGGCGTTGGCGCGCTACGCCAAGGGCCCGGGCGTCATGGTGCCCGCTTCGTTCTGGACCGTGACGGCCGTCGATCCGTGAAAGTCGGTCTTGATCACTGCGTCCCGTGACAAAGTCGCAAGATCGGTCGAGCGCGTCATGTCCGCCTGCGCTTAGCTGCAGCCGCCACGGAGCAGGGAACGATGAAGGCGGCGCTGCGAAACTACCATGCGCGGATGCAGCGGGTGCTGGATCATATCGACCGGCATCTGGAGGATGATCTCGATCTGGACGCGCTGAGCAGCATCGCGGCCTACTCGAAATATCATTTCCACCGGCAGTTCACGGCGACCTTCGGTCTGTCCGTGAATCGCTACATCCAGCTCGCCCGCATGAAGCGGGCGTCCTATCAGCTGGCCTACAGCGATGCCCAAAGCGTCACCGAGGTCGCGATGGAGGCCGGCTACGACGCGCCGGACGCCTTTGCCCGCGCCTTTCGGCAACGGTTCGGGCAATCGCCGTCATCGTTCCGGAAATCTCCCGACTGGGAGCCGTGGCTTGCGGCCTTCGGGCCTCTCGACGACGCAAGGAGCAAGCTGATGCGGACGACCTATACCCCTGACGACGTGACGATTCGCGAGGTGCCGACCACGCCGGTGGCGATCATGGAGCATCGCGGCGACCCGGCCACGCTCGGCGCCACGATCCAGCGCTTCATCGCCTGGCGCAAGGCCGCCGGCCTACATCCCCGAGCCAATCCAACCTTCACGGTCTGGCGCTCCGAGCGTCGCCCGGCCTCGCCTGCCGACTACAGCGTGGACCTTTGTGTCGGGACCGACCAGCCGGTCGAAACGCAGGACGCGACAATCAGGGCCGGCGTGATCCCCGGCGGACGCTGCGCGGTGCTGCGTGTCGTCGGCAACACCCACAATCTGGAGCCGGCCGCGCTGTTCCTCTATCGCGACTGGCTTCCGGCCAGCGGCGAGGAGGCGCGTGACTTCCCGATCTATTGCCAGCGGTTGAACTTCTTCCCAGAGGTTCCCGAGCACGAAATGGCTGCGGACCTGTTCCTGCCGCTGAAATAGCGCCTGACGGCCGGATCCATCCTAAAAACTTGCAGCCAGGATCCTTCTCAACCTTCGAGCCCCGCAGAAGGCGGCTCTGAAGGGGAGAGCGGCCTACGTTGGAGCGGTTCCGGTTCCATTCGGGAACCGCGATCGGCCATGTCCGTTAACGATCGAGCAGCTCAATTGAGGCCCCACACCCTGACATTGAACCTTTGCGCGCACGCGCGCACCAAACCTGTGTTCGGCTCGTTGTGGAGCCGGTTCCAGGAAATTTCAGACTGACATCGGGGTTCACCCCGATGTGCCGTTCATTGTCGTTGAAGGAGGCGCGTATGGTCCTCAGGACTTTGAAAGTTTCGCTGTCCGTTTTCGCCGCTGCAACCTCGGTGGTATCGCTGTTTGCCGTCAGCTGGGTCGGTCTCGCACTGCTCGGCTACTGACAATTCACGCAACAAGGATCGAGGCGCATCTGTGCCTCGCGAGACGGAAAGCGCGCCCGGATCGAGACTGATCCGGGCGCGCTCGTTCTTGCCGATGCGAGAGGCGTTATGCGAAGGCCTTCTCCATCGTCTCGATCAGCACGCGGAACGACTTGTCGTGGCGCGTGATCAGCGGGATCGCCCGGGTGATGCCGAGCAGCTGATAGACCGCCATCTGCGCCGCGCGCACCGAGTATTCCACCGTGAACACGACGTCGTCGGGGATCTCGACGAACTGGCTGACGAAGGCGAGGTTCTTCGAGTTCGCCGGCACCGGCAGCGGCCGGTCCGCCTTGTTGCGCGGCATGAACATGCTGGTGATGTAGGGCAGGCGGCAGGGCACGCAGGTCGCCTGGTCGAACACCGAGAGATCGAAGTTGAGGTGGCCGCAGAGCTCCTTGAGAATGTCGGCGCCGCCGCAATCGGCCATCGCCTTCGGCACAAAATTGCCGATGCGATCGGGATGCAGCGCATAGCCCCAGAACACCTGCACGTCGGCAGGCTGATCGACGAAATGCGGCTGGTGATACAGCACGACCGACATCAGCCAGTTGGATTCGGTGAAGGTGACGAGCCCGCCGGTGCCGGCGGCGTTGCCGCTGAACGCCTCCATCGCGTCGAAGAAGCGCGGATTGCGGCAGGTGACGGTGAACGATTCCCAGCAGGATTCCGGTATCGATGAGTTGAACGCGGCGGGATTGCCAAACTCGGGGCGGCCCTTCGCGATCTTCTCCCACAGCGTCCAGCCCTGGCTGTCCTGCTTGGTGAGCCGCGGCGGCGGTGCATCCTGGGTGCCCAGACTGGTCGCGTCCGTCATCGAGCCGTTCTGCAGGAAGACGAGATCGTCGCTCGACAGCGCAATCGTCTCCGGCTGGCCGCTGCGATCCAGCATCAGGCGCTTGACGACGTGCTTGCCGGCTTCCGTCGCGATCTCCATGTCGGTGACGTCGACGCCGCCGGCGAAATTCACGCCATGGCCCTCCAGCCATTTGACGAGCGGCACGACGATCGCGTCGTACTGATTGAACACGGTGCGCTTGACGCCAGCCAGCGTCTCGATGCGCGGAAACTCGTTCATGAAGCGATGCAGATAGCGCTTGAACTCGACCGCGCTGTGCCAGGGCTGGAACGCGAACGTCGTCTGCCACATGAACCAGAAGTTCGTGGTGAAGAACGGCGGCGACAGCCAGTCGGTGATGCGGGAGTTGCCGAGCTTCTCCTCGGAGGCCTCGGTCAGCCGCACCAATTCGAGCCGGTCCTGCATGGTGAAGCCCATGGTGGAGACGTCGACCTTGTGCCGGTTGCGGTCGACGAGGCGCGCCTGCGAATGCGCGACATGGACCTTGTTGAAGGCGATCGTCTCGTCGCGCACGGTGCGGTTGGGATCGCCGGCATCCGGGATGGTGGAGAGCAGGTCCCACGTGCACTCGTAGTGATCGGTCGTCAGCATGCGGCCGCCGCGCAGCGAATAGGAGCCGTCGGGCAGCCGCGCACCATCGAGGCTGCCGCCGTAGGGCAGGTGCTTTTCGAAGATCGTGATGTCGCGGCCCTCGACGCCGCCGTCACGGATCAGGAATGCCGCGCCGGCCAATGCGCCGATGCCGCTGCCGATGAAATACGCCTTCATGATGGTTCACCCGGGATCGTGTGCTACGATCCGGGGCTTAGCCGCTGTGTTCCCTCATGGAACTGATCCAGGTCAAGCGCTGCGACGCGCGGTGATCACGATCTCGCGTGGTCCGTCAGGCGAATGATTTCACCACCGACTGCAGCAGACCTTCAGCGATCTGTCGTAGGGTGTCACCGGCGGAATGGCCCGGTCGATCTTCAAGAGCTGATAGACCGCATGCATGGCCGCGCGCACCGAATATTCGATCGTGAAGACGGCGTCCTCAGGCAGCTCGACATATTGGCCGATGAAGGCGAGATTCTGCGAGGTGAGCGGCACCGGTAGCGGCCGGTCGCCATAGCTGCGCGGCATGAACATGCTCATGATGTAGGGCATCCAGCACGGCACGCAGGTCGCCTCGTCGAACACGGCGAGCGGGAAGCGCAGATGCCCGCACAGCTCCTTCAGGATTTCGGCGCCGCTGCACTCGGACATCGGCTTCCCCACGAAATTGCCGACGCGATCGGGATAGAGCCCATAGCCCCAGAAGATCCTGATGTTGTCGGGTTGGTCCGGAAAGTATGACTGGGTGTAGAGCACGATCGACATCCGCCAGTTCGAATCCTTGAACGTGACGAGCCCGCCGGTGCCGGCGACATTGCCGGTGAAAGTCTGCATCGCATCGAAGAAGCGCGCATTGCGGCAGGTCACCGTGAACGACTCGAAGCTCGATTCCGGAACCGATGAATTGAACGCGGCCGGATTGCCGAACTCGGGGCGGCCCTGTGCGAGCTTCTCCCACAGGGTCCAGCCGTGGCTGTCGTCCTTGGTGAGCTGTTGCGGCGGAGCCCCGTGGCTGCCGAGGCTGGTCGCATCCGTCATGGAGCCGGCCGTGTAGAACACCAGATCGTCGTCGGCGAGATCGATCGTGCGGCTCGCGCCGTCCTGCGTCAGAGCAAGCCTGACGGCGCGGTGCTTGCCGCTGATGGTGACGAGCTCGATATCGGTGACATCCGTGCCACCGACGAAGTTGACGCCGTGGCCTTCGAGCCAGCGGACCAGCGGCTTGACGATCGAGTCGTTCTGATTGTGCACCGTCCGCTTGACGCCGCCAAGCGTATCCATCATCGGGAATTCGTTCATGAAGCGGCGCAGATAGCGCCTGAACTCGACCGCGCTGTGCCAGGTCTGGAAGGCAAACGTCGTCTGCCACATGTACCAGAAATTGGTGGTGAAGAAAGGCGGCGACAGCCAGTCCGAGATCAAGGAATTGCCGAGCTTCTCCTCGGAGGCCTCGGTGAGCCTGGTCATCTCGATGCGGTCCTGCATCGAGAAGCCCATGGTGGAGACGTCGACCTTGTGCCGGTTGCCGTCGACCAGCCGCGCCTGCGCGTGGGTGACGTGGAGCTTGTTGAACGCCACGGTCTCCTGGAGGATGGTCTCCTGAGCGTTGGTTTCGCAGGGAATGGTCGACAGCAGGTCCCAAGTGCATTCGTATTGCTCGGTCGTCAGCATGCGCCCGCCGCGCATCGAGTAGGAGCCGTCCGGAAGACGCGTGCCGTCGAGGCTGCCGCCATAGGGCAGGCGCTTCTCGAAGACGGTGATGTCCGATCCGGAGATGCCGCCGTCGCGGATCATGAATGCTGCGCCTGAGAGCGAACCGATGCCGCCGCCGATGAAATAGGCCTTCATGAGACCGACCTGCAATCTAAGGGTTTGAAACACAATAACGAAAATGCGGGCAGGCGCGGCGTATCACAGGCCGATCAAAGCCCGCCGGGAGCCATGTTACCCCGGCGCGATGAATTAGTCGTCAACACGTTGAAGTCGTTTCGCGGGGCCGGCTCAATGCCCCGCCATGTGGCGGCCGATCTCGGTGAGATCGGCACCGCTCGCCCGGGTCTCGTAGACCAGCTGGCCGTGGAACATCACCACGAGGCGGTCCGACAGTTCGAGCAGCTCGTCGAGGTCCTCGCTGACCAGGAGCACGGCTGCGCCGCGGTTGCGGGCGGCCATGATCTCGGCATGGATCTGCGCCACCGCCGCGAAGTCGAGGCCGAAGCAGGGATTGGCGGCGATCAGCACCTCGACGTCGTGGCCGAGCTCGCGCGCCAGCACGGCGCGCTGCACGTTGCCGCCTGAGAGTGCCGAGATCGGCGTGTCCGGCGTGCGGGTCTTGATCTTGTAGCGGTTGATCTTGGCGGTCGCGTCCTTTCGGAAGGCGGACTTGTTCAGCCAACAGCCGCCGCGCGCGAACGGAACGCGGTCGAAATCGCGGAGCGCGATGTTGTCTGCGACGCTCATGCCGCCGACGCAGGCGTTCCTCAGTGGCTCCTCGGGGAGCAGCGACATCTTGTGCCGGCGCATCTCGTCGCGCGTGGCGGAATAGGCTGCGCCGGAAACTCTGACAGCGCCGCTCTCGGCCTCGCGCTGGCCGGCGAGCACCTCGACCAGCTGGCGCTGGCCGTTGCCGGAGACGCCGGCGATGCCGACGATCTCGCCGGCGCGTACGGTCAGCGACAGGTCATGCACTGCCAGGCCTCCGGCGTCGTCGCGGGCGACCAGCTTGTCGATCGCGAGCCTGATCGCACCGGCCGCGCCGGTGCGCGCCGGCTGTACGGTGAGCTGCTCGGCGCCGATCATCATCCGCGCCATGTCGTCGGGGGTGAGCTCGCCGACCTTGCCGCGGCCGGCGAGCTTGCCGCGCCGGAGGATCGTGACCTCGTCGGCGAACGCCATGACCTCGCGGAATTTGTGGGTGATCATCAAAATGGTCAGCTCGCCGGCCTCGACCATCTTGCGCAGCATGCCCAGGACTTCATCCGCCTCGCCCGGCGTCAGCACCGAGGTCGGCTCGTCCAGTATCAGGAAGCGCCGCTTCAGATAGAGCTGCTTGAGGATCTCGCATTTCTGCCGCTCGCCGGCGGAGATGTCCGACACTTTGGCGTCGAGCGGCACGCGGAACGGCATGCGCGCCAGGAAGGCCTCCAGCTCCTTCTTCTCCTTTGCCCAGTTGACCACCGCCGGTACGTCGTCACGCGCCAGCACCAGGTTCTCGGCCACCGTCATCGCCGGTACCAGCGTGAAGTGCTGGTAGACCATGCCGAGGCCGAGCGCATGCGCATCCCTGGGGTTGTCGATTGCGCGCTCGCGCTCGGCGATCAGCACATCGCCCTCGGTCGGCCGATAGTAGCCCATGATGCATTTGACCAAGGTCGACTTGCCGGCGCCGTTCTCGCCGAGCAGCGCGTGGAACGAGCCGGGCCTGACCTTCAGCTCGACATTGTCGAGCGCGGTGAACGCGCCGAAGCGCATCGTCATCGCGATGGCCTCGACGCCGAACGCGCCCGCAGGCGTCGGATCGTCGCCGATCACGACAGCGCCTCGATCAGCGCGGAGGAGGTCGCGACCGCGCCGAACACGCCGCCCTGCATCTTGATCATCTTCAGTGCGTGATCGTGATTGCCCTTGTCGGTGGCGCCGCAGCAGTCCGACAGCAGCACGCATTCGAAGCCGCGGTCATTGGCTTCGCGCATCGTGGTGTGGACGCACACGTCGGTGGTGATGCCGGTCAGCACGATGTTCTGGATGCCCTTGAGGCGCAGGATCAGCTCGAGGTCGGTGGCGCAGAACGAGCCCTTGCCGGGCTTGTCGATGACGATCTCGCCCGGAGCCGGCGCGAGTTCGGGAATGATCTCCCAGCCCGGCTCGCCGCGCACCAGGATGCGGCCGCACGGCCCGGGATCGCCGATCCCGGCGCCGATCTGCTGCGAGCGCCAGCGCTTGTTGGCGGGCAGGTCGGAGAGATCGGTGCGGTGGCCCTCGCGGGTGTGGATGATCAGGAAGCCCTGCGCGCGCATCACCGTCAGCAGCGTCTTGATCGGCTCGATGGGGGCGCGGGTCAAGGAGAGGTCATAGCCCATCTTGTCGACATAGCCGCCGACGCCGCAGAAGTCGGTCTGCATGTCGATCACGATCAGTGCCGTGTTCTCTGGACGGAGATCGCCGTTGTAGGGCCAGGCATAGGGCTCGGAGCGGATGGTGCGCGTGGTCATGATGGACCTCCGAAATCAGCGGGTGATGGACAATTCAGCCGGCGCGCCGCTCAGGGTGCGTTTCGGCGAGCAGGTGATGATCATGATCAGCAGCGTCAGGATATACGGCGCGGCATTGAACAGATGATAGCCGGAGGTGACGCCGACGGATTGCAGCGCCGGTCCGAGCGCGGCAGCACCGCCGAACGCCAGCGAGGCCCACAGGCACAGCATCGGGTCCCAGCGTGCGAAGATCACCAGCGCGACCGCGGTGATGCCTTGTCCCGACGACAAGCCCTCGTTCCAGCTGCCGGGATAGAACAGCGACAGGAACGAGCCGCCGATGCCGGCGAGGAAGCCGCCGGCCATGGTGGCGCGCAGTCGGATCATCAGCACCGAATGGCCCATCGCCCGCGCCGCATCGGCGCTCTCGCCGGCAGTGCGGATCAGGAGGCCCCAGCGCGTGGTCTTGAATGCCCACAGCAGCAACGGCGCGAGCACGACGCCGAGCAGGAAGAGGACGTTGATGCGCAAGGCCGCGCGCACCTGCGGCACGTCGCTCCACCAGCCGAAATCGATCGCCAGCAGCCGCGCGGCGGTGGGCTCGATCAGCGGCTTGCCAAGGAAGAAGGCGAGGCCGGTGCCGAACAGCATCAGCGAGATTCCTACCGCGACGTCGTTAACGCGCGGCAGCGAGCAGATGCCGGCGTGGAGCGCGCCGAGCAGCGCGCCGGTGAGGCCAGCGGCGAGCACGCCTGCCCACGGCGATCCCGTGAGATAGGAGATGCCATAGGCGCTCATTGCGCCCATCACCAGCGTGCCCTCGAGGCCGAGATTGATGCGGCCCGAACGCTCGGTGATGCATTCCCCGAGGCTCACGAACAGGAACGGCGTGGAGACGCGGATGGCGCCGCCGAGCACCGCGAGCGGCACGGTCCAGAGCCCGATATTGCCGTCAGCCATGGATCAGGACTTTCCCTTGAGGAAACCGATGCGGCCGTAGAGCGCGTCGCTCGCCAGCACCGAGATGAAGATGATGCCCTGCAGCACCAGCACCGAGGCGTCGGGCAGGCCGAGCCGGCGCTGCAGCAGTCCGCCCGACGCATTGATGCCGCCGAGCAGGATCGCGACCGGAATGATGGCGAGCGGATTCTGCCGCGCCAGGAACGCCACCAGGATGCCGGTGAAACCGTAGCCGACCGCGAGATTGGCGTTGGTGCGGCCCTGCACGGCGGCGACCTCGACCATGCCGGCAAAGCCGGCGCAGGCGCCGGCGAGAAAGCAGACGGTGAGGATCAATTTGCCGACCGACAGACCGACGATCTTGGCGGCGCGGATGTTGCCGCCGGCGACGCGCGCGGCGAAGCCGAAGGTGGTGTGGTAGATCAGCACATAGGCCGCGATGGCGGCAATCAGGCCGAACACCAGGCCCCAATGCACGTCGGTGCCGGGAATGCTGCCGATCATGTTGGCGGCGCCGATCTCGCGCGTCGACGGCTTGTTGAGGCTGGCCGGATCGCGCATCGCGCCTTCGACGAGATGGTTGAGGATCGCGAGCGCGATATAGACCAGCAGCAGGCTCGAGATCGTCTCGTTGACACCGCGATACTGCCGCAAGGCCCCGGACAGCAGGATCCACAACCCGCCGCCGGTCATGCCGGCGATCACCATCGCGATCTGCACCATCAGCGGCGGCATCCCCTGCAGCGCCAGTGCCGCCGAGGTTGCCGAGAGCGCGCCGATCAGGAGCGCGCCTTCGCCGCCGATGATCACCATGCCCAATTGCGCGGGCAGGGCGGTGCACAGCGCTGTCAGAATCAAGGGAGCTGCCCGCGTCAGCGTGTTCTGCCAGGAGAACCAGGTGCCGAACGCGCCGTAATACATGTACCAATAGAGATCGAGCGGGTTCTTGCCGAACAGCGCGACGAAGATGCCGAACACGATGAGCGCGGCGACCAGCGCCGCGCCCGGGATGAGAATGTATTCAATGCTCGCGCCATAACGTTGCAGGAAACCTGCGTCGGCGGCCGGCGCGATGGCGGCCACATCAACCGGATCGGCCGCCTCTGATGTCACGACGTGGCTCCGATCACGCCCTCGACCAGGTAGTCCATCTTCTCGAGCTCAGGATCCTTCTGGCCGCGCTCGGTGCCGGCGGTGATCACGGTGTTGCCCTTGTTGTCTTTGATCGGGCCCTTGAAGATGGTGTAGCCCTCACCGAGGAACTTGCTCTTGATTTCGTCGGCATGCTTGCGCGCCTGCTCGGACACCGCCTCGCCATACGCCGAGATCTTGACCACTTCTTCCTTGAGGCCGCCGCGATAGAAGTTCGGAATGCTCTCGCCAGCCTGGAGCATCTTGACGAACTTCGGATACAGCGCTTCCCAATTCCATTCTGCGCCCGTGAGATACGCTTTCGGTGCCAAAGGCGACTGGTTGACGTGATAGCCGGTGACGAAGGCGCCGCGGCGCGCGGCATTCTCCACCATCGTCTTGGGACCATCGACATGGCAGGTCAGCACGTCAACGCCCTGGTCGATCAGGCTGTTGGTGGCCTCGGCCTCCTTGACCGGCATCGACCAGTCGCCGGTGAAGATCACCTGCGTGGTGGCCTTGGGATTGGCGAGCTTGGCGCCGAGCGTGAAGGCGTTGATGTTGCGCAGGACCTGCGGGATCGGCTTGGCGGCGACGAAGCCGAGCTTGCCGCTCTTGCTCGTATAGCCGGCGACGATACCGGCAATGTACTGCGCCTCGTCGATATAGCCGAAATAGGAGCCGGCGTTCTTCGGGTCCTTCTCGCTCCACAGGCCGCCGCAGTGCTCGAAGCGCAGCTTCGGATACTTCGCGGCCATCTTGATCATGTGCGGATTGTAGTAGCCGAACGAGGTCGGGAAGAGCAGGGTGGCGCCGTCGAGATTGATCATCGACTCGATCGTCTTCTCGACCGCGTCGGTCTCCGGCACCTTCTCCTCTTCGATCACCTTCAGCCCGGGCAGCTTCTTCAGCGCCGCCGCGCCTTGCGCATGCGCCTGATTGTAGCCGTAATCGTCGCGCGAGCCGACATAGATGAAGCCGATCGTCGTCTCCGCTGCGAAGGCCGGCCGCAGGCCCGCGGCTGCGCCGAGCGTCAGCGCCGCGCCACCCTGCAACAGATGCCGTCGTGAAATCCTGCCAAAGTCCATTGGTGAGCTCCCTCGGCGGGTCGGTCCGCCCGCGCTGTCATCTCGGCTTCACCGCCACGGCGGAGCCTTGAAGGGAGTGATCGCAAGCTTTGTGCCAGCGGCGCGTGGGAAGGCAGGCGCACCAAGCTGTTGAAATGGCGCGATTTTGCAGATGATCGCAGCTTGGGCAGACGAATTTCCTGCCCGATATCAGCCTAAAATTTAGTCAACTGACTTTAATTGTATGCAACGAGTTCGACCGGATGGGACCTGTACCGCTGCCTGCGACGCGGCGGCGGCCTCCAGCTCAAAGCGGTGCAGAACGAACGTCGCGGCGAGGAGGAGAGGCGGCGCAATCGTCCTGCGCAGGCCGATCGCCGGTGGCGAGCCTTTTCATATCTGCTGCAGACCGTCTCGGGTCTCAGATCCCGAGCAGCCAGACCGCGACGATGGTGCCGATCACTGCGAGCCCGCTGATCGTCCAGCCCGTCACATAGGCGCCGTCGTCAGATCCCGCGGGATCGACCATCGTGTCGCGCCAGCCTTCGTCCTGCCAGTGCCCCTGTTGGTACGCCATGCGAACCTCCTCGAGCCTGCCTCCCCGTGGAATAAGTCGGACGCCCCTCGAGAAGGTTCAACCCCAAGCTGAAATCTTCGTTGCATGCGCTGCAACGCAAATCCCCGACATCCCCTCTGGTCAGGCCGGCGAAACGTCCTAAGCTCGGAACGCGTTCCGCGAAGAGAACGAGCAGGTCGCCGGGACGGCATGGCCGTCCCGCAGCAGGGAAGGAAGACCATCCAATGAAGGATTTCGCCGGCAGGATCGCCGTGATCACCGGGGGCGGCATGGGCATGGGCCGCGAGCTCGCGCGCCAGCTCGTTGCCGAAGGCTGCAACGTCGCCATGTGCGACGTCTCGGCCGAGGCGATGGCCGAAACCAAGCGGCTGTGCGAGGCCGAGAAGCTGCCGCAGGGCCTGCGTGTCACCACCCATGTCGCCGACGTCTCGATCGAAGCGCAGCTGCAGCGCTTTCGCGATGAGCTCGCCGAGCAGCAGGCCACGGACAGGATCCACCTGCTGTTCAACAATGCCGGCATCGGCGGCGGCGGCAGCCTGTTCACCAACTCCCGGGAGCAGTGGGAGCGCACCTTCAACATCTGCTGGGGCGGCGTCTATCTCGGCGTCCGCACCTTCCTGCCGATGCTGCTGAAGGCAGACGAGGCCCATATCGTCAACACCTCGAGCGTCAACGGCTTCTGGGCCTCGGTCGGGATGGGCGTCTCGCACACCGCCTACAGCGCCGCAAAGTTCGCGGTGAAGGGATTTACCGAAGCGCTGATCAACGACCTCCGCCTCAACGCCCCGCACATCAAATGCTCGGTGGTGATGCCCGGCCACATCGGCACCTCGATCGTGTCGAACTCGCGCAAGGTGCAGAGCGGCACCGAGTCCGACGAGCTGAGCGAGACCGAGATCGGGCTTGCGCGCCAGCGCATGAAGGGCATGGGCATCGACGTCGCCGCCATGAGCGATGCCGACATCCAGGCTGCCGCCCGCGAGCGCGCCCGCAGCTTCCTCGAGGACGCGCCGACCACGGCGGCACAGGCGGCCAAGATCATCCTCGACGGCGTCAAGGCGGAGCAATGGCGCATCCTCGTCGGCGAGGACGCCAAGCTGCTGGACCTGCGTGTGCGCCAATCACCGGAGCAGGCCTACGAGCCGGAATTCTTCCAGCGCTTCGCGCAGGAGGCTGGGTGGAAGCTGGGGTAGGGCGGGTCCATTGGTGTAGTTGGGACGGGATCTCTCGCCCCGAGACGGTGAGCTCCCCTCCCCGCAAGGGGGAGGGGAGACGAGGCCGCCGCGCCGTCCCCGCAAAATGCGGAGACTAGGCAAAGCGTGAAAGCCATTAGGCCCGTAGGATCTTTGCTACGCCGCCCTCATTACCTCGACGACGCCACCCGGTACGCCATCCGCGTGTGGCTCGGGCAATACGGCAGCCCCTCGATCGGCTTCGATCCGCAGAAGCAGAAATCATCCGCGCCGGGCGTCGAGATCGGCCAGCGGCAGCGTTCCTTGGAGAGCTCGAACAGCGAGCAGCCATTCACGACGGTGCCGACCGGTTCCTCGACGATCGCAGGCGGCGGGTCGTTCTGGACCGCGCGCAGGATGCGGCGGCGCAGCTTCGGCACGGGACGGCGTGCGCCATCGCGTGTCGTCTCGCCGCGCACCACGCGCCTGGTGTCGCCGCCATTGTCGCGCGTCAGCGCCAGGCGGGAGATCTTGCCGATCACGGCGTTGCGGCTGACGCCGAGCTCGGCGGCGATCTCTCGGCAGGTCAGCCCGGCCTCAAAGTGCTGCTTCAGGGCCTGGAGCCGTTCCTCGGTCCAGGTGGGGAGTGTCTGTCGTTCGGCGGGCATTGTTGTCGCTTCCAAGTTTGATCCGTCCTGGATCGTCCTGGCCGACGGCTGCACCGAAACTGTTGTCCGCGTTGCGTGTCCCTAGCTTACGCCCGTCCGTTGTCGCGAATCGACAGCAGCCCATCCTTGATGGCGAGCCGGATGCCTTCTTCAATCAACGTTCTGCAGACACCCGGAACGCTGGTGCCGTGGGTTCCCTGTTTCACGAGCTTTTCGAGATAGCCGATGGTTGCCAGGGCTAGGGTTACGGGGATGCGGTCAGTTTCGGCTTTTTCCGTCGCCATGCCTAAAAGCTAGTCCGTAACCGGTGTACAGAAAAGTAACTTTTTAGACTCTATTAGGAATCCAATAGGTTGTACAGCGGCTTGGGGATAACTGGTTAAGATATTGAATTTTATCGAAATATGACGAATCGGCGAGGTCGCGACGGTGACTCTCCGCCCGCTCGGCGAGTCCGGGGCCGGAATGGTACGGGGAAGCACGGGCCGGGAAGATTCGCGTGAGCCGCGGTGCCCGATGGTCGCTTCAACCACCGCCGTGCCGCGGCGCCTGCTTCGGGATCCCCTTGGTGAATTTTCAGCAGAGCAGGTAGACGGGTCATCACGGTCACGGCGAGAAAAGTTCGTCATTCCAGAAATAACGCTTTCGCTTTTCCGGAAATTGTGCTTTAGTGCCGCCATCCCGCCTCGGCCGGAGGGGCGTTGCGCGCGATCGTCACGACCCGCGAGGCGGGGAGCGATGGCCGTGATGGAGCCGCAGCGTATCCTCTCGGGTGCGCGGACGAACGGCTCGGCGCGGACGTGAAGTCGCAGCGTGCTGACACCCCGACGCTGGTGTTACGTTCGCGACGGCGCCGACGCGCCGCGCGGATCATGGTGGCCAACAAGCCCGGCGCACCAGGCAGACTGCGTATAAGCGTGAAGACCATCGCGCAGGGAAGGCCGGGCGTTCTCGGCTGCACCTGTGGTACCTGCCGCCTGCATTTTTTCTCGCAGGCGGGCCGCAGGCGCCAGCCGGCGCCTGGCCTTCCCTGCGCCCTCCGACATTTCAGAGGGTGAGATCTGCAGCATGACCCGGGCAGGATCTGCCGCGGCAGCGCGACGTCACGCGTCGTTCGATGCGCTCCCTCGCGCGGCATCAATGGCGTCGTCCCCGCGAAGGCGGGGACCCATAACCCCAGGGAGCAGTTGGCTTGCGCAAGTCCAACCACCTCGCGTCACGACTTGGTTCGGTGGTTATGGGTCCCTGCGTTCGCAGGGACGACAGCAGTGTGTTTGGCCCGACGCTCAGCCCTGTCTTCTCACCCGTGCACCACCGCCTTCGCGATCATGCAATGAATGCCCTTGGAGCCGTTGACGGTCTGGGTCACCCGCAGATCGGCGGCGAGGCTGCACAGCGTGTAGGCGTCCTCGCGCGACAGATTGCGCTTCTCGCCGAGCAGCACGATCATGTCGCGCAGCGCCTTCACCGCGCACTGGTCGAGGTCGGGGTCCATCGCCATCGTCATGTAGTGGGTGGCCGTCTCGGCGCGCGGATAGTCGAAGTTGAGATCCTTGCGCACGGTGAGACGGAAACGCCCCTGCAGCGCGGTCTCGATCGCGGTGACGCAGACCTCGCCGTCGCCCTGCACGCCGTGGCCGTCGCCGCAGGAGAACAGCGCGCCGGGCACGAACACCGGCAGATACAGCTTGGCGCCGGCGCCGAGCTCCTTGTTGTCGAGATTGCCGCCCATCGCCCGCGGGATCAGCGATGTGATGCGGCCCCAGGCCGGCGGCGGCGCCACGCCCATCACGCCGAAGAACGGCGCCAGCGGCAGCTCCAGGCCCCACGGCAGCTTGCCGACCATCCGGTCCTTGTCGAGCGGGATGTTCATCAGCCGGCTCTCGTGGAAATCGTCGGGCAGGGTGCCCGCCAGCGGCCGGATGAAATTGTAGCCCCAGTCCTGCCGCAGCTGGACGTCGAGGATGTCGACCTCGAGCACGTCGCCGACCTCCGCGCCCTTGACCGCGATCGGGCCGGTCAGGATGTGGCCGGGCACCATGCGCTCGCTGCGGGCGTGGACGTCGAACAATTCCGGCGGCACGTGGAATTTGCTGGTGTCGGGCACCACGTCGGGCCCGCCGCTGATCGAATCGATCGTGACCTCGTCACCGCTGTCGATCGTGAGCACCGGCTTCAGCCGGGATTCGAAGAAGCCCCAATGGCAGGTCTCGGGGCTCGCGTGCAGATGGTGATGGGCCATGGTCCTCTCATTCGTACCGGTTCGGGACCGAGCATAGCGCATCCGCTGGCCGCCGCAGAGAGATGGCGACGCATGGCCGCTGTCGTGTATGAGGGCGGCCGTGGCACCTCACTCCGCGCCGGAGCTCGCAATGTTCTTTGTGCTGTCGAAGACGCTCGGCCTGCTGGCACTGCCGACCAATTTCATGATCGCGCTGGGCCTCGCAGGCGCCATCCTGATGCTGACCCGGTTTGCCGTGCTGGGGCGCAGGCTGGTCGTCTCGGCCATGCTGCTGCTGGCGATCGTCGGCCTGACGCCGCTCGGCAGCCTGATGCTCTATCCGCTGGAGAGCCGGTTTCCGAAATGGGACCCGGCGAACGGCGCGCCCGACGGCATCATCGTGCTCGGTGGTCCCGTCGATTCCGACCTGTCGGTCATGTACGGCATGCCGGTGACGGTGGCGGGCGCCGACCGGGTGATCCAGGCCGCCGCGCTGGCGCGGCGCTATCCGAATGCGCGCATCCTGTTCACCGGCGGCAGCGCCAACCTGATCGCGACAGAGGCCAAGGAGGCCGATGTCGGCGCCGAGATCCTGCTCAGCCTCGGCGTGCCGAAGGAGCGGCTGCTGCTGGAGCGGCAGTCGCGCAACACCTACGAGAATGCGATCTTCTCCAAGGCGATGATCTCCCCGAAGCCGGGCGAGCGCTGGCTGCTGGTGACCTCGGCCTATCACATGCCGCGTTCGGTCGGGCTGTTCCGCAAGGCCGGCTTTCCGGTCGAGCCCTATCCGGTGGACTGGCGCGTCGGCCGCGTGCTCGACTTCGACGGCATCTCGCTGCTCGGCCTGCGGCGCGCCGACATCGCCGTGCGCGAATGGGTCGGGCTCGTGGCCTACCGCCTGCGCGGCCGCATCGACGATCTGTTTCCGGGACCGGCCTAGGCAATCGTCTTGCTGAAGCCCGCCGCTTTCGCCGCCAGCTCGCCGCGCACGCGCGCGACGACCGGCTCGTAGCGGCAGCTCGAATCCTGCCGGAACAGCCGCGCGCTCGGATACCACGGGCTGTCGTCGCGATCCCTGAGCCAGCGCCAGTCGGCGAGGTGGGGCAGCATGATCCAGGTCGGCCGTCCGAGCGTGGCGGCGAGATGCGCGACGCTGGTGCAGACCGTGACGACGACATCGAGACAGGAAATCAAGGCCGCCGTCTCGACGAAGTCGGTCAGCTCGCCGGTGAGGTCGCGGATGCCGCCCTGCTGCGCCAGCAGCGCTCTGTCCGTGGCCCGCAGCTCCTTTTGCAGGCTGACGAAATCCGCGTCGAGATCGAGCAGCGGCAGCAAGGTCGACAGCGGCATCGAACGGTTGCGATCGTTGCCCTGATGCGGATTGCCGGACCAGACGAGGCCGACCCGCAGCCGGTCATGCGCTCCGAGCCGCCGCTCCCAGGCCGCGATGCGCTCGGCCGGCAGTGGCGGGAGATAGCTTGGCGGTGGAATGGTATCGAGCGTGGTGCCGAAGGCCAGCGGCAGGCTCATCACCGGGCAGTGCATATCGAAGACCGGCCGCTGCAGGTCCGGCGCGTAGGCGAGGCATTGCGTCACACCGTCGATGCCGGCCATCAGCGGCCGCAGCGCCTCGCGCACCACCAAGATCACCTTGGCGCCGCGCGCGGCGACCATCGGCACGTAGCGGGCGAACTGGATGGTGTCGCCGAAACCCTCGTCCTCCTCGATCAGGAGGGTCCTGCCGGAAATGTCCTCTTTGCCCAGCCATTTCGGTTCGACAAAGCGCGGATAGTCGATCGAGAAATCCGGCATGGCCCAGCGCGCCTCGCGCCGGGCCCAGCCGGAGACGAAGTCGCCGCACTGCAGCTCGATATGCGCGAGCTGCCACGCCGCCTTGGGATGATCGGGGACGAGCGCGAGAATCTGCCGGTAGACGGCAGCAGCATCCTCGAAACGCAGGAGCTGCATCAGCGCAAAACCCTTGTTGAGCAGCACCTCGACGAAGTTCGGGCGCAGGCTCAGCGCCTCGTCGAACCACGGCAGCGCCTCCGCGTTGCGGCCGAGGCAGACGAACGCATCGCCGAGATTGTTGCTGGCCATCGCCTCGGTTGGCGCCAGCGCGTGCGCGCGTTCACAATCGGCCAGATACGCGTCGTAGTGTTTGAGCTCGCGGAGGCACCGGGCGCGCATCTGCAGCGACTGCAGGTCATTCGGCTGCTGCGTCAGGCAGATCGTGAAGGCCTGGGCAGCTTCCTCATAACGCTGCTGCTGATGCAGCAGCAGGCCGCTCTGGAACGCGGCCTCGCGGTGCGAAGGATCGATCGTCAGCGCGTGCTGATAGCTCAGCAGCGCCTCGGCGCCACGGTCGAGCGCCAGCAGCACGCCGCCCATATGCTTCCACAACTCGGCCTCGTCGGGCTTGAGCTGGATCGCCTTGTCGAAGACGGCGAGGGCGTCGTCGAGCCGGCCCATCTGCTTCAGAGTGAAGCCGAGGCTGGTGAGATAGTCGATCTTCGGCGTCTGTCGGATCGCGCGCGAGAACCACGCAACGGCATGGTCGTGCTGGCCGGTCTGCAGCGCGATGATGCCCATCAGCGCAAGGCTGTCGGCGTGGGCCGGGTCGGCCGCCAGCGCCTGCTCGCAGCACATCTGGGCATCGAGCAGACGCCCTCCGCCGAGGTGATGCAGTCCCGCCTCGTAGAGCGCGGCGGGCGACAGCACGGGCGTTCCGCCGGGGCCGGCCGTTGCGCTCTTGGCGCCTTCCTTCCGGTCGCTGCGGGTCATCGACTGATCCTGTCCGAGGATCGAAAATTCATAAGTGATTCCCGTAATATCGAGAAGGATCATGGTATGGCGGGCGAGCCCGGAGGGCGGAAATACTGGCATCACGCGGTGCGAGGGTCTAACAAGCGCCCCGAAGTCGAACCACGCATTGGACCGGCAGGCGGTGCGGTAGGGAGGGAGCGCCACATGCAACAGCCGAACGGGACGGACAGGCTGGATCTGGCGGCCATGGTGGCCGATCTCAACGGCCTGCTGCGGCTGAAGACGACCGTGATCGGCATCAAGATGTTCGCCCGCGTCGAGGACATGGAAGCGGTGGAGAAGATCCGCCGGCCCAACGCGGTGCACACCACCGACCAGATCGTCAGCATGGCCTCGCGGCTCGGCTGGACAGTCGGCATCACCGGAGATGATCTGGTCGGCGCGCAGTGCCGCGCGGTGATCGGGCTCGGCCCGCAGGACGACACCTGGCTCGAGGGCGCGAACTATGTCGGCGTCTGGCACGGCACGGCGGAGGACGCGCGCAAGCGACAGGAGGCGCTGGATGTCGTGCCGTTCGGCCGCTACCAGGCCATGGCCGTCAGCCCGCTGTCGAGCGGCCGGCTGGATCCGCCGGACATCTGCCTAGTCTATGCGACGCCGGGACAGATGATCATCCTGATCAACGGCCTGCAATATGTCGGCTACAAGAAGTTCGAATGGGGCGTCGTCGGCGAGACCGCCTGCGCCGACTCCTGGGGACGCGCGCTGAAAACCGGCGAGCCGAGCCTGTCGCTGCCATGCTTCGCCGAGCGCCGCTATGGCGGCGTGCCGGACGAAGAGATGCTGATGGCGCTGAAGCCATCCGATCTCGCCAAGGCGATCGCCGGCATGAAACAGCTTGCCAGGAACGGCCTGCGCTACCCGATCGCCCCCTACGGCATCCAGAACGACGTCCGCGCCGGAATGAATGTGTCTTATGGAAAAAAGTAGACCCGCAAACTCCGTCATTGCGAGCGCAGCGAAGCAATCCAGGGCTGAGGACGGGACTCTGGATTGCTTCGTCGCTGCGCTCCTCGCAATGACGGGGCACTAAAATCGCAGCTGATCGCTAGGGAACAAGAATGACGTCATCCAAGTTCGATATCATCGTCTATGGCGCGACCGGTTTCACCGGGCAGCTCGTCGCTGAATATTTGGCCACGCAATATCGCGGCGACAGCTCGCTGCGCTGGGCGATGGCTGGTCGCAGCCTCGACAAGCTCGCGTCCGTGCGCGATGCGATCGGCGCGCCCGCCGATACGCCGCTGATCGCGGCCGATGCCGCCGATCCTGCATCCCTAAAGGCCATGGTGGCGCAGACGAAGCTGGTGCTGACCACCGTCGGTCCCTATCAGCTCTATGGCAACGAGCTCGTCGCGGCCTGCGCCGAGACCGGCACCGACTACGTCGATTTGTGCGGCGAGCCGGTGTGGATGCGGCAGATGATCGACAAGCATCAGGCCACCGCCGAGAAGAGCGGCGCGCGCATCGTGTTCTCCTGCGGCTTCGATTCCGTGCCGTTCGAGCTCGGCGTCTATTTCGTGCAGCAGCAGGCCAAGAAGGTGCTCGGCGCCGCAGCGTCGCGTGTGAAGGGCCGCGTCCGCGGCATGAGCGGCACGCTCTCGGGCGGCACCGCGGCGAGCGCCAAGGCGACCTTCGATGCGGTCGCCAAGGATCTGAGCCTGGTCGCGATCCTCAAGGACTCGTTCGCCCTGACGCCCGGCTTCAAGGGTCCGAAGCAGCCGTCGGGCAACAAGCCCGTCTATGAGGAAGATCTGCAGTCCTGGACGGCGCCGTTCATGATGGCGCTGATCAACACCCGCAATGTCCACCGCTCCAACATGCTAATGGGTTTTCCCTACGGGCAGGACTTCGTCTATGACGAGATGGTGCTGACCGGCCCGGGCGAGAAGGGCGAGGCCAACGCCAAGAAGGTGATGGCGGCGAATGCCGAGAAAACCGGCCCCAACGCGCCGAAGCCGGGCGAGGGTCCCTCGAAGGAGGAGCGCGAGAACGGCTACTACAATCTTCTCTTCGTCGCGATAGCCCCCGACGGCCGCCAGGTCCGCGCATCCGTGAAGGGCAACCGCGATCCCGGCTACGGTTCGACCTCGAAGATGATCAGTGAATGCGCCGTCGGCCTGTTGCGCGACGGCGCCGGCGTGAAGGGCGGGTTCTGGACCCCGGGCGCGGCGCTCCGCGACAGCCTGATCCAGCGGCTGGTGGACCACGCCGGCCTGACGTTCACGGTGGAGGGCTAAGAGCGGTGGAATCCATCCGCCGCGGCCCAGAGAGCAACCATGACGTCGGCTAAATTCGACATCGTCGTTTATGGTGCAACCGGTTTCACCGGCCAACTCGTGGCCGAGTATCTCGCCGCGCGCGGTAGCGGCGAAGCCAAGCTGACCTGGGCCATGGCTGGGCGCAGCCGCGACAAGCTCGCCAAGGTGCGCGATGCGGTCGGAGCGCCGCCTGATCTGCCGCTGATCGTGGCCGATTCCAGCGACCCCGGCTCCATTCGCACGATGGTCGATCAGGCTAGACTGGTGTTGACTACGGTCGGACCCTATCAGCTCTACGGGGCCGATGTGCTCGCCGCCTGCGTCGCTGCGGGGACCGATTATGTCGATCTCTGTGGCGAGCCGCTGTGGATGCGTCAGATGATCGAGAAGCATCGAGATGAGGCGGAGCACAGCGGCGCAAGAATCCTGTTCTCGTGTGGCTTCGACTCGGTGCCGTTCGAGCTCGGCGTGCTGTTCGTGCAGCAGCAGGCAAAACAGGTGCTAGGTGCGCCACAGCCGCGCGTGAAGGGGCGCATTCGCGGCATGAGCGGCTCGCTGTCGGGCGGCACTTCGGCGAGCGCCAAGGCAACAGCGGCGGCATTGACTGCCGATTTGAGCCTTGTGGCGATCATGAAGGACCCGTTCGCGCTGACGCCGGGATTCACCGGCCCGAAGCAGCCACCGGCCAACCGACCGATCTATGAGGAGGATCTCCAGTCTTGGGCTGCGCCGTTTGCAATGGCGCTGGTCAACACACGCAACGTCCATCGTGCCAACGTGCTGATGGGTTTTCCGTACGGGCAGGACTTTGTCTACGACGAAATGGTGCTGACGGGCGATGGAGAGGAAGGCCAAGCCAACGCCAAGTTGGTCATGGCGGCAAATGCCGAGAAGACCGGCCCGAATGCGCCCAGGGTCGGGGAGGGGCCCTCGAAGGAGATGCGGGACAACGGATACTTCGACCTACTGTACGTCGCTGAGTCCCCCGACGGACGGCGCGTTTGCGCGTCGGTGAAAGGGAAGGGCGATCCCGGCTACGGTCTGACGGCGAGGATGATCAGCGAATGCGCCATCGGCCTGCAGCGCGATGGTGCCGTTGTGAAGGGCGGTTTCTGGACGCCCAGCGCCGCGCTCGGCGACAGCTTGATCAAGCGGCTGGTCGACCACGCCGGCCTGACGTTCACGGTGGAGGATTAGTAGGCTGCGATGTGCGGGCCGATCCCTGCGGATCGGTTCGCCTCGGCCTGATGGGCGCGCGTGGCGGCGATCATGCCCCACATCGTGCCGAGCATCAGGAAGAAGTGTCGCCAGTGGTCGGTGTCGATGATGAAGCTTTCGCCGACGGTGCCGAGGAACGCCGAGAACACCGCGATGTAGGTGCGCTGCCAGGGCACGCGCACGAACAGATAGCGGAAGCCGAGAATGACAGTGGTGAACACCAGCGCGGGATAGCAGATGCCGGACAGCCAGCCGCCCGACATGAAGGCGTTCAGATAGGAGTTGTGGGTGTCCTCGGGGAAGTAGTTGTGGAACTGCAGCGGCCCGATCCCGAACGGCAGGTCGAGCGCCATGTCGGCGCCGAGAATGTGGCGTCCGAAGCGTCCGAAGCGGCCCTCGTCATAGCTCTGGTCGAAGCTTGCCCGCTGCTTGAACATGTCGGCGATGGAATCGATCGAGAGCAGAACGCCGATCAGGACGATGCCGGCCACGGCGGCCGCCAACGTCATGAAGATGATGCGGGAGCGCTCGCCCCGCGTCTGGCTGGTGAGCACCATCATTGCCAGCATGAAGGCGGCGGTGAGGACGAGGCCGCCCCAGGCCGCGCGCGAGAAGGCGAGCAGGATGGCGAGTGCCATCACGCCGAGCGCAAAGCTGGCGCGCAATGTCGCGGCGAAGCGGGCGGTCACGACGTTCTGCAGCGCGAGCAGCGCCGGCAGGATCAAGAACGCGCCGAGCACGTTGGGGTCCTTGAACGTCCCGCGCGCGCGGCCATACAAGGTGAGGAGATCGTAGCCTCCGGGCACCAGATGGAAGTAGCCGGCGACACCCGCGAGGGCCGCGATCGCGCCGCCCATCACGAGGCCGCGCCGGAGCATGTCGAGCCGCGCTTCGGTGTCGTCCGACGTGAGCATGGCAATGAAGATCGCCGTGAACGCCATGTACCAGGAGGTGGCGATCCAGGTCGCGATCTTGGAATCGTCGAGCAGCGGTATCGCGCTGATCGTGTAGCCGAGATTGACCAGGACCAGCAACAGGAGGAGCGGCAGGAAGACGAGGCGCAGCCTCATGCCGGTCGCGAAGAACACCGCGGCGGAGGCGAGCGTGACAAGCTCATAGGGGCTCGGTTCGATGAACACGATGGCGCCGGAGACCCCGACCAGCCAGACCAGCGCGCGCTGCAGGGCGACGACGCCCGGAGGGGCCATCGGCCTGGATGCGAACTCTTCGGCTGCTGCCGTCACGGCCATCGCGAACTCACACTCATACGCAACGCACGGCGGGATCGGCCAGACACGCGCGCGAAGCGGACGTGGGCCCGCTCCGGATCCCCGCAATCAATAGGCGTTCTCGCTCTTGGTCATCAGCGCCAGCGGCGTCTTGAGCAGGATGTAGAGGTCGAACAGCACGGACCAGTTCTCGATGTAGTAGAGGTCGAACTCGACTCGCTTCTGGATCTTCTCCTGGTTGTCGATCTCGCCGCGCCAGCCGTTGATCTGGGCCCATCCAGTGATCCCCGGCTTGACGCGGTGGCGGGCGAAGTAGCCGTCGACGGCCTCGTCGAACATCCGGTTCTGCAATTTGCCCTGCACGGCGTGCGGCCGCGGACCGACCAGCGAGAGGTTGCCCTTGAACACCACGTTGAACAATTGCGGCAGCTCATCGAGGCTGGTCTTGCGGATGAAGCGGCCGACGCGGGTCACGCGTGGATCGTTCTTGGTGACGACCTTGGACGCCGTGGGATCAGCCTGATGGTGATAGAGCGACCGGAACTTGAAGACGTCGATGCGCTCGTTGTTGAAGCCGAACCGCTTCTGCCGGAACAGCACCGGTCCCGGGCTGTCGAGCTTGATCGCAAGCGCAACCAGCGCCATCACCGGCAGTGCGAGCAGCAGGATGAGGCCGCCGACCAGTCGATCGAACAGCATCTTCATCACCAGGTCCCAGTCGGTGATGGGAGCCTCGAACACGTCGAGCGTCGGGACCGCGCCCAGATAGGAGTAGGAACGCGGGCGGAAACGCAGCTTGTTGGTATGGGCCGAAAGGCGGATGTCGACCGGCAGCACCCACAGCTTCTTCAGCATGTCCAGGATGCGGGTCTCCGCCGAGATCGGCAGCGCGAACAGCACCAGGTCGACGCGGGTGCGGCGGGCAAACTCGACGATATCGTCGACCTTGCCGAGCTTCGGCGCACCGGCGCAGGCCTCGAGCGATCGCGAGTCGTTGCGGTCGTCGAACACGCCGAGGATCTCGATCTCGGAGTCGTCCTGCGCCTTCAGCGCACGCACCAGGTCCTCGCCGCTCTGGTCGGCTCCGACGATGATGGTCCGTCGATCGAGACGTCCTTGCCTAGCCCAGCTGCGGATCAGGTTGCGCAGCACGACGCGGCTCGCGATCAGCGCGCCGAGCCCCACGAAGAAGAACGCGGCGAGCCAGAGACGGGAGACTTCGCTGCCGATCTTGGCGAAGAAGGACAGTCCTATGAACAGCAGGAACACGAAGCAGTAGGACGAGACCATCCGGGTCATCTGCCGCACCTGGGCGCGGAAGACCTGGATCTGGTAGATGTCGGCGGCCTGGAAGCACACCACCGTGCTCACGGCGAGGCCGACGATGGCAACGAGATACTCCCAATGGAAGCCGCTGAGCGGCACCACGTAGCCGAAATAGACGGCGCTGCCGACGACGCTCAGCAGTACGAAATCGGTGATGCGGACGATGCCGGCGAGGACGATCGGAGAGTAGGCGCGGTGAACCTTCTGATTGGCGACCGCCAGGGCCGCCGGCGACAGGCGGCGACGCCGTTCAACGGCCGGCTTGCCTGCCGCGGCCGTCGATGCGGCCGTGGCCGCAGCAGCATCCAACATCGAGCGAGCGTTGATCGGTTCCACAGTCGTACAAGCCCGGATTATGTTTGTTAGTATTTGTGGTCATGTAAGCGCTGATAGCGCCGGGGGAAATTCCCCACCGGCGGGATTAAGGGCCAAATCGGAAGAAACGGTTAGCGATGGTAAATGACGTCAGGTCTTGGTAAACGCCTCGCGGTAGCTGTCGAGCACGCCCTCGACCATCGCCTTCTGCGAGAAATGCTGGAAGATCCGCTCGCGCAGCGCCTTGGCGCGCAGCTGCGCGGTAGCCGGATCGTCCAGTGCGGCTGCAATGGCGTCGGCCAGCGCGGTCGCGTTGCCTGGCATGAACATCGCGTCGTCGTGCGCCCCGAAGATCTCGGGGATGCCGCCGACCCTCGCCGCGATCATCGGAACCCCAGCGGCTCCCGCCTCGATCACGACATAGGGCATGGAATCGCCGCGCGACGGAACGACGAGCAGTCGTCCTTTGGAAAATCCGTCGCGGGCCTTCACATGGCCGATGAAACGCACCGCGGCCGCAAGACCGAGGCGTTCGACCTGGGCTTTGAGCTTCGACATCTCCTCGCCGTCGCCGCCCAAGGTCAGCGTCAGCGGCCGGCCACGGGAGCGCAACTGCGCGACAGCGTCGATCAGCAGATCCGTGCCCTTGATGTGCCTGAACTCGCCGACATAAGCCAGGTCGGTCTGGTCTTGAGCCGGCGTGACCGGGTCGAATTCGCCTGCAGTGACGCCGTTGAAGACGCAATTCACCAATCCGTTGGGATGGCCGATCATGCGCTCATAGGTATCGCGGGCGAAGGCGCTCTCGAACAGGAAGAGATCCGTCCGGTTCATCAGCGCACGTTCAAGCCGGCCATACAGCGCGCCTTTGAGCGTGTCGAGCGGGTAGTGCAGCGAGCCGCCGTGAGGCGTGTAGATGCGGATCGTTCCTGGCCGATGCGGCAGCAGGCGTACGAACGCGCCGGCTTTGGCGCCGTGGCCGTGCAGCACGTCGGGGGCGAGCGCGCGGGAGAGGCGATGGAATCGGCTGAGTGCCAGAATGTCGCTCGGCCAAGGCTCCCGATGAATGGGAACGCGGTGCACGCCGAGTGTCAGGCGAGGCGCGATCTGGGCCAGCGCGGCATCGGCGCGTTCGCCGCCGGTCAGGCTGTCCGCAATGATGCCCACGTCATGCCCGCGATCGACCTGGCCGTTGGCAAGGTCGAGGATGTGCCGAAAGATGCCGCCGACGGGAGCTCTGACCGCGTGAAGGATTTTGAGAGGTTTGTTCTGCGACGGTGCCATGTCGAACTCGCCCGCGCCATCGGCCTGCGCGTGGTTTAGCCAGGCGTCGCTGCGCGAGCTGATCTGACGACTGGCGGATAGAGGAAGCACGGGCGCCTCTCGTCGCTGAATATTGATAGCTCCAACCTCGATAGAGGCTTGATGGTTAACAAAGTCTCACTTGTCGTCACTGCCGGGCAGGTTCGCTCCAGCATTGTGACGATCTGGCGCAAGCCTACGTGTTGCAAGCAGCATTTGGCGAAGGATGACGATTGTTCGATAGGGCGAGGTTGCAGGCGCTCCGGTTAACCCGTCAGCAACCTTAATGGAGTGTAATTGTACCACGTATGGTAGCGGCGTGGCGTAGGTCTCGCGGGAGTGGATGATGCGGTTGGCGTTCTGGCGTGCCGGCGAGAAGACACAGGTTGACGGAGCCTCCGTCCGACCCGTGACAGGCTCGCCATCGTCGGCGGAGCCGGGCCCGGCCGGCGATCTCGATCTCCGGCTGGTCGGCCGCGCCTTGGCACGAAAGCGTGGCTTCATTCTTTTGCCGACGCTGCTCGCTCTCGTTCTGTCGATCACCGCGGTCAACATGATCACGCCGCGCTACAAGTCCGAAGCGCGGATCCTGATCGACGGACGCGAGAACGTGTTCGTGCGGCCGAACGGGGAGCGTACCGAAGAGCGGACGGCACTCGATGCCGAGGCGGTCACGAGCCAGGTGCAACTGGTCCTGTCGCGAGATCTGGCGCGCGACATTATCGCGAAGAACAGGTTGGGCGAGCTGCCGGAGTTTGATCCCGTCCTGCGCGGCGTGTCGCCGCTGAAGTCGGTCTTGGCGATGGTCGGGCTCGTGAAGGATCCGCTTGCCATGACGCCGGACGAACGCGTCATGGATGCCTATTACGAACGCCTGACCGTCTACGCCGTCGACAAATCGCGCGTCCTCGTCGTCGAGTTCCAGTCGCAGGATCCGGCGCTTGCGGCGAAGGTCGCGAATTCGATCGCGGACGGCTATCTCGTTGTTCAGCAGAACGCTCGGCAGGCGCAGGCGAAGTCCGCCAGCCAGTGGCTGGCCGGGGAGATCCAGGGCCTGCGCAAGAAGGTCGAGGAGGCGGAATCGCGGGTCGAGGAGTTCCGCGCCAAGTCGAATTCGTTCATGGGGACCAACAACACCTCGCTGTCCAACCAGCAGATGGGCGAGGTCAATACCCAGCTCAACAATGCGCGCGCCTTGAAATCGGATGCCGAGACCAAGGCGCGGCTGATCCGCGAGATGCTGCAGAGCGGCCAGCCGATCGAGGCGTCCGAGGTGCTCAATTCGGAGCTGATGCGGCGCTTGTCGGAGCAGCGCGTGAGCCTGCGCGCGCAACTCGCGGAACAGTCGTCGACGCTGCTCGACAATCACCCGCGCATCAAGGAACTGAAGGCGCAACTGGCTGATCTCGACCGCCAGATCCGCGACGAGGCCGGCAAGATCTCCCGCTCGCTCGACAGCGACGCGCGTATCGCCGACGGGCGGGTGCAGATGCTGAGCCAGAGCCTCGATCAGGCCAAGAAGCAGGCCACCTCCACCAATGGCCTCGATGTCCAGCTGCGGGCGCTGGAGCGGGATGCCAAATCGCAGCGCGACCTGCTGGAATCGTATCTCGCCAAGTACCGCGAGGCGAACACCCGTGAGTCGCTCGACACCCCGCCCGCGGATGGGCGGATCATCTCGCGGGCGGTGGTGTCCAATACACCGGCGTATCCGAAGAAGCTGCCGATCGTGCTGATCGCGACATTGGCGACCTTGATGCTGACCTCGGGCGTGGTCATCACCGGCGAGCTGCTGCGCCTCACGGCGCCGCGTGCGGTTGGCCCGGCCGCCCCGGCCATGAGCAGCATGGCCGACGTCATGGTGCTCGCGGCGCGGGTCGAGCCGATGATCGCCCCGCGTACGGTCTCCGCGTCGCCGGCCGTTGCACCACCTTCGACGTCGGCGCCGGTTGAGGCCGCGCGTTCGGCTTCGGTACCGCCGCCCCCCACGGCCATGCAGCCAGCCGAGGCGCCGTCGGCCGAGCCGGTCAAGCCGGCGCCGCCACCGCCGAACGAGTTCGAGCAACTCGCAGCCGATCTGCTCGGCGCGGGCGAGGGCGCCCGCAAGGTCACCGTGCTCGGCACGGCCGGCGGCGAGGCCGTCACGTCCACTGCGCTCGCGATCGCCCGCACAATGGCGGCGCAGGCGCGCGTGGTGCTGGTTGACCTCGCCGGCAGCCCGCAACTGCTTGCGGGCGTCTCGGTCGATCCGGCCGCGCCCGGGCTGATCGAGCTGATGCTGGGCGAGGCATCGTTCGCGTCCATCATCACCAAGGACCAGGCCTCGCGGCTGCACATCGTCAATGCTGGCCGTCCTGGCGCCGACCGCAGCCAACTGCAATCGCCGCGGCTCGCGCTCGCGATCGACGCACTGTTGCGCGTCTACGACCACGTCCTGCTCGACGCTGGCAATGCCTCCGACCTGCCGGCCGAGCTCCTGACCGCGGGCGCGCGCGCCGTCGTCGTGCCCGATCCCAAGATGGCTGCCGAGGCGCGCAGCCAGATGAGCGAGCAGCTGCGCGAGGTCGGTTTCGGCGCCGTCACCATGCTGAAGGCACCGGCCGGAGGCGCCAACCGCAACCAGCCGGGGCCGCGCGGCGTCGCCGCCTAATCTTCGGCCCTCTCGTCAGCCTTGGCGGCGCCGCCGCGCGATTGCAGCGCGCCACGCAGCTGTTGTGCCAGACGGAACAGGGCAGGGCTGTGCTTGACGGCATGCTTGGCCCGTCCAACCGCAGCCATCGTCGTCGCGGCGACGCGCCCCCGCGCGGTCAACGACATGAAGCTGTCGAAGATCGGCTCGTCATTCTTGCAGAACATCCGCTTGTAGTCGTCCGATCCGATGCCGAGATCGAGGGCACGAAAATCCTGTTGCGCGTAGTGATCGATGATCGAGCGCATCAGGATCAGTCCGGGACTCCAGCGCGCATTCTCCGACAACGTGTAGGTGTTGAACATCATCGAGAAGCGTCCCCCGTCGGCGACGCCGGCGAACAACGCGATGATCTCGTCGTCGCAGCGCAGTGCGTGGATATCGATGGCGCGATGCCCGCAGTCGAGCTTTGCCATACAGGCGCTTCGCACGAAGGCCTCGATGCAGGGCTCGGCGAACACGTTCGGCAGCCTCTGCTCGGCCATGCGGATCGGCTTGGTGCGGAAGAACCAGTCGAGCAGTTCGGCGATCTCGGCGTCGCTGCTCGCGACCATGTAGCGGTAGCCGGGCAGCGTCTGCAGCTTCTTTTCCTTGCTCTTCAGCCGCTTTCGGAACGAATTCGACAACAGCGCCGTCGGCGCAGCCCCCGGCGGCATCAACAGCACCGGACAGTCGTTCACCGACGGCTGGTGCGGCCATTGCGCCAGCGGATTGGCGAGATCGCGCCAGCGCTCCGGCTGCTGTGTCAAGGCGAGCAGGTCGACACCGCCGCGATCGCGCAGCCCTGCGAGCAGGACGTCGAGATCGCCGGCGCTGGCGCGCGCGGCGAATTCGCGATCCATCAGCGGCATGTTGAAGGTCGTATGCTTGCCGCCCATGAAGGTGGCGATGCGCACGCCGCAGGCGTGCCGCAACGTCAGCGGCAGCAGCAGCAGCGGGCGTTGCTCGGCATCACGCCCGATAACGATGAACGGCGTCGCATGCTCGCGCGCGCCGACGTCGCGCTGCCATGCGCCGAGCAGATCGAAGCGCTGGTAGGGTGTCGAGACATGTTCGGGGACTTCGAGCGCGCGCCAGACCGGCTCGGCGGCAGCCAGATCGGACACGATCTCCACCCGCGCGAGCCCCGACGGCAGCCGCCGCGCGGGCGCCTGCGCCGTCCGGCTCTCGATCACGGCGGCCATGGTCATCGCGCAGCTCGCGTTGTCGTGGAATTTTGTTGCTTGACGTCAGGAGACCCTCGCAAAGAAGTCTCAACAAAAGGTAATGGCAATGACGTCGTCCCAAATCGGGAATGGCACAAACAAAGACCTGTTCAAATCGGCAGCGGCCACGCGATCTTGACGGCGGACGATCGCTATCATCGGATGGCGGTGATCATGACGCGATCGCGCCACGGTCTGTCCGCATCAGGTGGGCGCGGACGGTCTGGTTTCAAGTGGGATTCGGGGAAGGGGCGCGGGAATTGTCGTCGGACAACAGGTGGCTGCGCAGCGCCCGGCTCGAGCTGGCCTATTTCAGCGGTGGCACGCTGCTCGCGTCGCGCGCCACGGGTGGCGCGGGCGCCGTGCTGCGGTTCGAGCGCGTGCGCCCGCGGCGCAAGGGCGCGTTCCAGCCGCTGAAATGCGCGGAGATCACCCCCGTTTTCCTCGACAAGGTGATCCGGGCGCTGAGGCGCTGGGGCTATGACATCGTCTCGCTCGACGAGGCCTGCGACCGCGCCGTGCGCCTTCCCCAAAGCAGCCGCTTCGCCTGCCTGAGCTTCGACGGCACCGCGAAGGACCTGATCACGCACGCCTATCCGGTGCTGGCGCGCCACGGCGTGCCGTTTACCGTTTACGTGCCCTCGGCCTTCCCCGATGGGCTCGGCGAAGCCTGGTGGCTGGCGCTGGAGGCCGTGATCGCGCGCGAGGCCCGCATCAGCCTTGTGATCGATCATCGTGAGCAGCGCTTCAACGTGGTCACGCCGGCCGAAAAATATGAGCTGTTCGCGTATCTTTCGGCGTGGCTGCGCAAGCTGCCACCGGCCGAGCTGTCGATCGCGATCCGCGACCTCTGCTCGCGCCATTCGGTCGATCTCGCCGTCCTGAGCCGCGAAGCCTCGATGGACTGGGCCGATATCGCCCGTCTCGCCGCCGACCCCAACGTCACGATCGGCAGTGCCACCGTGCACTATCCCGTGCTCGCCAATCTCCGGGATGCCGACGCCCAGCGCGAGATCACGATGGGCAAGGCGGTGCTGGAGACGGCGCTGCGCCGCCCGGTCCGGCACATGGCGTATCCGTTCGGCGACCGCTATTCGTTCCGCCGCAGCGACGTCGTGCTCGCCGAGCAGGCGGGCTTCGTCAGCGCGGCCTCGACGATGCCAGGCGTCGTGCAGAGCGAGGGCCGCACGCATCTGCACATGATGCCGCGGATCGCCTGGGACGGCCGCTCGCGCTCGCTGCGCGCCTTGAAGGTGCTGATGGCCGGCATCACCCTGCCGCGGGAAAAATCCGCGCCGCCGCCCAAGCTCGATCTCGGCTGATCAGCCCTGCTGCCGCTCCGGATCCGGGCGCAGCATCCAGCTCACGATCGGCATCGCCGGCAGCACCCAGCCCATGCCGACGACGACGTAATACACCGCCTGCAGCCAGCCGGAATTGGCGATCAGGGGGAATTGCGCCATCACCATGCCCATCATCGACCAGGCGAAAGCGAGCAGGAGCAGCGCGACGGCGCCGATCAGTTTGCGGGTGCGGATCGTCATGACGGGATTGTCAGCCTCGGCTGGGGGCGGCGCGGCTTGCGCGCGATTTCCCCGGGATTATAAGGGCCTGTCAGCCCCGGTTCAATCGAGCGTTCAACGTCCATGACCACGGTTCCCCGCACACGAGATCTCGCCGCGATCCGCATCTGGCTGCTCGCCGTCGCCGGCCTGATCGCGCTGATGGTGCTGGTCGGCGGCGCCACGCGGCTGACCGAATCCGGGCTCTCGATCGTGGAATGGAAGCCGGTCACCGGCACCCTGCCGCCGCTGTCCGCGCAGGCCTGGACCGACGCCTTCGAGGCCTACAAGACCATTCCGCAGTATCGGCAGATGAACGCCGGCATGACCCTGCACGAATTCAAGACGATCTTCTGGTGGGAGTGGAGCCACCGGCTGCTCGGCCGGGTCATCGGCATGGTCTACCTGCTGCCCTTCCTGTGGTTCCTGTGGTGCGGCGCCGTCTCCGGGCCGCTCGGCCGCAGGCTGTGGCTGATCTTCGGCCTCGGCGCGCTGCAGGGCGCGGTCGGCTGGTGGATGGTGGCCTCCGGCCTCACGGAGCGCACCGAGGTGGCGCCGGTCCGTCTCGCGACGCACCTCTCGCTGGCGCTGTTGATCTATGCGTCGATCGTCTGGACGCTGCGGCGGCTCGCGCCGCGCGAGGAGGCCGAGGTGCCGGCGCGGCTGCGGCTGACGGCCTGGGTGCTGGTCGGCGTCACCTTCGTGCAGCTCTATCTCGGCGCGCTGGTCGCCGGCCTGCGCGCCGGTCTCGTCTACAACACCTGGCCCGAGATCGACGGCGGCCTGATCCCGAAGGCGGCCAATCTGTGGATCCATTCGCCGTGGTGGATCAATCTGTTCGAGAACGATCTGACGGTGCAGTTCATGCATCGCATGACCGCCTACACGCTGCTCGCATTGGCAGCCTGGCACGCCTTCGACGTGATGCGTGCCGGCGTCGGCCGCGACGTGGTGCGCGGCGCGCACCGGCTGCTCGCCGCGATCCTGGTGCAGGCCGTGCTTGGGATCTTGACCCTGTTGGCGCTGGTTCCGATCTCGCTCGCGCTGCTGCATCAGGGCACGGCCATCATCGTGCTGACGTTCGCCGTGCTGCAAGCCGAACGCCTGTCGCCGCGACGTGTCGCTGTTGTCGCCGTGCCGCAGACGGCCGTGGCGGCCGGGCAGGCGGGGTAGGGCGTTCTCGCGCTCGCTGTTGCAGCGACCTCCGCCGTCATTCCGGGGCGCCCGCAGGGCGAGCCCGGAATCCATTGAGCCGCGAGACACGCTGAAAAATGGATTCCGGGCTCGTGCTGCGCACGCCCCGGAATGACGGTGGAGAGACATTCGCGCAAGCCAACAAGCGTGACTACGCACGCTGCGCAATGATGTGAAGACAAACATCCTCATCCTCGCGCGCAATCACGCCGAGTTCTGCCGGTCGTTTCACCCTCGAAACACGCGAGGGCGCAGGGAAGGCCGGGTGCCTGGCCGGCACCCATGGCCCGCGTGCAAAGAAAAAAGCACGCGGCGGTCACCACAGGTACGGCCGAAAACACCCGGCCTTCCCCGCGCGATGGTTTTAACGCTTATACGCGATCTCCCCGGGGACCGGGCTCTCTTGCCCCCGTCATCTCGCGCGATGCGTTGAGCACCGACACGAGACTTGGCGCCAGCGTCGGGGCGCCAGGACCACGCGATTTCGCCGTCCGTGACAATCCGCTCGTCCGCGCGAACCTTCGTCCACGCACGGCCCGCCACGTCCACCGCATTCCTGCCCTACGCAACTGGACGATCCGGAAGCGCCCCTCGGCTGGACAGGAACAAACGCAGAATATGCTGATTTGCCGAAGTTGGCAAGGGCGACGTTGCGAGAAGCCGCAAGACAATCTGCCGTCAGGAGTGCCGCCGCCGCTGATCTTGGCAATAGCCGAGGGCCGTCCGTCGCAGGCGACCGCGGCGGATGAGGCTATCTCCGCCGTTGCCGTTGGCACGGATATCGCGAGCTTCAATCGGGCGCATACGCGTCCGGGTCGGGACTGCTGCTGGGCGACTTGAACGCCGCGCGTAAAGCGGCGGGCATCTGGTAGTTGAAGTTGATCCCGGTCGGCGGCACCGGTGACTCGAACCATTTCTTGTAGAGCGCGTCGATGGCGGGGCTCTGATAGAGCTCGGCGGTGACGCGATCGGCGATGGCCTTGAACGGCGCATCGTCCTTGCGCAGCATGATGCCGAAAGGCTCGGGCTTGGAGAATGCGTCGTTGCTGATCATGTACGCCGCCGGGTCCTTCGACCGCGCGATGGCGACCGCGAGCTGGACGTCATCGAGCACATAGGCCTGAGCCCGGTCGGTCTCCAGCATCAGGAACGCTTCGGCCTGGTCCTTGGCCGGAACGATGTTGATGCCGAGCTTGCGTTCGACATTGACCTTGTTCAGTTGGGCGATGTTGGTCGATCCGGCGATCGCGACGGCCGTCTTTCCCCTGAGGTCGTCGATCGTCTGGAGCGAGAGCGATTTCTTGGCCGCATAGCGTGTGGCGCTGAGAAAGTGCGTATTGGCAAAGGCCACGAGCTTCTGACGTTCGGCGTTGTTGGTGGTGGAGGCGCACAGGAGGTCGATCGTGCCGTTCGTCATCAGCGGGATGCGATTGGAGGACGTCACCGGAACGGTTTCGATCGTGAGGTCAGGAAGCCCCAGCTCCTTTTTGACCGCATCCGCGATCCGGCCGCAGATGTCGAGCGCGTAGCCCACCGGCTTCTGGTTGCCGTCGAGATAGCTGAACGGCACCGACGATTCCTGGAAGCCGATCGATATCCTGTTCGTCTCTTTGATCTTCTGGAGCGTGCCCGTCAGTTCCTCGGCGCCGGCAGCGTTTGCAGCGAGCGCTGCCGTCAGCAGAAGTCCCCAAATGCGCATCAAAGCCTCTCCTCGCAGCAACCCTCTTCGCGCGTGCAGCGTTGCCCGCGCAGCGGTGACGCAGCCTCGCTGCGTCCGGCCTGGATGAAAAGGGATAAAACCGCCTTATTTCTCATTCCTGGAAGTGATGGATCGCCGCGCCGGGCGTCGTCGCCGGGTTCACCTGCCCGGTCTAACCTTCGAGTTGACGGCCGAAATCGCAGGTCTGGCGCGCCAGCTCCGCTACGGCGGCCGCGAAGGCCGAGGGTCTGTCGTTGCGATACATGGCCGCATAGGGCACGGCCGGCAGCGTCGGCTTGACGGGCAGGATGACCAGCTTCTTCTGCTCGAAGAGAGGACGAAAACAGCGTTGCGGAAGATAGCTGATGCCGAGGCCGGCCACGGCGAGCCCGACCAGCGCGGTCAGATTGTCGACCGAGATGGCGCGCTTGAACGAGACACCGTTGGCCGCGAGCCATTTGTTGACGAAGAGGCCGGAGCCCGAGCGACGGCCCTGCATCAGAATCGTATGATGACCAAGCTCGTCGAAATCGAGGCTCCGGCGCGATCTGACCAGGCCGGGGCGCGCCGTCCACACGTTCTGCACTTCGGCAAGCCGCACCGACGTCACCTCCGGGTCGGAGAAGACGTCCGGGATGACGACGAGATCGAGGCTGCCCTCGATCAGCCGATCGTAGAGGCTTCGGGAGGTTTCGACCTCAGGCTCGATCATCACCGCCGGATGGGCTTCGCGAATGGCCGAAACCAGACGCGGCAGCCATGTCAGCGCTGACAGCTCCGTCGCCCCAAGCCGCAGACGGCGGGCCGGTGACTGCCGGCCGTCCTTCAACTCCAGGATCTGGTCCTGCAACGCCAACATCTGTCGGCCAAGAGCAAGGATCTGCTCGCCACGTTCGGTCAGGCGAGCCCCGCGCTGGCTGCGATCGAACAGCGGAACGCGCGCGGAGGCCTCCAGCTCCTGGATGCGCTTCGAGATCGCCGATTGCGTCGTGTTCAGCTTGGCTGCGGCGCGTTCGAACGTGCCGAGCTCCGCGATCCAGTTCAAAGCTTCTAGCTGCTTCAGGGTGACCATATTCGCATTCAAAAAAGAGATGGATCGACATCTCCATTTATCGGTTTTCTGAATTCAAGGCGAGTCCTACACCGCCGAGGCGGGGCGCCATCGAGCGACGCTCTGGACTGTGCAAGACGGGGAGCGAGAATGGGTGAGGGACAAGCGCAGCCTGGTGCGCCGATCGATGCGGCGGTCGTCGCCGCGTTCAAGAGCGTTTCCACGGCCGTGATCAGTGACAACCTTCAGCGGCTGCCTGGTGCAGCCAGTCTACGGCCATTCTATACGGGCTCGCCGATGGCCGGGATCGCGCTGACCGTGAATACGGCACCGGGAGACAACCTCTTCATTCATCGCGCGCTCGATCTCATCACGCCCGGCGACGTCCTCGTCGTCAATGGCGGCGGCAACGAGACGCGGGCATTGGTCGGCGAGATCATCGCCGCCATTGCCAGGGAACGCGGCGCGGCCGGGATCGTCGTCGACGGTGCGATCAGGGACTCCGGCGTGCTGATGAAGTCCGACTTCCCCGTGTTCGCGCGTGCGGTCAATCACCGCGGCCCCTACAAGAACGGTCCGGGCGAGATCAACGTGCCGGTGTCGATTGGCGGCATGATCGTCACGCCAGGCGATATCGTGGTTGCCGACGCCGACGGAGTGGTCGCTTTCGCGCCGGCGATCGCGTCCGAGCTGCTCGAGTCCGCCCGCGCGCAGGAACAGCGTGAAGCCGAGATCCTGGCGAGCATCCGCGCAGGGCGCTATGCCGGTGCCTACGCAAAATAGCCGGCTATTGCGGTCATCCGTACGAGCCTTGGCGGTATGCGGGACCTCGTCCTCGTCGTCCCGGATGTCGCTTCGCCCATCCGGGCTACTTACATGCCAACGGCACCCCGCTCAGCAATACCCATACACGCCACACGCGTAGGGCAGGCGGAACATGTAGTTGGTATAGCCTTCGCCGCCGTAATAGGGGCCCTGGTAGTCGTAGGAGAAGGCGCGGCCGTAATAGCCGGGCAGCTCCTGGCGGCCGAACAGCAGCGGCGTCGAGGGCCACATCGGGGAGATCAGCGAGTCCTGGTCCCTGACGACGACGATTGCGGGCGGTGCCTTGACGGCGCGGCGGGCCTTATAGTGGACGAGCTTGTCGTGGACGGCCGGCAGGTCGGCCGCGAGCACGACGCCGTTCGCCGCGATGGCCGCCAGCAGCATCATGATCACCAACGTTCGCATCCTGCTCTCCTCGACTTCTGTTCGGGTGGCGTCGGCGCTTCGCGATACATCCACCGCTGCTTTCACGCGGGTCCGGAAGGCGATTCCACGGGCGGCAGGATGAGCCGGGTATGGTTAACGAAATCCTTCCGGCATCCGACAGTTGGCTGCAATCATCCGTAGAAGGACGGGCATTTTCAGCTTTTGTTAAGTTCTGCGGGTGCAAGCTTACTGCCGCCGGCGATTTTGAAGGTCGGCCGAATGCAGCCCGGCCGCTGCGTCCGGGCGCGAAAATCTCTGCTGCATTTCATCAGAGTCTCAGACCAGAAGGTTTCGAGCATGTCGGTGATCATGTTTTCGGCGTCGGCGCGCCAAAATCTCAAATCACGGACCGGCTCAGTCAACGCTGAACTCGCTGCCATCGACGAGGGCGCCGCTGGCCTGCAGGCGCTGTCGGCGAGCCGGCTGATCGCGGCCTCCGCGATGCCTCTGGCCGGCCAGATGCACGCGCGCCTGTTGCAGCTGATGAGATGATCACCTGGAGTTAACGAGGGCGCGGTCCGAGAAGCCGGCAACGGCCCGGCCGTGGGACGAAGGAGAGCGCGGAAGCCCAGGGGGCCGCCCGCGCTCTCTTTGTTTTCGGGGCCGCTTGCTGTCTCAGCCGCCAGTTACTCGTCATGCGCAAGCCCGGCCATGACGTGGTGAGAGATGCGCTCGTCACGCCGCACGCCGATGCGCGGCGCGATCCGTAGAGCGAAACGCGCCTTACGCGCCCAGCGCCTGCTCGAGGTCGGCGATCAGATCTTCCTTGTCCTCGATGCCGACGGAGATGCGGACGATGTCGGGGCCGGCGCCGGCCTTGATCTTGGCGGCGTCGTCGAGCTGGCTGTGGGTGGTCGAGGCCGGGTGGATCACCAGCGAGCGGGTGTCGCCGACATTGGCGAGGTGCGAGAACAGCTTCAGGTTCGACACCAGCTTGACGCCGGCGTCATAGCCACCCTTGAGCGAGAAGGTGAAGACTGCGCCGGCGCCTTTCGGGCAGTATTTGCGGGCGAGCGTGTGATATCTATTCTCGGGCAGGCCGGCATAGTTCACCGCGGCGACCGCCGGATGGCGGTTGAGAAATTCTGCGACCGCCTTGGCGTTGTCGCAGTGCTTCTGCATGCGCAGCGGCAGGGTCTCGATGCCCGTCAGGATCATGAAGGCGTTGAACGGCGACAGCGCCGGGCCGAGATCGCGCAGGCCCAGCACGCGGCAGGCGATCGCGAAGGCGAAATTGCCGAACGTCTCGTGCAGGCGAATGCCGTGATATTCGGGACGCGGCTGCGTCAGCATCGGATATTTGTCGCCGCTGCCGGCCCAGTCGAAGGTGCCAGCATCGACGATGACGCCGCCGATCGAGTTGCCGTGACCGCCCAGGAACTTGGTCAGCGAGTGCAGCACGATGTCGGCGCCGTGATCGATCGGGCGGATCAGATAGGGCGAGGCCAAGGTGTTGTCGACGATCAGCGGCACGCCCGCCTTGCGCGCCACCTGCGCGACCGCCTCGATGTCGGTGATGGTGCCGCCGGGATTGGCGATCGACTCGATGAATACAGCCTTGGTGCGCGGGCTCACCGCGGCCTCGAAGCTCGCGACGTCATCGGTGTCGGCCCACACCACGTTCCATCCAAAGCTCTTGAACGAATGCGTGAACTGGTTGATCGAGCCGCCATAGAGTTTTCGTGCGGCAATGAATTCGTCGCCGGGGGACAGTAACTGCTGCAGCGCCACGACCTGCGCGGCATGGCCCGAGGCAACGGCAAGCGCGGCGGTGCCGCCCTCGAGCGCGGCGACGCGCTCCTCCAGCACGGCGTTGGTCGGGTTGCCGATGCGTGTGTAGATGTTGCCGAATGCCTGCAGCCCGAACAGCGAGGCGGCGTGGTCGGCATCGTTGAACACGAAGGACGTGGTCTGGTAGATCGGCGTTGCCCGCGCGCCCGTGGTCGGGTCGGGCTGGGCGCCGGCGTGAATGGCAAGGGTGGCAAATCCCGGGGGACGTTCGGTCATGGTGTTTCCTCTTGGCTTGATCCGTTGCGCGCCGGCGCCGGCTGGCGCAGGGATCGATGATGGGAGACGGTGTCGATAGCGCGCATCGTGCGCCTCCGCGTCATCCCGGCGGAGGACATTTGCCAGCGGCCAGGATGGCGTCAAGGCTGCCGGCGCCGATCGCTCCGATTTGAAATGCGCTGCTGTGTCGCGCCGTCGTCGCGACACGTTCCTTTCGCAGATGCGTCAGGCGGGATCGCTTCTGTCCTTCGCGGCGCGGTCGGCTGCGGCCGTCGTGCCGCCGCCGACGCTGGTGCGGTTCAGCGACAGCCGCATCCCTTGCGTCGGGATCGGCGCGCGCTTGGCGCTGATGGTGCGCGAGTTGACGCCCATCCAGGAGATCTCCGACGACAGCCGGCCATATTCGATCTTGGGGCAGCGGTTCATCACGACCTTCAGCCCAGCGGCCTCGGCCTTTTCAGCCGCCGCATCGTCACGCGCGCCGAGCTGCATCCAGATCACCTTCGGCAAAGGTGAGAGCTTCAGCGCCTCGTCGACGACGGGCATGATGTGCTGCGAGCTCCGGAAGATGTCGACCATGTCGAGCGGGCGGCCAATGTCGGCGAGCGAGGCGACGAAGGGGCGGCCCATCAGGCTCTTGCCGACATGGCCGGGGTTCACCGGGATCATGTCGTAGCCGCGCTGCACCAGATATTTGAAGGCGAAGAAGCTCGGCCGGATCTCCGACGGCGAGGCGCCGACCATCGCGATCACCTTCACGCCGTTGAGAATGCCGCGGATGTAGTCGTCGGGATAGGTGTCGTGATTCATGAGCGGTGCAATCTGTTAGTTGCTGTCATTCCGGGGCGTGCGCAGCACGAGCCCGTACTCCCGATCGTGGTTATGGATTCCGGGCTCGCCCTCCGGGCGCCCCGGAATGACGAGCCAGTTTCAGTTTCTGTCATTGCGAGGAGCACTTGCGACGAAGCAATCCAGGGGCTCGGGCGGGACTCTGGATTGCTTCGCTGCGCTCGCAATGACGAAGGAGAGAGCAGGGCGAGCTTCACTCGTCCCGCCAATTCGGCGTCCGCTTCTCGATGAAGGCGCCGATGCCTTCTTCCGCGTCGCGGGCCAGCATGTTTTCGGTCATCACCTCTGCCGCATAGCGATAGGCGTCGGCAAGGCTCATCTCGGCCTGGCGGTAGAATGCCTCCTTGCCGAGCTTGATCGTATAGGCTGATTTGCGCGCCACTTGTTGTGCCAGCGCAATCGCGGTGTCGCGTTCCGTGCCGGCCGTGACCACGCGGTTGACGAGGCCCAATTCGCGGGCGCGGACAGCGGGAACCGGTTCGCCGGTCAGCAGCATCTCCATCGCCTGCTTGCGGGGTACGTTGCGCGACAGCGCCACCATCGGCGTCGAGCAGAACAGGCCGATGTCGACGCCGGGCGTGGCGAACGAGGCGCGCTCGGAGGCGACGGCGAGATCGCAGCTCGCGACCAGTTGACAGCCGGCGGCGGTGGCGATGCCCTGCACGGACGCGACAACCGGCTTGGGCAGATGCACGATCGCCTGCATCATCGCGCTGCAGGCGTTCATCAGTCGGGCGAAGAAGGCGCGGCCGCGGTCGGCCTCGCTGCGATGCGCGGTGAGTTCCTTGAGGTCATGGCCGGCGCAGAACGCAGGGCCATTCGCTGCGATCACCACGGCGCGCACGGCCTTGTCGGCGCCGATCTCGGCCAGGGCCCGATGCAGCTCTGCGATCAGCGGCTCCGACAGGCTGTTGCGCTGTGCCGGGCGGTTGAGCGTGAGCACGGCGACGGGGCCCGCCATCTCGCGCAACAGAATCGGCGTATCGGCGGCGTCGGCGAGGGCAGGGACGGACATTGCGATTTCCATATGGGCGCATCGATGCAGCTAATGTAACAGATGAGCAACGACGAGAGCAGGGGGAGAGATGACGGCGAAGATGACCATCGCGGAGCTGGAAACGTTCCTGCACGCGGAATTTCCCCAGGCGTTCCGCACCGGCGGTGACATTTCGATCGAGAGCGCCGACGGCAAGAGCTGCCGGATGCGCCAGCGCTTCAATGAGCGCATGTTGCGCCCCGGCGGCACCGTCTCCGGGCCGACATTGATGGCGCTGGCCGATTTCGCGATGTACGTGGTGCTCTTGTCGGCGATCGGTCCGGTCGGTCTTGCGGTGACCACGAATCTCAACATCAACTTCCTGCGCAAGGGCGCGGCCGGCGCCGATGTGCTGGCGGAGGCGCGGCTGCTCAAGCTCGGCAAGCGGCTCGCGGTCGGCGAAGTCACGCTGCTGTCAGGGGAATCGCCCGATCCGATCGCCCATGTCACGGCGACCTATTCCATTCCGAATGCGTAGGGTTTTCGAGGGTATTATTGCACCATATTTGCAAGCTGCTGTTTTTGTTGCATTAATTTGACGCCGATGGCGTTGACGAATGCAGGCCGCTTCTCTAGAAGCTGCGACCAGTTCGGTGCGTCACCCGCGCCGCATTCTCCCTGTCACGGATATCTCTCATGAAAACCTTTTCGGCAAAGCCGGCCGAGGTCCAGAAGAAGTGGGTCGTGATCGACGCCAAGGGTCTGGTCGTCGGCCGTCTCGCCACGCTGGTCGCCATGCGGCTGCGCGGCAAGCACCTCCCGATCTACACGCCGCACGTCGACTGCGGCGACAACGTCATCATCGTCAACGCCGCGCACGCCGTGCTGACCGGCCGCAAGCGCGAGCAGAAGGTGTACTACAAGCACACCGGCTATGTCGGCCACGTCAAGGAGCGCACCGCGCGCCAGATCCTCGAGGGCCGCTTCCCCGAGCGCGTGATCGAGAAGGCCATCGAGCGCATGATCCCGCGCGGGCCGCTCGGCCGCGTGCAGATGGGCAATCTGCGTGTCTATGGCGGACCCGATCATCCGCACGAAGCGCAGAACCCCGAGAAGATCGACATCGCCAAGTTGAACCGCAAGAACACGAGGGCCGCATAAGATGGCCGAAAGCATCCAGTCTCTCGATCAGCTGTCGCAGCTCAAGGGTGCCGTCACGGCTCCCGACGCTCCGAAGTATGAGAAGAAGGTCGACAAGTTCGGCCGCGCCTATGCCACCGGCAAGCGCAAGGACGCGGTCGCCCGCGTCTGGATCAAGCCGGGCTCCGGCAAGGTCACCGTCAACACCCGCGACATCGAGGTCTACTTCGCCCGTCCGGTGCTTCGCATGATGATCGAGCAGCCGATGGTCGTCGCTGCCCGCAAGGGCCAGTACGACGTGATCTGCACGGTCGCCGGCGGCGGCCTGTCCGGCCAGGCCGGTGCGGTCCGTCACGGCCTGTCCAAGGCGCTGACGAATTTCGAGCCGGAGCTGCGCGGCGTCCTCAAGAAGGGCGGCTTCCTGACCCGCGACTCGCGCGTCGTCGAGCGTAAGAAGTACGGCAAGGCCAAGGCCCGCCGCTCCTTCCAGTTCTCGAAGCGCTGATCGCCTGGCTCCGGCTCCGTCCGGATCCATCAGCTTCAAATACGAACGGGCGCCCTCGCGGGCGCCCGTTTTGCTTTTGACGCAGGCTTGCGCGGGTCAGGCGCTGGCGCGGCGCGCGGTCAGCCACTGGCTCGGCGCCAGCGGTTTCGACACCACGCGGACCTCGCCGATGCTGCCGATGAAGCCGTCCGACGGCGCGCGGTCCCACCAGCCGCAGCCGAGTGCCCAGGGCTGCGACGCCGCCGTCGAGGCGATGCCGTTGCCGCCGATGACGCTGCGCACGACCGGCGCGCCCTCGATGTAGAGCACGGTCGAATTGTCGGCGGGATCGTTGACGATCGCGAGATGATACCAGGTGTCGAGCATGATCTCGCCGGACCAGTCGGTCTGCGGCTGCCGGGTCGAACTCGACGGCACGATCTCCCACTGCACCTCGCGCAGGTTCGAGATGGCGAACAGGATCGGCGGTGATTCCGGATCGCCGCCGGCGTAGCCCGGCAGCCAGCCGCGGTTGCCGAAGCGGGTCAGGATGTTGCACCAGGCGTGGTCGGCGGCCTTCCAGTTCGGATCGATCTTGATGAAGGCTTCGACGGTGTAGCCGGATGCGAACGTTGCCGCGTTGATCGGCGCGTTGGCCGCGGTCGTGAACCAGCTGAAGCGGCCGGCGCCCTGCTTGGTCGTGTTGAGGAACTGCACGCTGCCCGGCGCCGACGACAGGCGATGCTTGTCGGCTGTGAAGACGACGTCGGCGACCTGGGCGGCACCCGCCAGCGTGGCGCGCTGCATCGGGTTGGCGGCGGTGAGGTCCGACAGCGCGGTGCCGGCGGCCACGGCCCTGCCGATCGCCGACGACGTGATCCGCCAATGCGCAACGGTCTCGGCCACGAGCGGATAGTCCTGCTCGTTCGCGGGCGGCACCACCACCGGTTCGGGCGCCTCGGTGTAGTTGACGTAGAGATCCTGCTTGAGGCGCGGCAGGATCGGCGTGCCGGCGAAGGCCGGCAGATGGCAGAAATTGGTGAAGCGTGAAAACCGCCGGTGGAAGTCGATGGGAATCGAGAACGCGTGATTGTCCTCGGACAGCCAGGCGCGGTCGAACTGCTTCAGGCTGTCCTTCGGCTTCTCGACCACCCAGGGCGAGAACGAGGCGACGTCGATCTTGTTGGCCGTGAAGTCGAACTCGTACAGCCGCATCAGGCCGTTGCCGCCCTGATAGGCCATCTGATAGTCGACCACCATCTGGTGGACGGGGTTGTGGAAGTCGTTGATCTTCGTCAGCAGCGCGCCACCGTGATAGTGGCCGTTCAGGGTCATGAAGATCTGGTCGTTGCTGCGGATCAGCTTCTCCCACAGGTACTGGCCGTAGGCGACCTCGAGCGGGCTGACACCGTCATTGGCGATGTTCAGCAACTGGTGATTGGCGAGGATCACCGGCAGCATCGGATGCCGCGCGATCATGCTGCGCGCCCAGGCGATCGCATCGTCCGAGGCGCGCCACGACAGCGACAGCACCATGAAACTGACGCCGCAGGCATGGAACACATGCGCCTCGTGCCAGCCGCTCGGATGCCGCTCCAGGAAGGTCCGCTGCTTCGCGGCGCGGCTCGTCGGAAACCATGTGAGATAAGGCTCGGACGCGCCGCGCTGCGCATCGGTGCCCGCGCCCTGGCTCGCCGCGTTCTCGAATTCCAGCGCCGAAAGCACGTCGTGATTGCCCGCGAGCACCGAATACGGCCGGCCGGCGTTCTCTAAGAGCTTCATCGCGGCATCGGCGACCGCCCATTGCTGCGGATGCTTGGACTGGTCGACGACGTCGCCGAGGTGGATCGTGAACGGGATGTGGTACTTCGCTGCGTTGTCGACGATGAACTGCGTCTGCGCGGGGTAGGGCGTGCTGCCATATTGGCGCTGATAGGACTGGCCTTCTTCTGACGTCGCATAGCGCGAGTAGAACTGCGTATCGGGAAGGACGGCGAGCGCGAAGCTGGTCGTGACGTGACGATGGTGATGGTGCATGCGCCAATGCGCGTGCGCCGCCTGGCCGGGCAGCAGGCTGGCGCCGAGGCCGAGCGCCGAGACGCCCATGGCATTGCGCAGCAGGGTGCGGCGATCGACGCCCTGCGCCGGCTGCGGATCACGCGCCGGATGATCGCCTGCGGCCGGCTTGTTGTTCGATGAATCGTCGTCGAAAGACATCCTTGTCCCCACCTCGAGCGGCGGATCGCGCCGCGGTCGGGACGTGTTAGGGAGAGATGATCTCAAATTTGAGAAGGTTTCTTATCGTTTCGATGAGTGTTCGCCGCAGGACGGGAAACCATTGATTCCGCACGATGGGGCGCACAACTATCAATGAATGACGCTGTGCCGTGTACAATCAGGGCGGGCGGTCGCGCGGATTGCCCCGGCATTTTTGAATCCTGTTTGCAGATTTCTTGCGCAGCAATTTGCTGACGAGTTGTGCCGAGCTTTTCGAGAAAACTTGGTATCCCAGGCAAACCTCTTTCCAACAAACCGCCCGCTAGGTTGATCGCGATAAGGCCGCGCTAACCCTGAATTCCCGCGCCGCCGCAGCAACCGAGGTGATCGATGGCGCTTGATAGCATGACGCTCGACATCGTAGCGACCATGGTCGCAGCGCTGCTTGGCGCTATGTTGCTCCACTTCGGCCGGCAGGAGAACACGCCGGCGCTGCGCTGGTGGGGCGCGGCCTACGTCCTCGGCGCGGTCGCGATCGCGCTGTGGACCTTGATCGGCGAGCTCTACGGCGAGGTGGTGTCGCTGTTCCTGAGCTCCATCGGCCTGATCGCCACTGCCATGGTGTGGAACGCCGCGCGCGTGTTCCACGGCAAGCCGGCGAGCGTGCCCGGGCTCGTGCTCGGCGCGACGGTCTGGATCGCCAGCGGCATGCTGCTCGATGCGTCGGCGCAGGCGCTGCGGCTGACGATCGGCGCAGCGATCGTCGTGATCTACGCCATGCTGACCGCGGCCGAGCTGTGGCAGGAGCGGCGGCGGACCCTGCACAAGCGCTGGCCGGCGCTGATCGTGCCGGTGATGCATGGCTTCGTGCTGATGTTGCCGATCCTGCTCGGCAACATGCTGCGCGATTCCGACGGCGCCTTCGCCGCGGCCTGGGTCACGATCTTCTCGATCGAACTCGTGCTGTATGCGGTCGGCACCGTGTTCGTGATCTTCATGCTGGTGTCCGAGCGCATCGTCAGCGCCCACAAGCGCGCGGCGACCACCGACCCGCTGACGGGCCTGCTCAACCGCCGCGGCTTTGCCGAGTCCTGCGCGCAGCTGATCGAGCGCGAGGCGCGCGAGCAGCGCCCGGTCAGCGTGCTGATCTTCGACATCGATCATTTCAAGTCGATCAACGACCGCTTCGGTCACGCCGAGGGCGACGAGGTCCTGAAGCTGTTCGCAAACGTCGTGGTCAACAATCTACGCCTCACCGATCTCTCGGGCCGGATCGGCGGCGAGGAGTTCGCAGCACTTCTGCCCTGTTCGATCGAAGAGGCCATGGTCGCCGCCGAGCGTGTCCGCGAGGCGTTCGCGGCCTCCGGCGTGGTGTGCGAGGACAAGCCGGTCGATACCACCGTCAGCATCGGCGTTGCCGGCGGGCCGGGCGGGACCGATCTCGACGTGCTGCTCGCGGCCGCCGATACCGCGCTCTACAAGGCCAAGCGCTCCGGTCGCAACCGGGTCGAGGCCTCGGCGGAGCTGCCGCTGTCGCTCGACCGCTACCGCCGCCAGCGCGCTGCCGCGGCTGCCAGCCTGCCGCAGTCGGGAGAGGCGGTGTTGTCCAGCTGAGGTGCGGCTTTCGCTCTCCCGAGGTCTGGGCTAGACAAGCGGCCCACACCAGGGGAGGCCGACAGAACATGATCACGGAAATCGCCCAGATCGACGTCAAGCCGGGCACGGAGAAGGATTTCGAGGCCGCGGTCGCGAAAGCACGCGCCGCCTTCGGCCGCTCCAAGGGCTTTCACGGCTTCGAGCTGCACAAATCGATCGAGAAGCCGCAGCGCTACCGCCTGATGGTGAAGTGGGAAATGCTCGAGAACCACACGGTCGATTTCCGCGGCTCGGAGAACTTCACCGAATGGCGCGGCCTGGTCGGGCAGTATTTTGCCAATCCTCCGGATGTCGAGCACACCGAGACGGTGCTGACCTCGGCCGGCTGAGGCCGCGCGTCAGCGCTGCTCCGCCACGGAACACAACATGACGCATGACGATCTGGTCGAAGCCTACTCTGCCGGGGGACGGCACTACCACGATCTTCGCCACGTCCAGGATTGCCTGGACCAGCTCGATCGCGTCGCGGACCTCAGCGTCCGCGAGCGCGAGATCCTGACGCTGGCGATCTGGTGGCACGACGCCGTGTATGATCCCACGCGGTCCGACAATGAGGAGCAGAGCGCCATCCTTGCCGAGCGTCACGTCGCGCCCGAGCTGCGCGACGAGGTCGGACGCTTGATCCGGCTGACCCGGACGCACGATGTCGCGCCCGACGATCGGCTGGGCGCGCTGCTCGTCTCGATCGATCTCGCCATTCTCGGCGCCGACGAGGCCGGCTACGACGCCTATGCGGATGCGATCCGGCGCGAATACGCCCATGTGCCGGACGACGCCTACCGCGCCGGGCGCGCGGCGGTGCTGGAGCGGTTCGCGCGGCGCCCCGTGATCTATCCGGATGCGGGCTTTGCCGCTGCGCTCGACCAGAAGGCGCGGGCCAACCTCGCGCGCGAGCTGCGCGGCCTTCGATCATAAGCAAGATCAGCTCAGGCGTTTCGCGCGGCCGCGTCGCCGCGGCAATGCAGGCTGCGCAGCATCGCATGTGCTGATAGCGCTTGTCTTTTGCCGTGGCCCGACATGCAATGGGATGACATGCGCGTCGCCATGACGTGCTCCTCATTTTCTGGAACTCCGTCATGCCGATCATCAACCGCGCCGCCGAGCTGGCGGAAGACGCCAAGGTCTGGCGCCGCGATTTCCACCAGCATCCCGAGCTCCAATATGAGGTGCATCGGACGGCCGGGCGCGTCGCCGAGCTCTTGACCTCGTTCGGTGTCGACGAGGTCGTCACCGGCATCGGCCGGACCGGCGTCGTCGGCGTCATCCGCGGCCGCGAGTCGTCGCCGCGGGTGATCGGCCTGCGCGCCGACATGGACGCGCTGCCGCTGCAGGAGGTCAGCGACATCCCGCACAAGTCCACCATTCCCGGCAAGATGCACGCCTGCGGCCATGACGGCCACACCGCCATGCTGCTGGGCGCGGCGCGCTATCTCGCCGAGACGCGCAACTTCGCCGGCACGGCCATCGTCATCTTCCAGCCGGCCGAGGAGGGTGGGGCCGGTGGCCGTGCGATGGTCGAGGATGGCCTGATGGAGCGCTTCGGCATCGAGGAGGTCTACGGCTTGCACAATGCGCCGGGCCTGCCGCTCGGAACGGTCGCGACGCGCACCGGCGCCGTGATGGCCGCGGCCGACACCTTCGAGGTGCGCCTGAAGGGCCTCGGCGGCCATGCCGCGCGGCCGAACAAATGCGTCGATCCGATCATCGCCGGCGCGCAGATCGTGACCGCGCTGCAGACGATCGTGGCGCGCAACGTCGATCCGGTCGAAAGCGCGGTGCTGTCGATCACGCGCTTTCACGCGGGGACGACCGCCGACAACATCATTCCGCAGACCGCTGTCATTGGCGGCACCGTGCGCACGCTCGATGAGGACATCCGCCGCTTGATGGACGAACGCTTCAAGAGCCTGGTGACGGCGCTCGCGAGCGGCATGGGCGTGGAGGCGGAGATCGACTACGAATGGGGCTATCCGGTCGTCATCAACCATGCGGAGCAGACTGCGTTCGCGGCCGACGTGGCGCGCAGCGTCGTCGGGCCGGATCAGGTCATCATCGACATGCCGCCCCGGCTCGGCGGCGAGGACTTCGCCTACATGCTGCAGGCGCGGCCCGGCGCGTTCGTCTTCATGGGCATCGGCGATGGGGCCGGCGTGCATCACCCGGAATATGATTTCAACGACGACGTGATCCCGCACGGCATCAGCTATTGGGCCAAGCTGGTCGAGACCGCGATGCCGGCCGGCTGAGCGGGCTCTGACCGGGCCTCAGATCGCGGCCGCGGCGTCCTCGGTGCGGCGGTCGCTCTTGAAATAGTCGATCATGACCTTGGCGATCGCCATCAGCGGCAGCGCCAGGGTCAGGCCCCAGACGCCGAACACGATGCCGAGCAGGATCTGGAACGCAAACAGCGTGGCCGGCGGGATGTCCAGCGCCTGGCGCTGGATCAGCGGCGTCAGCACGTAGCTCTCCATCGCGTGCACGCCGAGGAACAGCACGAAGGCGCTGACCGCAGCGACCCAGCCGGAGGCGAGGCTCGCCAGCACCACGATGACGCCGGCGATGATGGCGCCGACGGTCGGAATGAAGGCCAACAGGCCGGCCTGGATGCCCAGGATGAACGAGCTCTGCACGCCGATGATGGCGAGGCCGATCCAGGTGACGAGGAACACGGCGAACATCGTCGTGATCTGGGCGATCAGCCAGCGCTCCAGCGTGTAGCTGATGCGGTCCACGATCACGGTGGCCTGGTCGCGGTACTTCGCCGGCGCCAGGAAAAGCAATCCGCTGCGGTAGACCGCCGGCTGGGCCGCGAAGGCCAATCCCAGGAACAACACGATGAAGAAGTTGCCGACGGCGCTGACGGTGCCGAGCAGCAGCTTGAAGGTCTGGCTGACGATGGCGCCGCCGGAGGAGGCCAGCGCGCTCGGCGAGGGCAGGCCGCCCGGCAGGCCATGGGACGGCGTCTGGGTCGGTGTGGTCGAGCCGCCATCAGGCGCGGCAGTGGCCGTGCTCGCGGCGTTGAAGTCGAAGAAGCTGGTGTCGATGCCGTTGCGGTCGAGGAAGCCCTTGATGTTGCCGAGCTGCGACTTGATCGTATCGCTCAGCACCTTGGCCTGGTCCGCGATGGTGGTGCCGCCGAGGAAGACGATGCCGACGAGCACGGCCGCGAGCGCCAGGCAGACGATGACGAGCCGCGCCGGATGCGGCCAGGGCAGGACGCGGCCGAGCAGGCTGGTCATCGCGTTGAGCGCGACGCCGAGCAGCATGCCCGCGAACAACAGGAAGATCGCAGCCGCGTAATACCAGGTGAAGGCCATGCCGGCCATGAACAGGGTTACCCCGATGCCGCCCACGGCAATGGCCCAGGCCAGGTCGCTGCGGGCCTGGAGGCGTGGGTCGGCGGGGGCGGTCATGAGGCATCCTCTGTGCTGATCGGCCCCCACACATTGGCGAAAACGGCTGGCGGATCAAGCGCAGGCTTGGGGAAGCGGGGCGCTGCAGGACGCTTGCGGGGGTGTCCGGAATTGGCATTGGGGACCCGCGTGGCCATATGTTGATCCTGCCGTGCGACGCAGGCATGATTTGTGCCTGCCGCACTGGCGGACGCGGCCGCCAACGGCCACATAAGAGGGGAGAGAAACAAAAACAATGAAACGTCCGGTGGTCGGCGTGATCGGCAACAGCCATCGCGTCGAGAACAGGTTCACCGTGCAGATGGTGGGCGAGCGCAACCTGAGCGCCGTGGCCGAGGTCGCGGGCGCGCTGCCGCTGATGTTTGCCGGCATTCCCGAGATCACCGACATCGCCGCGCTGCTCGATGTCGTCGACGGCGTGGTGCTGACCGGCGCCCGCGCCAACGTGCACCCGACCCGTTTCAACACCGAGCCGAGCCTCAAGCACGAGCCCTACGACGTCCACCGCGACGAGGTCGCGCTGCAGTTGTCGGAAGCCTGCGTCTCCAGAGGCATCCCGCTGTTCGGCATCTGCCGCGGCTTGCAGGAGATGAACGTCGCCTTCGGCGGCTCGCTGCATCCGGAGATCCGCGAGATTCCCGGCCGCATGAACCACCGCATGCCGAGGCTGGAGAACGGCGAGATCCATCCCGATCCCAACGTCGTGTTCGCCGATCGCCACGAGGTGCGGCTGACGCCGGGCGGTGCCTTCGCCAGCATCCTCGGCTGCAACAGCATCAAGGTCAATTCGCTGCATGGTCAGGGCATCCTGGAGCCGGGCGACCGCGTCGTGATCGAGGGCATCGCCGAGGACGGCACCATCGAGGCCATCCGCATCGCGGACGCGCCATCCTTTGCGCTCGGCGTGCAATGGCATGCCGAATATGACCCGCAGAAGAACCCGATCAATCGCAAGCTGTTCGAGGCGTTCGGTGAGGCGGTGAGGAAGCGGCATCTGTCATCCTGACGTCGGGGCTGAACCGGGTTTCCAAAACGGCAGACGAAGCTGCAGAGACGGCTCATCGTGAGCTCGTCACAAGGAATCCGTGATGCGCCACGTCCTGACTGTCGCCATTGTGCTCCTCGCCGCTCCGGCCTTGGCCCAAGGCACGCCGCCGATGGAAGGCCCGATCACTTGCTCGTCGCCGGTCGCGGCCACCGATTCGGCAAACAGCCTCAAGCAGCGCTATGGCGACGAGGCCGTGGTTCAGGATCTGCCGGGCGCCGAGGGCGAGACCTACAAGGGCCTCGTGCTGTTTCCGCGGGCGATGGACCGGCGCATCGAGGTCGGCTTCATCGACGATAAGGTCGCGACGGTGTCCGGGCTCACCTTGCGCGATACGGCCAAGACGAGCCGCTGGAGCGTGGCCGGCATCACCATCGGGGCCAGCCTCGTCGAGGTCCAGAAGGCCAATGGCAAGTCGTTCGTCGTGAGCGGCTTCGGCTGGGACTATGGCGGCTTCGTCACCGACTTCAAGAACGGCGCGCTGGGACGCATCCTGCCGGGCGGCTGCTCGATCACCGTGCGCTTCGGCAAGGACAAGGACCCACCGCGAGCGCTCTCGGGCGATGGCGTGAAGGTGTCGTCCGACAATCCGGCGCTGGTGAAATTCGCGCCCGTCGTCACCGAGATCGGCATCAATTTCGCCGCGAAGTGATGGCTTCATAGTCGCAGGACTGACCGGGATGAGCATGCGCCGAACGAGCTTGTTGTTGATGCTTCTGGCTGCGCCGGCATGGGCACAGACCGCGCCGCCTGCCGATGGGCCGATCACCTGCACCTCGCCGGTGTCGGTCACGGACTCCGCCAAGAGCCTGATGCAGCGCTACGGCCAGGAGGCGGTGACAGACGACCAGTTGTTCACCGGGGTGGAGGACATCACCTATCAAGGCGTCGTGCTGTCGCCAAAAGTGCCGGACTGGCGTATCGAGATCGGCTTTGCTGACGAGACGATGCGGCGGGTGTCACGTCTCACCTTGATCGACTCCAAGACGAGTCATTGGAACGTTGCCGGCGTGACGCTCGGCTCCACTTTGGCCGAGGTGCAGAAGATCAATGGCAGGCCGTTTCTGATCCGCGAGTTCTTCACCGATGGTGGCGGCTTCGTTGTCGACTGGAAAGGCGGCACGCTGAGCCGTCCTTTGCCGGGTGGATGCTCCGTCAGCGTTCGCTTCGGCAGTGACGACCACGAGGGAAATCCGATCGGTGATCGCATCGCATCCGACAAGGCGGAGTTGCGCAAATGGGGACCGGTGGTCGAGCAGATCGTGGTGAGGTTTCCCGAGAAATAGCGGCTGAGTGCGCCCTCGGGCCTCATGGTTCGAGACGGCGCGCACTTCTGTCGGATGATCTCATTGACTCATGGGCGCGCGCCTCCTCACCATGAGGAGAAACCACGGCCTCGCGCGACCTCCATCTCCTCATCCTTAAGGAGCTTGGCGATAGCCGAGCGTCTCGAAGGACGAGTCCCGTTGGATCATCGCAGATGAGCAGCCACCAACAAAAGGCGCCCGGTGAAGGGCGCTGGGGGCAGGGGTGGTGCGGCAAGATCTCCATCAGGAAAGCTTGCCGCGTTTCTCGATAGCCACGACAACGCAGCGCTCGTCAATGGGCGCCGGTCGCAGGCGCGTCCGGCGGATTCTCCGAGAGCGGCCGTCTCCTACGGCCAAGCCCAATCCGTGCAGTTCGTCCCGCGCGTGGCGAGAGCGCAGCTCCGCTCAGGGCTTTGCGAGATGCCAGGCGTTGTTCAGGAAGCCGTCGCCTGTGATGTCGCCGGGCTTCTGATCCTTGGCGAAGGTGTAGAGCGGCTTGCCCTTGTAAGCCCACTGCCTGGAGCCGTCGTCCCGGGTGATGATCGTGTAGTTGGCGTCGGCCTTGTCGCTGGCTTCGGCTTTCAGGACCGGCCAGTTGGTCGCGCAGGGACCGTTGCAGGCTGATTTGCCGTCGACGTCCTTGTCGAACGTGTAGAGCGTCATGCCCTTGTTGTCGGTGAGGATGTCACCCTTCGTGCTGCTGCCGCTCTTGGTTGGAGGCGCCGCGCTGGCGGACGAGATCGCCGCGAGTGAGATTGCGGCGGTCAGGAAGAGGCGCGAGATCGAAAGCCTGGTCATTCGAAATCTCCCAATGCATGTGGATCACAGGGATAGAAACTCATTCCGGCCCGATCTATTCCTTGCGCCTGTCCCTATTCGTCATTGGGAGGAATGTCGTACCGCCGTTCTGGCGCTCATGCCGGCCTTGGCATTCGCAGCACGGCACTGCGACACCAATGAAAAGGGCGCCCCGTGAGGGGCGCCCTGGTGTCGTCATCCGCCGATCAATCGGGCTGTCAGCCCGAGTAGTACATGTCGAACTCGACCGGGTGCGGGGTCATTTCGAAGCGCTCGACCTCGGTCATCTTCAGCGCGATGTAGCTGTCGATGAAGTCGTCGTCGAACACGCCGCCGGCCTTCAGGAAGGCGCGGTCCTTGTCGAGGTTCTCGAGCGCCTCGCGCAAGCTGCCGCAGACGGTCGGGATCTGCTTCAGCTCTTCCTTCGGCAGGTCGTAGAGGTCCTTGTCCATCGCCGGGCCCGGATCGAGCTTGTTCTTCACGCCGTCGAGGCCGGCCATCAGCATCGCGGCAAAGCCGAGATAGGGATTGGCGAGCGGATCGGGGAAGCGGACCTCGACGCGCTTGGCCTTCGGCGACGAGGTGTAGGGGATGCGGCAGGACGCCGAGCGGTTGCGCGCGGAGTAGGCGAGCAGCACCGGCGCCTCATAGCCCGGGACCAGACGCTTGTAGGAGTTGGTCGACGGGTTGGTGAAGGCGTTGATGGCCTTGGCGTGCTTGATGATGCCGGCGATGTAGGACAGGCAGGTCTCCGACAGGTCGGAGTACTTGTTGCCCGCGAACACCGGCTTGCCGTCCTTCCAGATCGACTGGTGGACGTGCATGCCCGAGCCGTTGTCGCCATAGACCGGCTTCGGCATGAAGGTGGCGGTCTTGCCGTAGATGTGCGCGACCTGATGGATGCAGTATTTGTAGATCTGCATCTGGTCGGCCATCAAGGTCAGCGTGTCGAACTTCATGCCGAGCTCGTGCTGGGCCGAGGCGACCTCGTGATGGTGCTTCTCGACCTTGACGCCCATGCGCGCCATGGCGCCGAGCATCTCCGAGCGCATGTCCTGCACCGAGTCCTGCGGCGGCACCGGGAAATAGCCCGCCTTGGTGCGGATGCGGTGGCCGAGATTGCCGCCCTCATATTCGGTGTCGGAGTTGGTCGGCAGCTCCGAGGAGTCCAGGCGGAAGCCGGTGTTGTAGGGCGACGAGCTGTAGCGCACGTCGTCGAATACGAAGAACTCGGCTTCGGGGCCGACGAACACGGTGTCGCCCACGCCCATCGACTTCACCATCGCCTCGGCCTTCTTGGCGATGCCGCGGGGGTCGCGGTTGTACGGCTCGCCGGTGGTCGGCTCGAGCACGTCGCAGGTGATGATCATGGTGGTTTCGGCGAAGAACGGATCGATCGTCGCGGTCACCGGGTCGGGCATCAGGCACATGTCGGATTCATTGATCGCCTTCCAGCCGGCGATCGAGGAGCCGTCGAACATCGTGCCTTCGGCAAAAATGTCTTCGTCGATCATGCTGACGTCGAAGGTGACGTGCTGCCACTTGCCCCGCGGGTCGGTGAAGCGGAGGTCGACGTATTTGACGTCATTGTCCTTGATTGCTTTCAAGACGTCCTTGGCGGTCTTCATGAATACCCCTCTTGGCTTATAACGTCACGGCCCGGCGCGGGACGGCGTCCGCGGGTCATGCTCCATAGCCTCGTGCGGGAGCCAAGACAACATCGGAAACGGCAAAACGGCCGCGTGCAAGCGCCTCGCAGAGGACACTCGAGCTGCCGTGGGGGCTGCTGGCGCAGCAAACGTTCCGTGGGGGGCCCGGAGCGGACGGTCCGTTGAGGCCCCCCGGTCAGGCTAGATCGCGTCCAGCCCGGATTCTCCGGTTCGGATGCGGATGGCTTCCTCGATGTTGGACACGAAGATCTTGCCGTCGCCGATGCGGCCGGTCTGGGCGGCGCGGCGGATCGCCTCGATCGCGCGCTCGACCAGGTCGTCGCCGATCACGATCTCGATCTTCACCTTGGGCAGGAAATCAACGATGTATTCGGCGCCCCGGTAAAGCTCGGCATGGCCTTTTTGCCGGCCGAAACCCTTCGCTTCGGTAACGGTGATGCCCTGAAGTCCCACCTCCTGAAGCGCCTCCTTCACCTCGTCGAGCTTGAACGGCTTGATGATGGCTTCGATCTTCTTCACTGAGCGCCTCCCGGGCATTCCGCTATAAACAACATGTGGGTCATCGTCAGGCTGCGCCCATGCGCAAGTCGTTCGATCATTTCGTTACCGGGCCCAACACTCTCCGGCGGAGGCCCGGTGATTGATTGCCCGACTTGCCCCGTGCCGAAGTGGCTCCACAAAAGCAGGGTCTATGCCAAGTCGTTAACGGGCCCAAATGGAGCCGATATTCAGGCATTTCACCAGCACCCGACGATTCCCTCAAGGAACGTCTAGAATACCGGAGCCTTGAGATTAGGCAAACAGATCAAACATTGTGCAAGTCTTGACGGCGGAGCCGCGCGCTGTCCGAAATGCCCAGGGAAAAGGCGATGTGCCGGGTTTCGTCGCGTCTTGCCAGATGTGCAGCGCCCTTGGAAGTTGCGGGCTGGCGCGGCAATAGGGAGCGCGGGATTCGCCCGCACCGGCTCCGAGGGACGGGGCGCCGACGTCCGCTGCGAGGCGACGGGGACGACATCACGCAGCCGGCGCAAGACGGCGGCTGGGGACGAGAGCGGTAATGGACATCTTGACCACGAGCGAAATGGAGCGCGCCGACCGGCTGACCATCGCGGCCGGCACGCCGGGCTTTTCGCTGATGCTGAGCGCCGGACAGGCGGTGGCCGAGGCGGCCATGGACCTGGTCGAGACCGGGCCGATCGTGGTCGTGTGTGGGCCGGGCAACAATGGCGGCGACGGCTTCGTTGCCGCGGCCGAGCTCGCCGCGCAGGGCAGGGACGTGTCGGTCATCCTGATGTGCGAGCGCGACGCGCTGCACGGCGACGCGGCCTCCGCCGCCAAGGGCTGGAAGTTTCCGGTGCTGCCGTTCACGCCGCAGGCGATCGGCAAGCCGGCGCTGATCATCGACGCGCTGTTCGGCGCAGGTCTCAGCCGGCCCGTCACCGGCGAGCCCCATGACGTCATCGCAGCGATCAACGGCAATGGCGCGCCGGTGCTCGCCGTCGACCTGCCGAGCGGCATCAACGGCACCACGGCCGCGGTGATGGGCATCGCGGTCCGCGCCACCGAGACGGTGACCTTCTTCCGCAAGAAGCCGGCGCACCTGCTGCTGCCGGGCCGCCAGCATTGCGGGCGCGTCCGGCTCGCCGACATCGGCATCGATCCCCAGGTGCTCGCCGAGATCAGGCCGCAGGCCTTCGAGAACGATCCCGAGCTGTGGCAGGGCCATTTTCCGGTGCCACGCATCGACGGCCACAAATTCGCCCGCGGGCACGTGCTGGCGATGTCCGGCGACGTCACCGCCACGGGCGCGGCGCGGATGGCCGCGCGGGCCGCATTGCGGGCGGGCGCCGGCCTGGTCACGCTGGCCTCGCCGCGCGATGCGCTGGCGGTCAATGCTGCGGCGCTGACGGCGGTGATGGTGCGCGCCGCCGACACCGCGATCGAGTTCGGCGAGCTGCTCGGCGACAAGCGCTACAACACCTGCATCATCGGGCCCGGAACGGGCGTCAGCGAGCGCACGCGCGACCTCGTCTTCACCGCGCTGTCGGCGCAGCGTCATCTCGTGCTCGATGCCGACGCATTGACGAGCTTCGCCGATGCGCCGGAGCGGTTGTTCGAGCAGATCAGGGCGATGGCCGACGCGCAGATCGTGCTGACGCCGCACGAGGGCGAATTCCCGCGCCTGTTCTCGGATCTCAGCAACAAGCATCCCGGCCGCTCCAAGCTGGAGCGCGTCCGCGCGGCGGCCGTGCGCTGCGGCGCCGTGGTGCTGTTGAAGGGCGCCGACACGACGGTGGCCGCGCCCGACGGCCGCGCCGCGATCGCCGCCAACGCGCCGCCCTGGCTCGCCACCGCCGGCGCCGGCGACGTGCTCGCCGGCATCATCGCCGGCTTGCTGGCGCAGGGTGTGCCGGCGTTCGAGGCCGCCTGCATCGGCGTCTGGATGCATGGCGAGGCGGGCAACGAGGCGGGACCGGGGCTGATCGCGGAGGATCTGACGGAGACCTTGCCTGCGGTGTTCCGGCGGCTCTATGACCGGTTCGGCGTCGAGTATTGACGACGAAGATTGTCATGCCCGCGCAGGCGGGCATCCAGTACGCCGCGGCCTATCGATTTAGCCACCGACGTCTCGGCGTACTGGATCGCCCGGGTCGCGCCGGGCGATGACAGTTGGGGGTGAGGCGGCGACGGCGCGTCCTGCTCTTGGCTGAACCCGCTCACGTCACCTGATATTTCGCCACCGCGCTCTCGTTCCAGGCGAGCCCAAGGCCGGGACCTTTGGCTGTCACCTTGCCATCCACCACCCGCAGCGGCTCGGCGAGAATGGCGCCGGCGAAGTCCAGCACCTCGAGCCAGTGCGCCGTCGGCGTCACTGCCAGCACATGGGCGCTCGCCTCGGGCAGGATGTGGCTCGACATCGGGATCGAGGCGGCGTCGGCTTGCCCCGCGACGTTGAGCCAGCCAGTGATGCCGCCGACCTTCATCAGGTCGGGCATGATGAAGTCGGAGGCGCCGGCGGCGATCGCCTCGGCAAAGCCGCGCGGAAACCACCAGTTCTCGCCGGCCTGGATCGGGATCTCCGAGCGCTCGCGCACCCGGGCATGGCCGGAGAGGTTTTCCTGCGGCACCGGCTCCTCGATCCAGGTCAGGTCGTAGGCAGCAAGGTTGGTAATTCGACGTGTCGCCTCAGCGGGATCGAGCGACTGGTTGAAGTCGAGCATCAGCGCCATGTCCGGGCCGAGCAGGGCGCGCAGGCCCTTGATCATCGCTTCGTCGGTCGCGAGATCGCCATGACCGCCCTTGGTCTTGATGGCGCGGAAGCCGTGCTCGTCGCGCGCGGCGCGCAAGGTGCGCTCGTCGTCCTTGGCATCGAGCACGCCATAGCTGTCATAGGCCGGAATCGGCCGCGCCGTGCCGCCGAGCAGCTCGACGACGGGCTTGCCCGCGAGCTGACCGAGCGCATCCCAGAACGCCATGTCGAGGCCCGAGACGGCCATGCCGACGAGGCCCTGCCAGCCGAGCAGGCGGAATTTGGCGTCCATGAGTTTCATCAGGTCGAACGGGACCAGGGCTTGGCCTTTGAGCTCTCGGCCGATCTCCTCGACCAGATGCAGCAGCGGTTTCAAGGCGAGCCTGGTGTAAGCGAACAGGTAGGAATGGCCGGTAACCCCCTGATCGGTTGCGACGTCGATCAGCACCAGCGGTCCGGAGTCGATGATCCCGAACGCGTTGCGCAGGGGGCGCTTCATGGGCGTGATCACGGCGCGCGCCGTGACCCCGGTGATGGCGGCAGTGGTCATGGGGACTATTCCCTCAGGTTCGTTTCCTCACCTGATCTCATACCACCGCAGCAGCCGCGGCGCCGCCCAGTTGGTCGCCATGCTCTCGACCAGGAACCGGCCGGATTGCTCGGCAAGGAATGCAATGCGCTGGGTCTGGCCGGCCTCCAGCGCCAGCGTGTCGAGCCAATAGGGCTTCCAGCCGTCGTCGAGCCGGTCGAGCAGCCGAAACGGCTGGCCATGAAGGTGGACCACATGGGTGCCGGCGGTCTTGTTCGCCAATGCCAGCACGACCACTTGGCCGGCCTTGGCCTGGAAGGTGGGGGCGCCGGCGGCGTTGAACGCGGCGGGCGGTTGCCAGCCGGCGCCGTCGAGCGCGAGCTCGGCCCGAGCGGCGGTCCTCAGGTCCAGCTTGTCCGGCAACCCGTTCGACGGCAAAGGCGGCGCCGGCGGCGGTGGGGCGGCACGGAGCGGCGGCTCGCTCGACGCCACCAGCCGGGCGAGGGGACGCGGATTGCTGCCGTCGTGCAGCAGCACGGCCAGCACCGTCTTGGCGGCGGGCATGTCGATGAAGACGTCGGTGCGGCCGCCGGGCGGCAGCACCACCGCGCCATTTCGAGCCAGGAAAGGCTCGGCCGGCTGGCCGTCGATGGCCATCACGCGGACGGCGTCGAGGTCGGCGATTTTGATCGCGATCACAGCGCGTTGACAGCCGTTGATGAACCGCAGCCTGACCCGCTCATGGGTCCGCAGCGCGATCTCGGGCAGGACGTGCCCATTGACGGTGTAGATGAGCTCGGTGTCTCGCGCTTCGGTTCCTGGCGCAACCGCGGTGCCGTCCGCCTTGAGCCTGAAATCCTCGACCAGGAAAATTTCGTCGCGGTCGACAGTTACCGTCGCGGCCTCATCGACGATGACAGGCAGCGGGCGGATCGGCACGGCGTCGGCGAGCAGCCGCAGGTCGAGCAGGCCGGTCCCGGCGCGCGACGCCAGGGCTGGAATGGTGGCCCGGCCGCCGGGGCCGATCTCCGCCTGCGCCAGCAGCGGTGCGGGCAAAGCGAGGCCGCGGCTGGACAATGCGGCCGGGATCGAAAGGCCATTCGAAAGGTCAAGGTCGAGCGCCGTGCCGCGGGCGAGCCGGACCACCGGGGCCGGTGCAGCCAGCCGCCAGAGCGGGCTGGCCGAACGTCCCTGGGCCAGCACGAGAGATTCGCCGCGAGCGCTCAACGAAACCGAGATTCGGCCACCGGCCCGAGCCGAGCGGGCAAACGAGGCCGCGCCGGCTGCCGCAAGGCCGCCGAGCAGGGCGCGGCGGCTGAGCCCCTCCGACGGTTCCGTCATGCGACAAAACATCGTGCGATGAGGGGGATGCGGATCATGCTGTTTTCCCTTATCTGTGCGTGCGACACGGTCGATCGGCCTGCCGGTGGTGCTTTCGACAGCCCATTTTTTTGCTGCGGACGGTTTCGTGCGTGGTATAAGCCGCGCCGCCCGCGGCACCGCGGCCGGGCTATCGATGCAGTTCACGCGGGCGTGGCGGAACTGGTAGACGCGCTGGATTTAGGTTCCAGTGACGAAAGTTGTGGGGGTTCGAGTCCCTCCGCCCGCACCAAGCGCTTCTCCGGCGTTTGCCCCAAGTTTTACCGGCAGACCCGCTCTCTCGCACAGAGAAGCGGGGCCGCCGATCCCACCGGCGCAAAGCCTTTTGCTGCGCGTCGTCCACAATTGAGTCAGATGTGTCCGGATCGCAAGGGTTCGGACCGAAGCGGAAGAAGATTGACGCCATGCAGGTCACAGAAACCTTGTCGGAAGGCTTGAAGCACGAGTTCCAGATCAGCGTTCCGGCGGCGGATCTCGACGCCAAGGCGGACGCCAAGCTGGTCGATCTCAAGGACAAGGTCCGCATCAACGGCTTCCGCCCCGGCAAGGTGCCGGTCGCGCATCTGAAGAAGATCTATGGCAAGTCGGTCATGGCGGAGACCATCGACCAGACCATCCGCGACACCAACACGCAGATCTTCACCGAGCGCGGCTTCCGCCTCGCCACCGAGCCGAAGGTGACGATGCCGACGGAGGAGGCCGAGGTCGAGAAGATCCTCTCCGGCCAGTCGGACCTGACCTACACCGTGGCCGTCGAGGTCGTGCCGGCGATTGCGCTCGCCGACTTCAAGACCTTCTCGGTCGAGAAGCCGGTGGCCGACATCACCGATGCCGATGTCGACGAGGCGATCAAGCGCCTGGCGGATGCCAACCGCAGCTACGCGGCGAAGGCCGAGAGCGCGAAGGCGGCGAGCGGTGACCGCGTGAAGATCAACTTCAAGGGCACGATCGACGGCGTCGCCTTCGAGGGCGGCACGGGTGAGGGCATCGACGTCGTGATCGGCTCGAACACCTTCATTCCCGGCTTCGAGGACCAGCTGATCGGTATCGGCGTCGGCGAGACCCGCACGCTGAAGGTCACGTTCCCGACCAATTATCTCAACAACGAGCTGGCCGGGAAGGCGGCGGAGTTCGAAACCACCGCCACCGCCATCGAGGCGCCCGAAGACAAGGTGGTGGACGATGAGTTCGCCAAGACGCTCGGCCTCGAATCGCTCGACAAGCTGAAGCAGTTGATGCGCGATCGTCTCGCCGGCGAGTTCAGCCAGGCGACCCGCCAGCGCGTCAAGCGCGCGCTGCTCGACCGTCTCGACGAGACCCACAAGTTCGATGCGCCGCCGTCGCTGATCGACGAGGAGTTCAACCTGATGTGGAACTCGGTCAAGGCCGAGATGGATTCCAGCGGCAAGACCTTCGCCGACGAGAACACCACCGAGGACAAGGCGAAGGAGGAGTACCGCACCATCGCCGACCGCCGCGTGCGCCTCGGCCTCGTGCTGTCGGAGATCGGCGAGAAGAACAAGATCACCGTGACCGACGACGAGGTCAGCCGCGCCGTGATCGAGCGTGCGCGCTCGATGCCGGGCCGCGAGAAGGAGGTCTGGGACTTCTATCGCAGCAACCCGCAGGCGCTCGCGCAGCTGCGCGCGCCAATCTACGAGGACAAGGTCGTCGACTTCATCCTCGAACTCGCCAACGTGACCGAGAAGAAGGTCTCCAAGGACGAGCTGTTCAAGGACGACGACAGCGACAAGGCGGCCTGAACAGGCTGTCCATCGTAGGGTTCGCGACATAAGCGCGAGATTAAGGTTGACCGGCGAAAGCGCCGGTCGTCCAGGTTCCGGCGCTGGCCGCCGCCGCGGGAATCAGCTTGAACAGGGCAACGACCTCGCTTGCGGCGGCCCAGGGCACCCGGTCTTGTCACCGGCAAATTGGTCCATATCTGTGGGCTCGGTCTTGAAGTTCTGCATCACGGGACACCTGTCCGTCGCTGCTCGTTGAAATGAGCCTCACCTGCGGCGGCCGGTCGTCTCAACTGCTGGTCCAACCCTTGGGTGATTCATGCGCGATCCCGTCGAAACCTATATGAACCTTGTGCCTATGGTGGTCGAACAGACCAACCGCGGCGAGCGCGCCTACGACATCTTCTCGCGCCTCCTGAAGGAGCGCATCATCTTCGTGACCGGTCCGGTCGAGGACGGCATGGCGACCCTGATCGTCGCTCAGCTCCTGTTCCTCGAGGCCGAGAACCCGAAGAAGGAAATCGCGATGTACATCAACTCGCCCGGTGGCGTGGTGACGTCGGGCCTCGCGATCTACGACACGATGCAGTTCATCCGTCCGGCGGTGTCGACGCTGTGCACCGGCCAGGCGGCCTCGATGGGCTCGCTGCTGCTCTGTGCCGGCCACAAGGACATGCGCTTCTCGCTGCCGAACTCGCGCATCATGGTGCATCAGCCGTCCGGCGGGTTCCAGGGCCAGGCGACCGATATCATGCTGCACGCCCAGGAGATCCTGAACCTGAAGAAGCGGCTGAACGAGATCTACGTCAAGCACACCGGCCAGCCCTACAAGGCGATTGAGGACGCCCTGGAGCGCGACAAGTTCCTCACGGCGGAAGCCGCCCAGGAGTTCGGCCTGATCGACAAGGTCATCGACAAGCGGCCGGAAGATCCGGCGGCGATGGGCAAGTGAGCCAACAGTAAGCGACGCGGGGCCCGATGGACGGGCCTGGGGGATGTAACGGCGGCTCCTTTACCGGCTTCGGTCGGCAAAGGTGCTGAGGTAGGGTCCCAAAAGAGCCGCAACCTTGCCGTGCGGCCGGCAAATAGGCGTGGCAAACACGCAACGCTCCGCTGATTTCGCGTGTTATTGCCGTGTCAAGCCCCAAAATCACGGTAATGTCACGGTCTAGGGTCTGTGCTCCGATTAGCGAATTCTTGATAGTCGGATGACAGCATGATTGGCTAGAGTGTCGAGTTATGGATCGTGGGGGATTCGCGTAGGTCGTGGGTGCACGACAGGTGAAGAACAAGGTGTTAATTTTGGTACGAAATTTGCTCTTTCACCAGTCTGGTCCGGCCCGTGCCGGATCGGGACGAACGAGCGGACAAGAGCGAACCGCGGACGGAGACAGGAATGAGTAAGGTCGGCACGAGCGACTCGAAGAACACGCTATATTGCTCGTTCTGCGGCAAGAGCCAGCACGAAGTCCGCAAACTGATCGCAGGTCCAACCGTCTTCATCTGCGACGAGTGCGTCGAACTCTGCATGGACATCATCCGCGAGGAGAACAAGTCCTCGCTGGTCAAGTCGCGCGACGGGATTCCGACCCCGAAGGAGATCTGCAAGGTCCTGGACGATTACGTCATCGGCCAGAACCATGCGAAGAAGGTGCTCTCGGTCGCCGTCCACAACCACTACAAGCGGCTGAATCACCAGACCAAGCACTCGGACGTCGAACTCGCGAAGTCGAACATCCTGCTGATCGGTCCGACCGGCTCGGGCAAGACGCTGCTCGCCCAGACGCTCGCCCGCATCCTGGACGTGCCGTTCACGATGGCGGATGCGACGACCCTGACCGAGGCCGGCTATGTCGGTGAGGACGTCGAGAATATCATCCTGAAGCTGTTGCAGGCGGCCGACTACAATGTCGAGCGCGCGCAGCGTGGCATTGTCTACATCGACGAGATCGACAAGATCAGTCGCAAGTCGGACAATCCCTCGATCACCCGCGACGTGTCGGGCGAGGGCGTCCAGCAGGCGCTGCTCAAGATCATGGAGGGTACGGTTGCGTCGGTTCCGCCGCAGGGCGGCCGCAAGCATCCGCAGCAGGAGTTCCTGCAGGTCGACACCACCAACATCCTGTTCATCTGCGGTGGTGCGTTCTCCGGCCTCGAGAAGATCATCTCGGCGCGCGGCCGGTCGACCTCGATCGGCTTCGCCGCCCAGGTTCTGGCGCCGGAGGACCGCCGCACCGGCGAGATCTTCCGTCACGTCGAGCCTGAGGATCTCCTGAAGTACGGCCTGATCCCCGAGTTCGTCGGCCGTCTTCCGGTCGTTGCGACGCTCGAGGACCTCGACGAGAACTCGCTGAAGAAGATCCTGACCGAGCCCAAGAACGCGCTGGTGAAGCAGTATCAGCGGCTGTTCGAGATGGAGAACATCGAGCTCACCTTCGCCGACGAGGCGCTGGGCGCGGTGGCGCGCAAGGCCATCGAGCGCAAGACCGGCGCGCGTGGTCTGCGGTCGATCCTCGAGAGCATCCTGCTCGAGACGATGTTCGACCTGCCGGGTCTCGAGGGTGTCGAGGAAGTGGTCATCTCGCGTGAAGTGGTCGAGGGCACCGCCCGCCCGCTGTACATTTACGCCGATCGCTCCGATCGCGCGGTGGAAAGCAGCGCCAGCGCGTGAGGCGCGCTGGTACGAGAGACAGAAGACCTCGATTTATTAGATCGGCGATCGCCGCGGACGTCATGTCCGCGGCATCGCAGCGTTTCAGCGTCCCGCCGCGTAAAGCCATTTTTGGCGGGTGTTTACCGATACTTGACACCCCCCGGGTCGATAGCCACCTAATGTCGCGTGGCGATACAAATCTCAATCCCGGGATTCGCCTCAACAACGATCCGAAACAAGCGGGCGATATCGACGCGTCAGTGATGTCCGGATCAGATCGCACCTTGTGGCGGTTGCGCACGATGGCGGACTGCGTGCAAGGGGGCTAAACAAAAGGAACAGGCCATGACGACCCCCAAACCCCGGCCGACCATCGTTTACGGCGAGAGCCACGCCTATCCGGTTCTGCCGCTCCGCGACATCGTCGTCTTCCCGCACAACATCGTTCCGCTGTTCGTCGGCCGCGAGAAATCCATCCGCGCCCTCGAAGAGGTGATGAAGAACGACGCGCTGGTGATGCTCGCGACGCAGAAGAACGCGTCCGATGACGATCCAGCTCCGGATGCGATCTACGAGACCGGGACGCTCGCCAGCGTGCTGCAACTCCTGAAGCTGCCCGACGGCACCGTGAAGGTGCTGGTCGAGGGCCTGGAGCGCGCGCGCGTCGAGAAATACACCGATCGTGCCGACTACTACGAAGCCACTGCCGTTGCGCTCGAGGACACCGACGCCAAGTCGGTCGAAGCCGAGGCACTCGGGCGCTCCGTCGTGTCGGATTTCGAGAGCTATGTGAAGCTGAACAAGAAGATCTCTGCAGAGGTCGTCGGCGTCGTTCAGTCGATCACCGATTTCGGTAAGCTGGCCGACACCGTCGCCTCGCATCTCGCCGTCAAGATCGCCGATCGCCAGGGCATCCTGGAGACGCTGTCCGTCACCACGCGCCTGGAGAAGGTGCTGGGCCTGATGGAGAGCGAGATCTCGGTGCTGCAGGTCGAGAAGCGCATCCGCTCGCGTGTCAAGCGCCAGATGGAGAAGACCCAGCGCGAGTACTACCTGAATGAGCAGATGAAGGCCATTCAGAAGGAGCTGGGCGACGAGGACGGCCGCGACGAGCTCGCCGATCTGGAAGAGCGCATCAACAAGACCAAGCTCTCCAAGGAAGCGCGCGAGAAGGCCCAGCACGAGCTGAAGAAGCTGCGCCAGATGTCGCCGATGTCCGCGGAAGCGACCGTCGTGCGCAACTATCTGGATTGGCTGCTGTCGATCCCGTGGAACAAGAAGTCCAAGGTGAAGAAGGATCTGGAGGCCGCGCAGGCGGTTCTGGATGCGGATCACTATGGGCTGGAGAAGGTCAAGGACCGCATCGTCGAGTACCTGGCGGTGCAGTCGCGCGCCAACAAGCTGACCGGCCCGATCCTGTGCCTGGTCGGACCTCCCGGCGTCGGCAAGACCTCGCTCGGCAAGTCGATCGCGAAGGCCACCGGCCGCGAGTTCGTTCGCGTGTCGCTGGGCGGAGTGCGCGACGAGGCGGAGATCCGCGGTCATCGCCGGACCTATATCGGCTCGATGCCCGGCAAGATCATCCAGTCGATGCGCAAGGCCAAGACCTCGAACCCGCTGTTCCTCTTGGACGAGATCGACAAGATGGGCTCGGACTTCCGGGGTGACCCGTCGTCGGCGCTGCTGGAGGTCCTGGACCCCGAGCAGAACACGACCTTCAACGATCACTATCTGGAGGTCGACTACGACCTGTCGAACGTCATGTTCATCACGACCGCGAATACGCTGAATATTCCCGGGCCGCTGATGGACCGCATGGAGATCATCCGCATCGCGGGCTACACCGAGACCGAAAAGCTCGAGATCGCCCGCAAGCACCTGATCCCCAGCGCGATCTCCAAGCACGGACTGGACTCGAAGGAGTGGTCGATCGACGACGACGCATTGCTGCTCGTGATCCGGCGCTACACCCGCGAAGCGGGCGTACGTAATCTGGAGCGTGAGATTTCCACACTGGCCCGCAAGGCCGTGAAGGAGCTCATGATGTCCAAGAAGAAGTCGGTGAAGATCACCGAGAAGACCGTCGAGGAATTCTTGGGTGTTCCGAAGTTCCGCTTCGGTGAGATCGAGAGCGACGATCAGATCGGGATCGTCACGGGTCTGGCATGGACCGATGTCGGCGGTGAGCTGCTCACCATTGAAGGCGTCATGATGCCCGGCAAGGGCAAGATGACGGTGACGGGCAATCTGCGCGACGTCATGAAGGAGTCGATCTCGGCGGCGGCGTCCTACGTCCGCTCGCGGGCGATCGTCTACGGCATCGAGCCGCCGATGTTCGACCGCCGCGACATCCACGTCCACGTTCCGGAGGGGGCGACCCCGAAGGACGGTCCGTCGGCGGGCGTCGCGATGGCAACCGCAATCATCTCGGTCATGACGGGCATTCCGATCCGTCACGACGTCGCGATGACCGGTGAGATCACCTTGCGTGGTCGCGTGCTGCCGATCGGCGGTCTGAAGGAGAAGCTCCTGGCCGCGGCCCGCGGCGGCATCAAGACGGTGCTGATCCCCGAGGACAACGCCAAGGATCTCACGGAGATTTCCGATGCGATCAAGGGCGGCATGGAGATCATCCCGGTCTCCCGTCTCGACGACGTCGTCGCCCGGGCCCTGGTCCGCAAGCCGGTGCCGATCGTCTGGGAAGAGGACACCAAGGTCCCGGTGAAGGCCGATGGCGACGAAGCCGCCGGCGGCCTGACCGCCCACTGAGGTCCGAACTGATCCCAGGAAACGGCGCCCGTAAGGGCGCCGTTTTCGTTTGGGGGATCGAGCCACCGACCCTTCGAGCGTGCGTGGTCTGCCCCCACCGGTCCCGCTGCGGCGGTTTCTCGCTGCCGCCGCGTGGTTCCGGCGTTGATTGAGGATCGGGCAGGGGGTAAAGAAGCGCGACGTGAGGGCGGCTAGCTCAGCTGGTTAGAGCATCTCGTTTACACCGAGAGGGTCGGGAGTTCGAATCTCTCGCCGCCTACCATTAGCATCCGCTGGGACGCACCCTCGCAATGGTGACGCTGCTATTGTGGTGCGTCGATTTTCCAAGCTGATGGCGATCCTCTCCAGAAGCGCGTTTGTGCGTCGGGTTTCATCGATCTGCTGCTCTCCAAGCTGAGCCACCTTGCCATCGAGCCTCGGCGGCTGAGCCAAACCCACGTCCCGATCACGATGATGGCGCCGCCGAGTGCTCAATTCGGACAAGGGTTCAAAATCCTTTGCGACAGCTGGTGCGAAGCGCCCGGACGATTTCGCGTGGCGATGAACCGTTCTTCGGCTAGCTTGGCGCGCGGCGTGAACATCGCGGGCGAACCGATGACCGACTTCCTGCGCCACTGCACCGGCGGACATGAGCGCGCCATTCCGGCGGGCACCATGCTGCTCGAGGAGGGGCACAACACTGGGCATCTCTACATCCTGCTCGACGGAGAGCTGGAGGTGATCAAGGCCGGCGCCACGGTGGCCGTCATCTCCGAGCCGGGCGCGCTGTTCGGCGAGATGTCGCTCCTGCTGGAGCAGCCGCACACGGCGACCGTGCGGGCGCTCGTCGATTGCCGGATCTACGAGATCCCGGATGCGCCACGCTTCCTCAGTGAAAATCCCGAGGCGACGCTCGCGATTGCGCGCATGCTGGCGCAGCGCCTCAACGTCGCCAACAGCTATCTCGCCGACCTGAAGCGGCAATATGCCGGCCATGGCACCCATCTTTCGATGGTCGGCGAGGTGCTGCAGGGCATGATCAACCTGCCGCCGCAGCAGGTTTCGCCAGGAACGGATCTGGAATCCGATCCACGACTCTGAGCCAGTCCGGCGCCGCCGTCACCGGCTGCGCCGGGCGTTGCAGGGGGCCGGCGAGATCGATCCATTCGGCTTGCCCCGCCGCCAACCAGAAGGCGCGCCCTTCGTCGGTGTCGAGCACCATGTAGGTCGGCGGTCGCCCGGGTTGCCGCCCGGTGTTGAAGACCCAAGTCTCACCGACGCGATCGAACCAGGACCCATCCGTGATGAAGGGCGACTGGTGGACGTGGCCGGAGATCACCATCGCCGGGCGGTGCCGCGCGATGAAGCCTTCGAGCTCGGTGTCGCCGAAGAAGCGCTTGCCGCCCCAGCTCACCGGCGAGTTGGCCGGCGGCGCATGATGCACCCAGATCCAGCGGGCTGTGTCGCGCCTCGCGGCGGCATCGAGCTGGCTTGCGATGGCGGCCTTGACGAGAGGACCGTCCCACCATGGGCAAACCGAGAACAGCGTGTCGCCGATCAGAAGGTCATCGCCGTCGGCTGCGATGCCGAGCTCGCGGACCGTCCTGATCCAGGCCGCGATCTTCTCGCCATCCGGGTTGCGCTCCTCCAGGTCATGATTGCCCGAGCAGATCATGACCCGCGTCTTGGCCGCCAGGAGCGCGAGATATGTCTTCACGACCACGATCTGGGCGCGAATGTCGACGATCGAGGCGAGATCGAGCGCATCGCCGGCGAACACCACCGCATCAAAATGATCGGCAGCCGCCACCAGCCAGTCGAACTGCGGCAGCGAGTAATGAAGATCGGCAACGATGAGTGCGCGCATGTGGCTCCTGACGCACCTGATCGAAGCAAGAGCGAGACCAGACCCGGCGACACCAGAGGCTGTCCCGCTATTGCATTGCGCTACGGCGCTCGCCAGCAGGTCCGCGCGCATCTATCGATCCCTCACCCGCGGCGGTATGATGGGGCCGTTGTTCAGCCGCAGCTGCCAATTGCGAGTGTCCCATGTCTCGTCGTCCGCGACCGCCAATGACTGTTTCCTTCGTCCGCACCGGCGAACGCCGCTACGCGGTGCGCGCGACGCTCGGCGACGGACACACCCTCGAAATGAGCCCGGCGCCTGGCTTCGATCCCTGGATGCCGCATGATCTGCAACACTTCATCGTCGAAAAGCATCTCGGGATTGACGGCGCCGTATTCGGGCGGCTCGCGGCCGGCGGCACGGCCGGGACCTTTCATTTGGTCCCGCATGCGACCTCGTCCCGCGAGGCCGCGCGGCTGCGTCGCAGGCATGAGACCAGGGACCAGCGCCTGATGCCGGATCGCAGCGAGGACTATGCCCGCTCCGAGCGCGCTACATATGTGTGCTGGCAGGACTGGCTGCAGCAGGCTGACGATCCGGCGCTGCGGGCGCGCGGGGCCGAGATGGCACCGTCGGCGCGCAGTCTGCTGGACGGGATGTCAGCGGAGGAGCGCGCGGCCTACACGCCGGCGCGGCGCGACGCCATCCGACAGAAGTTCGCGCGTCTGAGCCGACGTTGGAGCGCTCTCGCCATCGGCGAAAGTCTCTCCGAACCGTGGTGAGGAACGGCCCACTTTCTTCCTCAAGCGCATCGCGGCCTCGTACCTTGACAGGACAGGCGGCTGCATGCGCCATGCCGGCTCTTGCGATGACCTCAATCAGACAGGGCACATCATGCAATTGCCGGCAGGGGACGACCGCAACGCCGACCAGATCGCCTATTGGAACGGGCCCGGCGGCCAGCGCTGGTCCGATCGCCAGGAGGCGCAGGATATCCTGCTCGCACCGGTGTCGCAGATCCTGATCGAGCGTATCGCCGCGAAGCCGGGTGATCGCATTCTCGACATCGGCTGCGGCTGTGGTGGTTTGTCGATCGCACTGGCCGGGCAGGTGGCGCCCGGCGGCTCCGTTCTCGGCGTCGACATCTCCGCACCGATGCTCGAGCGGGCGCGCGCGGTGGCGCCGGCCGGGCTTCCCGCCGAGTTCGTGCTGGCCGACGCGACCGTGTATCCGTTCGCGCCGGCGAGCTTCGATCTGCTGGTGTCGCGGTTCGGGGTGATGTTCTTTGCCGATCCGGTGGCGTCGTTCGCCAACATCCGCCGCGCGCTGAAGCCGAGCGGCCGGGTCGTGTTCGCCTGCTGGCGCGAGCCGAAGGCCAATCCCTGGATGATCGCGCCGCTGCAGGCGGTCTATCGTCACGTCCCGAAGCTGCCGGAGATGGCGCCGGAGGATCCTGGCCCGTTCGCCTTCGCATCCGAAGCGCGAGTGGCGCGGATCCTCGGCGAGGCCGGCTTCAGCGACGTCGCGCTGGAGGCGCATGCGCTGTCACTCGACATCGCCCGCGGGCAGGGTCTCGAGGCGGCAGTGGAGTCGGCGTTCGAAATCGGCCCCGCCAGCCGCGCGCTGGAGGGGCATCCCCAGGAGACGCGCGAGGCGGCGCGGCAGTCGGTCCGCGAGCTGCTGACGCAGTACGTACGCGGCGACAGCGTGACGCTCGCCGGCTCGATCTGGCTGGTGACGGCGCGCGTCTGACGCGCGCCGGACGGCGCTCAGGATCGCTCTTCCCAGATCATCGCCAGATGGACGATGGTCTGCGCCGCCTTCTCCATGTCCTGGACGCTGACCCATTCGAGACGCGAGTGGAAGGCATGCTCGCCGGCAAAGATGTTGGGGCAGGGCAGGCCCATGAACGACAGCCGCGAACCGTCGGTGCCGCCGCGGATCGATGTCCTGACCGGCGTCAGGCCGGTGCGGCGGATCGCCTCCTCGGCATAGGTCACGATCTCCGGATGCAGATCGATGACCTCCTTCATGTTGCGGTATTGCTGCCGAACCTCCATCCGATAGCTCGAGCGCGGATAGTCCTTCAGGACATCCCTGACGATGTCCTCGAGCAGCGCTTCCTTCTGCCGCAGGCCCTGCTCGCTGAAATCGCGCACGATGAAGTCGAGTCGCGCCTGTTCGAGCGCGCCGGAGATCCCGACCGGATGCAGGAAGCCTTCCTTGCCCTCCGTCGTCTCCGGCGAGCAGCCATCGTTCGGGAGCCGATCGACGATTGCGGACGCGATCTTGATCGCGTGCTCCATCTTGCCCTTGGCAAAGCCGGGATGGGCGCTGACGCCGTTGATGAGGATGGTGGCGCCGTCGGCGGCAAAGGTCTCGTCCTCGATGTTGCCGGCGGTTTCGCCATCCATCGTGTAGCCGAAGTCGGCGCCGAGCTTCTTCAGGTCGACCCGGTCGACGCCACGGCCGATCTCCTCGTCCGGCGTGAACAGGATCTTGATGGTGCCATGCTTGATCTGCGGATTGCTGATCAGGAACTGCGCCGCGTCCATGATCTCGGCGATGCCGGCTTTGTTATCGGCCCCGAGCAGGGTGGTGCCGTCGGTGGTGACGATGTCGTTGCCGATCTGGTCCTTCAATGCAGGATGCTCAGCCGCACGGATGATCTGGCTCGGGTCCCCCGGCAGCACGATGTCGCCGCCCTGGTAGTTGCGCACGATCTGCGGCTTCACGTTGGCCCCGGAGCAATCGGGCGACGTGTCCATGTGCGAGCAGAAGCAGATCACCGGCACGGCCTTGTCGGTGGTGGCGGGGATGGTCGCATAGACGTAGCCATGGTCGTCCAGGTGGGCGTCCGAGAGGCCCATTGCCTGCAGCTCGGCTGCGAGCATCCGGCCGAGATTCTTCTGTTTGAGCGTCGAAGGACAGGTCGGCGACGTCGGGTCCGACTGGGTGTCGATCGCGGCGTAGCGGAGCAGGCGCTCGGTGACGGAGTGGGTGTAGCTGCGAAGCGGGTCGGACATGGGCACCAAGAGAGAGAGAGAGAGGGAGACGTTACTGGAGGTATCAGTATACTAATATATCAGTTATTGCATACCAGATACCAGGGGGTGGCAACCTATCAATGGTTTCCGCTCTGATCAAAGATCGTCCGCCAGCTCCCGTGCGGAATACGGCGGGTCGCGGGCCGGCGTTGATCAGCACCGCCTCGCCGACAGCAGGATTGCGCACTCCGGCGCGCGCCACCTGCAGGATACCGACTCCGGCGATTCGAAGCTCATCTTCCTCGCACCGGTGGCGGGCGATTCGTGGGCAGCGTCCGCGAGGAATCTCCTCTCACTCGCTTCCTGGTCAGCAAGTGCGCCTCGGTGGGGTCGGCGGCCGGAAATTTCAATGCCCGGTCGGAAGCATGCGCGGTCGGACTTGGCGCCCATTTTGCCATATCCGGCCTGCGACGTCGTCGCGAAGCGACCGCCAGCGCCGCCGCCGCGGGGCGGGGTTGCCGCGGTCCGGAAGGAGAGACGCGGGACAGGTCGATTTGGCCCATCATCGTGTGGCGACTAACGTCGGCTGCCCGGGCCCAGCCAAGGAGATCGGGCGTCCTGCATTGCCTCCCATCAAGGACTTCGCACAGCTGTCGGTTCATTGTCCTTGACTTCGAAACATCGCCCCTTTAAGTCGCACTCCTCCGCGGATTTCGCGATCACGCGGGAGTAGCTCAGTTGGTTAGAGCGCCGGCCTGTCACGCCGGAGGTCGCGGGTTCGAGCCCCGTCTCTCGCGCCATGTTTTCAATGGCTTAGCTTTCGATATGATCCGTCCGCCGGTGCAAGCAGCGCCGCCGCGCGATCCCTTCCCGTCTACGACCTAGCGCTCCGCCGGACTGCAAGTGCTCCGTCGCCGATTTTCCGATCGGGCATGAAAAAGGCCACCCGGCGGGTGGCCTGCGATTGCCGTCAGATGGCAGCGGAGCAGTGGCCTCAGCGGACGACCATCGAGTCGCTGGAACTCGTCATGGTCACCGGCTTGCCTGCCTTCACGACGTGCGATGCCGTCTGGCTGTAGTCGACGTTGGCGCGGGTCGCGATGCCGAAAGCGGTCACCGCGATGCCGGCGACCAGGGCAACGACGACGATCTTCAGATGGGTCGATCGGTCTGCGGAATGCAGCGAGTGGTTCATGTCAGCCTCCCGGCGTCTCAGAGCGCCACTTTGTTGCCTGCACATGTAACCCCGCTTTGTTTCGATCCCGTTTCTTCGTTTCCTCAAAATGGTTTCATCGGTTGCAGCCGCCGCGGCGGCAATCGGGAGTATGCGGCCGGGGTTAACAGCGCGCGGCGGTGCCGGTATCGACGGCGGTCGCGGATGATCTTGATCCGGCGGCCCTTCGTGACCATCTCCCGCGGTAACGGAAGCCTATCGGGTGACGGTCCCGTCGCCTCGTTTGGATCTCCCGATCGAGCGCTGATCCGCATCCGTCTCCGACCAGCCAGCCTGCGCACACCGGCGTGCGTCCTCGCGATTGCTGATCGCCTCAGCGTCCTGCGTTGGACCGTGCGGCACCGTAATGCTGCGGGTCTGCAATGCGGCTCCTGCACGCGTCATCCGCGGCGCCGTTGCTCGGTGTGTCCGGGTTTCCGCAATGTGGGGAGGGATGACACCGGCGAGACGGCTTGTCTTGCGCGGCTTGGTGCGCTGCGCTAAGGCTTCGACCAATTCCAATGCAACGAGTCTGCGGTTTGCACCGAAACCGCAGAGGAAAGTGGCGCCGATGACCGGCATCCTTCAGAACTATCTCCCCCTCGTCGTTTTCATAGGTGTCGCAGCCATCATCGGGGTGGTGCTGCTGATCGCGCCGTTCCTGGTCGCCTACCAGCAGCCCGATCCCGAGAAGCTCTCCGCGTACGAGTGCGGCTTCAATGCGTTCGACGACGCCCGCATGAAGTTCGACGTCCGCTTCTATCTGGTTGCCATCCTTTTCATCATCTTCGACCTCGAAGTCGCCTTCCTGTTCCCCTGGGCAGTCGCATTCGGCAAGCTCGGCGCGGCCGGCTTCTGGTCGATGCTGGTGTTCCTGGCCGTGTTGACGGTCGGGTTTGCCTACGAATGGAAGAAAGGCGCGCTTGAATGGGATTGAGCCCGACCACGTCCTCGACCGGGCCGGCGATCGCTCCGGCCCCGAAGGGCATTCTCGATCCCGCGACCGGCAGGCCGATCGGTGCCAACGACCCGTATTTCCTCGAGGTCAGGCACGAACTGTCGGACAAGGGATTCTTCGTCGCCACCGCTGACGATCTCATCACCTGGGCCCGCACCGGCTCGCTGATGTGGATGACGTTCGGCCTGGCCTGCTGCGCCGTCGAGATGATGCAGGTCTCGATGCCGCGCTACGACGTCGAGCGGTTCGGCTTCGCGCCGCGCGCCTCGCCGCGCCAGTCCGACGTGATGATCGTCGCCGGCACGCTGACCAACAAGATGGCGCCGGCGCTGCGCAAGGTCTACGACCAGATGCCGGAGCCGCGCTACGTCATCTCGATGGGGTCGTGCGCCAATGGCGGCGGCTACTATCACTATTCCTATTCGGTGGTCCGCGGCTGCGACCGCATCGTTCCCATTGACATCTACGTGCCCGGCTGTCCGCCGACCGCCGAAGCGCTGCTGTACGGTGTGCTGCTGCTGCAGAAGAAGATCCGGCGCACCGGCACCATCGAACGCTGAAGGTTTTTCGTTATGGACGACGGCAGGCTCGACGCCCTTGGGCAGACGATCGTAAGCGCGCTCCCGGGCGCTGCGATCGGCCATACGGTCGCTTTCAATCAGCTCACGGTGAACGTGGAGTCCGCCCGGATCGTCGAGGTCGTGACACATCTGCGCGACGATCCGGCTCTCCGCTTCGTCAACATCACCGACATCACGGCGGTCGACTATCCTGAGCGCGCCAAACGTTTCGATGTTGTCTATCACTTCCTGTCACCGACGCTGAACGCGCGCATCCGGCTGAAGGCCGAGGCCGACGAGACGACGCAGGTGCCGTCGCTGATCGATGTCTTTCCGGGCGCCGATTGGTTCGAGCGCGAGGCCTACGACCTCTACGGCGTGATCTTCGTCGGCCACCCGGACATGCGCCGCCTGCTGACGGATTACGGCTTCGACGGCCATCCGCTGCGCAAGGACTTCCCGACGACGGGGTTCGTCGAGGTGCGTTACGACGATCAGGAGAAGCGGGTCATCTACGAGCCGGTGCGGCTCAACCAGGAATTCCGCAAGTTCGATTTCCTGTCGCCCTGGGAAGGTGCGGACTATCCGCTGCCCGGCGACGAGAAGGCGACGAAGTGAGTGGGAGCGCGAGCATGAACGAGCAGAGCCCGGCCCTCCGCAACTTCACGATCAATTTCGGCCCGCAGCATCCGGCCGCGCACGGCGTTCTGCGCCTGGTGCTGGAGCTGGACGGCGAGGTGGTCGAGCGCGTCGATCCGCATATCGGCCTGCTGCATCGCGGTACCGAGAAGCTGATCGAGACCAAGACCTACATGCAGGCGATGCCCTATTTCGATCGGCTCGACTACGTCGCGCCGATGAATCAGGAGCATGCCTTCTGCCTCGCCGCCGAACGCCTGCTCGGCATCGAGGTTCCGCGCCGCGGCCAGCTGATCCGCGTGCTCTACTCCGAGATCGGACGGCTGCTGTCGCATCTGCTCAACGTCACCACCCAGGCGATGGACGTCGGCGCGCTGACCCCGCCGCTGTGGGGCTTCGAGGAGCGCGAGAAGCTGATGGTGTTCTATGAGCGCGCCTCCGGCTCGCGCATGCACGCCAACTACTTCCGCATCGGTGGCGTCCACCAGGACCTGCCGCCGAAGCTGATCGACGACATCGACGCATTCTGCGATCCGTTCCTGAAGGTGGTCGACGATCTCGACCGGCTCCTCACCGGCAACCGCATCTTCAAGCAGCGTAACGTCGACATCGGCGTCGTGACCCTGAAGCAGGCCTGGGAGTGGGGCTTCTCCGGCGTGATGGTGCGCGGCTCGGGCGCGGCCTGGGACCTGCGCAAGTCGCAGCCCTACGACGTCTATGCCGAGATGGAGTTCGACGTTCCGATCGGCAAGAACGGCGACTGCTACGACCGCTATCTGATCCGCATGGAAGAGATGCGGCAGTCGGTGCGTATCATGAAGCAGTGCATCCAGAAGCTGCGAGCACCGGACGGGCAGGGCCCGGTGATGATCACCGACAACAAGATCGCTCCGCCGCGCCGTGGCGAGATGAAGCGCTCGATGGAAGCGCTGATCCACCACTTCAAACTCTACACCGAAGGCGTGCACGTGCCGGCAGGCGAGATCTATGCGGCCGTCGAGGCGCCGAAGGGCGAGTTCGGCGTCTATCTCGTCGCCGACGGCACCAACAAGCCGTACAAGTGCAAGATCCGCGCTCCGGGCTTCGCGCATCTACAGGCGATGGATTTCATCTGCCGCGGCCATCTGCTCGCCGACGTCTCGGCCATTCTCGGCTCGCTCGACATCGTGTTCGGAGAGGTGGACCGCTGATGGGCCATGCGCCGATCCAGTTCGATCGTGCTTCCGGAGCGCTCGAAGGAGCGAACCTCTGGGAGCGCACGGCTGCATTGGCGCTGTCGACCGGCTCGAAGATTTCCTCGCATTTCTCGCATCGCGGCTACAACCGCTGTGCCAATCTGCTGCGGCTGGCGCTGCCCGAACGCGACATCGCGGTGAAGCTCAACCCGGACGCCGTGTTCGAGTTTCCCTATGGCGACGGCTATTGGAGCAAGCTGCTCAACCGCGACTATCACTATGAGGACGAACTCGAGTTCCTGTTTCTCGGCACTGTCGATGTCGACTACACCTTCATCGACGGCGGGGCCAATTACGGCTACTGGTCGGTGCTGGTGTCGAGCACGCCCTACGGCGCGCACAAGGCGATCGCGATCGAGCCGTCCTCGGCGAACTTCGCCAAGCTCGCGAACAATGCGCAGATCAACGGCGGCCGCTTCGAAGTGATGAAGTGCGCCATCGGCGAACGCCGCGGCGTCGCGCATCTCACCGGTACCAAGCACGAGGCCTTCAGTATCGCCGGCGACAACGCCGGCGGCGAGCAGGTGCCGGTGATGGCGCTCGACGATCTGATCGACGACGGCAAGGTCGCCGCTTCCGGCAAGTACCTGATCAAGCTCGACGTCGAGGGCGTCGAGATCGAGGCGATCAAGGGCGGGGCGCGGCTGCTCGCGACCGACAGCATGATCCTGTGCGAGGAGCACGGCCAGGATCGCAACCATACGGTCTCGCGCTACATCCTCGATCAGACGCCGATGCAACTGATGGTCTACGACCCCGCAAGCGGCCGCCTTGAGACCGTGACAGAGCTGTCGATCCTCGACCGGATCAAGGCGTCCGCCCACGTCGGCTATAACGTGTTCGGAACTGCAAGTGCCTTCTGGCAGAATCGCGTCGCAGCGCTCAATGCAAGTGCCGCGCGCCGCATGCAATGAAAGATTGAAGAGCCATGTCCGTCCGCCGTCTTGCCCCGAAGGAAGTCCAGCCCGCGAGCTTTGCGTTCACGGACGAGAACCTTGCCTTCGCCAAAGCGCAGATCGCGAAATATCCGGAAGGCCGCCAGGCCTCGGCCGTGATCGCGATCCTGTGGCGCGCGCAGGAGCAGAACGAGGGCTGGGTGTCGGAGGCGGCCATCCGCGTCGTCGCCGACATGCTCGGCATGCCCTACATCCGCGTGCTCGAAGTCGCGACCTTCTACACGATGTTCCAGCTGCAGCCGGTCGGCAAGAAGGCGCATGTGCAGGTGTGCGGCACCACGCCGTGCCGTCTGCGCGGCGCCGAAGAACTGATCGAGGTCTGCAAGCATCGCATCCATCACGATCCCTTCCACCTGTCGAAGGACGGCGACTTCAGCTGGGAAGAGGTCGAGTGCCTGGGCGCCTGCGTGAACGCGCCGATGGTGCAGGTCTGGAAGGACACCTATGAGGACCTGACGCCGGAGAGCTTCGGCAAGGTGCTCGACGGCTTCGCGACCGGCAACCTGCCGACGCCGGGTCCGCAGAATGGCCGCCAGTTCTCGGCGCCGGCGGGCGGGCCGACCACGCTGAAGGAGAAGACATGAGCCGCAATCGCACCCGCGTTGCGGCCCTGACCGAAGAGGGCGCCGCAATGAAGAACTGGCGCTACGTGGCACTGCATACGCTCGCAGCCGCCGCTTTCATTTTCGTGCTGCAGCGGTTCGCGCTCAATGCGACGCTGGAGTCCAGTCTGCTGTGGGCCTTGGTGTTCGGCGGCTGCGCCGCCTTCATCGCCACCATGCAGTCGAACCGCTGACACCCGAGGAAGCCGTCTGATCATGCTCGACGACAAGGACCGCATCTTCACCAACCTCTATGGCCTGCATGATTGGGGCCTCGAAGGCGCACGCCGGCGCGGCAGCTGGGATGGCACCAAGGCGCTGATCGAAAAAGGTCGCGACTGGATCATCAACGAGATGAAGGCTTCCGGCCTGCGCGGCCGCGGCGGCGCCGGCTTCCCGACCGGCTTGAAATGGTCGTTCATGCCGAAGGAATCGACCGACGGTCGGCCGAGCTACCTCGTGGTCAACGCCGACGAGTCCGAGCCCGGCACCTGCAAGGATCGCGAGATCATGCGGCACGATCCGCATCATCTCGTCGAGGGCTGCCTGCTGGCCAGCTTCGCGATGAACGCGCATGCCTGCTACATCTATGTGCGCGGCGAGTTCATCCGCGAGCGCGAGCGGCTGCAGGCGGCGATCGATCAGGCCTATGAGGCCAACCTGATCGGCAAGAACAACATCCATGGCTGGCCGTTCGATCTCTATGTCGCGCATGGCGCCGGCGCCTATATCTGCGGCGAGGAGACCGCGCTGCTGGAGAGCCTCGAAGGCAAAAAGGGCCAGCCGCGGCTGAAGCCGCCTTTCCCAGCGAACGTCGGCCTCTATGGCTGCCCGACCACCGTCAACAACGTCGAGTCGATCGCGGTGGCGCCGACCATCCTGCGCCGCGGCGCCGCGTGGTTTGCCGGCATCGGCCGTCCGAACAATGTCGGCACAAAACTGTTCTGCATCTCCGGTCACGTCGAGCGGCCTTGCAACGTCGAAGAGGCGATGGGCATCCCGTTCCGCGAGCTGATCGAGAAGCATTGCGGCGGCATCCGTGGCGGCTGGGACAATCTGAAGGCGGTCATCCCCGGCGGCTCGTCCGTGCGCATGGTGCCGGCCGAGCAGATCATCGATACGCCGATGGATTTCGACAGCCTGTCGAAGCTGCGCTCCGGCCTCGGCACCGCGGCCGTGATCGTGATGGACAAGTCGACCGACCTGATCCGGGCGATCGCGCGCATTTCCTACTTCTACAAGCATGAGAGCTGCGGCCAGTGTACGCCGTGCCGCGAGGGCACCGGCTGGATGTGGCGCGTGCTGACGCGCATGGCCGAGGGCCGGGCGCACAAGCGCGAGATCGACATGCTGCTCGAAGTCACCAAGCAGATCGAGGGCCACACGATCTGCGCGCTGGGCGACGCGGCAGCTTGGCCGATCCAGGGGCTGATCACGCATTTCCGTCACGAGATCGAGGCGCGCATTGACCAGTATTCGCACAAGGCCGATGTCGACGACGTGGGCGTGCGCGATCCCGCGCACATGGTAGCGGCGGAGTAGGTGATGGCGGCCCGGTTCGCCAGCAACGTTTTCCCCGCGCTCGCGCCCTCACGGTGCGCAGCGGCGCGGTGGTCCGTGGTTTGAGAGAGATGTGAGGCAATGACCAAGATCATCATCGATGGCAAAGAGATCGATGTGCCGCCGGAGTACACGCTGTTGCAGGCGTGCGAGGCGGCGGGCGCCGAGATCCCGCGCTTCTGCTATCATGAGCGGCTGTCGATCGCCGGCAACTGCCGGATGTGCCTCGTCGAGGTGAAGGGCGGACCGAAACCGGTCGCGAGCTGCGCCTGGGGCGTGCGCGACTGCCGGCCGGGCCCGAAGGGCGAGCCGCCGGAGATCTCGACGCGGTCGCCGATGGTCAAGAAGGCGCGCGAAGGCGTGATGGAATTCCTTCTGATCAACCATCCGCTGGACTGCCCGATCTGCGACCAGGGCGGCGAGTGTGACCTGCAGGACCAGGCGATGGGCTATGGTGTGGACACCAGCCGCTTCGCCGAGAACAAGCGCGCCGTCGAGGACAAGTATCTCGGCGCATTGGTCAAGACCTCGATGAACCGCTGCATCCAGTGCACGCGTTGCGTCCGCTTCTCGGCGGAAGTCTGCGGCGTGCCGGAAATGGGCGCGATCGGCCGTGGCGAGGACATGGAGATCACGACGTATCTCGAGCAGGCGCTGAGTTCGGAGCTGCAGGGCAATCTGGTCGACATCTGCCCGGTCGGTGCGCTGACCTCGAAGCCCTACGCTTTCGCCGCACGCCCCTGGGAGCTCGGCAAGACGCAGTCGATCGACGTCATGGATGGCGTGGGCTCGGCGATCCGTGTCGACACCCGCGGCCGCGAGGTGATGCGCATCCTGCCGCGCATCAACGATGCCGTGAACGAGGAGTGGATCTCCGACAAGACCCGCCATGTCGTCGACGGCCTGCGCACGCAGCGGCTCGATCGTCCCTACGTTCGCGAGGATGGCAAGCTGCGCGCCGCCTCCTGGCCGGAGGCGTTCAAGGCGATTGCCACCAAGCTGTCGCGCATCGACGGCAAGCGCATCGGCGCGATCGCCGGCGATCTCGCCGCGGTCGAAGAGATGTTCGCGCTCAAGGATCTGCTCGCCAAGCTCGGCTCGACCAACGTCGCGGTGCAAGGCGGTGACAGCTTCGATGCCAAGCTCGGCCGTGCGTCCTATCTGTTCAATCCGACCATCGCGGGTATCGAGCAGGCCGACGCGATCCTGATCATTGGCGCCAATCCGCGCAAGGAAGCGGCCGTGCTCAACGCCCGCATCCGCAAGCGCTGGCGCTCGGGCCAGCTCAAGGTCGGCGTGGTCGGTCCCAAGGCCGACCTGACCTATGCCTATGAGCACATCGGCGCGGGCACGGACTCGCTGAGCGACGTCGCCGCCGGCAAGCACTCGTTTGCGACCACCTTCCGCAACGCCAAGAACCCGATCGTGCTGGTCGGTGCCGGCGCCGCGGCGCGCCACGATGGCGGCGCGATCCTGTCGCTGGCCGCCAAGATCGCGATGGACGTCAACGCCGTGCGCGACGACTGGAACGGCTTTGCCGTGCTGCACGACACCGCCTCGCGGGTCGGCGCCCTCGACATCGGCTTCAACGGCACCGGCCTCACGGCTGCGCAGATGACGACGTTCGGCACCATGGACGTGATGTTCCTGCTCGGCGCCGACGAGGTCGATGTGCCCGAGGGCGTTTTCGTCGTCTACATCGGTACCCATGGCGACCGCGGTGCCCATCGTGCCGATGTCATCCTGCCGGGGGCTGCCTACACCGAGAAGTCCGGGCTCTACGTCAACACCGAGGGCCGGGTGCAGATGACGGGCCGGGCGTCATTCCCGCCGGGCGAGGCACGCGAGGACTGGGCGATCATCCGGGCGCTGTCCGACGTGCTCGGCAGGAAGCTCGGCTACGACTCGCTGGCCGCGCTGCGCGTTGCGATCATCAAGGCCGTGCCGCATCTTGGCCGCGTCGACCAGATCGAGGCGGGCAAGATCGCCGACATCAAGACCCTGGCTGGCAAGGGCGGCAACCTCGAGAAGGCACCGTTCAAGCCGCTGATCGACGACTTCTATCTCACCAATCCGATCGCGCGCGCATCGGCGGTCATGGCGGAATGTTCCCGTCTGGCTTCCGGGCAGATGCTGACGGCAGCGGAGTGAGCGTGACCTGATGGCTGATTTCTTCGCAAGCTCGTTCTGGACCGGCTTCCTCTGGCCGCTGATCATCATGGTCGCGCAGAGCGTCCTGCTGCTCGTCGTCCTGCTGGTCGCGATCGCCTACATCCTGCTGGCCGACCGGAAGATCTGGGCGGCGGTGCAGATCCGCCGGGGTCCCAACGTGGTCGGGCCCTGGGGCCTGTTCCAGTCGTTCGCAGACCTGCTGAAGTTCGTGCTCAAGGAGCCGATCATTCCGGCCGGCGCCAACAAGGGCGTGTTCCTGCTGGCACCGCTGGTGTCCTGCGTGCTGGCGCTGGCGGCCTGGGCGGTGATCCCGACCAATCTCGGCTGGGCGATCGCCGACATCAATGTCGGCATTCTCTTCATCTTCGCGATCTCGTCACTGTCGATCTACGGCATCATCATGGCCGGCTGGTCGTCGAACTCGAAGTATCCGTTCCTGGCGGCGCTGCGCTCGGCGGCGCAGATGGTGTCCTACGAGGTCTCGATCGGCTTCGTCATCATCACCGTGCTGCTCTGCGCCGGCACCTTGAACCTGTCGGCGGTGGTCGAGGCGCAGCATACCCGCGGGCTTGCGAGCCTGATCGGCCTGCCGCAGCTGACGATCCTGAACTGGTACGTCTGGCCGCTGTTCCCGATGTTCGTGGTATTCTACGTCTCGGCGCTGGCCGAGACCAACCGTCCGCCCTTCGATCTCGTCGAGGCGGAATCGGAGCTCGTTGCCGGCTTCATGGTGGAATACGGCTCGACGCCGTATCTGCTGTTCATGCTCGGCGAGTATGTCGCGATCACCACGATGTGCGCGCTGGCGACGATCCTGTTTCTGGGTGGCTGGCTGCCGCCGATCGATCTGCCGCCGTTCAACTGGGTGCCGGGCGTCATCTGGTTCTCGCTCAAGCTGTTCTTCATGTTCTTCCTGATCGCGATGGCGAAAGCGATCGTGCCGCGCTACCGCTACGACCAGTTGATGCGACTGGGCTGGAAAGTGTTCCTGCCGCTGTCGCTGGCCATGGTGGTCACCGTCGCAGGCGTGCTGCACTTCGCCGGCATCGCGCCGAAATGAGGCTGTCATGAACATTTCCGCCACCGCACGGTCGCTGCTGCTGCAGGAGTTCGTCTCCGCGTTCTTCCTCGCGATGCGCTACTTCTTCCAGCCGAAGCCGACCCTGAACTATCCGTTCGAGAAGGGCCCGATCTCGCCGCGCTTTCGCGGCGAGCACGCGTTGCGGCGCTATCCCAATGGCGAAGAGCGCTGCATCGCCTGCAAGCTGTGCGAGGCGGTCTGTCCCGCGCAGGCGATCACGATCGAGGCCGGTCCGCGCCGCAACGACGGCACCCGCCGCACGGTGCGCTACGACATCGACATGGTGAAGTGCATCTATTGCGGCCTGTGCCAGGAAGCTTGTCCGGTCGACGCCATCGTCGAAGGACCGAACTTCGAGTTCGCGACCGAGACCCGCGAGGAGCTGTATTATGACAAGGCCAAGCTGCTCGCGAATGGCGACCGCTGGGAGCGCGAGATCTCCAAAGCCATCGCGCTCGACGCGCCGTACCGCTGAGGCCGTCCGATGATCCCTTTTGAATTCCCCGCGTCATTCCGGGATGGTCCCAAGGACCAGACCTCAGGTGCGCAATTGCGCACCGAGAATCTCGAGATTCCGGGTTCGCGCGTTGCGCGCCCCGGAATGACGGAGCATTGACGATGATCCTTCCTGCGCTCTTCTTCTATCTCTTCGCGGCGGTCTGCGTGGCCTCGGCCGTGATGGTGATCGTCTCGAAGAACCCCGTTCACTCGGTGCTCTATCTGATCCTCGCCTTCGTCAACGCCTCCGGCCTGTTCGTGCTGATGGGCGCCGAATTCCTGGCGATGATCCTCGTGGTCGTCTACGTCGGCGCGGTCGCGGTGCTGTTCTTGTTCGTGATCATGATGCTCGATGTCGACTTCACGGAGCTGCGCGAGGGCTTCCTGCAGTACATGCCGATCGGACTGGTCATCGGCGGCATCTTCCTGTTCGAGCTGCTGCTGACGGTGTCCTACTGGGTCATCAACCCGACGACGCCGAAGGCGATCACCGCGGCGATCCCGACCGACGTCACCAATACCGAGGCGCTCGGCCTCGTGCTCTATACGAAGTACATCCATTACTTCCAGCTCTCCGGCATGATCCTGCTGGTGGCGATGATCGGCGCGATCGTGCTGACGCTGCGCCACAAGGCGAGCGTCAAGCGCCAGGACATCAACGTCCAGAACGCGCGCACGCCGGAGATGGCGATGGCGGTCCGCAAGGTCGCGGTCGGGCAGGGGCTGCAGGACACGGACGCGGCGGAGTGGGTGAAATGACCATCGGATTGGGGCACTATCTCGCCGTCGCTGCCATGCTGTTCACGCTCGGCATCCTCGGCATCTTCCTGAACCGCAAGAACATCATCGTCATCTTGATGTCGGTCGAGCTGATCCTGCTCGCGGTGAACATCAATCTGGTGGCGTTCTCGACATTCCTGGGCGACATCGTCGGGCAGGTGTTCGCGCTGCTGGTTTTGACAGTTGCGGCGGCGGAAGCCGCGATCGGCCTTGCCGTGCTGGTGGTCTACTTCCGCAACCGCGGCTCGATTGCGGTCGAAGACGTCAATATGATGAAGGGCTAAGGGCGCATGATCCGCACAGATGGGGGCCGGCTCGCCGGCAAGGTCATGCGTAAGGGAACGGGCGAATGATCCAGGCCATTGTCTTTCTGCCGCTGCTGGGCGCGATCCTGGCCGGCCTGATCGCGCTGCTCGGCGCGCATGCGCGCCATCCGAGCGGTGATACGGTCGAGCATCATCACGACGACGGTCATCACCACGGCGCCGCCGACGCGCACGCGCATGACGATCACGGCCACGGACACGACGACCATCATGTCGCCGAGCCGCCGGCCTCCGGCACCTGGGCGGCGCAGGTGATCACGACGGCGCTGCTGTTCGTGTCGGCCGGCCTGTCCTGGGCGATGCTGATCAGCGTCGGCTTCATGCACCACGAGGCGGGTGTGAAAGAGCTGTTGCCCTGGATCAATTCCGGCGAGCTGCAGGTGTCCTGGGCGCTGCGTGTCGACACGCTCACGGCGGTGATGCTGGTCGTTGTGACCAGCGTGTCCTCGCTCGTCCACCTCTATTCGATCGGCTATATGGACGAGGATCCGAACCGTCCGCGCTTCTTCGCCTATCTGTCGCTGTTCACCTTCGCGATGCTGATGCTGGTGACCGCGAACAACCTCGTGCAACTGTTCTTCGGCTGGGAGGGCGTCGGTCTGGCGAGCTACCTGCTGATCGGCTTCTGGTTCCAGAAGCCGTCGGCCAACGCTGCCGCCATCAAGGCCTTCGTCGTCAACCGCGTCGGCGATTTCGGCTTCGCGCTCGGCATCTTCGCCGTGTTCCTGCTGGCGAAGTCGACCGACTTCGAGACCATCTTCGCCGCCGCGCCGAGCTTTGCCGGCAAGACGATCAACTTCCTCGGCTGGCATGCCGACGCGCTGACCCTGACCTGCCTGCTGCTGTTCATGGGCGCCATGGGCAAGTCGGCACAGTTCCTGCTGCATACCTGGCTGCCGGACGCGATGGAAGGTCCGACCCCGGTCTCGGCGCTGATCCATGCCGCGACCATGGTCACCGCCGGCGTCTTCATGGTCGCGCGCCTGTCGCCGCTGTTCGAGCTCGCCCCGAACGCCCAGGCCGTCGTGATGTTCTTCGGCGCGACCACGGCGTTCTTCGCTGCGACCGTCGGCCTCGTGCAGAACGACATCAAGCGCATCGTCGCCTACTCGACCTGCTCGCAGCTCGGCTACATGTTCGTGGCGATGGGAGCAGGGGCCTATTCGGTCGGCATGTTCCATCTGTTCACGCATGCCTTCTTTAAGGCGCTGCTGTTCTTGGGCTCTGGCTCGGTGATCTACGCGATGCATCACGAGCAGGACATCCGCAACATGGGCGGCCTGTGGCGCAAGATCCCATACACCTTCGCGGTGATGACGGTCGGCACCCTGGCGCTCACCGGCTTCCCCGGCTTCGCAGGCTTCTTCTCCAAGGATGCGATCATCGAGGCGGCGTACGCCGCGCACAATCCGTTCGCGACCTACGCGTATTTCCTCACCATTGTCGCCGCCGGCCTGACCTCGTTCTATTCCTGGCGCCTGGTGTTCAAGACCTTCTTCGGCACGCCGCACGATCAGCATCATTATGATGCCGCACACGAGAGCCCGATCTGGATGCTCATCCCGATCGGCGTGCTCGCGGCAGGCTCGATCCTGGCCGGCCTCCCGTTCAAGGGCGTGTTCACCGATCCCCATGGCGTCGAGCACTTCTTCGGCGAGTCGCTGAAGATGAACCCGCACATTCTCGAAGACATGGAGCACATGCCGGCCTGGCTCGCTCAGCTTCCCTTCGTCATGATGGTGCTGGGATTTGTGGTCTCCTACATCTTCTACGTCAGACGTCCGGACATCCCGGAGGAGCTCGCCGCGCAGCAGCCGCTGCTCTACAAGTTCCTGCTCAACAAGTGGTACTTCGACGAGCTGTATGACGTGATCTTCGTCCGTCCGGCGAAGTGGCTCGGCCGCTTCCTCTGGAAGAAGGGCGACGGCTTCGTCATCGACGGCTTCGGTCCGGACGGTGTCTCGGCGCGGGTGCTCGACATCACGCGCAACGTCGTCAAGATCCAGACCGGGTACCTCTATCATTACGCCTTTGCCATGCTGATCGGCGTCGCCGGCCTGATCACCTGGTTCATGTTCATGGGGGGCCAGCAATGACCACCTGGCCAATTCTCTCCGTCGTCACCTTCCTGCCGATCGTCGGTGCGCTGCTGATCTATCTGGTCCGCGGCGACGACGAGGCGGCTAGGCGCAATGCGCGCTGGATCGCGCTGTGGACCACGCTGATCACGTTCGGGGTGTCGGTGATCCTGGTGCTGCGCTTCGATCCCGCCCAGACCGACTTCCAATTCGTCGAGAAGTCGAACTGGCTGGCGGCCGGCATCAGCTACCACATGGGCGTCGACGGCATCTCGCTGCCGTTCGTGATCTTGACCACCGCCCTGATGCCGTTCTGCATCATCGCGAGCTGGAAGTCGGTGACCAACCGGCTGCGCGAATACATGATGGCGTTCCTGATCCTGGAAACGCTGATGGTCGGCACGTTCTCGGCGCTCGACCTCGTGCTGTTCTATCTGTTCTTCGAGGGCGGCTTGATCCCGATGTTCCTGATCATCGGCGTCTGGGGCGGTCCGCGCCGGGTCTACGCCTCGTTCAAGTTCTTCCTCTACACGCTGCTCGGCTCGGTGCTGATGCTGCTCGCCATCATGGCGCTGTACTGGAACGCCGGCACGACCGACATTCCGACCTTGATGCATACGGCGGTGCCGCGGTCCTTGCAGACCTGGGCGTGGCTGGCGTTCTTCGCCTCCTTTGCGGTGAAGATGCCGATGTGGCCGGTGCACACCTGGCTGCCGGACGCGCACGTCGAGGCGCCGACCGCGGGCTCGGTGATCCTGGCCGCGATCCTCTTGAAGATGGGTGGCTACGGCTTCCTGCGCTTCTCGCTGCCGATGTTCCCGCTGGCCTCGCACGACTTCGCGCCGCTGGTGTTCACGCTCTCGGCGATCGCGATCATCTACACCTCGCTGGTCGCGCTGATGCAGGAGGACATCAAGAAGCTGATCGCCTACTCATCGGTGGCGCATATGGGCTTCGTCACCATGGGCATCTTCGCGGGCACCATGCAGGGTGTCGCCGGAGGCGTGTTCCAGATGATTTCGCACGGTATCGTCTCGGGCGCGCTGTTCCTTTGCGTCGGCGTGGTCTATGACCGCATGCATACCCGCGAGATCGCGGCCTACGGCGGCCTCGTGAACCGGATGCCGGTCTATGCTCTGGTGTTCATGGTGTTCACGATGGCCAATGTCGGCCTGCCCGGCACGTCCGGCTTCGTCGGCGAGTTCATGACTCTGCTCGGCACTTTCAAGGTGTCGATCCCGACCGCGTTCTTCGCGACATCAGGCGTCATCCTCTCGGCGGCCTACGCGTTGTGGCTTTACCGCAAGGTGGTGTTCGGTGCGCTGACCAAGCCGTCGCTCGCCAGCATCAAAGATCTCACCCTGCGTGAGGGCGTGATCCTGTTTCCGCTGGTGGCGCTGACCATCCTGTTCGGCGTTTATCCGAAGCCGATCCTCGACATGTCGGCCGCGTCGGTGCAGCAGCTCGTCAACAACTACAATACCGCCGTGACGGCCGTGAAGGCCGCCGCGCTGCTCCAATGATGAGACCTTGAGGGGTCGGGACACAGACGATGATCGAGAATCTTGGGCCTCAGCTTTGGGTGGTGCTGCCGGAGCTGTTGTTGGCCGTGGGGGCCATGGCGCTGTTGATGCTGGGCGCGTTTCGCGGGCAGGAGACGACGGGGCTCGTCACGTGGTTGGCGGTCGCTCTGCTGATCGTGGTCGGCATCCTCGTGCTCAGGCAGCCGGGCGGCCAGGCCTTCGGCGGCAGCTTCATCGCTGACAGCTATGCGCGCTTCCTGAAGATCCTGGCGCTGATCGGTTCGATCGCGACCCTGATCATGTCGGCGGAGTTCCTGTCGAAGCCCGATCGTCGCATCTTCGAATATGCGATCCTCGTGCTGCTCTCGACCTTGGGCATGCTGGTGCTGATCTCGGCCGGCGACCTGATCACGCTCTACCTCGGCCTCGAGCTGATGTCGCTCGCGCTCTACGTCGTCGCGGCCAGCCATCGCGACAACGTCAAGTCGACCGAAGCCGGCCTGAAGTATTTCGTGCTGGGCGCGCTGTCCTCCGGCATGCTGCTCTACGGCGCCTCGCTGATCTACGGCTTCACCGGCACGGTGAGCTTTGCCGGGATCGCGGCGGCGACGAAGACCGGCAGCGTCGGCATCATTTTCGGCCTCGTCTTCCTGTTCGCCGGCATGTGCTTCAAGGTCTCGGCGGTGCCGTTCCACATGTGGACGCCGGACGTCTATGAAGGCGCGCCGACGCCGGTGACGGCGTTCTTCGCCTCCGCGCCCAAGGTCGCGGCGATGGCCGTGTTCGCGCGCGTCGCGCTGACGGCGTTTCCCGGCATCACCTTCCAGTGGCAGCAGATCATCGTGTTCGTCTCGATCGCCTCGATGGCGCTCGGCTCGTTCGCCGCGATCGGCCAGACCAACATCAAGCGCCTGATGGCCTATTCGTCGATCGGCCACATGGGCTTCGCGCTGGTCGGTCTCGCCGCCGGTACGGTCGAGGGCGCGCAGGGCGTGCTGACCTACATCGCGATCTATGTCGCGATGACGCTCGGCTCGTTCGCCGTGATCATGGCGATCAAGCGCAACGGCCAGTCGTTCGAGAAGATCAGCGACTTCTCGGGGCTGTCGCGCACCAATCCGCTGCTTGCCTTCTTCTTCGCGATGCTGCTGTTCTCGCTGGCCGGCGTGCCGCCGCTCGCGGGCTTCTTCGCCAAATGGTACGTCTTCGTCGCTGCCATCAAGGCCGGGCTGTTCACGCTGTCGGTGATCGGCGTGCTCACCAGCGTGGTCGGCGCCTACTATTATCTCCTGATCGTCAAGACGATGTATTTCGACGAGCCGCTGCCGACGCTCGATCCGGTCCGTATCGAGCTGCGCACGGTGCTCGCGATCTCCGGCGTCTTCAACATCCTGTTCTTCGCCTATCCCGGCCCGCTGGTCAGCGCGGCCGCGGCCGCGGCGAAGTCGCTGTTCTAGATGACGTTTGCGCTAGGGTCCCAGGCTGACAAGGCTGGCTACCGACTCGTCACGTTCGACCAGACCGGCTCAACCAATGTCGAGGCGCTGAAGTCGGCCCGAGAGGGCGGCAGGGCGCCGTGCTGGTTCGTCACGTCTGAGCAGACGGCCGGGCGCGGCCGGCGCCAGCGCCCGTGGATCGCCCCGCGCGGCAATCTGGCCTCGAGCGTGCTGGAAGTGCTGAACGTGGCTCCTGCGATCGCAGCCACACTCGGCTTCGCCGCCGGCCTCTCCATCGAGAGCGCGTTGCGCCAGGTGAGCATCGAGGCCGCGCTGCGGTCCGGAGCACGCGCGTCATTCGCGCTGAAATGGCCCAACGACGTGCTGGCTGACGGCCGCAAGATCGTCGGCATGCTGCTCGAGGCGGAGCAGGTGGCTCAAGGGCTTGCGGTGGTTGCCGGTATTGGAACCAACGTGGTGGCGGCGCCGCTGGATACCCCGACACCGGCGGTGTCGTTGGCGGACCTCGGCATCCAGGTGACCGCCGAGGACCTGTTCTCGGCGCTGTCGGATGCCTGGGTCGAGTATTTCGGCATCTGGAACGAGGGACGGGGCTTCGGTGACATCCGGAAACTCTGGCTCGAGCGCGCCGCAGGCCTCGGCCAGCCGGTCGCCATCAGGTCTGGACATGCTATCATCGAGGGGATTTTCGACACGATCGACGAACAGGGTTGTATGCTGGTGCGGACCGCGGAGGGACGATTGGAGCCGATCACGGCCGGTGATGTTCATTTCGGCTCGGTCGCATCCAAAGGAGCGGTCTAGATGGCACGTCCCGACGAACTGACATTTGCGCCGCTCGGAGGTGTCGGCGAGATCGGCATGAACCTGTCGATCTACGGGCTCGGCAATCGCCACCAGCGCTCATGGCTCGCGATCGATCTTGGCGTCTCCTTCGGCGACGAGGAGCATCTGCCGGGCATCGACCTGATCATGCCCGACGTCGCTTTCCTGGAGAAGGAGCGCAACAATCTCGTCGGCCTCGTGCTGACCCACGCGCATGAGGATCATTTCGGCGCGATCATAGACCTGTGGCCGCGGCTGAAGTGCCCGATCTACGCGACCAAGTTCAGCGCCGCACTGTTCGAGGCCAAGTGCGAGGCCGAGCGCCTCCCAGCCAAGATCCCGGTCAAGGTGATCCCCTCCGGCGGCCGCGTCGATATCGGTCCGTTCAACGTCGAGTTCATTCCGGTCGCGCATTCGATCCCTGAATCGCACGCGCTGGCGATCCACACCGAGGTCGGCACTGTCCTGCATACCGGCGACTGGAAGATCGATCCGACGCCGGTGCTGGGCGCGCCGACCGACGAGAAGCGGCTGCGCGAACTCGGTGATGCCGGATTGCTCGCACTGATCGGCGACTCCACCAATGCCGTGCGCGAGGGACGCTCGCCGTCCGAGGCCGAGGTTGCCAAGACGATCGCGGCTTTGGTGAAGGAAGCAAAGGGCCGCGTGGCCGTGACCACCTTCGCCTCCAACGTCGCGCGTATCCGCGCCGTTGCCGAAGCGGCGCGCGAGGCCGAGCGCGAGGTCGTCATCGTCGGCCGTGCCATGGAACGCGTGGTCCAGGTCGCGCGTGAGACCGGTTATCTCGACGGCGTGCAGAACTTCCGCGGCATGGATCTCTACGGCCATTTCCCGGCCGACAAGGTGCTCGCGCTCTGCACCGGCAGCCAGGGCGAGCCGCGCGCGGCGCTCTCGCGCATCGCCAATGACGATCATCCGCTGGTCACCTTGAACAAGGGCGACACCGTCATCTTCTCGTCGCGCACCATCCCCGGCAACGAGAAGGCGGTCGGCGCCGTCATCAACGGGCTGGTGCAGCAGGGCATCGAGATCATCACCGACCGCAACCATCTCGTCCATGTCTCCGGCCACCCGCGCCGCGACGAGCTGCGCGACATGATCGCGTGGACGCGGCCGCAGCTCCTGATCCCCGTGCATGGCGAGGCGCTGCATCTGCACGAGCACGCGAGGCTGGCGCGCGCCTGCGGCGTGCCCAAGGTCATCACCTGCCGCAATGGCGACCTCGTCAAGCTCGGCCCCGGTGATCCCGGGATCATCGACCAACTGCCGGCGGGGCGGCTCTACAAGGACGGCAGCATCGTCGAGGATTCGAAGTCGCGCGCCGTGGTCGAGCGTCGCAAGATGGCCTTTGCCGGCTGCATCTTCGTGGCGCTCGCCATCACCGAGAAGGGCGAGCTGGCCGACGATCCCGAGGTCGACATGGTCGGCATCCCCGAGAAGAATGCGGCGGGCGAGGAGATGGACGACATCGTCTTCGATGCTGTCGTTTCCACCTTCGAAGGTCTGCCGCGGGCGCGTCGGCGCGATTCTGACGCCGCGGCAGAATCCGTCCGGCGGGCGGTGCGTTCGGCGGTCAATGAGCAGTGGGGCAAGAAGCCGATCTGTCTCGTCCATGTGTTGGAAGTCTGACGCGGGCCTGCTGAACGGCCGTTCAAAAAGAAAAGTGGAGGATGTCATGCTGGGCCGGCTCAACCACGTCGCCATCGCGGTCAAGGACGCCGAAAAGGCCGCCAGGATTTATGGTGCCGCATTCGGTGCTGAGATTTCGGCGGCGGTGCCGCTGCCGGAGCATGGCGTGATCACGGTGTTCGTCACTCTGCCCAACACCAAGATCGAGTTCATCCAGCCGCTGGGCGAGGCGTCACCGATCGCCAAATTCCTCGAGCGCAATGCGGACGGCGGCATCCATCACGTCTGCTACGAGGTGGCCGACATCATCGCCTCGCGCGACACCCTGATCAAGGAGGGCGCCCGCGTGCTCGGCGACGGCCAGCCGAAGATCGGCGCGCATGGCAAGCCGGTGCTGTTCCTGCATCCGAAGGATTTTTCCGGCGCGCTCGTCGAGATCGAGCAGGCCTGAGGCAGCGGGGCAGCGATGGCCTACACGATCTCCACCTGGCTCGCGATCTACTTCGTGATGTGGTGGGTCACGCTGTTCGTGACCCTGCCGTTCGGCATCCGCAGCCAGCACGAGTCCGGCGGAGGCCCGCTAGGCACCGATCCCGGTGCGCCGACGATCAGCCGAATGGGGCGGCGCCTGATCTGGACGACGCTGCTGTCGGCCGCGATCTTCGCCCTGTCACTCGTGGCCTATCAGGCCGGCTATCTCAGCGTTGAGCGGCTGTCGCGGCTGATGGGCGTGCCATTCTGAGCCGATTGCGTTGCACAATTTTCGCTGCGAGGCCGGTGCGCGGACGCGCATCGGCTTTTTTGTTATAGGAGGTCAAAACAAGTTCGACAGGGAGGTCGCGCGTGACGACATCGGCCGAGCCTCGGCAGGGCATGCCATCGGGCTATCGCATTCTGGATGAAGTGGAGCTTCGCAACTATCTCGCGGAGACGTCGTCGGTGGCTGCGCAGCTTGGCGGAGCAGCCGATCGCTGGGACATCACCGAGGTGGGCGACGGCAACCTCAACCTCGTTTTCATCGTCAAGGGGACGTCTGGCGGTCTCGCGGTGAAGCAGGCGCTGCCTTACGTGCGCCTGGTCGGCGAGAGCTGGCCGCTGCCGCTGTCACGCTCCCACTATGAGCACCTCGCGCTCATCCATCAGGGCCGGCTGGCACCGGGGCTGGTGCCGGCCATCGTTCATCATGATCCGGCGCTGGCGCTGACGGCGATGGAGCTGCTGGAGCCGCACATCATCATGCGCAAGGGGCTGGTCGCGGGCACGATCTACCCGGCCTTCGTCGATCACATCACGACCTTCATGGCGCGGACGCTGTTCTTCTCGTCCGACCTCGCCTTGACGGCTGCAGAGAAGAAGGAGGCGATCGCAAGCTTTGCCGGCAATCATGCGCTGTGCAAGATCACCGAGGATTTGATCTTCACCGATCCCTATCGCATCGCCGAACAGAATCGCTGGACGTCACCGTGGCTCGACGCGACCGCGGCCGACATTCGCGCCGACCTCGATCTGCACGTCGCGATCTCCAGGCTCAAGCTGAAATTCCTGTCGTGTGCCGAGGCGCTGATCCATGGCGACCTGCACACCGGGTCGATCATGGTGACGGACACCGAGACCAAGGTGATCGACCCCGAATTCGCCTTCTACGGTCCGATGGGATTCGACGTCGGTGCGGTCCTCGCCAATCTTCTGATGGCCTATTTTGCGTCCGAAGGACACGAGCAGCGGGCGGGCGAGCGGGAGCACTTCGAGGGATGGGTGCTGGCGGCAGTCGATGAGGTCTGGTCCGGTTTCGCGGACAAGTTCCTGGCGCTTTGGCGCAGCGAGGCGACAGGCGATGCGTATCCGCGGTCACTGTTTCCGGGTGAAGCGGGCGCCGCACGCCTGGAGACCGAGCGTCAGGCCTACGTGGCGAGATTGTTCCAGGACGCCATCGGTTTCACCGCGGCCAAGATCATTCGTCGCATCCTCGGCCTCGCGCACAACATCGATTTCGAACTGATCGAGGACGCCAAGCGGCGCGCGACCTGCGAGGTGCGGGCACTGCGGTTGGCACGGACGCTGATGGTGGAGACGACGACGTTCACGACGATCGGGGCGGTGACGCGGGCTGCCCGCGAGTTGCGCCACTGGCAGCCGGGGCTTTAATTCCGTCGCCTCGGCCTTCTACGTCGTTATGAGGGGCGAGCTGCGCTCGCAACGTTGCGGAAGAGCTCGTAGCCCGGATGAGCGAAGCGACATCCGGGTTTTCCGATACGGCTCGTGTGATCCCGGATGTCGCTTCCGGGCTACGGCAGCGCGCGTCGCAGCACGCTCAATCCGCCGCCTTCGCCCGCAGCCGCTGGGCATAGACGTTGATCACCAGGGCGGCGAGTAGGATCAGGCCGCGGATCAGGATCTTCAGGAAACTGTCGATGTTGACGTGGTCGAGGCCGTTGTTGAGCACGCCGAGCACGAACAGGCCGACGATGGTGTTGCCGATGCCCCCGCGGCCGCCGAACAGGCTGGTGCCGCCGACCACGACGGCGGCGATCGAATCCAGCAGGTAGGTGTCGAACTCGTTCTGCTGCGCGCTGCCGAAATGCGCTACGCCGAGCATGCCGCCGATCCCCGAGCAGACGGCTGAGATCACCATCACGCTGCCGAGGATCAGCTTGACGTTCAGCCCCGAATACTCCGCCGCCTCGCGGTTGCCGCCGACCATGTAGACGTAGCGGCCGAACCGCGTGTAGGTCAGCACGAGGTGACCGAGCAACAGCATCAGGGCGGCCACGATCACGATCCAGGGCACCCCCGCCACGGAACTGGAGCCGAGCGTCGTGATGATGGGGGGAACCTTGTAGGCGATCTGGCCGCGCACCAGCATCGCCGAGATGCCGGCGGCGATCTGCATCATCGCGAGCGTCATGATGAAGGAGGGAATGCCGATCACGGTCAGGCCGAAGGCGTTGACCAGGCCGAGCAATGCGCACAGCGCCAGCGCGAGCAGGATGGCGACAAAACCGGGCATCGGCACGTTGGCGATGTTGACGTAGGACTCCTGCATCGTGAAGTAGGCAACAGCGATGCCGGTCACGTTGGCGATGGCGGCGATCGACAGGTCGATCTCGGCGCACAGGATCACGAAGGTGAGGCCGACCGCGATGATGCCGGTGACCGACACCTGGGTCAGGATGTTGCCGACGTTGTCGAGCGTGGCGAAGGACGGACTCGCGATCGCGAAGAACGCCGTGAGGAAGATCAAGGTCAGGAACGGCGCGATGTTGCGCATCTGCGAGCGCAGCAGCGATGCGACCCCGCCTGCGCGCCGCGACGGCGCCTCCGGCATCGGAACGGTCTCGCCATGCGCCATGACAATCTCCCTACGCCGCCTCGAGCAGACGGTCTTTGCTGATGGTTTCGCCGGCAAATTCGCGCACGACCTCGCCGCGCTTGAGCACGATGACACGGTCGGCCATCGACAGCACCGTCTCGGGCTCGGTCGAGAGCACGATCACGGCGATGCCCTGGTCGCGCAGCTGCCGCACGATTCCAATCACGTCGCTCTTGGCGCCGACATCCATGCCGCGGGTCGGCTCGCACAGCACGAGCAGCCGCGGCGGATGGCTCAGCCATTTGGCGAGCGCGACCTTCTGCTGGTTGCCGCCGGAGAGCAGGCCGAGGTCGATCTCGACATCCGCGGGCCTGATCTGCAACTGCTCGACCTGGCGCTTCGCGAGCGCGCGCTCGTGTGCCGGCTTCAGCAGCACGGCGTTGATGCGGTCGAGGATGCTGATCGAGATGTTCTTGTAGACGGGCTCCTGCAGGAACAGCATGTCGCGCCGGCTCTCCGGCACGAAGGCGATGCCGGCGCGGCGCGCGTCCGCCGTGCTCTTGAAGCGGTTGCGCTGGCCTGATACGCGCAGCTCGCCGGCGTCGGGCGCAAGCTTGCCGAACAGGATGCGCGCCAGCTCGAGCTGGCCGCAGCCCATGAAGCCGTAGATGCCGAGCACCTCGCCGGCGCGCACGGCGAACGAGACGCGCTTCAGATTGCGCGCCAGCGACAGGCCGTCGGCTTCGACGACCACGGGCTTGTCGGCCGTCGGCGCGGGCAGGGTGATGTCGTGGGTGTAGCTGTCCTCCAGCGCATCGCGTCCCTTGCCGATCATGGCCTCGATCAGCGCGGCCTTGCTGGTGTCGGCGGCACGCGTTTCCATGATCTTGCGGCCGTTGCGGAACACCGTGACCTCGTCGGAGATCAGCAGGATGTCCTCGATGAAGTGTGAGATGAAGACGATCCCCGTGCCCTGCTCGCGCAGCTTGCGCAACGCCGCGAACAGCCGCTCGACCTCGGGCGGCGACAGCGCCGAGGTCGGCTCGTCCAGGATGATGATGCGCGCGCCGGAGAACAGCACCCGCGCGATCTCGATCAGCTGCTGAACGCCGATCGGAAGATCGCCGAGCCGGCTCATCGGATCGGCGTCGATGCCGAGCCGCTTGAGCTGCTCGGCGGCCTCGCGTGCCATGCGACGCCACTGCACGATGCCCAGCGCATTGGTCGGCTGGTTGCCGAGAAACACGTTCTCGGCCACGGTGAGGTCCGGCGCGACGCTGAGTTCCTGGTGCACCATCGCGATGCCGGCCGCGCGGGCGTCGCGCACGGAGTTGAAATGAACCTCGCGGCCGTCGAGCAGGAAACGGCCGGAGAAACCGGTGTGCACGCCGGCGATGATCTTCATCAGCGTGCTCTTGCCGGCGCCGTTCTCCCCGACGAGACCATGGATCTCGCCGGGGCGAAGAGTGAAGTCGACGCCGCGCAACGCGGTGACGCCGCCGAACGACTTGGTGATGTCCTGCAATTCCAGAAGAGGCGGGCGGCTGTTCGACATGGGGAGGGACTTCAGATCAGGAAGTGATCCTCCATCCATTGCATGCCGGCGGCATTGGCCTTGGTCACGACGGGTCCGTCGGTGATGACGTGCTTCGGAATGCCCTGGCCGCTCTTTTCGCCGGCGGTGACCGCGGCGACGCCCGCGACGATCGCGCCGCCATGAATGCGGCAGGACGGATTGCGGACGGTCGCGAACATGCGGCCCTCGCTGACCGCCTGGATCGCCGGCGGCATGGCGTCGACGCCGCCGATCAGGATGTTGGTGCGGTTGCGCGCCTTCATGATGTTGTAGGCGGCGAGGGCCATGTCGTCATTGTGGAAGAACGCCGCGTCGATCTGCGGATATTTCGTGAGATAGGTCTCCCACAGCCGTGCCGCCTTCGACACGTCCCAGTCGGCCGGCTGCGTGTCCAGCACCTCGATGTTCGGGAACTGCTTGATCACCGAGTTGAAGCCCTTGGCGCGGCCCTGCGCGCCGGTGTGGCCGAGCGCGCCCTGCGTCATGATGATCTTGCCCTTGCCGCCCATCGCAGTCGCCAGAGCCTGCGTGACCGATGCGCCCATGAACTCGTTGTCGGGTGCGAGGAAGGAGTGGACGTTGATCTGATCGAGCGGCGCGATCAGCGTGTCCATGTCGATCACGGGAATGCCGGCATCGATCATCTTCTGCACCGGCTGAGTCAGGGTTCCGATGCCGAACGCCTGGATCGCGACGAAGTCCCACTTCTGGGACGCCATGTTGTCGATCGCGGCGCGCTGCTTCACCGCATCGAGCTGGCCGTCGAACCAGGTCACCTCGACATTGAGCAGCTTGCCCCACCATTCCGCGGCCTGCTTGCCCTGGGCGCACCAGGTCGCCTGCAAGCCGGCATTGGAGAAGGCTGCCTTGAGCGGCTTTTCGGAGCGGCCCATCTCGGCGGCCATCGCCGGAGTGATGCCAAAGCCGGCGAGAAGGGCCGCCGCAGAGCCCGCGGCAGTCGCCGCCTGGAGAAGATCGCGCCTCGTCGTGGACGTTTTCTTAGTGCCGGACATCCCGTGCTCCCTGTCCCATCGTTGTCCGGCGGCGTCATTGATCGCGCCGCCGAGAGCAGCAGTGTTTCACAACCCCATTGATCACGCCACAGCCGGATGTTGTGCGTTGCACCGAGCGACCTTCGCGCTGCACGCGCGATGTCAGAAAACCGTGATGCGCCCGTGGTACGCGGCAGCGCAGCTTTGGGAGAGAGCCTTTGGCAACAACGACGCGCATCGCCGTGATCGCCGACATCCATCACGGCCGGGATACGCCCACGAAGCGGGGATCGGTGGCGCTGCAATTGCTGGAGCGCTTCGTCACGGAAGTGAACGCCGAAGACATCGATGCGGTCATCGATCTTGGCGACAGGATTTCTGACGAAGATCCCGAGCGCGATCGGCTGCTGCAAAGCGATGTCGCGATGTGCTTTGCGAAGTTGGCATCGACGCATCATCACGTCAGTGGCAATCATGATGTCGCATTGCTCAGCCTCGCCGACAATGAAGCGATCCTCGATCGTCCGAGCGGGTCGCGCGCGGTGATCGTCGGCGATGTCAGATGTGTGTTCTGGCAGCCCGACGTGAGTCTGACTCCGACGCGCGGCTTTCGCCTGTCCGCGAGCGATCTCGACGCGCTGGTCCAGCTGCTCGCCCAGGATGACCGGCCGACCTTGCTCGTCAGCCACGTGCCGTTGTCAGGACATGCTCAGACCGGCAACTACCACTTCGAAGCCAATCCGGGACACGCGGCCTATGCCGAGACCGACGCGATCCGCGCGGCGATCGCGGATGCGCCGTGCCCGATCGTCGGGCTCGCCGGCCATGTTCATTGGAATACGCTGACAACGGTCGATGGCACACCGCATCTGACCTTGCAGTCGCTGACAGAGACGTTCATCTCGGGCGATCCAGCCGAAGCGGCGGGCATCCTCACGATCGGCGATGGTTCGTTGCGCTGGACCGTGACTGGCCGCGAACCGCTGTCGGTGACACTGCCATGGCCGAGGACCAAGGCGCGGTGGTGCGCTCCGTTGTCGTGCTTTGCGACTGCTGCGATGGCCTGAGGTGATTGCGTGTTCAGACAGCGTTCATGCGGCCCGCGATACCGTCAACGGAGAATATCGTGGCGCGCTGCGATGACTGCCAAAAAAATAGAGCAGGGCAGCGGGCCCTGCTCGGAAATTGTGTCGACCCTTTAGATATCCCGCAAGTTCAGATTTGATCTTGTTAAGCGGGGTGACGCTGCTTGTTGCGCGCCAGGGCTCCTCCCGAGACTTGGACCACCAGACTTCCGCAAGCGATAGCCTGAGGCCCGAATTCGTAGACGATCTTCTGGCGTTTGTCATCCTTTTCGGCAACGATTGTTCAAATTTCGCGCACTTCCTGAAATGATCGGTAAGTGCTTGCAATTGACGAGCTTTATTTTCGAGTCTTCTCGCGGTAGGTGCTGAATTACCTTGGAGGCTGGCGTCCCGCGAAGGCCCATCCGGGCGTAGCGGATTGTTCTTAATCAACGACCGCTGGCGAAATGTGCTGACTGTGCCCTGGGCGACCTCGACTCCGGGCGTTCGCTCGGGCACAACAATTCAGTTCATTTGGCAGGCTTTCATGCGGCAGCGGCTGCAGGCGTTTCTCCCGATCATGCTGATCGCACTGATGGTGCAGATCCTGGCGCCGATCGGCGTTGCCTGGGCGGCCGCGTCAGCCGTGGCTGATCCCTTGCACGGCCTCGAAATCTGCCACAGCCAGCCCGGTTCCCAGTCGGTGGACGACGAGTCGCCGGCCAAGCCCGCGCTCCACGGCTGTTCGCTGTGCTGCCTGGCGCAGCCGGTCACCCTGGATGGGCCGGAGCTGTCCGTCATCGCCACGCCGCAACGGGATTCGGGCGAGGTCGTGTGGCGGGCCGGTGATCCGGCCGGCCGGATGACCAAGGCCTTCTCAGACGCGCAGGCAAGGGCTCCGCCCGCAGCGTGACGCCGCGCTGGCCGCTGTGCGGCCCTCATCTCCAAATCGCAAGATTACGACCTGCGTTGTCTGCTCGGCCCTAGCCGTGCGGATACGCGCAAATCGATCAAGCTGGCGCATCGCCGCCAAGAAAAGGATGACGACATGACCTTCCTCGGACGCTCTCTGCTTGCATTCGCTCTCCTGTTGGGAGGATCTTCTGCCGCCTTCGCCGCGGACGTGAAGGCCGGTGACCTCGTCATCACCCAGCCATGGAGCCGCGCCACGCCGGGTGGCGCCAAGACGGGCGCCGGCTATCTGACCATCGAGAACAAGGGCAGCGCGCCGGACCGCCTCGTCGCGGTGACCGGCGCTGTCGCCGGGCGGGTCGAGATTCACGAGATGGCCGTCACCAACGGCGTGATGACCATGCGTCCGCTCGACAAGGGAGTCACGATTGAGCCGGGCAAGACCGTCGCGCTGGCGCCGGGCGGCTATCACCTGATGCTGATGGATCTGAAGAGCCCGCTGAAGCAGGGCGACAAGCTGCCGGTCACGCTGGAGTTCGAGAAGGCCGGCAAGGTGTCCGTGACGCTCGAGGTGCAGGCGGTCGGCGCCAAGGGGCCGGGGGGCGAGGGCGGCAGCATGATGAAGCAGCACGATCATTCCGGCATGAAGATGTAGGCCGGGCGCCTCGCGACTCCGACGGAGGGCCGGCCTCGATGAACCAACGGGTGTTGAACGCCGCCATGACAGCCGGTTCGCGCGCGAGCCGGCTGGTGGCGGCTGACCGCGCCCGACGTCCTGCCAATGTCCGTCAGAAGCTCGGCCGATATCTGCCGGTCGCGCTGCTAGCAATGCTGTTGCAGGTGCTGGCGCCAGTGGCGGCGTCCGCCCTGAGCGCCGCGACGATCGCGACGGCCGATCCGTTCGGCGGGATGGCGATCTGTCATGCCGAGACGGATGCGGCGCCCCTTGGTGGCGATACCGACCGCACCGCCTGCGGCCTTGACTGCGTCATGTGCTGCGTGCTGCACGCCGCCGCGGCGCTCGATGCGCCGCCCGCGCCGTTCGATGCGGCTCCGCTGCGTCTGACGGCGTCCATCGTCTGGACGGCGCGCGAGCTCCGCCTCGTTCATCTGCTCGCCCGGGCACAGGCGCAACCAAGAGGACCTCCCTTCCTCTCCTGAGGACAGAAATCGTCATCGGCCGCAGCCGCGCGCCGATCCGTTTTGAATCAGGAAGACCGGCCGTGCAGAGCCGGCATCGGGGAAGTCAAACATGTTCCGTCGTCATGCCCTGGGTGGTGTGAGCGTGCTCGCACTGCAGCTCTTGCTGCTGCAATCGTCCACGATCGCGCGCGCCGAGACCGAGAAGGAATTGCCGTCCGTCACCGTCGACGCGCCGCGTGCCGCACCACAACGGGCCGTGCGCAAGCCGGTCACGCAGGCAACGTCCGTCCGCGCGCGCGCGCCAAAGCCGGCTGCCGCATCCGTGGCCAGCAGCTCCGGACAGGGAGGAGCGGTGTCCGATCCGGCCTCGGGTGCCGGCGCCGCCCGCAACCAGCTCAGCCAGTCGCCGACCGGCCAGACCGCGACCACGATCGACCGCAGCCGCTACGATGACCGGCCTGCGTTTTCCGTCGGCGACATCCTGCGCGAAAGCCCCGGCGTCTCGCTCAAGCAGGGCAACGGACCGCGCGACCTTGGCATCTCGATCCGCGGCTCCAATGCCCGCAACGGGTTCGGCATCCGCAACATCGTGCTGTTCGAGGACGGATTTCCAGTCACCCAGCCGGACGGGCTGTCGCGCAGCGACCTGATCGATCCCCACGCCTATGGTGCGGTCGACGTGATCCGCGGGCCATCCTCGGCGCTCTACGGCAACTATGCGACCGGAGGCGCGATCAATTTCCGCACCCGCCCGGGCAGCAGCATCGACGGTGCGGAGATAGGCAGCGAAGGCGGCAGCTTCGGCTATCTCAGCAACTACATGACGTTCGGCAAGAAGGTCGGCAATTTCGAGGGCTCGTTGTTCACCAGCGACGTCCGCGGCGATGGCTATCTCGGCAACAGCTGGTTCAACACCCAGACCGTCAACTTCCTCGGCACCTACAAGGCGACGCCGGATGACCGCTTTACGGTCAAGATCATCAACAACGACCTGTTCACGCGGCTGCCAATCCGGTCGTCGCTGAATCAGTACTATCAGAACCCTTATCAGCAGGGCTGCGCGACGTGGACGACAGCAGCCGCGGGCTGCGGCAGCGTCACGTTGTTCAACAACGGGTTCAACAACTCGGCTGGAACTGACAAAGAGACGGCGCTGCAGGCCGGGCTCGGCCGCAACGACCGCCGCACCATCGTCGGCGGGCGCTGGGAGCACGATTTCGACAACAACACGACCTGGCGCAATCAGTTCGTGTTCGATGACCGCAACATCAGCCAGCCGACCGGGTCGACCAGCGCGGTCGGCGACTATCCGTCCTACAACTACATGAGCGACATCACCCGGCGGGGCGAGATCTTCGGCCTGGAATCGACCAGCTTCTTCGGCGCCTTCTACAATACGCTCACCGCGTCCGGAGACACGTTCAACGTCATGCCGGGCGGCAACGGCACGCTCGGCCGCTTGTCGACCAACCTTCTGAGCGAGACGACGAATTTCGGCGTGCGGGCGCGCGAGGAGCTCAAGCTGACGTCGGCCTTGACCGCGGTGGCCGGTCTCGGCTGGGAGCGCACCCACCTTCGCGGCGTGAACACGGCAGGGGGGACCGGGACGACGCTCACGACCGCGGACCGGCAGTTCGACAATCTCGCGCCCGAGTTTGCGCTGCTCTACAAGGTGAACAGCGACTGGCTGGTGCGGGCGCGCGTCGCATCGGGATATGGCACGCCGCAGGTCTCGAACCTGTTTGTGCTCCCGAGCGGCACAGCCGGAAACAACACCAATCTCGCCTCGCAAAGCAATCTCGGCTACGATTTGGGCTTTGACTGGACTCCCAACAAGTCGGTCACCCTGAGCGCAACCGGCTTCTACGAATTCTTCCGCAACGAGATCGTCAACCAGGCAACGCCGGTTGTCGGCGTGACCTATGCGTTCAACGCCCCGCGCTCGGAGCATCGCGGCGTCGAGCTGGCCGCCGACTGGAGATTCCTGCCCGGCTGGCGCTTCACGGCCGCCTACACCTATCTCGACGAGATTTATACCGACTATACGGAGAACCTGACCTCCACGACGGCGCCGACAAGCGGCACGGTCTTCCGCTTCAACCGCGCCGGCAACAAGATTCCAGGGATTTCCCCGAACGAGCTGACGGCCCGACTGGGGTATGATCACGCCAGCGGAAGGCTTGCAGGGCTGGGTGCCTTCGTCGAGGTCCAATGGAAGGATTCCTTCTATATGGACAACGCGAACCTGCTCAGGGCGTCCGGCTACGAGCTGGTCAACCTGAACGTCCACTACAGGACCGAGCTTGCGTCCGAAGCCTTCAAGTCGCTCAACGTCTTCTTCGAGGTCAGGAACGTGTTCGACCGCACCTATATTGCGTCGGCCAACAACATCGCGAACTCGGTCACGTCTGCAGGCGTTCAAAATCCCGCCAGCGTTCTGGCCAATACCACTGGCTCGATCTATGCCGGCTCACCGCGCGCCTTCGTCGCTGGCATGAAGGTGGCATTCCGATGAGGCACAACATGACAAGGACGCCATTGCTTCGAGGCTGCGTCGTCGGACTCGCCATGGCCCTGATGTGGCCGCTGTCCGTACAGGCCCAGATGGCGCACCAGCACGGATCGGAGGCAGCATGCGAGGGCACCGAGCTCCGATGCGCCACCAAGGTGACGCCGTTCTTCGCTGAAGACGGCAAGCTCTGGCTCGTCTGGATGGCCGGAGGACGGGTGTCGGTGGCGGGCTCGACCGACGGCGGGAAAACGTATTCCGCCGCCGTACCGGTCACCGAGCAGCAGCTCAATCTCGACTGGGGGCCCGATGCCCGGCCGAAGCTGGTGGTCGATAGCAAAGGCGTCATAGCGGTGGCGTTCTCGATCTTCCGCGACCAGGCGTTCAACGGGCAGGTGCTGTACTCCCGGTCGGAGGATGGCGGCAAAAGCTTCGCGGCGCCTCGTCCCATCACGTCGAACAACGAAAGCCAGCGCTTCGAGGCGCTGGCGCTGGACCAGGACGGCACCGTCTTCGTGGCGTGGCTCGACAAGCGCAATCGGGTGCCGGCGAAGGCCGCCGGGCGCGCCTACGAGGGCGCGGGATTGTTCTTCTCATCATCGCGCGATGGCGGCGCCACCTATGCCGAAGCGACGCTGGCCCAGGACAACACCTGCGAATGTTGCCGGCTCGGCGTTGCCTTCGCGGGGCCGGGACGTCCGGTGGTGATGTTCCGCAACATCTTCGAAGGCAGCGTGCGCGACCACGCCGTGATCACCTTCAGCGACCTCGCCAAACCGGGCGAGGTCTACCGGGTCAGCACCGATGATTGGCAGATCAAGGCCTGCCCGCATCAGGGGCCGAGCCTGACCGTGTCGCCGGCGGGCACGTATCATGTCGCCTGGTTCACAAGCGGCAAGGTTCGCAAGGGGCTGTTCTACGCGCATTCGCGCGACGGTGGCCGGACGTTCTCGGAACCCATGGCGATCGGCCAAGCCGACCGCAATCCGACGCGGCCCTATGTGCTCGCGACCCAGGACAGCACGACGCTGGTGTGGAAGGAGTTCGACGGCGAGCGCACCACGGTGATGGGAATGCAATCGCGGGACGATGGCGAGACGTGGTCGAAGCCGCGCGCCCTTGCCAGCACGGACAATGCGTCGGATCACCCGCTGCTGGTCGCCCATGGCAGGCAGATCTTCCTGTCCTGGATGACCAAGTCGGATGGCTATCGGTTGCAGCCGATCGGAGATGAGTCATGAAACGCCCATTCGCCGCCCTTGCGATCTTTGGCTTCGTCGCCTTGACGGCGTCGAGCACCGCAGCACCGCCATCGCTCAAGCCGTTCGAGCGCGGCACCTGGCGCGAGGTGCTGCGGGCCCATGCGGGTCGTCCGACGCTGATCCATTTCTGGGGCGTCACCTGCGGCCCCTGCAAGATCGAGCTGCCGCAGCTCGGCAAGTTCATGTCCGATCATCCCGAGATCGACGTGGTCACCGTCAGCGCCGATTTGGTGCCGAACCTGAACGCTGCGACCCAGACCATGCTGGACAAGGCCGGACTCACCACGGCGGAGAACTTCATCTTCAACGACGGATATGTCGAGCGTCTCCGGTTCGAGATCGATCCGTCCTGGCAGGGTGATATCCCGCGCACGATACTCGTGACCCGCGAGGGCGCGGTCTCGACCATCGAAGGCAGCGCCGAGATCGGCGATCTCGACAAATGGTCCTCGGAGCAGGGGCGGGGGCACTAAGACGGCCGGGGCGCGGGGATCTTGCCCGGTCGCCCTGCGCGAGCCTCATCACGGCGACGTGCGCCGTTCATCCTCCACTTCAGCGGAACCGGTAAATTGATTGGGAATCCGGCGGCTTAGCCGCCTTTTTTCAAACCCAGCCTTGTGTTTTGCCGCCTGATCCGGTTTGACTGCGCCAGATCGAACCGAATCTCGAAGGCCTCGCCCATGCGTCTGTCGCGGTTTTTCCTGCCCATTCTGAAAGAAAATCCGAAGGAAGCCGAGATCGTCTCGCATCGCTTGATGCTGCGCGCCGGCATGCTGCGGCAGGAGGCGGCCGGCATCTATGCCTGGCTGCCGCTGGGCTTCAAGGTGCTGAAGAAGATCGAGCAGATCGTGCGCGAGGAGCAGAACCGCGCCGGAGCGCTGGAACTGCTGATGCCGACATTGCAGCTCGCCGACCTCTGGCGCGAGAGCGGCCGCTACGATGCCTATGGCCCGGAGATGCTGCGTATCAGCGACCGCCACAAGCGTGAGTTGCTGTACGGGCCGACCAACGAGGAAATGATCACGGAGATCTTCCGTGCCTATGTGAAGTCCTACCGCAACCTGCCGCTCAATCTCTATCATATCCAATGGAAATTCCGCGACGAGCAGCGTCCCCGCTTCGGCGTGATGCGCGGCCGCGAATTCCTGATGAAGGACGCCTATTCGTTCGACCTCGACGAAGCCGGCGCGCGGCGCGCCTACAACAAGATGTTCGTCGCGTACTTGCGCACCTTCGCGCGGATGGGCCTGAAGGGCATCCCGATGCGCGCCGAGACCGGTCCGATCGGCGGCGATCTCAGCCACGAATTCATCGTGCTCGCGGAGACCGGTGAATCCGGCGTCTACTGCGACCGCGACGTGCTCGACCTGCCGATCCCGCCGGCGTCCGTCGATTATGACGGCGACCTGACGCCGATCATCAAGCAATGGACGTCGCTCTATGCGGCGACCGAGGACGTCCATGACGCCGCCCGCTTCGAAGCCGAGGTGCCGGCTGAGCGGCGGGTCCATACCCGCGGCATCGAGGTCGGCCAGATCTTCTATTTCGGCACCAAATATTCCGAGCCGATGAAGGCGCTGGTCGCGGGCCCCGATGGGGCGGAGGTGGCCATCCACGGCGGCTCCTATGGCGTCGGCGTGTCACGGCTGGCTGGTGCGATCATCGAGGCCTGTCACGACGACGCCGGCATCAGATGGCCGGAGGAGGTCGCTCCGTTCCGCGCCGTGATCCTCAACCTGAAGCAGGGCGGCTCCGACACCGATGCTGCCTGCGAGCAGCTCTATCGCGATCTCCTGGCCAAGGGGGTCGACGTGCTCTACGACGACACCGAGCAGCGTGCCGGCGGCAAGTTCGCCACGGCGGACCTCATCGGCATCCCCTGGCAGATCATGGTTGGCCCCAAGAGCCTCGCCGAGGGCAAGGTCGAGGTGAAGACCCGCAGCGACGGCGCCCGCCAGATGATGTCCCCCGCGGACGTCGTGGCACGGCTCGGCGGCGGGACATTGGCTGGCTGAGACGCGCGTTCGATCATCGGATTATCCACCGGGGCTGCCCGTCCCCTTCAGGCCAATCCGGCCACATTCGGCCCGAATCATGGGATGATCGCACAATGGATGACGCCATGACCGAACCGGTGCAGACCACCACCCCCTTCGCTCCCTTCGAGTGGATGCTGTCGGGGCGCTATCTGCGCGCGCGCCGCAGGGAAGGGTTCATCTCCGTCATCGCGGGGTTCTCCTTCCTCGGCATCATGCTGGGCGTCGCCACCCTGATCATCGTGATGGCGGTGATGAACGGCTTCCGCAAGGAGCTGCTCGACAAGATCCTCGGTCTGAACGGGCATCTGCTGGTGCAGCCGCTGGAGTCGCCGCTCACCGACTGGAAGGACGTCTCCGAGCGGATCGCGCAGGTGCAGGGCATCCGACTTGCCGCGCCGGTGGTTGACGGACAGGGTCTGGGCTCGTCGCCATTCAATGCGTCAGGCGTGTTCATCCGCGGCATTCGCGCGCAGGACCTCACGAACCTGACGTCGATCGCCAAGAACATCAAGCAGGGTTCGCTGGAAGGTTTCGACGAAGGCCAGGGCGTCGCGATCGGCCGCCGGCTCGCGGACCAATTGTCGCTGCATGCCGGTGACAGCATCACCCTGGTCGCCCCGAAGGGCGCCGTGACGCCGATGGGCACCACGCCGCGCATCAAGCCCTACAAGATCGCGGCGGTGTTCGAGATCGGCATGTCGGAATACGACGCCAGCTTCGTCTTCATGCCGCTGGCCGAGGCGCAGGCCTATTTCAACCGCAACAACGACGTCACCGCGATCGAGATCTTCACCAGCAATCCCGACAAGGTGGAGGAGTTTCGCAAGACGGTCACCGAGGCGGCCGGCCGCCCGATCTTTCTCGTCGACTGGCGCCAGCGTAACTCGACCTTCTTCAATGCGCTGCAGGTCGAGCGTAACGTGATGTTCCTGATCCTGACCTTGATCGTGCTGGTCGCCGCGCTCAACATCGTTTCGGGACTGATCATGCTGGTCAAGGACAAGGGCCAGGACATCGCCGTGCTGCGGACCATGGGGGCTTCGCAGGGGGCGATCATGCGGATATTCCTGATCACCGGCGCCTCGATCGGGGTGGTCGGCACGCTCACCGGATTCGTCGTCGGCCTCCTGATCTCGATGAACATCGATTCGATCAGGAAGTTTTTGTCCTGGCTGACGAGCACCGATCTGTTTCCCAATGAACTCTATTTCCTGTCGAAGCTGCCGGCTGAGATCGATGCCGGCGAGACTGCGGCCGTTCTGATCATGGCCTTGACCCTGTCTTTCCTGGCTACGCTGTATCCATCCTGGCGCGCGGCCCGATTAGACCCGGTCGAAGCGCTTCGCTACGAGTGAGGCGCTGATGGACGAGCAGGGGGCCGAGGATGTGCCGGTCGTTTATCTCCACGAGATCAAGCGGCGGTACATGCAGGGTGAGCAGCAGCTGACCATTCTGGATGGCGCCAAGCTGGCGCTGTGGGCCGGTCAGTCGGTGGCGTTGGTGGCGCCGTCGGGCTCGGGCAAGTCGACATTGCTGCACATCGCGGGTCTCCTGGAGAGTCCCGACGAGGGCGAGGTCTATGTCGGGGGCGTGCCGACGTCGCAGTTGACCGACATCGAGCGCACCCAGATGCGCAGGACCGACATCGGTTTCGTCTACCAGTCGCACCGGCTGCTGCCGGAGTTCACGGCGCTGGAGAACGTGATGCTGCCGCAAATGATCCGCGGCTTGAAACGGTCCGAGACGGTGAAGCGGGCGACCGAGATCCTGGCTTATCTCGGGCTCGGCGAGCGCATCAAGCACCGCCCGGCCGAGCTCTCCGGCGGCGAGCAGCAACGCGTCGCGATCGCGCGTGCGGTCGCCAATGCGCCGCGTGCGCTGCTGGCGGACGAGCCGACCGGCAATCTCGATCCTGGCACCGCCGATCACGTCTTTCACGCGCTGATGCAGCTCGTGAAGGCCACGCGGGTCGCGATGCTGATCGCGACCCACAACATGGAGCTGGCCGGCCGCATGGACCGGCGCGTCTCCATCGTCGGCGGCAAGGTCGTCGAGCTCGACTGAGTCCGGCCGCAGTCAGGGCCTGATCACCGTCATCTTGAACGGCTCGCGATGGACGGCGGCATGGGCGACCGCGTCGTTGGCATGGTCGAGGTCGAAACAGGTCGGCTCGAACTGCGCGAGGTCGAGCAGTCCGGCCCTGATCAGTCCCACCATCTTCACTGTCGCTGTCGGCGGGCACATCCAAACGCCGCGGATGGTGATGCAGTCGCGCATGATCCAGGGATAGGGCAGCTCGAGCCCGGGGCCGCCGAGCATGCCGACTCCGCCCATCAACACCACGCGCCCATAGGGACGTACGGTCATCACGGCGGTCCGCACGACCTTGGTCGTGACCGAGGGCGGCATGATGTCGAGCACGCAGTCGATCGGGCCGGGCGCGGCGCGCTTCATGCGCTCGGTGTCCTCGCTTTCATGGCCCGACAGCCTGACTGGATGGATGCGTGCGCCGAACCGGCGCTGGAGCTCGGCCAGCATGGCCTCGTTGCGACCGGGCGCCACGACCGCAGCGGCGCCCATGGCGAGCGCCACCGCGACTGCGGCGCTGCCGAACCTGCCGGTGGCGCCGCTGACCAGCACGGTCTCGCCCGCCTGCAGATTGGCGGCAAGAAAGCCGCCATAGGGCACGAGCAGGGTGCCGAGCGCGCACCACCGCGCCGCGTCGCGGGCATCGATGACACCGATCGGCTTGGCGTTCTCCGTTGGCAGCCGCATGCGCTCGGCGAACGAGCCGTGCCGGAAATGCCGTTGTAGCTTGAGCCCGCCCGGTCCGCGCGCGCTCAGGCCTTGCAGGGTTATGTCGGGGGCGAGCGCATTGTCACGTGAGCGCACCGTCGGATCGCAGAACACCCAGTCGCCAATCGCAAGATGCGTGGCATCGGGGCCGAGCGCGCTGACCCTGCCGATGCCGCTCGTTCCCGGGATGACCGGCAGTTCCAGCAGATATTTGCGTTCTCCGCTGAACACTTCATTCGCATAGGACAGCACGCCGGCCGCGGCGATGTCGACGATGACCTCGCCGGTGCCGAGCACGGGGTCTTCGACATGCTCGATCTCGAGCGGCGATCCAAATCGTTTGAGCACGGCGGCCTTCATGGTCCTTCTCCATTTTCGCGATGGCGAGGGTCCAGTCTGACGGTCTATGCTGCGCACAGGAAGGCCTGGTATTATCCTAGGATTAGACAAGCCCAGGCTGGCCGCACCGCCTAAGGGGCGAACCATGAGTGATCCAGGATATGAGTGATCCAAGACATGCCGAGCTCGGAAACTTCCTGCGCTCGCGGCGCGAGAAGCTGACGCCGCAAGCGGTCGGGCTCGCGGCCGGGCGGCGGCGACGCACCGCAGGGCTGCGGCGGGAGGAAGTGGCCGAGCTCGCTGGCATCGGCGTCGACTGGTACATCCGAATCGAGCAGGGCCGTGCGGTGAAGCCGTCCTCATCCACCATCGATGCGCTGGCGCGCGCCCTGCGCCTGAGCCGAACCGAGCATGCTCATCTCAAGGCGCTGGTGCGCGATCCTGCGCGCAAGCCGTTCGTGCGCGAGCAGGTGCCGCCCCGACTGCGCGAACTCGTGCAGAGTCTGAACCAGCCGGCCTACATCTCCGGACGGCGATGGGACGTGCTGGCCTGGAATGCCGCGGCGGACGAGATCTTCGGCTTCTCGCAACTCGCCGACGATGAGCGCAACACGTTGGTGCTGATGCTGTGCAAGCCCGGCGTGCGCGGGCTGTTCGGCGCGCAATGGAAGGAGCTGGCGCAACGCATGGTCGCGCAGTTTCGCGCGACCTATGATCTGTGGGCGGGCGATCCCGCCTTCGTCGATCTGATCGCGCGGCTGCGGCGTGGCAGCCGCGAGTTCGATGGCTTGTGGGCGGCGCACGACGTCAATGCGCTTGCTGCGGGCGAAAAGCTGCTCGAGCATCCGAAGAAGGGCCGCGTGAGGCTGCGATACGCGACCTTCCAGTCCAACGACGATCCCGCGCTGAAGTTGGCGATCTACTACACGTGATGACGATGCCGCTCCGGACGAGCGTGCATTCCGCGTCGGCCGGGAAGCACCACACATTCGTCCGCTTTGCGCATGATGATGCTACGCATTCGCAAGACTCGTCGTGCTGCCCTGAAGAATTCACGACTGAGACGTGACAGGGGTCGTTCCGTGACCGGGAGTTTCCCGATCACGATTTTGCCGTCGCTCGCATTGTGGCCATGGATGGACGCCGGCCACGACTCCTCCTTACATCTTATTAGTTGTTTGTTCATGTTGCCGGCAAAGCCTTGAAAAACAGGCATTTGCGTCCAATCCCATAAAAGCCGGAAAGAATGGTTCTGATCTGCACATCGGTTGATGTCGGCGGAGCGAATGCGGGTGGCATAGTCGCTTCGTCGCGCTGCATGTTTTTCGCACGGAACCAGGGGGCCTGGGGACTTTGGGACAGAAGCTACGGAGTTCGATGATGAAGACGCTTTTCGGCGCAACGGTGGGGCTCGGCGCAATCGCCGCGGCGACGTCTGCATTCGCAGCTGATCTTCCAATGAAGAAGGGGCCGTACACCAAGGCGCCGCCCGCCGTCGTGGCGACGGTGTATGACTGGAGCGGCTTCTATGTCGGCTTCAACGCCGGCGGAGGTTCCAGCCGGGATTGCTGGAATCTGGTTTCGAACGCCGGTGTGGCGGTGAACCCGGCAGCCAACCGCGAAGGCTGCTCCGGTGGCGGCGGCGCGGCCGTCGGCGGCCAGGTTGGCTACCGCTATCAGATGGCCAACTGGGTGTTCGGCGTCGAGGCGCAGGGCGACTGGGCGAATTTCAAGGGCACGAATCGCAACCTGATTCTTCCCAATGTCAGCGACCGTTCACGCACCAACGGCTTCGGCCTGTTCACCGGCCAGGTCGGCTATGCCTTCGACAACATTCTCGGCTATATCAAGGGCGGTGCCGCGGTCGTCGGCGATCGCTACGACACCTTCACCACGGGCACCAACGTGATGCTCGATCGCGCCAACACGACGCGTTGGGGCGGTACGATCGGTGCCGGCCTCGAATATGGCTTTGCGCCGAACTGGTCGGTCGGCGTCGAGTACGACCACATCTTCCTGGGCAACAAGAACCTGAACTTCGTCGCCGCGGCCGGCGCGCCCGCGATGACTCATCGCATCAAGCAGGATGTCGACATCGGGCTCGTGAAGCTGAACTACAAGTTCGGTCCGGGTTTCGGGATGATGCGCTGACGCAACGTCACCCTCGATTGCTCCGGTTCGTCGAAGCCGCGGCTTCGACGAACCTTCGATGGTGTGGCCTGAGACGGCGGCTCGCTGCGTCGAAGGCGGGGACGGGTCAGTCCTCTTCGAACACGAATGGGTTGGGGAACGGCGCGTAGGGATTCGGCGCCGGCGGACGCGGCCTGATCCGCTGCCTGTGCGGATACGGATAGGGCGTCGCGCGCGGGTCATTGCTGACACCGGCGAAATAGGGGTTCGCGATGCAGTTCAGCAGGCGTCCCGACGCCGTCGCCTGGCATTGCGCGTAAGTGTCGAAGGTGCAGTGGCTCAAGCCCGGAAACTCATCACCCTGCAGACAGAACGCATGCCTGACACCGACGGCGTGAGCCGGCGCATGGGTTGCGACCACGAGGCCGGCTGCAGCCAGGGCCGCAAATAAAACCTCACGCATCAACGATCTCCCTTCATCCCTTGATGACCAGAACGCGCGCGCTTCATGGCGAAGCGCCGGCGCGACGGCCCTCACGCGTGTGTAGTCGGTCGGCCCTCGATTGCAAGCTGGAAAGTTCCATCAACACACTGTGATTAAAGATTAATTTCCTAACATGTCTCGTGGCCTTTCAGCAGCGAGCTGTGACTGAGCGGCTACAGCAATTGTGGCGCAGATCGGTAAGAGGTGCGGCTGGCCTGGGGGCCAAATGAGACGAGACTGGACCTGTGATGAAGAAACTTCTGTTGACGACGACGGCGCTCGTGGTGCTGGCCTCGCCGGCGCTTGCCGCGGATCTCGCTGCGCGTCCCTACACGAAGGCACCGCCGCCGGTGATGGCTGCGATCTATGACTGGAGCGGCTTCTACATCGGCGCGAACGGTGGCGGCGGCTGGAGCGAGAACACCTGGGATCTGGTCGGCGGCGGCCGCGAGGGTTCGCATGATGCATCCGGCGGCACCGTCGGTGGCCAGGTCGGCTATCGCTGGCAGATGGGCCAGATCGTGTTCGGCGTTGAGGCGCAGGGCAACTGGGCCGACCTCACCGGCGACAATCAGAGCGCGCTGTTCGGAACGCGTAACCGCACCAAGACCGATGCGTTCGGCCTGTTCACCGGCCAGGTCGGCTACGCCATCAACAACGTGCTGCTCTACGCCAAGGGCGGCGCGGCCGTGACCAGCAACAAGTACACGATCACCAACGCGGCGACCGGCGCGTTCCTCGCCTCCAACGACGACACGCGCTGGGGCGGCGTGGTGGGTGCTGGCGTCGAATACGGCTTTGCGCCGAACTGGTCGCTGGGCGTCGAGTACGACCATCTGTTCATGGACCGCCAGACCGTCAGCTTCGGCGCGCTCGGCTCCGACAGCATCAAGCAGGACGTCGATCTGTTCACCGCCCGCCTGAACTACCGCTTCGGCGGCCCGGTCGCGACGCGGTACTGAGTCGATCCTCGCTCGATCGGCCGATTGGAAAGCCCCGGCGTTCGCGCCGGGGCTTTTTGTTTGCGGAGGCGGGTTAACCATTTGCTGTGCCGGCGCGGCGATGAGCCGATCAGCGCGCTTGACCTGAGAACAGAAAAGGAACATTGTTCTTCATATGTTCTGACTCAGGGAGGTCCCGATGCTGAAGGTTTTCGTTCAAGAAGCCGCCGCGCTGGCGTCGATCACGCTGTTCGTCGGCATGATCGCGCTCTGGGCGCAAATCATTCCACAGCTTTAGTTTTCCGAGCGCGGCGGCTGGGGACAAGGCAGGCGAGGGCGCCGGACTCGCCGGAGGTCGTCCGATATGATGCGGAGCGAGTCGGTCGGGGTCGGGGGCATGGCGGTTCATGACTTCGAGCCAAGCCCAAGGCTTGGCCCCGCACCGTGATCTCGGAACAAGCCCCAGGGAAGCTGCAAGGCGAGCATGTCCAGCGCCGGATTCGTCCATCTCCACGTCCATTCCGCCTATTCGCTGCTGAAGGGCTCGATCAAGATCGGCAAGCTCGGCGAACTCGCCAAGGCCGACCGCCAGCCGGCGCTGGCGCTGACCGACACCGACAACATGTTCGGTGCGCTCGAATTCTCCGACAAGATGGCGAGCTATGGCATCCAGCCGATTGCCGGCTGCGAGCTCGCCATCGATTTCGGCGACATGGACCCGAATGCCCGCAATGCCGGCGCGGTCGCGCAGCCCTCGCGAATCGTCCTGCTCGCCGCACGCGAGGAGGGCTACCGCCACCTGATGCGGCTGAACTCGCGCGCCTTCCTGGAGACGCCGACGCACCAGGCGCCGCACATCAAGTTCGAGTGGCTGAACGAGGGTGTCGATGGTCTGATCGCGCTCACGGGCGGGCCCGATGGGCCGATCTCGCTCGCGATCCAGCACGACATGGCGGCACTTGCGACGCAGCGCTGCGAGCGGCTGGCAAGCCTGTTCGGCGACCGCCTCTACATCGAGCTGCAGCGCCACGGCGTCGACCGCGAGCGCCGCGTCGAAGGCGGCCTGATCGATATCGCCTATGGCAAGGGCCTGCCGCTGGTCGCGACCAACGAGCCGTATTTCGCGACCGCCGACGACTACGAGGCGCATGATGCGCTGCTGTGCATCGCCGGCGGCCATCTGATCGCCGACACCGAGCGCGTGCAGCTGACGCCGGATCACCGCTTCAAGACCCGTGCCGAGATGGCGGTGCTGTTCGCCGACCTTCCGGAGGCCTTGGCCTCGACGGTCGAGATCGCCGAGCGCTGTTCGTACCGGCCGCGGACGCGCAAGCCGATCCTGCCGTTCTTCACGGTCGGCGCCGGCACCGGCAGCGATGCCGTGGACGCCGCCAGCGCCGAGGCCGCCGAGCTGAAGCGACAGGCGGAGGAGGGTCTGGAGCGGCGCCTCAAGGTGCACGGCATGGCGCCGGGCATGACCGAGGAGGACTATCAGAAGCGGCTCGCCTTTGAGCTCGACGTCATCATGCGCATGAAGTACGCGGGCTACTTCCTGATCGTGTCGGACTTCATCAAATGGGCCAAGGCGCACGGCATCCCGGTGGGACCGGGGCGCGGCTCCGGTGCAGGCTCGCTGGTCGCCTGGGTCTTGACCATCACCGACCTCGACCCGATGCGGTTCGCGCTGCTGTTCGAGCGCTTCCTCAATCCCGAGCGCGTCTCGATGCCGGACTTCGACATCGACTTCTGCCAGGACCGCCGCGGCGAGGTGATCTCCTACGTGCAGCAGCGCTACGGCCGCGACCAGGTGGCGCAGATCATCACCTTCGGCACGCTGCAGGCGCGCGGCGTGCTGCGCGACGTCGGCCGCGTGCTGCAGATGCCCTACGGGCAGGTCGACAAGCTCACCAAGCTGGTGCCGCAGAATCCGGCCGCGCCGGTGACGCTCGCCGCCGCGATCGAGGGCGAGCCGAAGCTGCAGGCCTTCCGCGACGAGGACCCGGTGGTGGCGCGCGCCTTCGACATCGCGATGCGCCTCGAAGGCCTGACGCGGCATGCCTCGACCCACGCCGCCGGCATCGTCATCGGCGACCGGCCGCTGAGCGAGCTGGTGCCGATGTATCGCGACCCAAAATCGGACATGCCGGTCACCCAGTTCAACATGAAGTGGGTCGAGCCCGCCGGCCTCGTCAAGTTCGACTTCCTCGGCCTGAAGACGCTGACCGTGCTCGACGTCGCCGTGAAGCTTCTGAAGCAGCGCGACGTCCACGTCGATCTCGCGACCCTGCCGATCGACGACGCGCCGAGCTATCAGATGCTGGCGCGGGGCGACGTGGTCGGCGTGTTCCAGGTTGAAAGCCAGGGCATGCGGCGGGCGCTGATCGACATGCGCCCGGACCGCTTCGAGGACATCATCGCGCTGGTGGCGCTGTATCGTCCCGGTCCGATGGCCAACATTCCGACCTACTGCGCCCGCAAGCACGGTGAGGAGGAGCCGGAATATCTGCACCCGATCCTGGAGCCGATCCTGAAGGAGACCTTCGGCGTCATCATCTACCAGGAGCAGGTGATGCAGGTCGCGCAGCAGATGTCCGGCTATTCGCTCGGCGAAGCCGATCTCCTGCGGCGCGCCATGGGCAAGAAGATCCGCGCCGAGATGGACAAGCAGCGCGTCCGCTTCGTCGAAGGCGCCGTCAAGAACGGCGTGCCGAAGGACCAGGCCGACACGATCTTCGACCTGCTCGCCAAATTCGCCGACTACGGCTTCAACAAGTCGCACGCGGCCGCCTATGCGCTGGTGTCCTACCACACCGCCTACATGAAGGCGCATTATCCGGTGGAGTTCATCGCGGCGTCGATGACGCTCGATCTCAACAACACCGACAAGCTCTCGGAATTTCGTGCCGAGGCGCAGCGCCTCGGCATCAAGGTCGAGCCGCCGTCGATCAACCGCTCGGGGCCGACCTTCGAGGTCAGCGGCAACACCATCTTCTACGCGCTCGCGGCGTTGAAAGGCGTCGGCCCGCAGGCGATCGAGATGATCGTCGAGGCCCGCAGCAAGGGCGGCCCGTTCACCTCGCTCGCCGACTTCGCCTCTCGCGTCAATCCGCGTGCGATCAACAAGCGCATCATCGAGACGCTGGCCGCCGCGGGTGCGTTCGATGTTCTCGACAAGAACCGCGCGCGGGTGTTCGCCGGCGCCGACGCCATCGTCGCCGCCTGCCAGCGCGCGCACGAGGCCGCCACCTCCGGCCAGAACGACATGTTCGGCAACGCCGCCGACGCGCCCGCGATCATCCTGCCGAACATCGAGAACTGGCTGCCGGCCGAGCGTCTGCGGCGCGAATATGATGCGATCGGCTTCTTCCTGTCGGGCCATCCGCTCGACGACTACGCGGCGGCGCTGAAGCGCCTGCGCGTGCAGAGCTGGGCTGAGTTTTCGCGTGCGGTGAAGACCGGCGCGACCGCGGGCAAGGTTGCCGCCACCGTGGTGTCGCGCATGGAGCGGCGCACCAAGACCGGCAACAAGATGGGCATCATGGGTCTGTCGGATCCGACCGGCCATTTCGAGGCCGTGCTGTTCTCCGAGGGCCTCGCACAATATCGCGACGTGCTCGAGCCGGGCGCGGCGGTGCTGCTGCAGCTCGGCGCCGAGCTGCAGGGCGAGGATGTCCGCGCGCGGGTGCTGCATGCCGAGCCGCTCGATGATGCCGCCGCCAAGACGCAGCGCGGATTGCGCATCTTCCTGCGCGACACCAAGCCGCTCGATTCCATCGTCAAGCGCCTGCAGGGGCCGGAAGGTGCCGCGGTCAATGGCAACGGGGCGATCGCCAAGAGCGCCGCGCCGCCGTTGGCGCCCCGCACCGCAGCAGGCGAAGGCGAGGTGTCGCTGGTCATGATGCTGGACCTCGAAACCGAGGTCGAGATGAAACTGCCGGGGCGCTTCAAGGTTTCGCCACAAATCGCAGGTGCCATCAAGGCGGTGACCGGCGTGGTCGACGTGCAGCAGCTGTAATCGAGCCGATCGTTCCGCTGAAGCGGCTGCGTTCGGCGATCTTGCTGGTCGAACGGGGGGACGAGGAACAAAAAAGCTGCGCGTGGGCTGTACGGACATGCCTCCGTTCAACCGCGGTTCAGCCATTCTCCCGCTGAATCCGCGGCGGGTGCCTCGAAGGGGCTTGAACCATGCGCTTGACCAAGATCACCGCGAAGATCGTCCTGAGTGTCTCGCTCTGCCTGCTCGCCTTGGCGGCCTTGCCGCGGCTTGCCGCAGCGCAGCAGCCCGGCGTCGAAAAGCGTATCGCTCTGGTGATCGGCAACGGGGCCTATGCCAAGGGCCCGCTGGCGACGGCGGCCAACGACGCCGGTCTGATCGCGCAGACGCTGCAGGCCGCGGGCTTCGATGTGGTCGGCGCGCGCGATCTCGATGCCGACACGCTGCGCAAGAGCTTTCGCGATTTCATTCACAAGGCCCAGTCAGCCGACACCAACACCGTCGCGATGGTCTATCTCGCCGGCTACGGCATGCAGCTCGCCGGCGAGAACTATTTTCTTCCCGTCGACGCCAACATCGGCAGCGACGTCGACATTCCGACCGAAGGCCTGCGCCTCAGCGACTACATCCGCCAGCTTGCGGCGACGCCGGTGAAGGCCAGCGTCGTGGTGCTCGATGCCGCCCGCCAGCAGCCCTTCATCGCCAGCGGTCCGGCGATCGCCGGCGGCCTGGCGCTGGTCGAGCCCGATGCCAACATGCTGATCGCCTTCAATGCGGCGCCGGGCACGATCGCGCCGAACGAGACCGGCGCCTACGGCGTCTACGCGCGCTCGCTCGCGGAGATGATCCGCACCGGCGGCCTGTCGCTGCCGGAGGTGTTCGACCGGCTGCGGCTGCGCGTCAACGAGGAGACCAAGGGCGCGCAGGTGCCGTGGGATGCGCAGAAGATCCAGGCCGCCTTCACCTTCTTCGAGCGGGCGCCGGACGCGCCGGCCACGCCGGATTCGCCGGAGCAGACCGCGGCGCTGCGCTCGCGCCCGATCCGCGAGCTGCCGGTGCAGGAGGCCTATGCCGCGGCGCTGGAGCGCGACACGCTGCAGGGCTATGAGGATTTCATCGCCGCCTATCCGAGCGACCCGCTGGCGCGGCGCGTGCGCGCCCTCGTCGCCGCTCGCCGCGAGGCGCTGACCTGGCGACGGACGTTTCGCACCGACAGCCCGGAGGCCTATTGGTCCTACCTGAAGCGCTATCCCTATGGCGCGCATGCCGAGGACGCCCGGCGGCGGCTGGCGATGTTGTCGGCACAGCCGGCGCCGCCGCCGACCTTCGCGATGATCGAATATGACGTGCCGCCGCCGCCGCTCGACGAGGTGATCTATGTCGAACGTCCGGTGCTGCTGTTCTCGGATCCCGAATTCGATTTCGTGCCGCCGCCCCCGCCGCCGGTCTACATCCTGCCGCCGCCTCTGCCGGAGTTCGTGGAGCTGCCGCCGCCGTTCGCTCCGGTCGGCCTGTTCATCCTGCCGCGGCCGGTGTTCGTGCCGATCCCGGTCTATGTCCGGCCGCCGGCTTTCGTTGCCCCGCCGCCGAACAACATCATCTACCAGAACATCCACAACCCGACCGTCATCAACACCGTGATCAATCGTCCGGCGCCGCCGGCCGCGCCGATCACTGCCGGCCCCGCGGCCGTGACGACGCCGGCCGTGGCGGTGGCACCGGCCTTGCCGCCGGCCGTCGCGCAGCGCGCCACGCTGATCCAGCAGGGCAAGGTCCCGCCGCCGGGAGGACCGCTCACCAATCCCACGGTCCGGCCCGGTGCAGCACCGGCCATTCAGGCCAACGCTCCGCCGGGCGGACCCTCGCCGGCCATGACGGGACCCGGGCAGGGGCATGCCAATGTCAATCCGCTGCCGGTGCCCGGTCGCGGTGGTCCGCCGGTGCCACCATCGGTTCAGGCTCCTAGTCTGCGCCAGCCGGCACCGGCATCGCCCTCTGCCGCGCTGCCACCGCCCGCGCGCCAGGATCTGCGCGCGAACCGCACGCCGCCGGGCGCAGTCGTGCCGCAGCCCGCAAGGCCATCGGTGACGCCGTCCCGTCCGGTCATGCCGTCAGCCGTTCCGCGCGGGCCTGAGGTGAGCCCGCGCATTCAGCAGGCGACGCCACCGCAGATCCAGCGCCGCCCGCCGCCACCACCGGCGACGGCGCGTCTGAGCCCGCCACCGGCGCCGCCACGACCGCCGGTTGCACCGATGGTTCGGGCGGCTCCGCCACCTCGGCCGGCGCCACCGCCGCCGCAAGTCATGCGTCCGTCCGCTCCGCCACCGATGGCGCGTCCTGCGCCTCCACCGCAGATGGCGCGTCCCAGTCCGCCGCCGATGGCCGCCGTGGCCCGGCCGGCGCCGCCGCCGATGGCGCGGCCCGCGCCGCCGCCGCCACGTCCGGCGGCCCCGCCGCCGGGCAAGAGATGTCCGCCGAACGTCCCGCATTGCTGAGCCGCGGCGCGTTGGCCTGAGGTCGGCGCGGTTGCAACATCGGCCTGTTTTCGATATGGCCGGACCGCCGGACTGATCGATCGTGGGCGCAGGACGTCGGCGGCCGACGACGTGTTGCGGGGGCATCAGTGATATCAGCGTTTGTCGGGACCTTGCGCACGCTGTCTTTGCGAAGCTCAATCATGGCCGCGCTTTGCGGCGTCGGTATCGCCGGCCTGCCATCGCCAAGCGATGCTCAAGCGCTGCCGGGCGCCGAAGCCGTCTATGCCTCGGCGCCGCCGCGCCTGCTCCAGATCCGCACGCTCGTGGCCGATGCCGGCCGCCAGACCTCGACCGGATCCGGCTTTCTGGTCTCCGCCGACGGGCTCGCGGTCACGAACTATCACGTTGTGTCGGATGCAGCACTCGAGCCGAAGACATACCGGCTCGAATATACGGGAGCCGATGGCACGCAGGGCGGCGTCACGTTGCTCGCTGTCGACCTGCCCAACGATCTCGCGCTCGTTCGCGTCGACAAGCAGAACGCGCCGTTCTTTTCGTTCGACAAGGCCGCGCTCGACGGCAGCCTGCCGAAAGGCGAGCGGCTCTATTCGCTCGGCAACCCGCTCGACCTCGGCTTCACCATCATCGAGGGAACGTATAACGGTCTCGTCGAGCACAGCTACAACGATCACATCCATTTCACCGGCGCGCTCAATCCCGGCATGAGCGGCGGGCCCGCGGTGAATGCGCAAGGCCAGGTGGTCGGCATCAACGTCGCCACGCGCCGCGGCGGCCAGCTCATCAGCTTCCTAGTGCCCGCCCGCTTCGCGGCCGCGCTCCTGGCGCGCGGCCAGGATGCCAGGCCGGCGGCGGCCGATCTGCACAAGGACGTGATCGCGCAGCTTACGAGCTGGCGTGGAGCGCTCTACAAGTCGCTGGGCGAGGAGGGCTTCCGCGATCGGGTGTTCGGCTCCTATCAGGCGCCGGAGACGCGCGCGGGCTGGTTCGAATGCTGGGCGAGCACCAATGCCAGCGCGTCGCCGAAGCCGCGCGCCAGCATCAATTCGACCAGTTGCAAGGCCGAGGCCAGCGTCTATGTCGCGTCCGACCTCAACACCGGCGTGGTCGAGGTCAGCCACTCCTACGCGAAATCGATCGACCTCAATCAATTCCAGTTCGCGACCGTGCTGACGCAGCTGGCGCAGCCGCGACTCACCCAGGGCGGCTCGTTCCGCAAATGGTACACGCCGCAGCATTGCCATGCCGATTTCGTCGGCGTGACGCCGGCGGCCGCTCATCCGCCGCTACGCGTGCTGTGGTGCGCGCAGGGCTATCGCGAGTTCGACGGCCTCTATGACGTCGTGCTGGTCGCGGTGACGCAGGACCATGCCGACGAGGCGCTGGTGTCGCGGCTGAACCTGCAGGCGATCGCCTATGACGACGCCTTGCGCCTCGGCAAGAGCTTCCTCGAACGCCTGCAGGTCGCACGATGATCTGGATCGAGATCCTCTCCAAGCATCGCGACGTCGCCGGCCGCTTCCGCGTCGATGCCGCCGAGATCAGCATCGGCCGCGGCTACGACAATCACGTCATCCTCGACGATCCCTATGTCGCCGCGCGCCATGTGCGAATTTTCCGCGACGGCGAGGGGCGCCTGGTCGCCGAGGATCTCGGCAGCGCCAATGGCCTCTTTCTCGATCGCGGCAAGAGCCGGAAGCCGCAGCTCGTCCTCGACGGCGCCAAGCCGATCCGGATCGGCCAGACGCTGCTTCGGATCCGCGACGCCGGCCATGCCGTCGAGCCGGAGCGCCTCGCGGGCTCCGAACGCGGCGCGCTGCCGATCATCGCCGCGATCGCCCTCGGTGTCGTCCTGCTCGCGATCAACGCGGTGATGACCTGGTTTGCGCAGACCTCCGAGGCGCATCTGTCCGATTATCTTGTGCCGACCGTCACGATGATCGGGGTGGTCGTCGCATGGGTTGGCGTCTGGGCGCTGCTGGCGCGGCTGTTTTCCGGCCGCTCGCATTTTCTGCGCCACCTCCTGATCGCGCAGGCCGGTCTGATTGCGTTCTGGGTCTACAGCGAGTTCGCCCAGATTGCCTCGTTCGCCCTGACCTGGAGCGCTGTCTTCATCTACGGCTACGTCGTCTCGTGGATTGTTCTCGCCGCGACCTGCTTGCTGCATCTGCGTGAGGTCGGACGCACCCATATGCTCGCCAAGAGCCTGGTGGTCGGCCTTTTGCTGGTGGTCGCGATCGCGATCCAGACCGTGCAGCGGTCGGAGGCGTTGGCGAATTCCGGCCGTCCCAACGTCAGCCACGTGCTGATGCCGCCGTCCCTGCGCCTGGTCCCGGTGCAGGACGATCAGACCTTCTTCGGAGACGCCGCGCGGCTGAGGGCGAAGCTCGATGCCGACCGCGCCGCGCTGGCCCCGGCCGGTGTGGAGCGCTGATCACAGTTCCACTGTCTTTGCTCCCGGAGGTTGAAAGTTCCCTGGTTCCCGTCATAGCCTCGAAGCCCGGGTTTCTACGGGGAGGGGGCAATGAACAGGCGAGCGCTGTTGGGATTGGGAGCGGCATTTCTGGTATCAGGATGCCTGACAGGGAAGGAAGGCACCGAATACGCTGTGGTGTCACAGAAGATCGGGGCACCGCGTGCCGGGCAGTCCCGCATCATCATCATGAGCTTGAAGGATGCCTGGCTGGACCGGACCACGTGCGACGCCAAGGTCGATGGCGTCGCGCTGAGCCGCCTGATCCCCGGAACCTATGTCTACGTCGACCGTCCGGCCGGTCCGCACCACCTCGTCGCCACCCAGACCCTGTTCCCAGGCGACTCGGTGCTCGATTTCAACACCGAGCCGGGGCGGACCTATTTCTTCTCGATCAGGCCCAGTGATCGGTCCAGGGCTATGCAGGGCGGCGGCATGGCGTTCGGCCTGCTCGGCATGGGCGTCATGGCCGCGGCCTCGTCGGGCGCCGACAACAAGGGTCCGGTCGACTTCGTTCCGCTGCAGGAGGGGCAGGCCCGGACGGCGATGGTTGAGCTTCTGCCGGCCGAATAAGCCCATTTTCCTTGCGTTGCGCCAAAATCCGGCTATATAGCGCGCCATCTCACACGGAAACTTGGCTCTCCTAGAGGGCGTCCGGTGGCAAGCCGGGCCTTGACGGCCCGTTTTTGCTCACGCGTTTCCGGAGGAATCAACCGGAGAATATCCAATGGCGCTGCCTGAATTCACGATGCGTCAGCTGCTCGAAGCTGGCGTGCACTTTGGTCACCAGTCTCACCGCTGGAATCCGAAAATGGCCGATTTCATTTTCGGAGCCCGCAACAACATCCACATCATCGATCTCGCCCAGACCGTGCCGCTGCTGCACACGGCGCTGCAGGCCGTCAGCGACACCGTCGCCAAGGGCGGCCGCATCCTGTTCGTCGGCACCAAGCGCCAGGCGCAGGACAACGTGGCCGATGCAGCCAAGCGCTGCGCGCAGTATTTCGTCAATTCGCGCTGGCTCGGCGGCACGCTGACCAACTGGAAGACGATCTCGGCCTCGATCAAGCGCCTGCGTCATCTCGACGAGGTGCTGTCCTCGGGCGAAGCCAACTCCTACACCAAGAAGGAGCGGCTGACCCTGCAGCGCGAGCGCGACAAGCTCGACCGCTCGCTCGGCGGCATCAAGGACATGGGCGGTCTGCCCGACATGATCTTCGTGATCGACACCAACAAGGAAGACATCGCGATCCAGGAGGCCCAGCGCCTCAAGATCCCGGTGGCCGCGATCGTCGACACCAATTGCGATCCGAAGGGCATCACCTACGTCGTGCCCGGCAATGACGACGCCGGCCGCGCCATTTCGCTGTACTGCGACCTGATCGCGCGAGCCGCCATCGACGGCATCTCGCGCGCGCAGGGCGAGCTCGGGATCGACGTCGGCGCCTCGGCGGCTCCGCTCGAGGAAGATCTTCCGGCTGCGTCCACTTCGACGTTCCAGGGTCTGCCTGGTCCGCGCGGAACCGCCGATGATCTCAAGAAGCTCACCGGCGTGTCCGGTGCGATCGAGAAGAAGCTCAACGACCTCGGCATCTTCCACTACTGGCAGCTCGCCGAGCTCAACCACGACACCGCGCACCAGATCGGCGAAGAAGTCGGTCTCCCGAGCCGGGCCGATGCCTGGGTCGCGCAGGCCAAGTCGCTCGCCGACGCGTAAGACGACACAACACCATTCTGGCCGGCGTCTCACGCCGGCCATCGCGACTGAGATAGGTTTTTCCTGGCAGCGGGCGGCGACGAGCCATCCGCTGCGTCGCGCTTTGGACAGGCAAAAGGACGTTCAACGATGGCTAATATCACCGCAGCGATGGTGAAGGACCTGCGCGAGTCGACCGGCGCGGGCATGATGGACTGCAAGGCCGCGCTCACCGAGAACGGCGGCGACATGCAGGCCGCGCAGGATTGGCTGCGCAAGAAGGGCCTGTCGAAGGCCGCCAAGAAGGCCGGTCGCGTTGCGGCCGAGGGCCTGATCGGCGCGCTGACCTCCGGCAAGAAGGGCGTGGTCGTCGAGGTCAATTCCGAGACCGACTTCGTCGCCCGCAACGAGCACTTCCAGGGTCTGGTCAAGATGATTGCCCAGGTCGCGCTCGACGTCGGGGCCGACGTGGAGAAGATCAAGGCCGCCAAGGTGGGCAGCATCACGGTCGAGGCCGCGATTGCCGATTCGATCGCCACCATCGGTGAGAACCAGACGCTGCGGCGTGCGGCTTCGCTCGAAGTGAGCCAGGGCGTCGTGTCGAGCTACGTCCATGGCGCCGTCATCGAGGGTGCCGGCAAGCTCGGCGTGATCGTGGCGCTGGAGTCGCCCGGCAAGACCGACGAGCTCGCCGTGCTCGGCCGTCAGCTCGCGATGCACGTCGCCGCGGCCAATCCGCAGGCGATCGATGCGGCGGGTCTCGATCCGGAGCTCGTCAAGCGCGAGAAGGACGTGCTCGCCGACAAGTATCGTCAGCAGGGCAAGCCGGAAAACGTGATCGAGAAGATCGTCGAGTCCGGTCTGAAGACCTACTACAAGGAAGTCACCCTGCTCGAGCAGGCCTTCATCCATGACAGCGGCAAGTCGGTCGCGCAGGCGCTGAAGGAAGCCGAAGGCAAGGTCGGCGGTCCGATCAAGGTTGCCGGTTTCGTCCGCTATGCCCTCGGTGAGGGTATCGAGAAGGAAGAGACCGACTTCGCTGCCGAAGTCGCCGCCGCCAGCGGCAAGAAGTAACGACTGAGCACAGTCACGATCCGGCGCGGCGTTCGCGCCGGATCTCAACGCGCGGGATAGGAGAGCATTGGCACATGGCTGAGCCGGTCTATCGTCGCGTCGTGGTCAAGCTGTCCGGCGAATATCTCGCGGGCCCTCATTCCTTCGGCATCGACCAGCCGACCGTCGACCGCATCGCCGATGACCTCATCGCGGCCCAGAAGCTCGGCGTCGAGATCGCAGTCGTGGTCGGCGGCGGCAACATGGTGCGCGGCGTCGAGGTGTCGTCGCAGGGCGTGTCGCGTCCGACCGGCGACACCATGGGCATGCTCGCCACCGTCATGAACTGCCTGGCGCTGGAAGCCGCCATCCAGCGCAAGGGCACCCCGGCGCAGGCGCTCTCCGCTTTCGTCATGCCGGAGGTGTGCGAGCTGTTCACCCGCGCTGCGGCGCACAAGTCGCTGGCCGAAGGACGCATCGTCGTGCTCGGGGGCGGCACCGGCAATCCCTATTTCACGACCGATACCACAGCGGTCTTGCGGGCGGCCGAGATCGGTGCCCAGGCCGTGCTCAAGGCCACCAATGTCGATGGCGTCTATAGCGCCGATCCCAAGAAGGATCCGGCCGCCAAGCGCTTCGACCGGCTGACCCATTCGCAGGCCATCGAAGGCGGCTACAAGGTCATGGACGCGACCGCATTCGCCCTTGCCCGGGAAACGTCGCTGCCTATCATTGTGTTCTCCATTGCCGAACCGGGCTCGATCGGCGCGATGCTGCAGGGCGAAGGGCGCGGCACCATCGTCGCGGGGTGAGCCGCGGCACCGTCGGCCGCCGGTGTTGGACCGATCCCGAGCCTGCGGTAGAAGCGTAAGCGAGACAGGATTTCATCCGGGAGTCGCCCGAGTCCGGCCGCAGGCATTTCAAGGCCTGGCAGAGCCGGCCGCAACGCCCCGGATTGCAGAAAGGAAAGCGTGATGAGCACGGGCAATTTCGACCTCAACGAACTGAAGCGCCGCATGCAGGGCGCGACCCAGGCGCTGAAGCACGAGCTCGGCGGCCTGCGCACCGGCCGCGCCTCGGCGTCGATGGTGGAGCCGGTCCAGGTCGAAGCCTATGGCTCGCACATGCCGCTCAACCAGCTCGCGACCGTTTCCGTTCCCGAGCCGCGCCTGCTCTCGGTGCAGGTCTGGGACCGCTCCATGGTCAAGGCCGTCGAGAAGGCGATCGTCGATTCCAACCTCGGCCTGTCGCCGGCGACCGAAGGCCAGGTGATCCGGCTGCGCATTCCCGAGCTCAACCAGGAGCGGCGCAAGGAGCTGGTCAAGGTCGCGCATAAATATGCGGAAGCTGCCCGTGTCGCCGTCCGCCATGTCCGCCGCGACGGTCTCGATACCCTCAAGAAGCTCGAGAAGAATCACGAGATGTCCGAGGACGATCAGGAGCGCCTCGCTGCCGACGTGCAGAAGGCGACCGACAGCGTGATCTCGGAGATCGACCAGCTGCTGGCGGCGAAGGAAAAGGAAATCCTCACCGTCTGAAGGATGCGCTTGATGTCCAATGCCGCGGCCCCGATGACGGAGGCGCCGGACCGGTCCGACGGACCGGCCCATGTTGCCATCATCATGGATGGCAACGGCCGCTGGGCTGCGGCCCGCGGGCTGCCGCGCGCGGAAGGGCATCGCCGTGGCGTCGAGGCGTTGCGCCGCGTGGTGCGCGCCTCGCATGAGCTCGGCATTCGCTATCTCACCATCTTCTCGTTCTCGTCCGAGAACTGGTCGCGTCCGGCCAGCGAGATCGGCGACCTGTTTGGGCTGCTCCGCCGCTTCATCCGCAACGATCTCGCAACGCTGCATCGCGACGGCGTGCGTGTCAGGGTGATCGGCGAGCGCGACGGGCTCGAGCCCGACATCTGCGCGCTTCTCAGCGAGGCCGAGGATCTGACCCGGGGCAACACCAAGCTCACGCTCGTGGTCGCCTTCAACTACGGCTCGCGCCAGGAGATCGCGCGCGCGGCGCAGCATCTGGCCCGCGAGGTCGCCGAGGGCCGGCGCGATCCGGCTTCGATCGATGCCGATGCGATCGGCGCTCATCTCGATGCGCCCGATATTCCCGATCCCGATCTCATCATCCGCACCAGCGGCGAGCAGCGGCTGTCCAACTTCCTGATGTGGCAGGCGGCCTATAGCGAGCTGGTGTTCGTGCCCATCCATTGGCCCGACTTCGACAAGGCCGCGCTGGAGGGCGCGATCGCCGAGTTCGGCCGGCGTGAACGCCGCTTCGGCGGTCTCGTGGCGAAAACCGCCTCGTGACCAAACCGGATACCGCAGCCGTGAGAGACGCCGCCAACGCCGCGCAGCGCAATGATCCCGCGCCGCCGAAAAAGGCTGCAACCAGCAATCTGGTGATGCGGGTGGCGGCGGCGCTGGTGCTGGTGCCGCTGGCGCTCGGCGCCGCCTATGCCGGCGGCGTATTCTGGACCGCACTGGTCACGGTGGTCGCGGTCGGCCTGTATCTCGAATGGCTGATGGTGGTGGGCGAGGTTCGCACGGCCAGCGTCGGCACGGCCGGCGCACTGGCCATCGGCGTTGCCGGCCTTTGCTGCGCTTATGGCCTGATCGACTTCGCCGTCGTCGTGCTTGGGCTCGGCCTCGTCGCCGTCACTGCGCTCGCTGCGGGACGTCGCGCCTGGGTGGCCGCCGGCTTCGTCTATGCGTCGGTCGCCGAGCTCGGCTCGGTGCTGGTGCGCTTCGATGCCGCCGAGGGATGGCATGCGCTGGTGCTGGTGTTTCTGGTCGTATGGGCCAGCGACATCGGCGGCTACGTGGCGGGCCGCAGCATCGGCGGGCCGAAGCTCGCGCCGCGGATCAGCCCGAACAAGACCTGGGCCGGCGCCGTCGGCGGCTTCGCCGCCAGCCTCGTCGCCGCGGCCGCCTGGTCGATGGCCGGCGCCGGCGGCCTGATGGCGATGCTCATGCTCGCCGCGGCGCTGTCGGTGGTCTCGCAGCTCGGCGACCTGCTCGAATCTGCGGTGAAGCGGCAGTTCGGGGTCAAGGACTCCAGTCACATCATTCCCGGCCATGGCGGCCTGTTGGATCGCCTGGACGGCTATGTCGCGGCGATCGTCGTCGCCGCATTGCTCGGTTTGCTGCGCGGCGGCCTCGATGGCGTCGGCCGCGGTCTTCTGGTTTGGTGACCGGCAGCGCGGCTGGCCGGTCGAGATTGTTTGGTGAGAACATGAGCGCAGTGCCATTGCGGAACAACAAGGCCGGTCTCGCGGAGGTGCGCAGCGTCACCGTGCTCGGCGCCACCGGCTCGATCGGCGATTCGACCATGGACCTCGTGCGCGGCGCGCCGGAGCGCTACCGCGTCGAGGCGCTGACCGGCAACAGCAACGTCCAGGGCCTGGTGAAGCTGGCCCGGGAGTTCAACCCGCGCTTCGTGGCGGTGGCCGATCCGGCCGGCCTCGACGAGCTGCGCGACGCGCTGGCGGGCACCGGGATCGAATGCGGGGCAGGGGAGAGCGCCATCATCGAGGCGGCAGCCCGTCCCGCCGACTGGGTCATGGCCGCCGTCTCCGGCGCCGCCGGCCTCAAGCCGGCGCTCGCCGCGGTGGACCGCGGAGCGACCGTGGCGCTCGCCAACAAGGAATGCCTGGTCTGTGCCGGCGATTTCTTCATGGAGCGGGCTGCGCGGGCTGGCGCCTGCATCCTGCCGGCCGATTCGGAGCACAACGCGCTGTTCCAGGCGCTGTCCTCGGGCAATCGCGAGGAACTGGTGCGGGTGATCATCACCGCCTCCGGCGGCCCGTTCCGCACCTGGGCGCCGGCCGATATCGAGCAGGCGACCTTGGCCCAGGCGCTGAAACATCCGAACTGGAGCATGGGCCAGAAGATCACGATCGATTCGGCCTCGATGATGAACAAGGGCCTCGAGGTGATCGAGGCGTCCTACCTGTTCGCGCTGTCGCCCGACGAGATCGACGTCCTGGTGCATCCGCAGTCGATCGTCCACGGCATGGTCGAGTTCTCCGACCGTTCGGTGGTGGCGCAGCTCGGCGCGCCGGACATGAGGATTCCGATCGCCCATTGCCTGGGCTGGCCGGAGCGCATCAAGGGGCCGTCGGCCCGGCTCGATCTCGCCAAGATCGGCACGCTGACCTTCGAGGCCCCGGACTTCGAGCGGTTCCCCGGTCTGCGGCTGGCGTACGATTCGCTGCGCACCGGGCGCGGCGCCACGACGGTGTTCAACGCGGCCAACGAGGTCGCCGTCGCGGCCTTCATCGCTGGTCACATCCGGTTCGGTGCGATCGCCCGGCTGGTCGAGGCGACCCTCGAGGACTGGACGCGTTCGGGTAATCTGGCACCGTTGACCTCGGCGGACGACGCCATCGCCATTGACCATGACGCGCGAAAAAGGGCCTCAGGCCTCTTGCCTCAAATCGCCGCAAAAGCATCTTAAAGGGTTGGACGGGCCACCGGCCCATCGGGAAGGTCATCGATGTCGGAATTTTTCCACCATATCTTCAATACGTTGAGCCACGGCCTTCTCGGCTACATCGTCCCGTTCCTGTTCGTGCTGACGATCGTGGTGTTTTTCCACGAACTCGGCCATTTCCTGATCGCACGCTGGGCCGGCGTGAAGGTGTTGACGTTTTCGCTCGGATTTGGCCCAGAACTGATCGGTTTCAACGACCGCCACAACACCCGCTGGAAGATCTCGGCGATCCCGCTCGGCGGCTACGTGAAGTTCTTCGGCGACGAATCCGAGGCCTCGACGCCTTCGGCCGAGGCGCTCGCCAAGATGACGGCCGAGGAGCGGGCCGACAGCTTCCACCACAAGACCGTCGGTCAGCGCGCTGCGATCGTCGCGGCCGGCCCGATCGCCAATTTCATCCTCGCGGTCATCATCTTCGCCGGCATGGCGCTGTATTTCGGCAAGCCGAACACGACCCCGCGGGTCGATGCCGTCCAGCCGGACAGCGTCGCGGCCCAGGCCGGCTTCAAGGACGGTGACGTCGTCGCCGCCATCGACGGCCGGGAGATCGAGACCTTCGCCGACATGCAGCGCGTCGTCTCGGTCAGCGCCGGCACCGAATTGTCCTTCCTGATCAAGCGGGACGGCACGGAACTCACCCTGAAGGCGACGCCGGCGCTCAAGGAGGTCAAGGACCTGTTCGGCAACAGCCACCGGATCGGCGTGCTCGGCATCCAGTACAACGCCAAGCCGGACGAATCGCGGTCGATCCCCGTCGGGTTCCTCGAGTCGATCAAGATCGGTTTCGAGCAGGTCTGGTTCATCATCTCCACGACCTTCAAGTTCATCGCCTCGCTGTTCGCGGGCGCCGGGAGCGCCGGCGACGTCGGCGGTCCGATCCGAATCGCACAACTCTCGGGACAGGCAGCCAGCCTCGGCTTCCAGTTCGTTGTGCAACTGTGCGCGACGCTGTCGGTCTCGATCGGGCTCCTGAACCTGTTCCCGGTTCCGCTGCTCGATGGCGGACACCTGTTGTTCTATGGGGTCGAGGCCGTCCGCGGCCGGCCGCTGTCGGAGCGGGCGCAGGAGATGGGGTTCCGAATCGGCCTCGGGCTGGTCCTCATGCTCATGGTCTTTGCAACCTATAACGATATCCTTCACCTCGCCGGGTCCTGAGCGCGGCTTTTTTACGACGTGGCCGTTGGGCAACGTTTTGAAACGAATTTGAAAATTCAGAGAGATCCGGCGTTTGCCGCCGGGTCCAAATTGGCTACAAGCGAACGACAAATGGGAATCTGTCGGGTTCGTAGGGGTACGGAACCGGCAACGGAATATAAGGGCGCGTAGCGCATGAAGTTCGGATTGCGGGTGCGGGGGGGCTTGGCGGCCGCCTTTATCATGTTCGCCGGCCCGGTGGCTTTGCCGCTGGCGAGCGTGGTTCTTTCGTCGCCAGCTGCGGCTCAGACGGTCAACTCGATCGAAGTGGTCGGTAACCGCCGCGTCGAGCTGGAGACCATCCGCTCGTACTTCAAGCCGGGCCCCGGCGGGACGCTCGACGCCGGCCGGGTCGATGACGGCCTCAAGGCGCTGATCGAGACCGGCCTGTTCTCCGACGTGAAGATCAACCGCCAGGGCGGGCGCCTGATCGTCACGGTCGTCGAGAACCCGGTGATCGGCCGCGTCGCGTTCGAGGGCAACAAGAAGGTCAAGGACGAGCAGCTCCAGGCGGAAGTGCAGTCGAAGCCGCGCGGCACGCTGTCGCGCCCGATGGTGCAGTCCGACGCCCAGCGCATCGCGGAGATCTATCGCCGCTCGGGCCGTTACGACGTGCGCGTCACGCCGGAAATGATCGAGCAGCCGAACAACCGCGTCGACCTGATCTTCACGATCGAGGAAGGCGCGAAGACCGGCGTGAAGTCGATCGAGTTCGTCGGCAACAACGCCTTCTCGTCCTATCGCCTCAAGGACGTCATCAAGACCCGCGAGACCAACCTCCTGAGCTTCCTCGGCTCGGGCGACGTCTACGATCCGGACCGTGTCGAGGCCGACCGCGACCTGATTCGCCGCTTCTACCTGAAGAACGGCTATGCCGACGTGCAGGTCGTGGCTGCGCTCAGCGAGTACGATCCGGAGCGCAAGGGCTTCCTCGTGACCTTCAAGATCGAGGAAGGCCAGCAGTACCGGGTCGGTTCGGTCGACTTCCAGTCGTCGATCGCGACGCTCGACGCCACCACGCTGCGCGGATATTCGCGCGTCAGCGTCGGCTCGCTCTACAACGTCGAGAACATCGAGAAGTCGGTCGAGGAGATGCAGATCGAGGCCTCGCGGCGCGGCTACGCGTTCGCGGTGGTCCGTCCGCGCGGCGATCGCAACTTCGAGGCTCATACGGTGTCGGTCGTGTTCGCCATCGACGAGGGCCCGCGCACCTATATCGAGCGCATCAACATCCGCGGCAACACCCGCACCCGTGACTACGTCATTCGCCGCGAGTTCGACATCTCCGAGGGCGACGCCTACAACCGCGCCCTGGTGGACCGTGCCGAGCGCCGCCTGAAGAACCTCGACTTCTTCAAGGACGTGAAGATCGTCACCGAGCCGGGCTCTTCGAGCGACCGCGTGGTCCTGAACGTCAACCTGGAAGAGAAGTCGACCGGTGACTTCTCGATCTCCGGCGGTTATTCGACCACGGACGGTGCGCTCGCCGAGGTCTCGATCTCCGAGCGCAACTTCCTCGGCCGCGGCCTGTTCGCCAAGGCGTCGGTGACCTACGGCCAGTTCGCCCGCGGCTACTCGCTGTCGTTCGTCGAGCCCTATCTGCTCGACTACCGGGTCGCGCTGGGCCTCGACCTCTACCAGCGCCAGCAGCTCGCCAACAACTTCATCTCCTACGGCACCAAGACGCTCGGCTTCAGCCCGCGCCTCGGCTTCCAGTTGCGGGAAGACCTGTCGCTGCAGCTGCGCTACTCGATCTATCGCCAGGAGATCTCGCTGCCGGCGACGCTGTCGGACTGTAACAACGTCGCGGCCGGCACCCTGATCGGCAACCGCTTCGTGCCGTTCAATCCGACGCCGGCGTTCATCAATGCGAATGGTCTCGCCGATCCGAACGGCGGTCTCGGCTGCTTTGCCAATGGCGAGGCCTCGCTGCCGGTGCGCCAGGAGCTGGCGAACGGCGCGACGCTGACCTCGGCACTCGGCTACACGCTGAACTACAACACGCTCGACAACAACAAGAACCCGACCGACGGCCTGCTGGTCGACTTCAAACAGGACTTCGCGGGTGTCGGCGGCGATGTGTCGTACCTGAAGACCGCGTTCGATGCGAAGTACTTCACCCCGCTGGTGTCGGACATCGTCAGCATCGTCCACCTCCAGGGCGGCATCCTGAACAAGATCGGCAATACGCAGCTGCGCATGCTCGATCACTTCCAGATGGGTCCGAACCTGGTTCGCGGCTTCGCTCCGAACGGCATTGGTCCGCGCGATATCAATCCATTCGGCACGCAGGACGCGCTGGGCGGCACCAAGTACTGGGGCGCTTCGCTCGAACTGCAGATGCCGTTCTGGTTCCTGCCCAAGGAGACGGGCCTGAAGGGTGCCGTTTACGCCGACGCTGGCGGCCTGTGGGGCTATCAGGGTCCGACGTCCTGGGCTGCGACGGGCGAGGTTAATACCCCCGGCTGTATCAAGCCGACGCGCAACCCGAACAACGCCGGCACCTGCCTTGGTCTGCAGTTCGATGACCAGAACAAGGTCCGGACCTCGGTCGGCGTGGGTCTGGTGTGGGCGTCGCCGTTCGGTCCGCTGCGCTTCGACTACGCGATCCCGCTCACCAAGGGTCAGTTCGACCGGACGCAGGAATTCCGGTTCGGCGGCGGTACATCGTTCTGAGCCTGGGCCGATCGAATCCGGGTTGGCATCGACCAACCTCGCCGGTGTAAGAAATGGGAGCTCGGTTCCGGGACACCGGAGCCGGGCTCTGACTTTTTGTCTTGAGAGTACGACGGAATGGCCCAGCCGACCTTCTTCCAATCGCCGCCGCCCACGACCCTGGCAGCGATCGCCGCCGCCGCCAAGGCCACCCTGGTCGACCCATCCCGCGGCGAGCAGGTCGTCAAGGGACTGGCGTCGCTCGACGAGGCCGGCCCGATGCATCTGGCGTTCTTCGACAACCTCAGATACGCAGGCCAGCTCGCCGGGACCAAAGCGGGCGCCTGCTTGGTCAGTCCGCGATTCGAGGCGCGCGTGCCGTCCCATGTCGCAGTGCTTCGCGCCAATCAGCCGTTCCGCGCCTTCGTGCTGCTCGCGCGCGAGTTCCATGCCGACGCACTGCGGCCGCAGCCCTGGTTCGGCGACGATGGAATCTCGCCTCAAGCCATCATCGATCCCACCGCGCGGCTGGAGGACGGCGTCATCGTCGAGCCGCTGGCGGTGATCGGCGCCCATGTCGAGATCGGCTCGGGGACGATCGTTGGTGCGGGTGCCGTGATCGGTCCCCACGTCAAGATCGGTCGCGACTGCAATGTCGGCGCCCGCACCGTCATCCAGTGCGCGCTGATCGGCAACGACGTCCTGATCCATCCTGGCTGCAGCATCGGCCAGGATGGCTACGGCTTCATCTTCTTCGGCGCGGATGGGCACACCAAGGTGCCGCAGACCGGGCGGGTGCTGATCCAGAACCATGTCGAGGTCGGCGCCGGCACGACGATCGACCGTGGCAGCCTGCGCGACACGGTGATCGGCGAGGGCACCAAGATCGACAACCAGGTGCAGATTGGCCACAATGTCACAATCGGACGGCATTGCCTGCTGGCGGCCCAGATCGGGCTGGCAGGAAGTCTCACGATCGGCGACAACGTCGCGCTCGGGGCGAAGGTTGGTATCAACAATCACCTGACGATCGGCGATGGTGCGCAGGTGACGGCGATGAGCGGCGTCAAGGACGACATTCCGCCGAACGGCCGGTGGGGCGGTTTCTTCGCCAAGCCGACCAAGCAGTGGTTCCGCGAGATCGTTGCGGTGGAACGGCTGGTGCGAGATTCGACCGCGACGAACAGGGACGAGGGACGGGAGTGATGGAGGAGTCACCCATCAGGTTTGCGGACGTCGACATCAACGAGATTCTCAAGACGCTGCCGCACCGTTATCCATTTCTCCTGATCGACCGCGTGAAGAACATCCGGGCCGACTACAGCGGCATCGGCGTCAAGAACGTTTCGATCGGCGAGCCCTGCTTCCAGGGGCACTTTCCGGAGCGGCCGGTCTATCCGGGCGTGCTGATGATCGAGGGCATGGCCCAGACCGCCGGCGTGATCGGCATCAAGTCGGTCGAGGGCACGGAAAAGCCGCGCGCGGTGTATTTCCTCACCATCGACAAGTGCAAGTTCCGCAAGCCGGTGCTGCCCGGCCAGACCATCGAGTATCACATGCGCTCGATCGGCCGGCGCAAGACGATGTGGTGGTTCCACGGCGATGCCAAGGTCGACGGCGTCGTCGTCGCCGAGGCCGATGTCGGCGCTATGCTGACCGACTGACGGGCTGGTAGAAAGTTGATTGCGTCGAAATGAGCAAGATTGATCCCACCGCACGCGTCGAGGATGGCGCCGTCATCGGTGAGGGGACCGTGATCGGTCCTTACTGCATCGTCGGCCCCAACGTCGTGATCGGGGCCAACTGCAAGCTGATCAGCCACGTCCAGATCATGGGCCACACCACGCTCGGCGATGACAACGTGATCTCGCCCTTCGTCGTGCTCGGCGGCGCGCCGCAGGATCTCAGCTATCGCGGCGAGCCGCATCGGCTCGAGATCGGCTCCGGCTGCACCTTCCGTGAAGGCGTGACGATGAACATCGGCACCACGAAAGGCGGCGGCCTGACCAAGGTCGGCAATGCCGGGTTCTTCATGAACAATGCCCATGTCGCCCACGATTGCGTTGTCGGCGACAACGTGATCTTCGCGACCTCGGCGACACTTGGCGGCCATGTTGAGGTCGGTGATTCCGTCTACATCGGCGGCCTGTCCGCGGTGCATCAGTTCACCCGCATCGGCCATGGCGTGATGGTCGGCGGCGTCTGCGGCGTACGCGGCGATATCATTCCGTATGGCCTCGCCAACGGCCAGTATGCCGCGCTCGAAGGTCTCAACGTCATTGGCATGAAGCGCCGCAAGTTCACACGCGAGCGCCTCGCCACGGTGCGTGCCTTCTATCAAAAGCTTTTCCATGGCCCCGGCGTGTTCGCCGATCGCCTCGCGGCGGTGCGGCCGCTGGCCGGCGAGGATCCCGCCATTGCCGAGATCCTCGCCTTCATCGATGGCGGCCGACATCGCGCCTTGTGCCTGCCCGAGATCGGCAGGCCGGCCATCGAGCCGTAGCGCCATGGCGACGCCGGCCGCCGTGACCTCTCCGCCGATCGGCATGATCGCCGCGGGCGGGGTGCTGCCTTTCGCGGTCGCCGATGCCATCGTCGCGCGCGGCCAGACGCCGGTGCTGTTCGCCTTGAAGGGCATCTGCGATCCAAAGCCGCTGGCGCGCTTCCGTCATCACTGGATCGGCCTCGGCCAACTCGGCAATGCCCTGAAGCTCCTGAAGGCCGAGGGCGTTCGCGATCTCATGTTCATCGGCAATCTCGTTCGTCCGGCCGTGTCGGAGATCCGCTTCGACTGGGGCACGCTGCGCGAGCTGCCCTACATCTGGTCGGCCTTTCGCGGCGGTGACGATCATCTGCTGTCCGGCGTCGGCCGCATCTTCGAGCGTCACGGCTTTCACATGATCGGCGTCAAGGACGTCGCCCCCAATCTGCTCGTGCCCGAAGGGCGGCTGACGCGGAGCGGGCCCAACGATCTGGTGACTGGCGACATCGCCAAAGGAATGTCCGTGCTCCGCGCCATGGCGCCGTTCGATGTCGGGCAGGCCGTGGTCGTGATCGACGGCCACGTCGTTGCGCTCGAGGACATCGAGGGCACCGACGGGCTGCTGGCCCGCGTGGCGCGGCTGCGCGCCGATCGCCGCATTCGTGCTGCTGCCGGGCGCGGCGTGCTGGTGAAGGCGCCCAAGGCCGGCCAGGACCTCCGCTACGACCTGCCGACCATCGGTCCGCGAACCATCGAGGGACTTTCGGCCGCGGGTCTCGCCGGAGTCGCCGTCGCTGCCGCCTATACTCTGCTCGCCGATCCCCAGGAGACAGTGGCTGCCGCCGATCGGGCAGGCGTGTTCATCACGGGTGTCACGGCGTGACGCCCCGGCCTCCGGCAGGCCCGGCCATGCGCAGGATCTGCCTGGTCGCGACCGAAGAGTCCGGTGATCGCCTCGGCGCCAGCCTGATGAAGGTGCTGCGCCAGCGGCTCGGCGACGGCGTCGAATTCTCCGGCGTCGGCGGCCGCGGCATGACACGCGAGGGGCTCGCCTCGCTGTTTCCGATCGAGGAGCTCTCGATCGTCGGCTTCGCGGCGGTGCTGAAGCAGCTGCCCAAGATCCTCTGCCTGATCCGCGGCACCGTCGATGCGATCGTTGCGGACCAGCCCGACGTGCTCGTCATCATCGACAGTCCCGATTTCACCCAGCGCGTGGCGAAGCGGGTTCACGCGCGCGATCCCGAGATTCCGATCGTGAACTACGTGGCACCGACCGTATGGGCGTGGCGCCCGGGCCGGGCACGCGCGATGCGCGGCTACGTCGATCACGTGCTGGGCTTGCTGCCGTTCGAGCCGGAGGCGTTCCGAAGGCTCAATGGTCCGCCCTGTACCTATGTCGGCCATCCCCTGATCGAACAGCTCGCCAACCTGCGCCCCAATGCGGCAGAGCAGGCGCGCCGAGATGCCGACCCTCCCGTTCTGCTGGTGCTTCCTGGCAGCCGGCGCAGCGAGGTCGCTCGCCACAGCGCCGTGTTCGGCGAGACATTGGCGCGGCTGCGCGCCCAAAACCTGGCCTTCGAAGCCGTGCTGCCCACCACGCCGCATCTCGAAGCCGCGGTGCGGGCTGGAGTCGCAAACTGGCCGCTCGTTCCGGAGATCATCACGGGCGAGGCCGAGAAGCGGGCAGCCTTCAGGCGCGCGCGCGCCGCGCTCGCCAAGTCCGGCACGGTGACCCTGGAGCTCGCGCTGTCCGGCGTGCCGATGGTGACGGCGTATCGCGTCGGCGAGATCGAGGCGTTCATTCTCCGGCGAGTCGTCAACGTGCAATCGGTCATTCTCGCCAATCTCGTGATCGGCGAGAACGTCATTCCGGAATTCCTTCAGGAAGCCTGCACGGCCGACAATCTCGCGCCCGTTCTCGCCGATCTCCTGGGCGACGGTCCGATACGTTCGCGCCAGGTCGAAGCGTTCGATCGCCTCGACGCGATCATGTCCACGGGCGCGGCCTCGCCAAGCGTGCGCGCAGCCGACATCGTGCTGGCAACGATGCGCAACGGACGGCGCTGATCAGGCCTGAAGCGGCATCTTGAATTCGAAGGTCGCTCTGTCGCCGGTCGACGTGGCCTGGAGCGTGCCGCCATGCGCTCGCGCAATCTCAGAGGCGATGTAGAGTCCGAGCCCGAGACCATGCTGGCTCGGACGCTCGCCACGCATGTAGGGCTTGAACAGATTCTGCATCGCCTTGTCCGAGATCGGCGGTCCGTGATTGGTGACGGCGAGCACGAAAGAGCCTTCGCTCGTTGTTGCGGAGACCTGGATCGGCTTGTCCTTGTCGCCGTAGGAGATGGCGTTGCCGAGCAGGTTCGAGAACAATTGCCCGATCTTGCTGCGGTCGCATTTGACCGGCTCCGCGATGTTGATCCGGGTCTCGATCTCGTGATCGGGCCAGGCCAGCCGGATCTCGGAGATGACCTGCTCGATCACCGGCGCCAGCGGTTGCCGCGCGTCGGGCTTGATCGTCAGGCCGCCGCCGAGGCGCCCCCGGGCGAAATCCATGATGTTGTCGACCAATCCGGCCATGCGCATGACTGATTTCTGAATCATGGAAATGATCTCAGGCGCTCTGGCGCTGTCCTGACTGCGGAGCAGCACGCGCATTCCGGCGTCGATCGAGGCCAGCGGATTGCGGAGGTCATGGCCGAGAACGCCGATGAATTGCTCTCTCAGCTCGGCGGTCCGGCGCTCGTCGAGCAGGTCAGCCTGGGTGATCTTCAGCCGTTCCTCGGTCGAAAACCTGCGCTTCTCGCTGAGGCCGAGGCTGGCCTGACTGAGCGCGAAGCGCTGATGAAGCTCCAGCTGGGCCGCGATCAACTCCCCGAACAGCTGAAAGGTGCTGACGATCTCGGGCCGGTCAAGCTCGCGCGGCGCTGGATCGATCGCACACAGGGTGCCCCAGATGGTCCCGTCGGACAGGGTGATCGGAGCGGAGATATAGCTGCGAAAGCCGTAGAGCTTTGGCGTCGGGTGATCGCGAAACATGCGATCCGTCTCGACGTCACAGATGACGACAGCTTTGCCTCGCTCCCGGACCTCACTGCAGATCGTCGTCTTGACGCGCAGCTCGCCGCCCTCTTTCAGGCCGAAATTGATGTCGTCGCGAACCGCACAACAGACCCATCGATCCGAGGTCACGCGCGCGACCGCAACGAATCCCATCCCGGTGATCCTGCTCACCGAGTCCAGAATTTTGGGAACGGCGTCGAGCTGCTGGACAGCGTCGACGTCCGGGTTGGGATTGGTCGTCATCGTATGCTCGAGCTGGTCCCCGATCCAGGATGCAAGTCGTGTCTTCGATTTGCACCGTTCAACGCATTCAGCCCCGGAACGTTCGCCGGAACAAAATGATCGTCGTGCGATTGAATGAGATTGGACAGGAGACAGAGTGTCCCGCGTTCGGCTCACAAGAAAAACAGTTCTGGTCGTTGAGGACGAGGGGCTGATCCGCGCCAACGCTGTCGACATGATCAGAGACCTCGGTTTCGAAGTCATCGAGGCAGCTGACGCCGATCAGGCCATTTCGCTTCTCGAACGATGTGACCGCATATCGGTGGTCTTCACGGACGTCCAAATGCCGGGGTCGATGGATGGCCTGCGGCTGGTCGCCGTCATCAGGGACCGCTGGCCTCCGGTCGCGCTCCTGGTGACGTCAGGTCAGGTGACCCCTTCGGAACTGCCGTCCGGCGCGCGCTTCCTTGCCAAGCCATACGGGGCCGAGCAGCTCAGGTCTCATCTCGAGGCGCTGGCCTGATGCACTCCCGGCCGATGCCGCGAGTCAGAAAGCTGCGACCTCACAAACGAAACGGCGCCGTCGGGATCGACGGCGCCGTTCGAAAGCGGAGTTGCGCTGCGCTCAGCCGCGCTTGTCCATTTCGACATAGTCGCGCGTCGCGACGCCGGTGTAGAGCTGGCGCGGACGGCCGATCTTCTGTTGCGGATCCTCGATCATCTCGCTCCACTGGCTGATCCAGCCGACGGTGCGGGCGACGGCGAACAGCACGGTGAACATCGACACCGGGAAGCCCATCGCCTTCAGGGTGATGCCCGAGTAGAAGTCGACGTTCGGATAGAGCTTGCGCTCGATGAAGTACTGATCGCTGAGCGCGATCTTCTCGAGCTCCATCGCGACCTTGAGCATCTGATCGTCGGCGTGGCCCGTCTCCTTGAGCACCGCGTGACACATCTTCTGCATGATCTTGGCGCGCGGGTCGTAGTTCTTGTAGACGCGATGGCCGAAGCCCATCAGGCGCACGTCGCTGTTCTTGTCCTTCACCTTGGCGATGAAGTCCGGAATCTTGTCGACGGTGCCGATCTCGGCCAGCATGTTCAGTGCCGCCTCGTTGGCGCCGCCATGCGCCGGACCCCACAGGCAGGCGATGCCGGCGGCGATGCACGCGAACGGGTTGGCGCCCGAGGAGCCGGCGATGCGCACCGTCGAGGTCGAGGCGTTCTGCTCGTGATCGGCGTGCAGGATGAAGATCTTGTCGAGCGCGTCGGCGAGAACCGGGTTCGGCTTGTACTCCTCGCACGGCACGGCGAAGCACATGTGCAGGAAGTTCTCGGCGAACGAGAGCGAGTTCTTCGGATAAACGAAAGGCTGGCCGATGGTGTATTTGTAGGCCATCGCCGCCAGGGTCGGAATCTTCGCGATCATCCGCATCGACGCGATCATGCGCTGCTTCGGATCGTTGATGTCGGTGGAGTCGTGGTAGAACGCGGCGAGCGCGCCGACCGAAGCGACCATGACCGCCATCGGATGCGCGTCGCGGCGGAAGCCGTGGAAGAAGCGCGACATCTGCTCGTGCACCATCGTGTGGTGGGTCACGCGATAGTCGAAATCCTGCTTCTGGGCCTTGGTGGGAAGCTCCCCGTACAGCAGCAGATAGCAGGTCTCCAGGAAGTCGCCCTTCTCGGCGAGCTGCTCGATCGGATATCCGCGGTATTCCAGGACGCCCGCGTCGCCGTCGATATAGGTGATCTTGGACTGGCAGCTGCCGGTCGAGGTGAAGCCGGGATCATAGGTGAACATCCCGGTCTGGGCGTAGAGCTTGCCGATGTCGATGACGTCGGGACCCACGGTGCCGCTCAGGATCGGAAGATCGAAATTCTTGTTGCCGACGGTGAGGGTCGCGGTCTTGCTTGCGGATTTTGCGTCCATCGTTTGTCCCCGATGAGATCGTTAGGCTTGGCCCTTGTTCTTTTTGAGAGATGGCAGGGCAGGTGGACTTTATCTAGTGCGGTGGCTTTGACATTCGCGTCACTGTCGCTGCCAACAGCTTAAGCGAAGGTCAAATCCGAAACCGTACTGGAATCTTATACTTACTAGTGTCCTTCGGCCCTAACATCCGTCAACGAGCCCGCCGCAACGTGTGAAGGATGTTCGAGCCGGGAAAACCAGTGGGTGCCGCGCAAATGCGTATCGTATTGCCCTGTGCGCTGCAAGATGGGGGGCCATGAGACCTTATGAGGTGGTCTGGTCCTCCAGACGGCCCAAGGATTCATCACGCCCCAGGATCGCCAGAACGTCGAAAATACCGGGTGAGGTGGTTCGGCCGGTGAGCGCCGCGCGGAGCGGCTGCGCCACCGCGCCCAGCTTGAGATTGTTGGCTTCAGCAAACGCACGCAGCGCGGCTTCTGTGGCCGGTCCGCTCCAGGACGCGACAGCAGCCAGCGCGTCACGCAGCCGGCCGATCAAGGCGCGGCTGTCCGGCGTCAGCAGGGCGGCGGCCTTGGCGTCGATCGGAAGCGGCCGGTCGGCAAAGATGAAGGCGGCGCCGTCGATCAGCTCCAAGAGCGTCTTGGCGCGCTCCTTCAGGCTCGGCATCGCCAAAGTGAGCTGCGCGCGCGTGGCGTCGTTGAGCTTGGCCTTGAGAGCCGCGCCGTTCGGCACGTAATTCAGCACGTCCTCGAACTGGCGCACCAGCGCCGCATCGTCGCTGTGGCGGATGTAGTGGCCGTTGAGATTTTCCAGCTTGGCAAAGTCGAACCGCGCCGCCGAGCGGCCGATCGCCGGCAGGTCGAACGCCTTGATCATCTCCTCGGTCGAGAAGATCTCCTGGTCGCCATGGCTCCAGCCGAGCCGCACCAGGTAATTGCGCAGTGCCGACGGCAGATATCCCATCGCACGGTAGGCGTCGACGCCGAGCGCGCCGTGGCGCTTCGACAGCTTCGAGCCATCGGGCCCGTGAATCAGCGGGATGTGCGACATCGACGGCACCGTCCAGCCGAGCGCATCGTAGATCTGCTTCTGGCGCGCGGCGTTGATCAGATGATCGTCGCCGCGGATGACGTGGGTGACGCCCATGTCGTGGTCGTCGACGACGACCGCCAGCATGTAGGTCGGATTGCCATCGCCTCGCAGCAGCACGAGGTCGTCGAGGTTCTCGTTCTGCCAGACCACGCGGCCCTGCACCTGATCCTCGATCACGGTCTCGCCAGTCAGCGGCGCGCGCAGCCGGATCGTCGGCTTGACGCCTTCGGGCGCCTCCTTGGGATCGCGGTCGCGCCACATGCCGTCGTAGAGCCGGGTGCGGCCTTCCGCGCGCGCCTTCTCGCGCATCGCGGCCAGCTCCTCGGCGGTGGCATAGCAGCGATACGCCATGCCGCTGGCGAGCAGTTGCTCGGCGACCTCGCGATGGCGCGCGGCGCGGCTATATTGGTAGATGACCTCGCCGTCCCAATCGAGCTCGAGCCATTTCAGGCCGTCGAGGATGGCGTCGATCGCCGCACTGGTCGAGCGCTCGCGGTCGGTGTCCTCGATCCTGAGCAGCATCTTGCCGCCGCGGCCGCGCGCATACAGCCAGTTGAACAGGGCGGTCCGGGCGCCTCCGATGTGGAGAAAGCCGGTCGGGGAGGGGGCAAAGCGCGTGACGATCGGGGTGGTCATGGGCGGCAGCACGAAATCCAGGCAGGGGCTCAAGAGGGCGGGGGGTGTATAGCAGGCCTATCGCATAACTAAAGCCTTCCTTGGGGGAAGCGGATTTGGCAGATAGGCTGCCAAATTCCGGAGCAGGATATTCTTGATGACCACGACGACAGACACGGCGGCGACGGCAGAGGCAGGGCGCGACTTCATCCGCGACATCGTCCAGGCCGATCTCGACAGCGGCAGGCACAAGACGGTCGTCACCCGGTTCCCCCCGGAGCCGAACGGCTACCTGCATATCGGCCATGCCAAGTCGATCGGCCTCAACTTCGGCATTGCCCAGGAGTTCGGCGGCCGCTGCAATCTGCGCTTCGACGACACCAATCCGACCAAGGAAGAGCAGGAATATATCGATTCCATCCAGGCTGACGTGCGCTGGCTCGGCTATGACTGGGGCGAAAACCTGTTCTTCGCCTCGGATTACTTCGAACGCCTCTACGACTGGGCCGAGGGCCTGATCAAGGCCGGCTTGGCCTATGTCGACGACCAGTCTCAGGAAGACATTCGGCTGTCGCGCGGCACGCTGACCGAGCCCGGCAGGAACAGCCCGTTCCGCGACCGTTCGGTCGAGGAGAATCTCGACCTGTTCCGGCGCATGAAGGCCGGCGAATTCCCGAACGGCGCGCGCGTGCTGCGCGCCAAGATCGACATGGCCGCCGGCAACATCAACCTGCGCGACCCCGTGCTGTACCGGATCCTGCACGCCCACCACCCGCGCACCGGCGACGCCTGGAAGATCTATCCGAGCTATGACTACGCGCACGGGCAGTCGGACGCGATCGAGGGCGTGACGCACTCGATCTGCACGCTCGAGTTCGAGGATCACCGTCCCCTCTACGACTGGTTCCTGGACAAGCTGCCGGTGCCGTCGCATCCGCACCAGTACGAGTTCGCGCGCCTCAATCTCACCTATACTCTGCTATCCAAGCGCGTGCTGACGCGGCTGGTGCAGGACGGCCATGTCTCCGGCTGGAACGATCCCCGCATGCCGACCATCGCCGGCCTGAAGCGGCGCGGCGTGCCGCCGGCGGCGGTGCGCGAGTTCATCAAGCGCATCGGCATCGCCAAGGCGAACAGCATCGTCGACGTCGGCATGCTCGAATTCTGCATCCGCGAGGAGCTGAATCGCACGGCGCTGCGCCGGATGGCGGTGCTGCGGCCGCTGAAGGTGGTGATCGAGAACTATCCGGAAGGCCAGGTCGAGGAGCTCGAGGCGATCAACCATCCCGACGATCCCGCAGCCGGCACGCGCAGGATCGCGTTCGGCCGCGAGCTCTATATCGAGCAGGACGACTTCATGGAGAATCCGCCGAAGAAGTTCTTCCGTCTGTCGCCGGGCAACGAGGTGCGGCTGCGCTACGCCTATTTCATCAAGTGCCGCGACGTCATCAAGAACGACGCCGGCGAGATCGTCGAGCTGCGCTGTACCTATGATCCGGCGACCAAGGGCGGCAACGCGCCTGATGGCCGCAAGGTCAAGGCGACGATGCACTGGCTGCCCGCTGCACAGTCGCTGACCGCCGAGATCCGCCTCTACAACCAGCTGTTCGCCAATCCGAGCCCCAATGCGGCCGACTTCACCGCCGATCTCAATCCCAACTCGCTCGAGGTCCTGACCGACGCGCGCATCGAGCCGGCGATCGCCGAGAGCAATTCCGACGCGCCGATGCAGTTCGAGCGCCAGGGCTACTTCGTGCGCGATCCGGATTCGACACCCGACAAGCTCGTGTTCAACCGCACCATCGGCCTGCGCGACACCTTCGCCAAGGAAGTCGCGAAGGGGTGAGGCAAGCGGAGACCGCGGGACGCGTGTGGCTCAGCTGATCGCGTCCTGCCCGGCCTCGGTCAGCGTCGGCACGCCGTCGGTGAGTTCGACGAGGCCGCGCTCGGTGAGCAGCGAAAGATCTTCGTCGGCGACAGGGGACAGCGTCAGCCGGTGGGCCTTGATGTCCCGGAGAGTCCAGCGCAGGTGGATCGCCTTCTCGAGCGCGAGGTCGGCGAAGGGGTCTTCAGGGTCGTGGGCGTCCATCCCCTGAAAAGCACGTGCGGCGCAAAAAGTTCCCCCGCAGCGGCCGTGCAGATTTCCAGGATTCCCGTTCCGTTCTGCTAGGCGCGCTCGCGCAGCTTCCGGTAGCCTTTCCGCCCGTCGGGTAACGGGTGGTGTGGGGGCAATGGCGGAGCCGGTCAGGCCGCCGGGAGGGCGTCGCGGGATCGCGGGCGTGATGGCCGATGTCTGGCCGCCGCGCGGCGCGCTGGCCGGCGGCTGGCCCGCGATCGGGGCCGGTGCGTCGTCGGTGTTCGCCGCCCGCCTGAAGAGCTGGGCGGCCGAGGAGGCCGGGGCGGGCCGGCTGCTACCCTGGGTGCCGGTGGCGTTCGGGGCCGGCATCGCGCTGTACTTCACCGCCGATCACGAGCCCGTGCTCTGGATTGCCGCCACCACCGCGGCGCTGCTCGGCATCGTCGCCATCATGATGCGGCGGCATCGGCTGTTTCCGGTTGCCGTGATGATCGCGGCGGCGGCGTGCGGCTTCGCCGCGGCGACCGTCAAGACCGCGCGCGTCGCGCATCCGGTGCTGGCGCGGCCGTTGTATTCGGTGGCGCTGTCCGGCTTCGTCGAGGCGCGCGACATCCGCGAGCGCAGCGACCGCATCGTGCTGCGGGTGACGTCGATGGAGAGCCCGCGCAACGCCGTCACCATCGCGCGTGTCAGGCTCGCGGTGCGCAAGGGCGCGGCGCCCGAGGTCGGCAGCTTCGTGCAGCTCAAGGCGCGGCTGCTGCCGCCGATGGCCCCGGTGCGGCCGGGATCCTACGACTTCGCGCGCGACATGTTCTTCCAGGGCATCGGCGCCTCCGGCTTCGTGATGGGCGCGATCACGACGGCGACGCCGCCGCAGGCCGCCGGCTTCGGCCTGGGCTATGCGGCGGCCATGCAGGGTCTGCGCGATGCGATCGACGCACGCATCCGCGGCCGCCTGTCGGGCGACGAGCGCGCCATCGCCACCGCGCTGCTGACCGGCCGGCGCGACGCCATCACGCCCGATGTCAACGACGCGATGTTCGTCTCCGGTCTCGGCCATGTGCTGTCGATCTCCGGCTATCACATGGCGGTCGTCGCCGGCGTCGTGTTCTTCGCCGTGCGCGCGCTGCTGGCGCTGATCCCCGGCCTCACCATCAGCCATCCGATCAAGAAATGGGCGGCGGCCGCGGCGCTGGTCGCGGCGGCGTTCTATCTGTTGCTCTCAGGCGCGGAGGTCGCGACCCAAAGGTCGTTCTTCATGACGGCCGTCGTGCTGATCGCGGTCATGGTCGACCGCCGCGCCGTCACCTTCCGCACGCTCGCGGTCGCGGCGATGATCGTGCTGGTGGCGGCCCCGGAAGCGCTCGTGCATCCGAGCTTCCAGATGTCGTTCGCGGCAACGCTCGGCCTGGTCGCGCTGGTGCAGTTCGGCCTGCCCAGACTGTTCGCGACGCCGGACAGCTCGGCCACCCAGCGCATCGCGCTGTGGGGCGGCCGCGAGCTTGCGATGCTGTTGCTGGCCTCGCTGATCGCGGGGCTCGCCACCACGCCCTATGCCGCCTTCCATTTCCATCGCGCCACGCCCTATGGCGTGCTCGCCAATCTCGCAGCGATGCCGGTCGTCTCGGCGCTGGTGATGCCGGCCGGCCTGATGGGCCTCGTGGCGGCGCCGTTCGGGCTCGACGGTCCCTGGTGGACGCTGATGGGCCTCGGCATCGACTGGATGATCGCGGTGACGCGCTGGGTGGCGGCGCTGCCCGGCGCGGTCGGGCGCATCCCGGCCTTCGGCATCGGTCCACTGATCCTGGCCAGCCTCGGTGTCATCCTGATCGGCCTGCTGCGCACACCGCTGCGCTGGTCGGGCGCCGTGGGGCTCGTGGTGGCCACCGTGTGGGCCGCCGCGACGCCGCTGCCCGACGTGCTGATCGCCGGCGATGGGCGCGCGGTGGCGGTGCGCGGCCGTGACGGGCGTCTGCATGCGATGCGCATCGGCAAGGACGTGTTCGCCACCAAGGAGTGGCTCGCGGCCGACGCCGATGCCCGGCTGCCGGCGGATTCATCGCTCACCGATGGCGTCTCCTGCGACGAGGCGGGCTGCGTGGTCGCAATGGCCGACGGCCGATTCGCCGCCCTGACCCTGCGCGCCGAGGCGCTCGCCGATGATTGCGCCCGCGTCGCGCTCATCGTCACCGCGCGCGCCGCGCCGTCATCCTGCGCGGCGGCCGTCATCGATCGCGAGCGGCTGCGACAGCAGGGCGCCTTGATGCTGGTGCAGCGGGGCAGGAGCTTCGCCGTCACGCCGGCGCGTGCCGGCGGCACCGACCGCCCATGGTGGCCGGCGCCCGCCGAGGCCGGCGAGTTCGACACGACGCTGACGCCGCGCGCGCCGGCCGTGCGGCCTCAGGACGCGACGCCGCCGGAGACGGAGCAGGGCGAGGAAGACTGAGTGCCGGGCAGCTCGAACGTGCCGAGATGATACTCGGTGTCGCCAGGTCCATGTTGCCAAGTCCATCGAACAGCGAGGGGCTTTCGGCCAGCGTGAACGCAGCGCGCGGATAGCGTTGCCAGATGGCGATGTCGTCAGCCGTGACTGTCAGCCATCCGAACACAAGCATATTGCAGCCGGGCTCGGTGATCCCGGCGGCCTTGTTCCAATCGATCTTGTTGACCACGGCGGCAGGCTCCCCCGGCACATCATGCCGGCCGAGGGATGTCGTTCCTATCCGATGCGATGCCGGGGCGTGAGGTTCGCCCGAGAGGACTTTGCGCTTGCAGAACCCAAATCTCCCACGGTCGAAAGCTCGTTCACGACCGAGAGAAATGCCGATGCGGAGACCCCTCAGGTGATGCTGATGCGGCGAATCGGTGTGGCCTGCGAAGGCGGCACGTCCTCGGCGATGTCCGGGCGTCGCTGCGCTGGCTGCTTGCTGACCGGCAATTGCAGCACGGTGACGCGCTGGCCCTCGCAGAGCTGGGTCACCAGCACGTGGCGGCCATCGGCGAATTCGATCGCGTCGTGATGGCGATCGGGAATGTGAGTCTCGATGCTGTTGAACTTTGCGACGCGCTCGCGGATCGTCCGGGTCCAGAGCCAGCGGCTGTCGTAGCGGACGTCCTCGGCGAAGGCCAACTCGGTGCCGGGCAGCATGCAGACTGCGACGGTCGGCTCGCTCTCCAGCGCGAAGCCGCGGGTGGCGGTGCCACGGAAGGTCATCGAGATCAACGTCTCGCCGACCTTGGCGGGACGGGACGCAACCGCATGGAGGCTGTAGTCACACATCGGATCGCTCCTCGTTGAGAGATAGCCGACCCACGCTCCCCCCGGACAGGCGCAGGCCTCTATCAGAGTGGACATCGATGGTGATGTTAGCGCGCGCTTCGCGGCAATTCTGCGCTGATCTGCATCGCGTGTGCCCGCGGCCGATCACAAGCGTTTGAGCATGCCGCGCTGCACATCATGAGGTGCATTCGCGCGTGACGTATTTTGCTGGGCAGCCTCCGATCGGCGGCGAAAGCGCGTGCGCCCGCCGCCCATCGACCGATCCCATTCGCGATCAGTACTTGCGGTACAGCCCGACCAGCTTGCCTTGGATCTTCACCCGGTTCGGCGGCAGGATGCGTACCTCGTAGGCGGTGTTGGCCGGCTCCAGCGCGATCGATGCGCCGCGGCGGCGGAAGCGCTTCAGCGTCGCTTCCTCATCGTCGATCAGCGCCACCACGATGTCGCCGGTGTCGGCGGTCTCGTTGCGCTGTATCAGCGCCATGTCGCCGTCGAGGATGCCGGCATCGACCATGGAGTCGCCGCGTACCTCGAGCGCGTAGTGATCGCCGTTACCGAGCATGTCGGCAGGCACGCTGATGGTGTGGCTGCGGGTCTGCAGCGCCTCGATCGGGGTACCGGCGGCGATGCGGCCCATCACCGGCACTGCGACGGGGCGCTCGCCATCGTCCAGCGCGGGAGTGCTGGTGCGCACCTTGCCGAGATTGCCCTCGATCACCGATGGGGTGAAGCCGCGGCGGTTGTTGGCGGCCTGTGACAGCTCGGGCAGCTTGATCACCTCGATCGCGCGGGCGCGGTTGGGCAGCCGGCGGATGAAGCCGCGCTCCTCGAGCGCCGTGATCAGGCGATGAATGCCGGACTTCGAGCGCAGATCGAGCGCATCCTTCATCTCGTCGAAGGACGGCGGCACGCCGGCTTCCTTGAGCCGCTCGTTGATGAACCGCAGAAGTTCGTACTGTTTGCGCGTCAGCATCTCGACCTGGTCCCCGGTTTGTTGTCGTCCGAGTCCAGGAGCTGCGCCTCGCGCACAAACCGGCTGAGAGCGCCCTGGAGTCGGACCGTCATCGCGTCGCCCGCAACATACTAAAAACAAATCATGAACGGACACTATATGTTCGATGTGTGTTCCGCAATCCTAAAAATATGATGAACAGACCGGGCTTTACCGGGGAAGCGGCTCAGTTCGGCAGGCGCAGGATCTCGCACGGGCTGCCGGCAGGCGCCTTCGGAGCAAACGCCGGCCGGATCACCACCGCCTGCGAGAGCGCGAGATTCCCAAGCAGCGACGAATCCTGCTGGCTCACCGGGGTCGCAACCAGCGTGCCGTCGGCGCGCTCTTCGAGCCGCGCCCGCAGATAGTCCTCGCGCGAATCGTTCGGCCCGAGCTCGCGGCCGAGCAGGGCGGTCTCGCGCGGCATCACGGCCTCGTCGCGGCCGAGCAGCCGCCGAATCAGCGGCACCAGGAACAGGAGGGCGCAGACATAGGACGACACGGGATTGCCGGGCAGTCCGATCACCCTGACGTCGCCGAGCCGTCCGTGCATCATCGGCTTGCCCGGCCGCATCGCGATCTTCCAGAACGCCATCTCGACGCCCTCGGCTTCGAGCGCCTGCTTGACCAGGTCGTGATCGCCGACCGAGGCGCCGCCGGTCGTGATCAAGATGTCGGCCTTGGCCTCTCGGGCCCGGCGGATGCCGGCGATCGTCGCCTCCATCGTATCCGCGGCGATGCCGAGATCGATCGGGGTCCCGCCCTCGTTGCGCACCAGCGCCCGCAAGGCGTAGCCGTTGGAATAGACGATCTGGCCCGGGCCGGGCGTCGAGCCCGGCATCACCAGCTCGTCGCCGGTGGCGAGCAGCGCCACCTTCGGCCGGCGCCGCACCGGCAGCGCCGGATGATTCATGCTGGCCGCCAGCGACAGGTCGCGGTCGCTGAGCCGGCGCCCGGACTTCAGCAGCACCATGCCCTGGTGAAAGTCGACGCCCGCCGGCCGGATATGCCGGCCCTTGATCGCGGCCTCGGTGATCACGACGTGGCCATCTTCGGCGATCGTGTCCTCCTGGATCACCACCGCGTCCGCACCCTCCGGAACAACGCCACCGGTGAAGATCCGCGCCGCCTCGCCGGGTCCAACCACGCGATCGAACGGCCGCCCTGCCGCAACCTCGCCGATGACCTTCAGCCGCGCCTTGGCCTGGGCGGCGTCCGCCGCGCGCACGGCATAGCCGTCCATCGCCGACATTGCCTCGGGCGGCTGCGTCCGCAGCGCCGCGAGGTCCCGCGCCAGGATGCGGTGAAACGCTTCGTCCAGCCCGACCTGCTCCTCGGCCAGCGGCTCGGCGCCGGCGAGCACGGCGGACAACGCATCAGACACCGGCATCAGGGCCATGGGATTTCCTTCGGACGGAGACGGCAGATCGAATGAATCGCCTTCTAACCGAACGCGCACGGCGCGGCCAAGGGCCTAGGCCGCTCCCTGCGTTCTGACCGTCTGCTGTGGGCCGTTTCCGGGCCGCTGCCTCACGATCGCGCGAGAAAGTCTGCAATCAACCGCATGACCTCCTGCGGACGTTCCAGGCTCGGCAGGTGCGCCGTTCCGGCCAGCTCATGTCCTGACCCGTTCGGCATTGTTGCGGCGAGCAGCCTGCTTCGCTGCTGGATGTGAGGAAAGTCCAAGTCCCCCTAGATGACGAGCGATGGCGCGACGATCTCCGCGAGGCGCGGGAAGGCTGGTGCCATATCGAGAGTCGCGCCGGTTGGCGGCGCGCGGAGTGCGGCGGCGTTCTTCTTCAGGAACGTCTCGCGCGGCTCGCCGGAGATGCGTCCCTCGCGCTGCAAAGGACCGTCGACCCACAGATGCGCCTTGATAGCGCTGACCCGATCACAATCCTGTGCGGCCTCCTTGCGAGCAGGCAATCAGCGTCGCCGGCCGCCCCGGCGCGAGCGCGTCGACGACGGCGAGCAGGTCCTCGACCGGAGAATGAGCTTCCTCATAGGCGACCGTCTCACCAAATCCGCGCCGGTCATAGGCGATCGTCATATGCGTTGCCGCGACGCCCTCGATCTGCGCGCGCCACATGGACGAGCATTGGACCGTGGACCAGCCGATCTACGATCCCAGCACGATCGACTGCCCGGTTCTCGTGCTCGCGGCGGAATGGGACGTGGATGTCCGCTTCGGGATGGCGCACGACCTGTTCGTTCGCCTCGGGAGCGCGCCGTACAAGCGCCTGGTCGAGATCGGGCAGGGCACGCACATGATCCTGATGGAGCGGAATCGACGGCAGGCGTTCGACGCGGTGATCGGATTTCTGGACGAGCGCGTCGTGCCGGCGCGTTGATCGTCGCGCGGACGACCTGCACCGCGTCAGAGCGGATGCCGAATCCAGACATTCGGCTCGACATAGGCGGCATGGTCGTGCTCGACCGACGCGAGCACGGGGACGAGAGCAGCGGGCACCTCGATCTCACCCGAGCGATCGAAGGTCACGCCGGTCCATTGCGACCACTCGGCGAGCGTGCCGACGATGGTCATCGAGCACGGCGCGATCTTGACGATCTCGGCGCCGATGCCGGTGTGCTTAGGCGCCGGCTCGTCTGCGACCAGCGGATGTGGCGGGAGACGGGCCGGATGGTGCCGTTGCCGGCCGTCGCATTTAGGATTCGCTTTTTCGGAAAAAGCTGCTATGCTGATTTGGTCCCGTGCTCGACAGGAGGGGCGCTTCGCGATCGTCACGGACGTGGAGCGCGGGATGCGGTGGCCGCGACGTGTCGCAGCGTGCTCTGATGGCGCGCGGACGAACGGCATGGCGCGGACGTGAAGTCGCGTGGTCCTGGCATCCCGACGCTGATGCCAAGCCGGCGGGTACTGATGATCCCGTCGGCGACGGTGGCCAACAAGCCGAGCACCGGGGAGATCGCGTATAAGCGTGAAGACCATCGCGCAGGGAATGCCGGATGTCGGCTGGACCTGTGGTGACTGCCGCCTGCTTTTTTTCTGCAGGCGGGCCATGGGTTGCGGCCTGCAGCCCGGCATTCCCTGCGCCCTCCGATTGGAGGAGGGTGAAATGAGAGCAGCAAAGCTCGGGCACATCGTGCCGCGAGAACAATTTTGCACGAGTGGGCACCGTCATTGCGAGCGCAGCCCTTCAGAACGTCACGCCGCTGGCCATGACGCACCCTTGCGCGACGCGATCAGATCCCGAGCGCCTCCAGCGCCGCGGCGATGTCGGCCGTCGAGCGCACCAGCACCGCCTGCAGCCCGCTCGTCCGCGCGCCGTCGATGTTTTCAGCGAGATCGTCGAAGAAAACGATCCGCTCGGCCGGCACGCCGATCGCCCGCACCACGTGATCATACGCCTCGGCATCCGGCTTTCGCAGGCCGATCGACGACGACAGGAAGATCTCGCGAAAGTGACCGAGCAAGTCGGCATAGCGCGGCGAGAAGTGATCGATGTGCGGCTGGTTGGTGTTGGAGAAGGCATAGAGCGGCAGTCTCGAAGCCGCGCGTGCGAGCAGCGGGGCGATGCCCGGCATCGGGCCGACGAAGATCGCGTTCCAGCCCTCGAGAAACTGCGCGTCGGTGATGTCGATGCCGAGCTGCCGGCGCAGGTTGGCGAAGAACGCGGCATCGGAGACGGTGCCGCGCTCGTGCCCGTGATAGATCTCGTCGCGCACGAAGCGCGCGGCGATGCGCTCCGGCGGACAGCCGGCATGCGCTGCCCAGCGCGAGACCACCTGGACGAAATCGATGTCGATGACGACGCGGCCGAGGTCGAACAGCAGCGCGTCGGCGACGCCGGGGCGGAGAGCGGAGGCGGGCATGGGGCGGGTCGACGATGCCTTGCGTGGGACGGAAGCGGCGCCTCCTCAATAACGGTAGGGCTCGATGTCGACCAGCGGAAACGCGCTGACCACGCTGGGCAGGTTGGTGGCGGCCGCCGGATGCAGATAGGACGCGTTCAGCTCCGCGAACGAGGTGACGCCGAGCAGGCCGAGCGTGCGGATCACCTCGTCCTCCAGCAGCTCGAGCATGCGCAGGATGCCGTCCTCGCCTGCGGCCGCCAGCGCCCAGCATTGCAGCCGGCCAATGCCGACGAGATCGGCGCCGGCCGCAATCGCCTTGACGATGTCGGTGCCGCGGCAGAAGCCGCCGTCGACCATGATCCTGGCCCGGCCCTTCACCGCCGCGACGATCTCCGGCAGCACGTGCATCGCGCCGCGGCCATGATCGAGCTGGCGGCCGCCATGGTTCGAGACGTAGATCCAGTCGACGCCGTGATCGACGGCGATCTGTGCGTCCTCGGCGGTCGCGATGCCCTTGATGATCAGCGGCAGCTTGAACTTGTCCTTGATCAGCTTGACGGTATGCCAGCTCAGCGCCTTCTGATGATCGCCGCCGGTCGCGCGCAGCCGGCTTTCGCGCACGTAGCGCTTGGCGATGTCGCGCTCGCGCCGGCTGTAATGGGCGGTGTCGACGGTGAGGCAGAACGCCGTGTATGTGTTGGCGATGGCGCGGCTCACATAGTCCTCGACGAAGGCGTCGTCACCGCGGACATAGAGCTGGAAGATGCGCAGCGCGTCGGGAGCGGCCTGGGCGGTCTTCTCCAGCCCGGGCTCGGACACCGAGCTCAGCATGTGCGCGACCCCGAACCGGCCCGCTCCACGGGCCACGCTGGCGGCGCCTGCCGGATCGAAGATTTCGAGCGCACCGACCGGGGCCATGACCACCGGCAGGCGGAGCCTGCGGCCGAAAGTTTCGACCGAGGCATCGACCCTGGAGACGTCGCGCAGCACGCGCGGACGGAATGCGATCTCGTCGAGCGCCATCCGGTTCCGGCGCAGCGTCGTCTCGGTCTCGGCCCCGCCGATGATGTAGTCCCAGGCATTCTGGTTGAGCTGGGCTCGCGCCTTGCGGATGAACTCGTGAAGGTTCTGGAACTTCTCGTCGCTCGAACCGAGCTCGACGTTCCTCCACCCGGCCTCGATCGGGGTCCGTTGGTTCATGGTTGCCTCCCAGCGACTGTCCTGTTTGCGGTTTTGCCGCGGAGCATTGCCCATCGAGCGGTCCGGGTGCAAGGCATTCCGAACTGGAGTTCGCCGCCGCGCGCGGGGGCGCCGCCGCAGGCGCAGGCCATCAATCGCGTCGCTGCACACGGCTCGTCGAATTGTGATGACAGGTGCCGTGAAAGACCGGATATGTGCAGCCGGGCCCTGGAGGACGACAGGCGCAGCCTTGATCTTGATTTCAGCCTGCGAACGTCCATTTCGGATACGGCGCCGGCGGTCGGGCTCCGGTACGGCGGCGCAATATCGGCCTTGAAGAAACCGGAAATGTGGTGTGAGTTCGCAACACAAATCGCGCCGGCGATGCGTGCGGACCCTTTAGATCGGCCGGCCATCCAACAAACGCTCGGGAAGCAAACAATGCGGAAAAACTGGCTGTTCTTGGCGGGCACGATGACCGGCGTCGGTCTGACCCTGATGGTGACGGGTCCCGACGGCGCGCAACTCGTGGCCAAGGCCAAGGCCGCGGCCGGCATGGCCGACACCTATTCGCAGCTCAATCTGTTCGGTGCGGTGTTCGAGCGTGTCCGCGCCGACTATGTCGAGAAGCCCAGCGATCCCGCGCTGATCGAAGGCGCCATCAACGGCATGGTGTCGTCGCTCGATCCGCACTCGCGCTACATGAACGACAAGTCCTGGCGCGACATGCAGGAGACGACGTCCGGTGAGTTCGGCGGACTCGGCCTCGAGGTCACCATGGAGGAGGGCCTGGTCAAGGTCGTCGCGCCGATCGATGACACGCCCGCGTCCAAGGCCGGCATTCTCTCCGGCGATCTCATCGCCAAGATCGACGGCGAAGCCGTGCAGGGACTGACGCTCGAGCAGGCCGTCGCCAAGATGAAGGGCGGCGTCAACACCAAGACCAAGCTCACCATCATGCGCAAGGGCAAGGAATCACCGCTCGACGTCACGCTGACGCGCGAGATCATCAAGGTGCGCCCGGTGCGCTATCACACCGAAGGCGGCGACATCGGCTATATCCGCATCACATCGTTCAACGAGCAGACCACCGAGAGTCTGCGCAAGGCGGTCGCCAGCATCTCCAAGGAGATCCCGCAGGAGAAGCTCGCCGGCTACGTGGTCGACCTGCGCAACAATCCGGGCGGGCTGCTCGATCAGGCCGTGTCGGTCTCCAGCACATTCCTGCCGCGGGGCGAGGTGGTCTCCACCCGCGGCCGCAATCCGGAGGAGACGCAGCGCTTCACTGCGCGCGGCGGCGACCTCACCAAGGGCAAGCCGCTGGTGGTGCTGATCAATGGCGGCTCGGCCTCGGCGTCGGAGATCGTGGCCGGCGCGCTGCACGATCACAAGCGTGCGACCCTGGTCGGCACGCGCTCGTTCGGCAAGGGCTCGGTGCAGACCATCATTCCGCTCGGCGCCGGCAACGGCGCGCTGGCGCTGACCACGGCGCGCTACTACACGCCGTCGGGCCGCTCGATCCAGGCGCAGGGCATCGCACCGGACATCGAGGTGAAGCAGGACGTGCCGGACGAACTGAAGGATCGCGGCGATCTCAAGGGTGAGGCCGGCATGCGCGGCCATCTCTCGGCGCCCGACGGCACCGAGCAGACCGGCTCGCAGTCCTACGTTCCGCCGGACGAGAAGGACGACAAGGCGCTGCACGCCGCATTCAACGTGCTGCGGGGCGTCACGGTGAACGCCGACGTCCGCGCCAAGGCGGCCGTGCCGAACTGATCTGCGAAGCGGGCGGGTGTGCGGCTTGCGACGCGCGATGCTCACACCCGACGGGGCGGCCCTGAGGCCGTCCCGCCGTGGTTTTCGACCAGCGTGTACAGGCGAACACGGAGTATGTCCGTCTGTGTCCCGTAGATCATGGCGGAGCCGTGGACTTCAAGGCACGACCGGTCGGCAGGGTTTGAATCTGGCTTGCGGAAAAGCCTCAAATTGCAACGGTATTTATCGGTTCGGAACCGGATCAGGCGGCGTCCGAGCGCGAACGGCGGCCGGATGAGGGATTGGCGCGCTGCGCGGCGAACAATTGCCGCACGTCGGCTGCGGGCTTCGGAGGGCTGAACAGATAGCCCTGCATCTCCGAGCAGCCGAGCCGCTTCAGCAGCTGCCGCTGCGCCTCGGTCTCGACGCCCTCGGCGGTCGTCGACATCTTGCGGATGGCGGCGATGTTGACCACGGCCTGGACGATCGCCGCGGAACCCTCGCTCTCCGTGATGTCCTTGACGAAACAGCGGTCGATCTTGATCTTGTCGAACGGAATGCGCTGGAGATAGCTGAGGCTCGAATAGCCGGTGCCGAAATCGTCGAGCGCGATGCGGACGCCGAGCGCGCGCAACTGGTGCAGGGTGTCGAGCGCGTCGTCGTCGCGGATCAGCACCGCTTCGGTGATCTCGAGCTCCAGCCGATGCGGCGGCAGGCCGGAGGTCGCAAGTGCATTGGCGACCTTGAGCGCCAGGGTGCCGCTCTTGAACTGCACCGGCGAGACGTTGACGGCGAGCCGGATGTCGTCCGGCCAGCTCACCGCCTCGGTGCAGGCGACCTGGAGGACGCGTTCGCCGAGCAGGTTGATGAGGCCGGTGTCCTCGGCGATCGGAATGAACTCGGCCGGCGAGACTGCGCCGCGGGTCGGATGCTTCCAGCGCACCAGCGCCTCGCAACCGACGATGCGGTCGTCCTGCAGGCTCAGACAAGGCTGGTAGTAGACCTCGAGTCGATCGTCGGCCATGGCCTGGCGCAGGTCGACCTCGAGCTGGTGGCGCGCCTTGATCTGGGCGTCCATCTCGGGCTCGAAGAAGCGCCAGGTGCGCCGTCCCGCGGCCTTGGCGGCGTACATCGCCAGATCGGCGTCCTTCATGATCTGGTCGAGATCGGTGCCGTGCTCGGGGATCATCGCTACGCCGATCGAGGCGTCGGCCGTGAGCTGATGGCCGAGGCAGTCACGCGGGGCGCGGATCGCGCCGAGAATATCCTCGATCAGCTGTTCGACATCCTCCCGGTTGCGGATCGCCGTCTGGACCACGGCGAACTCGTCGCCGCCAAGGCGGGCGACGAACCCTGCGGTGCCGACACAGGCGCTCAGGCTCGCCGCGACGGATTTCAACAGCTCGTCGCCGATGAGGTGGCCGAGCGAATCGTTGACGCCCTTGAACTCGTCGATGTCGATGTAGTGCAGCGCGAGGCGCCGGCCTTGGGGGACGCCGGTCAGCTCCTCCTTGAGGCGCTCGTGGAACAGGGTGCGGTTCGGCAGATCCGTCAGGGCGTCGTAGTGCGCCAGATGCGTGATCTGCTCCTCGGACCGTTTGCGCTCGGTAATGTCCTCGTGGGTGGCGAGCCAGCCGCCGCCCGCGATCGGCTCGTTGACGATCTGGATCCAGCGACCGTCCGTGGTCTCGATGATCTGCGAGGTCTTGCGGCCGATGTCGCGCAGCACCGCATCGGCATATTCGACGTCGTCGCCCGCCAGCGATCCGGTGGCCTTGCGGTGCGCGATCAGCTTGCGAAACGTGCAGCCTGGTTTCACGACGTCAGCAGACAGGCCGTACATGTCGACGTAGCGCTGGTTGCTGATGACCAGGCGCTCCGATGCATCGAACAGCAAGAGGCCCTGGGTCATGTTGTTGACGGCCTTGTCGAGCCGTTCCTTCTCCAGCGTCAAGCGGCGGCTGGAGGCGTCGTGGTCGCTGATCAGCCGGCGCACCACGACGTAAAGCATGCCGGAGATCAGCAGCACCGACGTCACGCCGACGGCGATCAGGAAGCGCATCTGCTCGCGCCAGTCGGCGAGCGCCGCCGAGACCGTCGTCGTCGCGGTCACGATCAAGGGATAGCTCGTCAGCCGGTGCGATGCGCCGATGCGGTGCTCGCCGTCGACGGGGCTGCTGAAAATGCCCGTGGTGTTGCCATCGCCGGCCAGGATCTGGCGGAAGATCGGCGCGTTCTTGTAGTTCTGGTTCTGCATGCCCTCATGGCGTGGATGGCGGGCCAGAAGGGTTCCGTCGCGATGCATCATCGAGATCGCCGCGTCGGGCCCGAGCGCGACCGAGGCGAAGAACCGCTCGACATTGATTGGTTCGAGACTGCGGCTGATGATGCCCAGGAACTCGCCGTTGGGACTGGTCAGTTTCAAGGCAATGACTGCGACATATGTGCCGGTGATCCGGCCCACCACCGGTTCGATCAGCAGTTGCGGCGCGGTCGGATCGGATTTCAGCCGCTTGAAAAAGGTGCGATCGGCAATGTTGACGGGCGGCACCGGCCAGGCCGCTCCGGAGTTGATCAGGTTGCCGTCGGAGTCGAAGATGTTCAAACCGCCGACATAGGTCACCGCGCTCAGCTTGTCCTTCAGCATGGCATTGACGGCGGCGCTTCCCATCTGCTCCTTGAAGCGGGCGCCGCTGTCGATGTGGTTCTGTCGGACGTAGTTGGCGAGATCGCGCTGGATCGCGCCGAGATCCTCCATCTGCTGATCGAAATGGCGCGCCAGCAGAAGGACGGTGTTCTCCAGCTCACGCGTCGCGCTGTTCAGCGCGCGTTCCCGGAAACTGTCGGCCATGATGGTCGTACCGATCGCGATGGCTGCAATCAGCACGAGGCCTCCGCCGACCAGCCAGCGGATCGGTCCACCGCGGTCGGTCGAAGCTCTGAGGGCATTCCCTGGACTAGCGTTGGTCGTCATCGGTCCTGAATACGCTTGCGATCGGCGCTTCGGGATGGAACCGCTACGATGTCCCTCCCACAACCATTGCTATCGGTCCGCAATGGAAGTGAGGTTAGGAAGTTGAGTTAGCGAACAATTAATTCGAAGTTGTATTTGGCTTGGTAATCTCTTCAGGCGCGATAGTGCCCGGACTTGCCGCCGATCTTTTCGGTCAAGCGGATACCTTCGATGCGTACGCCGCGCTCGGCCGCCTTGATCATGTCGTAAATGGTCAGGCAGGCGACGGACACGGCCGTCAGGGCTTCCATCTCCACGCCGGTCGGCCCGGTCACCTTGACGGTGGCGCTGACGAGGCAGCCGGGTAGCGCGGCATCGGGCGTGATGTCGACGGTGACCTTGGACAGCGCCAGCGGGTGGCACAGAGGAATCAGCTCGGAGGTCCGCTTGGCGGCCATGATGCCTGCGATGCGGGCAGTGCCGAGCACGTCACCTTTTTTGGCGTTGCCGGACAGGATGAGCTCAAGCGTCGCCGGGCTCATGACGACGCGGCCCTCGGCGGTCGCGGTTCGCTCGGTCGCGGCCTTGTCCGACACGTCGACCATGCGGGCTTCGCCGCGGGCGTCGATGTGGGTGAGGGCGGGAGCGTCGGGCGACTTGTCGGCCATGGTCACTCAGCCGCGCTGGCGGAGGCGGCATTGCGCGCAAGCAGCGCGCGCGTCGCCGCCGTGACGTCCGCCTGCCGCATCAGGCTCTCGCCGACCAGGAAGGTCTGGATGCCGACGCGCGCCAGGCGCGCGAGATCGGCCGACGTGAAGATGCCGCTTTCGCCGACCAGAAGACGCTCGACCGGGACCAGCGGCGCCAGCGCTTCGGAGGTCGCCAGCGTGGTCTCGAAGGTTCGCAGGTTGCGGTTGTTGATGCCGATCATCGGCGAGCGCAGCTTCAGCGCGCGATCGAGCTCGGCGCGATCATGGATTTCGATCAGCACATCCATGCCGTGGGCGAGCGCGGCAGCCTCGATGTCCGCAGCGGCGGCATCGTCCAGCGCGGCCATGATGATGAGGATGCAGTCGGCGCCGTGAGCACGCGCCTCGATCACCTGGTAGGTGTCGAACATGAAGTCCTTGCGCAGCACGGGCAGGGCGGTCGCGGCCCGCGCGGCGACCATGAAGTCGAGATGGCCCTGGAACGACGGCGTGTCTGTCAGCACCGACAGGCAGGCCGCGCCGCCGGCCTCGTAGGCCTTGGCAAGCACCGGCGGATCGAAATCGGCGCGGATCAGTCCCTTGGACGGCGAGGCCTTCTTCACCTCGGCGATCAGCGCGTAGTCGCCGTTCGCATGCTTGGCTCGGATCGAGGCAACGAAGCCGCGCGGCGGCGAAGCGTCACGCGCGCGGGCCTCGAGCTCCGGCAACGGGCATGCCCGCTTGGCGGCCGCGATCTCCTCGCGCTTATACGCTTCGATCTTGGTCAGGATGTCCGACATGGCACGCTCCGGTGGATCAGCTGTTGGAGACCTCGATCAGCTGCTTCAGCCGCGCCGCCGCGGCGCCGCTGTCGAGCGAATCCCGGCCGATTGCGACGCCTTCCTTCAGCGTCTTGGCGCGTCCGGAAACGACCAGGGCCGCCGCGGCGTTCAGCAGCGCCACGTCGCGATAGGGGCTCGGCAGACCGTCCAGCACGCTCTGCAGGGCCACCGCGTTGGCTTCGGCGTCGCCGCCCTTCAGACCGTCGCTGCCGCACAGGCCAAGCCCGGCCTCTTCGGGCGTGACCTCGAAGGTGCGGATATGACCGTTCTCCAGCGCGGCGACAAAGGTCGGGCCGGTCAAGGTGATCTCGTCGAGCCCGTCGGAGCCGTGCACGACCCAGGCGGCCTCCGAGCCGAGATTCTTCAGCACGTGGGCCAACGGCTCGACCCATTGCCGCGAGAACACGCCGACCATCTGGCGCCTGACGCCGGCCGGATTGGACAGGGGACCGAGCAGATTGAAGATCGTGCGGGTGGCGAGCTCGACCCGGGTCGGCCCGACGTTCTTCATCGCCGGATGATGCGCGGGCGCGAACATGAAGCCGATGCCGGCCTCGCGCACGCAGCGCCCGACCTGGTCAGGCTTCAGGTCGATCTTGACGCCGAGCGCGGCGAGCACGTCGGCGGCGCCGGAGCGGGACGACAGTGCGCGGTTGCCGTGTTTGGCGACCGGCACGCCGGCGCCGGCCACGATGAAGGAGGCGCAGGTCGAGACGTTGACCGAGCCGGAGCCGTCACCGCCGGTGCCGACGATGTCGACCGCGCTCGCCGGCGCATCGACGCGCAGCATCTTCGCCCGCATCACGCTGACGGCGCCGGTGATCTCCTCGACCGTCTCGCCGCGCACGCGCAGCGCCATCAGCAGCGCGCCCATCTGCGACGGCGTCGCCTCGCCCGACATCATGCTGTCGAAGGCGGACGCCGCCTCCTCGCGGGACAGCGGCGCGCCGGTCGCCACCTTGCCAATGATCGACTTGAGATCGTCCATCACGCGTGCCCCTAGCAAACCGTCACTGATTGTTGCCGCCGACCACCTGGGCCACCGCAGCCTCGTTGATCGTCGTCCCGATGTCCTTCTCGAGCTTCATGACATAGGCCGTGCCTTGCTCGTCGGCGAGCGCGCGCTGCAACTGGTCCTTCAGCTTCTTGGTATCTTCGGACGCGAGGTCGACCTTAGGCTCGATGATGTCGGTGACACGGAACACAATCCACCGCCGGCCGCCATCAGCCTCGGTCTGGCCGACGCCGTCCTTCGCCGTGCGGAATGCGGCGGTGATCGCGCCGGTGGGGACGCCGGGCACCGAGGCGTCGCGCTTGAACGCACTGGCCGTCTCGACCTTCACGCCGAGCGATGCCGCCTCGTCGGCGAGCTTGCCGCCCTCGCTGAGCTTCTTGACCAGCTCGGTGGCCTTTGCGCGCAGCTTGGTGGCGACCTCGTCATCGCGCCAGCGCGCGGCGACCTGATCCTTGACCTCGTCGAGGGGGCGATCGCGCGGCGGGGTGATGCCGAGAACCTCGAACCAGACATAGCCGCCGCGGAACGAGATCGGCTCGTTGTCGACACCGACATCGCTGGTGAAGGCCTGCGCAACGACATCGAGGCCAAGCGGGATGTTCGAAACGGGCTGGCCGTTGGGTTGCTTGCCGGACCTGTCGACGGCTTCGAGCGTGATGGCATTGAGACCGAGCTTCTTGGCTGCCTCGGCGACGCTGGCGCCACCGCCGCGCTCGTCTTCCATCTTGTCACGAAGATTGGCGACTTGCGACTTGGCGCGGTCGGCTGCGATCTCCTTCTTGATGTCGGCAGCGACGCTCTCATATTCGGGCTGCTGGCCCGGCTGAATCGCGCTGACCTTGACCAGCGCCACGTTGAATGCGCCCTTGACGGGCTGGCTGACCTCGCCGGTCGGCAGCGAGAAGGCGGTATCGGCAACGACAGGGTCGAGAATCGCCGATTTCGTCACCAGACCAAGATCGAGATCGGCTGGGTTGAGGTTGCGCTCCTTGGCGAGTTCGTCGAACGTGACTTCACCCGCGGCGATCCGGGCGCGCGCCGCTTGTGCCTCCTCCATGGTGGAGAAGGTCATCTGCTGGACTTGGCGCTTCTCCGGCGTGCCCATCAGCGCCTTGCGCTGGTCGAACAGCTTCCTGGCGTCCTCGTCAGATACGTCGGTCCACTTGCCGATCTCTTCGGGCGTCACCACGACGAAGGAGATCTTGCGATATTCCGGCGCCTTGAACTGGGCTTTGTGCTCTTCGAAATAGGACGCGAGAACCTCGGGCGAGGGCGCATCGATGGTGCCGGCCTGCGCCGCGTCGAGCTTGATGTAATCGATCGAGCGCTGCTCGTTCTGGAAGCGGCCGAGCGCCTCGAGCATCGTGTTGGACGGCTCCAGCCCGGCCGCGATCGTGCCGGTGATCTGCCGCCGCAGCGACTGTCGGCGCTGGTCAGCCAGGTAGCGCTGCTCGGTGAAGCCGAAATTGCGGATGATGGCCTGGAAGCGCTGCGGGTCGAACGCCCCGTTCGGGCCCTTGAAGTTGGGATCGCTGAGGATCACCCGCATGGTCTCCGCATCGGACTGGGCGAGACCGAGACGGCGAGCCTGCTCATCGAGGGCGGCTTCCGCAATCGTCTGCTGCAGCACGGAGCGGTCGAGCCCGAACATGCGGGCCTGCTCGGTGGTCAGCGGACGACCGAGCTGGCGGCCGATCTGCTGCAGCCGGTCGGTATAGATCTGCCGGAACTCGTTGACCGAGATCTCCGTGCGTCCCACGGTTGCAGCCGTCGACTGCCCGAAGCCGCGGAAGATGTCGGCGATGCCCCAGATGCCGAAACTGACGATCAAAACGCCCATGACCACCGCCATGATGGTCTTGCCGAGCCAGTTTGATGAGGCCTTGCGTAATCCTCGAAGCATGGGTCCAGTCTGTCTGCAGGAAAAAGGATGAAGAGGCCGCGCCTTAAAGCAGATTCCGCAAAAGGCCGTCACCGAGTTGAAACGGCTTATAAAGAGGCGGCCGCCCGGTCGCAACCTCGGCCCTGAGGCCGATTGAAGCGGTGGGAAGACGGCTCCCGCTCTGGTGCTCGTCGAAGGGCTCTGCTAGCCGATGTCCGTCACAACATTTGCTGGAATCCCGCCATGACCGACCGCATCCGGCCGCTGATCGCCGGCAATTGGAAAATGAACGGCCTGAAGGCCTCGACCGCCGAGTTCGACGCCATGCTGGCCGGAGCCGCCGAGGTCACCGGAAAGGCCGACCTGCTGGTCTGTCCTCCCGCCACCCTGGTGGCAGGCTTCGCCGAAAGGGCGCGCGGCTCCCACGCGATCGCGGTTGGCGCTCAGGATTGCCACCCCAAGGCGTCGGGAGCCCATACCGGGGACATTTCGGCGGAGATGCTGGCCGATGCTGGCGCCACCGCCATCATCGTCGGCCATTCCGAGCGGCGTGCCGATCATGGCGAAAGCGATGTTGTGGTGCACCAGAAGACCGAGGCGGTGTGGCGCGCCGGGCTGGTCGCGATCGTTTGCGTCGGCGAAACCCAGCAGCAGCGCGATGCAGGGCAGACGCTCGACATCCTGCGCGGCCAGCTCAACCTCAGCCTGCCGCAGGAATCACGGGCCGGCAACCTGGTCGTGGCCTATGAGCCGGTTTGGGCGATCGGCACCGGCCTGACCCCGACTGCCAAGGATGTCGAGCAGATTCATGCCTTTATCAGAGAGCTGCTGATCGATCGCTTCAAGCAGGAGGGAGCGCGGACGCGCATCCTCTATGGCGGCTCGGTGAAGCCCTCCAATGCGGCCGAGCTGATGGCGGTCGCGAATGTCAACGGCGCGTTGGTCGGCGGCGCCAGCCTGAAAGCCTCAGACTTTCTCGCCATTGCGAAGGGCTGTTGAGAAGCAACGTGAGCGAAAGCGCACGCCTCAGTCCGCCTGTTCGATTCGCTTCCAATAGATCTTCGTGCCGGTAAGGCCGCCATGCGGCTTCAAGGCATAGTCCGGAATGGTTCCGCTCAGCTGGAAGCCGACGCTTTCATAAAGCCGTGAGGCGCCCCCATCCTCGGCGGTATCGAGGACCAGCATCGTCCGACCGTGCGCGCGGGCGAGGTTTTCGGCCGCGCGCAGCAGCGCGGTCGCGATTCCGCGTTTGCGGTGGCTGATGCGCGTCATCATCTTTGCGATCTCGGCGCGGTGCGGCTGGTTCGGCGGCAGCTTCAGCTGCAACGTGACGGTCGCAATCACATCCTCGCCGTCGAAGGCGCCAAGAACGGCTCGTTCGCCGCGCGCCGCGGCCGAAAGCGATTCCCGCCAGAAGGCGTCGGCATCCTCCTCGCGAAGCGGGTGCATGAAACTGACCGAACCACCATCGGCGACCGTTTCGATCAGCATGGCGCGAAGCGCGCTTCGCACGACCGGTGTGTCCGATAGGGATGCAATTCGAATCGCGGACATTCTCAACTCCGGGCAAGCGCCACGACATAGACGCAGGGTGCGTCCGACTCGTTGGCAAAGGTGGTGTCGATCGGTGGGCCGAAGCCGAGGCAGTCGCCGGGGCCGAGGACGTGGCGTTCCGCGCCTTCCGTGATGGTCAATTGCCCGCTCTGCACCCAGAGAAGCTGGCGGATGTGGATGTAGGAGGAGGCCGGCAAGGTCACGCTGCGGTGCGCCGGCATCTCGACGGTCACCAACTCGATCGGATGATCCGGCCTGAGAAAGACCTGGCGCCGGACATAGCCCGTGTCCGGATCGCGCCAGACCGGCTGCTCGGCCGCCTTGGACAGGCGCTCCGACTGGGCCTCGGCTCGGAGCATCAAGCCGGCCAGCGTGAGATCGAACGCGCTTGCCAGCTTGACCAGGATGACCGCCGTCGGGCTGACCTCGGCGCGCTCGATCTTACTGATGGTGGCCTTTGACACTCCCGAGCGCTCGGCAAGGTCGGCCAGCGACCAGCCGCGGCTGTCCCGTTCCAGCAGCAGGCGGCGCGCCAGCCGCTGGCTGAAGTCGTCTATTATTTGATCCATATGTCTCTAATAGTAGAAAATGGATGGTCGGGCAAGCCTCGACGACGGGCGGCGCGGCAGCGCTTGTGAGAAGCGCGGCTGCGATTATCTGCGGGGTGGCGTTGCCCGACATGATCGTGTAACACCGCGCAAATTTCCGAATAGCCCGCGAAGCTCTCGCGATCCCGGCCTCCGGCCGGGGCCTGCGAGGGCTTGTGACGGAAGGTCACCATGCAGACTGTCTTGATCGTCATCCACCTCATGATTGTCGCCGTCCTGATCGGTACGGTGCTGTTGCAGAAATCCGAGGGCGGTGGCCTTGGCATGGGCGGCGGCGCCGGTTTCATGTCGAGCCGCGGCACGGCCAACCTGTTAACGCGCACGACCGCGATCCTGGCACTCCTCTTCTTCCTCACCAGCCTGGCGCTGACTTGGCTCGCGGGTCTGGATCGCAAGCCGACCTCGATTCTCGGCACCTTGCCTGGGCAGACCCAGTCAGGCGGTGCGACCCCGGTGGCGCCGACCGGGGGCGGCGTGCTCGACCAGCTCAAGAAGGCCGACGAGCAGCAGGCTCCCGCGGCTCCGGCTGCGCCGCAGGCACCGCAATCGCAATAACGCGGATAAGCCATGCAGGAACGCAATTGGCGTCCTGCGTCATGAAGCGGTCTCAAGTACCTGAGACCATTCAGATTTTGAAGTAACCCACAGGCCCGCGACAGCGTTGCGGGCTGCAAGCGATTCGTTTTGGCGAATCGAGCGCGCGGCATTAAAGGTAGGGTCCCATGGCGCGGTACATCTTCATCACCGGCGGCGTGGTTTCCTCGCTCGGAAAGGGTCTGGCTTCAGCCGCGTTAGGCGCGCTGCTGCAGGCCCGCGGCTACAAGGTCCGGCTTCGCAAGCTCGACCCCTATCTCAACCTCGATCCAGGCACGATGTCGCCGTATCAGCACGGCGAAGTGTTCGTGACCGATGATGGCGCCGAGACCGATCTCGATCTCGGACATTACGAACGCTTCACCGGCCGACCGGCGACCAAGGCCGACAACATCACCACGGGCCGGATCTACCAGGACATCCTGACCAAGGAGCGGCGCGGCGACTATCTCGGTGCGACCATCCAGGTCGTCCCGCACGTGACGAACGCGATCAAGGATTTCGTCCTGTCCGGGAATGACGAGTACGATTTCGTGCTGGTCGAGATCGGCGGCACCGTCGGCGACATCGAGGGCCTGCCGTTCTTCGAGGCGATCCGGCAGCTCGGCAATGAGCTGCCGCGCCATCACGCGATCTACATCCACCTCACGCTGCTGCCCTACATCCCGAGCGCCGGCGAGTTGAAGACCAAGCCGACGCAGCATTCGGTCAAGGAGCTGCGCTCGATCGGCATCCAGCCTGACATCCTGCTGTGCCGCACCGACCGCCCGATCCCGAAGGAGGAACGGCGCAAGCTCGGCCTGTTCTGCAACGTGCGCGAAAGCGCCGTCATCGAGGCGCGTGACGTCGACAACATCTATGCCGTGCCGGAGGCCTATCATGCCGCCGGCCTCGACGACGAGGTGCTGGCCGCGTTCGGCATCGAGCCGCGGGTGCCGCCGGCGCTTTCGAGCTGGCACACGATCAACGAGCGCGTCCGCAACCCGGAAGGCGACGTCACGATCGCGATCGTCGGCAAGTACACCGGCATGAAGGACGCCTACAAGTCGCTGATCGAGGCGCTGTCGCATGGCGGCATCGCCAACAAGGTCCGCGTCAAGCTCGACTGGATCGAGAGCGAGGTGTTCGAGAACGAAGACCCCGCGCCGTTCCTCGAGCACGTCAATGGCATCCTGGTGCCCGGCGGCTTCGGCCAGCGCGGCGCCGAGGGCAAGATCCGTGCGGCGCAATTCGCGCGGGAGCGCGACGTGCCGTATTTCGGCATCTGCTTCGGCATGCAGATGGCGGTGATCGAGGCGGCGCGCAATCTGGTTGGGATCACCGAGGCCAACTCGACCGAGTTCGGCCCGACCAAGGAGCCGCTGGTCGGCCTGATGACCGAATGGCTGCGTGGCAACGAGCTGGAGAAGCGCTCGAAGAGCGGCGATCTCGGCGGCACGATGCGGCTCGGCGCCTATCCTGCGGCGCTCAAGCGCGGCAGCCGCGTCTCCGAGGTGTATGGCGGCGCCACCGAGATCTCCGAGCGCCATCGCCACCGCTACGAGGTCAACACCGCCTACAAGGATCGGCTCGAGCAGCACGGTCTGAAGTTCTCCGGCCTGTCGCCGGACGGCGTGCTGCCGGAGATCGTGGAATACGAGGACCATCCCTGGTTCATCGGCGTGCAATTCCATCCCGAGCTGAAGTCGCGCCCGTTCGAGCCGCATCCCTTGTTCGCGTCGTTCATTCAGGCCGCGGTGGTGCAGAGCCGGCTTGTGTAGCAGGCCTTTGTCGCCAAGTGCCGTCATTGCGAGCGGAGTGTTCAGCCCGGGGACATAGCTGACGGGTGTTCGGGGAGATGGTTGACACTTCAAAATCGGCTCGATTCGTCAAGCAGAGGGGCGAGCGATGCCGTGGCGAGAGGTGTCTGTCATGGACCAGCGACGAGAGTTTGTGATGCTTGCCAAGCAGGAAGGGGCGAACCGGCGGGAGCTGTGTCGGCGGTTCGGCATCAGCCCTCAGACGGGCTACAAATGGATCCAGCGGCACGACGCTGGGGACACGGCGCTGGCGGATCGGTCGCGGCGGCCTCATCGAAGTCCGGAGCGCACCGCGGCTGCGACCGAGCAGCAGATTGTCGCATTGCGCGATGCTCACCCGGCCTGGGGCGCGCGCAAGCTTGCACGGTGTCTTGAGCGTGATGGTCAAGCTGTCCCGGCGATATCTACCGTGCACACCATCCTGCGCCGCTACGATCGAGTGGTCGAGCCTGCAGGCACGCCCGGACAGCCCTACACGCGGTTCGAGAAGGATGCGCCCAATCAGCTGTGGCAGATGGACTTCAAGGGGCACAGTGCGCTGGAGAATGGTGTGTCCTGTCATCCGCTGACAGCGTTGGACGATCACTCCCGCTTCTCGTTGTGCCTGGCGGCTTGTGACAACGAGCGCGGCTCTACGGTCAAAGGACATTTGGAGACGACGTTCCGCCGTTATGGACTGCCGGATGCGATGTTCGTCGACAATGGTGGCCCCTGGGGATTTACCCTCGAAGACCCCTGGACCGCGTTGACGGTCTGGCTTCTGAAGCTCGGCGTTCGAACGATCCACAGCCGGCCCTACCATCCTCAGAGCCGCGGCAAGAACGAACGCTTCCACCGTAGTCTGAAGGCCGAGGTGTTTGCCTTCAGGCGCTACCGTGATCTTCCCGATGTCCAGCGGGCACTCGACGGATGGCGCTCCGTCTACAATCTCGACCGGCCGCACGAGGCCTTGAACTTCGACGTGCCGGCAAGCCGCTATCAACCGAGCCAACGTGCGATGCCAGACCGGCTTCCGATCGTCGAATACGACGAGGGTGAGAGCATCCGTTCCGTGTCGAGCACGAAGGCCTACGTCAGTTTCGAGGGGCGGCTCTGGAAAGTCCCGCAAGCCTTCCGAGGTGAGCGGCTGGCTATCCGGCCACTCAGTGCCGACGGAAAGTTCGGAATTTTCTTTGCCGCACATCAGATCGCAGCGATTGATCTGCGCGACCCCAAAACTGTCAACTATGTCCCCGAACAGGTGTAAGCTATGTCTCCGGGCTGAACAGGAGCGAAGCAATCCAGAGTCGCGGGCGGGACTCCGGATTGCTTCGTCGCTGACGCTCCTCGCAATGACGGCCGAGGCGCGCAACGCGACCTTTGACGGCCGCGACGATTGTTGCGACAACGCTCCCCGATCGCGCGAAGCCAGAAAAGATCAGGGAGGATCAGATGATCTACGAGAGCCGCATCTATCGCTGCATTCCGGGCCGGCTGCCGGCGCTGCTGAAGCGCTTCGAGACCACGACGCTGAAGCTGTGGGAGAAGCACGGCATCCGCCCCGTGGGCTTCTTCACGACCCTGATCGGCGAATCCAACCAGGACCTGACCTATTTCCTGGCCTGGGAATCGCTCGCCGAGCGCGAGACCAAGTGGACCAAGTTCATGTCCGATCCCGACTGGATCTCGGCGCGTGCCAAGAGCGAGGAGGACGGCCAGATCGTTGCCAACATCACCAGCCAGTTCCTGGTGCCGACGGCGTTCTCGGCGTTGAAATAGAGCCCGGGGAGGGGCTGGGATGACCGATCCCCGCAACCCTGCTATTCGCTGGCAAACGCCGGTTGATCCGGCAGCCGGCGCTGGGCCATGGTCGCGCGCTCTCATGAGGATGATGTCGTGAACGCTTCGATCTCTGCCGCGCCGGTCGTCAGCCTCGGCTCCGTCAAGTTTGGCAACCACCTGCCGCTCGCCGTGATCGCCGGCCCATGCCAGCTCGAGAGCCGCGCGCATGCGCTCGAGGTCGCCTCGGCGCTGAAGGCGATCGCGGCGCGGCTGAACATCGGCCTCGTCTACAAGACCTCGTTCGACAAGGCCAACCGCACCTCCGCCTCGGCGGCCCGCGGGCTGGGGCTTTCGCAATCGCTGCCGATCTTCGCCGAGATCCGGTCTTCGCTCGGCCTGCCGGTGCTGACCGACGTGCATGACGCCAGCCAGTGCGCCGAGGTGGCGCAGGCCGTCGACGTGCTGCAGATCCCCGCGTTCCTGTGCCGGCAGACCGACCTGCTGCTCGCGGCCGCGGCGACGGGTAAGGTCGTCAACGTCAAGAAGGGCCAGTTCCTGGCGCCCTGGGACATGGCCAACGTGGTCGCCAAGATCACGGGCTCCGGCAATCGCAACGTGCTGGTCACCGAGCGCGGCGTCTCGTTCGGCTACAACACGCTGGTCTCCGACATGCGCGCGCTGCCGATCATGGCACGCACGACGGGCGCGCCGGTCATCTTCGATGCGACCCACTCCGTGCAGCAGCCGGGCGGCAAGGGCACGTCCTCGGGCGGCGAGCGCGAATTCGTGCCGGTGCTCGCACGCGCGGCCGTTGCCGTCGGCGTCGCCGGTGTGTTCATCGAGACCCATCCCGATCCCGATCACGCGCCCTCCGACGGGCCGAACATGGTCCCGCTCGCGCAGTTCGAGGGGCTGCTGCGAACGCTGATGGCCTTCGACGCACTCGCCAAGGCGCCGTCGGCGGACGCCGGGCGCTGATGCACCAGACCGTCGCCAAGTCCGCGGGAAAGTTTCCACCAGCGGTGAACATCATCGCGCTGGCGGGCTTCTCGGCGGCGCTGTCGACGCGGGCGCTCGATCCGGTGCTGCCGCATGTCGCCGAGGATTTCGCGATCAGCATCACCACGGCGGCGAGCATCGCCGCCGGCTATGCGCTGATCTACGCATTGATCCAGCCGGCAATCGGCGCCGCCGCCGATCTGTTCGGCAAGGCGCGGCTGATGACGCTGTGCCTGGCGCTGCTCGGCGTCGCCAGCATCCTCGGTGCGCTCGCCACCTCGTTTCCGCTGCTGTTCGCGACGCGCATCCTCGCGGGCATCGCCTCGGGCGGCGTGTTTCCGGTGGCGCTCGGGCTGACCAGCGATCTCGTCGCGCCCGACAAGCGGCAGGTCGCGATCGGCCGCACGCTCGCGGGCTCGATGGCGGGCAACCTGCTCGGCGCGACGGCATCCGGCATCATCGGCGATTTCATCGGCTGGCGTGGCGTGCTCGCGATCCTCGGCGCGCTCGGGCTGATCGCCTCCTTCGCGGTGGCGGCAGGCTTTCGCGGCGCCAAGGTCACGCATGCGCCGACCACCGATCTCGCCGCGCTGAGGAAGGGCTACCGCACCATCTTCACCAACCCCAATTCGCGCTTCTGCTTCTCGGCGGTGTTCGTCGAAGGCTGCTGCGTGTTCGGGCTGTTTCCGTTCATCGCCTCGTTCCTGTTCGATCTCGGCGAGACCTCGCTGTCGATCGCGGGCATCGTCATCGCAGGCTTCGCGGTCGGCGGCCTGTTCTACACGTTCACGGTCTCGAACTTCCTGCCGCGGCTCGGCGTCAAGGGCATGATGATCACGGGCGCTGCCCTGGTCGGGTTGCAGCTCGCCGCGCTCGCCTTCGGCCCGGGCTGGAAGCTGCAGTTCGGCTGCATGCTGCTGATGGGCTGGGGCTTCTACATGATCCATGGCTGCCTGCAGGTGTTCGCCAGCGAGCTGTCGATCGGGGCGCGCGCGACCGCGATGTCGCTGCACTCGTTCTTCTTCTTCATGGGCCAGACGGTCGGCCCGATCGCCTACGGCTTCGGCCTGGTCCACGGTGGCAAGCAGCCGACCTTGCTGATCGCCGCCATCATGATGGTCGTGCTCGGCTTCGCCTGCGCCGCGCTGCTGCGGCAGCGGCCGCCGGCAGATGCGGCGGTCAGCTGACGGCCATGTCGGACACGGGCGCGGGCCCATTGCATCTGAAGACATGGTCCCGTCGCGGCAGCAACGCCTGCTAATTTGTTGCTCTGTCATGGCCGGGCTTGTCCCGGGCATGACGACGTGGAGACGGGCGAGGGTAAAATGCCCATCGTTAGCTGCGATGGTCCTGGGGAAGTGCGGCGAGGGCGTTTCTCGCTCTCGATGCTGAAGATGCGCGGCTGAGACATATCGGCGCTTTCGTTGGCCGCGGGACGCACCGCCGCCATCTCGCGGCGCGTCTGCGTCCGAGCTTTGCCTTGGGACATGCCCTCTTTCTGAGAAGAGGGCGCGGGGAATGCCGGGAGCTGGCCGCCCCCATGGCCCGCCTGCAGAAAAAAATGCAGGCGGCAGGAACCACAGGTTCAGCCGAGACATCCCGGCATTCCCCGCGCGATGGTTGGGCGGCTTATACGTACTCTCCCCGGGGACCGGGCTGTCTTGCCCCCGTGACCGGCGGATCATCATCACCGCCAGCGGAGCCTCAGCGTCGGGAGGCCAGGACCATACGACTTCGCCGGCGTATCAGGCTCGTTCGTCCGCATGACTGATCACGCTGCGAACCCGACACGCCCACCGCATCCCGCCTCAACGTCCGTGACGACCGCGAAGCGCCCCTCTGATCGAGACGGGACGACGATAGTCAATCACGAATTCTGATAAAACGAAAGTAGAATATTTTTCGCGGAAGGTCTGGACAGGGGTGATCGGTTTGAAGGCGCAGGAAAAATCGGCTTTCAGGAGCAGCGGTTTGGTGGTTGCAGAGAACGGGAAAGTCAAACGGGAACGCACCCGTCGGGCGACTCAGAACCATGGATCGACGCTGGGCTGCGGCTGCTGTACCCGCATTTACGGTCCGCCACCGCTGGTCGTCCCACGACGCTGCAACGCCATCGCGAGGACCCAAGCAAAGAAGCGTTTGGAGTTCACTGGGTTCGTTCCGGCGGTCATTGAAAGCCTTTGTGGCGCAACCTTTGGCGTTGCCGAAGCACCTCGGTTGAGCTTGAGTGGTATTAGGCTAAGCACCGGCGAAACGGGCAAGCAGAAGCCGCTCTTGTATTTCGACGAAAATATTCCAGCGTCGATCATTGATAATTTTAGGAAGCGATCTTGGTGGAAAAAGAAGGTGAAGGTGCTTAGTGCGGTAGAGCTAGGCAATCAGGGTCGGTCTGACGACTTTCATTCCAGTACTGCTCGCGGCTCGGATACACGCTCGTCTCTTTTGATACCGACTTCAATGATGATGCAGCCTACCCGTTTTCAAACGGAAGAATGTACGGGGTAATCATGTTGAAGGGGTCGAAGAAGAACTCGAATCGATCGAAAAGCGATCTTGCCTCCCTCCTGGATTTCGTTTTGGCGACTCCTTTCCCGAAGTCGTTTTTGCAGGAAAGCAAGTTTGTCATAAGCGGAGAAGGATGTGTGATGCGGGGGAGAGATGTAAAAACGAAAGAGATCAAATCCATGCAAATTGAATCTCCTAAGACCCGCCTGGGAGAGGTTTGGAAGCACTTCTCAATAATGTAGTTTAGCGGTAGTGCGAAAGTGCGTACGAGGCGCCGGGGACCGGCGGCCTTCAGGCCCGCGCGCGATCGGCGACTACCAGTCGAGATTTGCCGACCGGCACATCTCGCAGACGATCACATCGTCCTTCCGGGAAAGGGGACGGCGGCAGCGGTGACACGTGCCCGCGGTCTGTGTGACGTGTAGCGTCAGGGCCTTTGCTTCCGCCATGGAGAAGCCGAACTCGGCGGCGAGCAATTTGTGGCCCGCAATCTGACTGCGGCGGATTTCCCTTGCGATCCTCGCCTTGTGTTCTGCTGACAGCGAGGGCGGCCACGTGACGGTTATGGTGCACTTGGGACAGTGCACCGACAGGCGGGCATGCTTTACTGCGCCGTTCACGGCGTACCTCCTTCCTCGATCAGCTTCACCCCCGCCCACGATACGGCGCCACGCCCTGGTCTGGCACCCACAGGCCCTTCGGCAGCTTGCCGGTCTGCCAGAACACGTCGATCGGGATGCCGCCGCGGGGGTACCAGTAGCCGCCGATGCGCAGCCATTTCGGCTTGATCTCGGCGGCGAGGCGCTTGCCGATGGCGACGGTGCAGTCCTCGTGGAACGCGCCATGGTTGCGGAAGCTGGCCAGATAGAGCTTCAGCGACTTGGATTCCACCAGCCAGGGGCCGGGGGCATAGTCGATGACCAGATGGGCGAAATCCGGTTGTCCCGTCACCGGGCACAGCGAGGTGAACTCGGGCACCGTGAAGCGGGCCAGGTAATCCGTGTCCTTCTGCGGATTGGGAACGCGGTCGAGCGTTGCCGTTTCCGGACTGTCGGGGGCGGCCACATGGCGGCCCAGCTGAAGGCCGGCCGATGTCATGGTGGTGTTGGATCTTTTCGCCATATGTCGTGTCACCTGTCGCGATTGGCGCCCGTTTAGCCAATCGCCGGGCGTGCGTCATCCGGTTCGTGATTTCGACGCGAGTTCTGCTCCACTTGGCCTTTTCGCCCCCGTGACCTTGCGGTAGAAGCGGCGCAGCAATGCCCACCCGGAAACGCCGTAAGAGGACCCCATGACCGCCATCGTCGACATCATCGGCCGCGAAATCCTGGACAGCCGCGGCAATCCCACGGTCGAGGTCGACGTCGTGCTGGAGGACGGCTCGGTCGGCCGCGCCGCGGTGCCGTCCGGCGCCTCCACCGGCGCCCACGAGGCGGTCGAGCTGCGCGACGGCGACAAGCACCGCTATCTCGGCAAGGGCGTGCTGAAGGCCGTCGAAGCCATCAACGACGAGGTCTATGAGGCGCTCAGCGACATGTCGGTGCAGGACCAGGTCCAGATCGACCAGATCCTGATCGAGCTCGACGGCACCGAGAACAAGAGCCGGATCGGCGCCAACGCGATTCTCGGCGTCTCGCTCGCCTGCGCCAAGGCCGCGGCGATCTCCTACGACATGCCGCTGTATCGCTATGTCGGCGGCACCTCGGCCCGCACCCTGCCGGTGCCGATGATGAACATCGTCAATGGCGGCGTCCACGCCGACAATCCGATCGATTTCCAGGAGTTCATGATCATGCCGGTGGGCGCGCCGAGCTTCGCGGAGGCGCTGCGCTGCGGCTCGGAGATCTTCCACACGCTCAAGGCCGAGCTGAAGAAGGCGGGCCACAACACCAATGTCGGCGATGAGGGCGGCTTCGCGCCGAACCTGCCGTCGGCGGACGCAGCCCTCGACTTCGTCATGAGCGCGATCGGCAAGGCCGGCTACACCGCCGGCGAGGACGTCATGCTGGCGCTCGACTGCGCCGCGACCGAATTCTTCAAGGACGGCAAGTACGTCTACGAGGGCGAGAACAAGTCGCGCTCGCGCTCCGAGCAGGCCAAGTATCTTGCGGATCTGGTCGCCCGCTACCCGATCGCCTCGATCGAGGACGGCATGTCGGAGGACGACATGGACGGCTGGAAGGAGCTGACCGACCTGATCGGCCACAAGTGCCAGCTCGTCGGCGACGACCTGTTCGTCACCAACGTCAACCGTCTCGCCGACGGCATCCGCAACGGCCGCGCCAACTCGATCCTGATCAAGGTCAACCAGATCGGCACGCTCACCGAGACGCTGGCCGCGGTCGAGATGGCCTACAAGGCCGGCTACACCGCCGTGATGTCGCATCGCTCCGGCGAGACCGAGGATTCCACGATCGCCGATCTCGCGGTCGCCACCAATTGCGGGCAGATCAAGACCGGCTCGCTGGCGCGCGCCGACCGCACCGCCAAGTACAACCAGTTGCTGCGCATCGAGCAGGAGCTGGACGCGCAGGCCAAGTATGCGGGCAGGGCGGCGCTGAAGGCGCTGGCCTGAGTCTGGACCAAGCTAAAGCAAAGAAAAAGGGAGGCACGCATGGGTGTCGAGACACAGGGCCTGCAACTGCGGACGTTGATCAGGCGCAGCGGCGAGCTCGAGCTCTCGCTGGTCGACGTGCCGACCCCCGAGCCGGGACCAGACGAGGTCGTGGTGCGGATCGAGGCGGCGCCGATCAACCCGTCCGATCTCGGCCTCCTCGTCGGCGCGGCGGACCTCGCGACCATGCAGGCGTCCGGCACCAAGGAGCGGCCCGTGATCACCGCCAAGGTGTCGGAGGCGGGGATGCGGGCGATGGCCGGCCGGCTCGACGAGTCCCTGGCCGTAGGCAACGAGGGCGCGGGCGTGGTGGTCAAGACCGGCTCCTCGGATGCCGCCAAGGCGCTGATGGGCCGCACGGTCGCGGCCATCGGCGGCGCGATGTACAGCCAGTATCGCTGCCTGAAGCTCTCCGAATGCCTGCCGCTGCCGGCCGGCACCACGCCGGCCGAGGGCGCCTCCTGCTTCGTCAATCCGCTGACCTCGCTCGGCATGACCGAGACGATGCGGCGCGAGGGCCATACTGCGCTGGTGCACACGGCCGCCGCGTCCAATCTCGGGCAGATGCTCAACAAGATCTGCCTCAAGGACGGCATCCCGCTCGTCAACATCGTGCGCAGCGCTGATCAGGCCGAGCTGTTGCGCGGCATCGGCGCGAAATACATCGTGGATTCGACGGCGCCGACTTTCATGGACGACCTGATCGCGGCGCTGGTCGAGACCGGCGCGACCATCGCCTTCGATGCGATCGGCGGCGGCAAGCTCGCCGGCCAGATCCTCAACGCGATGGAAGCTGCGATCAACAAGTCCGGCAAGCATCCCTACAGCCGCTACGGCTCGAACGTGCACAAGCAGGTCTACATCTACGGTAGCCTCGACACGCGCCCGACCGAGATCACGCGCGGCTTCGGCATGACCTGGAGCGTCGGCGGCTGGCTGCTGTTTCCGTTCCTGATGAAGATCGGCAAGGCGGATACCGAGCGGCTGCGCCAGCGCGTCGTCGACGAGCTGAAGACGACCTTTGCGAGCCACTACACCAAGGTGGTTTCCTTGTCCGAGGCGCTCGATCCGGCCAACCTTGCCGTGTACGCCAAACGGGCCACCGGCGAAAAATTCCTCATCGACCCCAACAAAGAGAAGTGACCTAACGTCGCTCCTCGGACGTTGCTGACGGGCTTGCGTTTGGCCCGCATGCGGAGACAATCCGCCCCGTTTGTCTGGGGGCGGTGTCAGCCGCATGGAGCACTGAGGAGAGATTTGTCATGACCCGATTGGATCGCCGTCGATTTCTGGCCGGTGCGGCCCTCGCCGGGGCTGCAACCGCTTTGCCGCCGCTGGCCGGACGGGCACGCGCAGCGGTTGCACCCGCCGGCGCGCAGGCGCCCGGCTTCTATCGCTACAAGGTCGGCGACTATGAATGCACCTCCGTCAATGACGGCGCGCGCACCTTCCCGATGCCCGACACGTTCGTCGTCAACACGGCGAAGGACGACGCGCTCGCGGCTGCCGAAAGCGCCTACATGCCGAAGGGCATGATCACGATCCCCTTCAATCCGCAGCTGATCAACACCGGCTCCAAGCTGGTCCTGATCGACACCGGCAACGGCGCTGGCGCCTTCGAGGCCAGCAAGGGCGCGGTTGGCCGCACGCTGCAGAACCTCGCTGCCGCCGGCGTCGATCCGAAGAGCATCGACGTCGTCGTGCTCTCCCACATGCATGGGGACCACATCAACGGCCTCAAGCTCGCGGACGGCTCGCTGGCGTTCCCGAACGCCGAGCTGAAGGTGCCGGCTAAGGAGTGGGCGTTCTGGAATAGCGACGAGAACGCCGCCAAGGCGCAGACCGACTTGATGAAGGGCAACTTCGCCAACTTCAAGAAGGTGTTCGGCGGGCTCGAGAGCAATATCACTCAGTACGAGTGGGACAAGGAGGTCGCGCCCGGCATCACCGCGCTCGGCACGCCCGGTCACACGCCGGGACACACCTCGTTCGCGGTCGCGTCCGGCAACGCCAGGGTCCTGATCCAGGCCGACGTCACCAACGTTCCCGAGCTGTTCCTGCGCAACCCCGACTGGCACGTGATGTTCGACACCGATGCCGAGATGGCGCAGGCCACGCGGCACAGGTTCTACGACATGGCCGCCGCCGAGAAGGCCAAGGTGATCGGCTTCCACTTCTCGTTCCCTTCAGTGGGCTATGTCGAGAAGGACGGCGCCAAGTACCGGCTGATTCCGGCGCCGTGGAATCCGGTGATCTGAATATCGGTTAGCGTCATTGCGAGGAGCCCCCGGGTCTCGCCTCCGGCGAGCCCGAGGACAGGCTCCGCGACGAAGCAATCCAGAGTCCCAACCGAGCCCTGGATTGCTTCGCTTCGCTCGCAATGACGGAGGAGAGAGGGGGCCGCCTTCGGGCGGCCTGAGCGTTTTTGCATATGCGAAATGCCGGGCTTTCCGGGCCTGTTGCGAACCCCTATGTCGAGCACCTCGGAAATCCCGCAGGATTCGTATGTCGACCGATCCCTCTCCCTCCAACGCCGATCTCTCCAACTGGCGCACTGCGCCGTTCAGCCGCTGGGCCTTTCACAACATCCGCGCGATCCTGCCGGTCGCCGACATCGAGAGCGCGCCGGGCAGCGCCTGGACGCTGCCGTCGAGCCTCGTGTCGTTCGACGATTTCAGCGTGCGGCTGCCCAAGGGCGGCACGCTCGATCTCGACGGTTTCCTGAAGGCGACGGCGACCGACGGGCTCCTGATTCTGCAGGACGGCCGCATCGTCTTCGAAATGTATGACGGCGGCACCGACCGCGACACGCCGCACATCCTGATGTCGGCGACCAAGTCGATCACCGGCCTCATGGCCGGCATCCTGACCGGCCGCGGCGAGCTCGATGTCGACGCCGAGGTCACGCGCTATGTGCCGGAAGTGGCCGCCACGGCCTATCGCGGCGCTACGATCCGGCAGCTGCTCGACATGCGTGCGGGCGTCGTGTTCGATGGTGCCGGCCTGCAGGCCTATGCCGACGCCGCGGGCTGGGAGCCGGTCGCGCCGGGCACGACGCCGAACCTGCACGATTTCTTTGCGACGATGCGCGCTCAGGCGGCGCCGCATGGCGGCGCCTTCAGCTACGTCTCGTCCAACACCGATCTGCTGGGATGGGCGATCGAGCGCGCCACCGGCCGCAGCTTCGCGAGCCTCGCCGGCAGCCTGCTGTGGAAGCCGATGGGGGCGAGCGGCGAGGCCTTCATCACCCTCGACCGCAACGGCGCGCCGCGCTGCACCGGCGGCTTCTGCGCCACCTTGCGCGACGTCGCCCGGCTCGGCCAGCTCCTGCTGTCAGGCGGGCGGCGGGGCTCTCACACGATCATTCCCGAAGGTTGGATCGACGACATCAGGCGCAATGGCGATGTGCAGGCCTGGCGCGACGGCCAATGGCGCGACAGTTTTGCCGCGATCAGCCGCAACATGCACTATCGCAGCGGCTGGTACGTCACAAACGACGCGCCGCAGCTGATGTTCGCGATGGGCATTCACGGCCAGAACCTGTTCGTCGATGCCGCCAACGGCATCGTGATCGCCAAGGTCTCGTCGTGGGCGCAGCCGGTCGACGGGCAGGCGATCTGGCTCACACATCAGGCGGTGGCGGAATTCACGCGCTGTCTCAAGGGGACCGGCTGAGCTCCACGACGCGGGCAAGGGTCGGGAACACTCGGGCGTTGCTTGCGATGAAACGCAGTGTTTCGCGTGAGGATGGTCCATGCACTTGCATGTTCCTGCTCGCGCGCCTTAAGTGCGCTCCACACCCCGCTCCTCAAAGGATTCCCCATGCCCGCACCTTATTCGATCGTCGCCCTCGTCGGCAGTCTCCGCAAGGAGAGCTTCACCCTGAAGATCGCCAATGCGCTCGCCAAGCTGGCGCCGGCCAGCCTGAAGATCGACGTGACCACGCTCAACGGCCTGTCGTTCTTCAACCAGGATCTCGAAGCCAATCCGCCGGCCGACTGGCTCGCCCTGCGGGAGAAGCTGAAGGCCTCGAACGGCGTGCTGATCCTGACGCCGGAATACAACCGCTCGATTCCCGGCGTGCTCAAGAATGCGATCGACGTCGCCTCGCGTCCCTATGGGCAGAGTTCGTTCCTGGGCAAGCCGGTCGGCCTCATCTCCAATTCGCCGGGCCCGCTCGGTGGCGTGGCGGCGGCCAAGCATCTGCAGAACATCATGCCTGGCATCTCGGGCCCGGTCATGGGGCAGCCGGAAATCTACCTGAATGGCGTCGGCGACGCCTTCGACGCCCAGGGCGAGCTGGTCAAGGATTCGCTCAAGACGGTGTTGCAGCAATATCTGGATGCATTCGCCGCATTCGTGGCCAAGCAGAACGGCTGATCGCGTTCGCCGCCGCCGCGTCCACCTGCGGCGGTCGGCAACTGCATGACGGGTATGATGCGGGCAGGGCGTTGACGCGCCTTGCCCGATCCGTTTCAAGGCGATGCCGGACTTGCGCAAGGATGCGCGTTGCCAAGGAAGCACGATGGCCCATTCGTTCACACCCGCGTCGTCGTCGAGGCCCGGCCCGAACCAGCCGGATCTCGACTCGGAGGCCGTCTGGCAGACGCGGATCGACCTCGCGGCCTGTTTCCGGATGGCGGCACGGCACGGGTTCGAGGAGGGCATCTGCAACCACTTCTCGGCGCTGGTCCCCGGCTATGACGACCTCTTCATCGTCAATCCCTACGGCTATGCGTTCCGCGAACTGACGGCCTCGAAGCTCCTGGTGTGCGACTTCGACGGCAACGTCGTTGCCGGCGACGGCCGCCCGGAGGCGACCGCCTTCTACATCCACGCCCGCATCCACAAGGCGCTGCCGCGCGCCAAGGTCGCGTTCCACACCCACATGCCCTACGCCACCGCGCTGTCGATGACCGAAGGCGACCCGCTGATCTTCGCCGGGCAGACGGCGCTGAAATTCTATGGGCGAACCGCGGTCGACGCGAACTACAACGGGCTGGCGCTCGACGCGCGGGAGGGGGATCGCATCGCCGGGGCTGTCGGTGATGCCGACATCGTCTTCATGAAGCATCATGGCGTCATGGTTCTGGCGCCGACCATCGCCGAAGCCTGGGACGATCTCTACTACCTTGAGCGCGCCTGCCAGGTGCAGTGCCTGGCGCTGTCGACCGGCCGCAAGGTGGTGCCGGTCGCGCCCGAGATCGCCGAGGCCGCCTATCGCCAGATGCGCGAAGGAGATGCGGAATCGGCTCGGTTGCACCTCGAGGCCGTCAAGCGCATGCTCGACCTCGAAGAGCCGGTCTACCGGAGCTGAGGACGGATCGTCTGGAGGCTGGTTCGATGTCCAAATTGGAGCTTTCTGCCGAGCAGCACGCAGCGCTGGATCGCCCCGTCTGGTCAGCCCTGACCACCGGGCACCGAGCGCTTGCGGAGGGCGCCGCGCATGCTCGTCGCTATCCGGCGGCGATTGCGCCATTTGCCGCCATGTCGGACGACAGCGATGCTGCGTGGTCTGAGCTCGCCGACCTTGCCAACGAGGATGTCGTTGCGATCGTGACCCCTGCACCCCCGGGCGATGTGCGCGGCCTTGGCGTCCGGCTCAGAGCCAGCGTCCGCCAGATGGTTGCCGTCGGGGCGGTCGATCCCGTGGGGGATGCCGCGGTCGAGGTGCTGGACGAGCGCGACATCCCGGCGATGCTGGAGCTGACTGCACGGACCAAACCCGGTCCGTTCCTGGCCAGGACCCGCGAGCTGGGCCGCTACATAGGTATTCGTGACGGGGAGCGCCTGGCCGCCATGGCCGGGGAGCGCATGCGCCTCGACGGGTTCACGGAAATCAGCGCGGTCTGTGTCCATCCGGACTATCGCGGCCTTGGCTATGCCCAGAGGCTCGTCACGGTCCTGATGACGGCCATCAGGGGCAGGGGCGAGACGCCGTTTCTCCACGTCATAGACGACAATCATGCCGCGATCGCGCTGTATGAGCGTCTCGGCTTCGTGTCGCGAGCCACCTTGTGTTTCACGGTGCTTCGGCAATCCGTCAGCCAGTGACGCGTGATGGGACCTTCGGAACGAAGCCGCCGCGGCGCAGATTAGCAGATCCTTAACCAAGCCCCCCCATCTTCCGGCCCATGGTCTCCCGCGCGCGGCTCAAATCGTTCCTGACCGGGCTCGCCCTCTACACGATGGCGGCCGCCATCATCGGCTATTTCGGCATCAACGCCTATACCGGCCGCTACGGCCTGACCGCGCGTCAGGAACTCGACCAGGAGATCATTGCGCTCACCTCCGAGCTCGCCCGGCTGAAGCAGGAGAGGGCGGAGGGTGAGAAGCGCGTGTCGCTGCTGCGCTCCGACCGGGTCGATCCCGACATGCTCGATGAGCGCGCCCGCTTCCAGCTCGGCTACGCTAACCCGCGTGATCTGATCCGGATCAATCGGCCGAACTGAGCGAGCCGGTCTCCGCGATGCATCCGTTGTGAGACTCGCCTCGCGTCTGCGTAACGAACGCAGGCACGACAAGCCCATGACGAGGAAGACCCGCGCTGCGCGCGGGCCTTCGACGATCGCTGATGGGCTGCCCCTTATGCGGTCCGCACGGTGGCGAGGAACTTGTGGACCTCGGCCTTCAGGCGGTTGCTGTCCTGGGACAGTGACTGCACAGCGTTGAGCACCTGGGACGAAGCCGTCCCCGTCTCGGTCGCTTCGCGCTGGACGTCGGCAACATTCGCGGAGACCTCTTTCGTACCGCTGGCGGCTTGCTGGATGTTGCGCGAGATTTCCTGGGTTGCGGCGCCCTGTTCTTCGACAGCGGCTGCGATGGTGGCGGCGATTTCCGACATCCGGCCGATCGTGTCGCCGATTTCCTTGATGGCGGTCACCGAATGCTGAGTGGCGGTCTGGATGGCGCCAATCTGCTGGCTGATCTCTCCCGTCGCCTTGGCAGTCTGCTCGGCGAGCGCCTTGACCTCCGAGGCGACAACGGCGAAGCCGCGGCCAGCTTCACCCGCCCGCGCCGCCTCGATGGTGGCGTTCAAGGCCAGCAGGTTGGTCTGGCCGGCGATGGTGTTGATGAGCTCCACCACGTCGCCGATGCGAGCCGCCGCTTGCGACAATTCGCCCACGCGTTCATTGGTCTTGCGGGCCTGCTCAACGGCTTCACTGGCGATCGCCGAAGACTGCTGCACCTGTCGGCTGATCTCGTTCACGGAGGAGGACATTTCCTCGGTGGCGGCGGCGACCGACTGGACGTTGTTGGAGGCGGCGCCTGAGGCGCCGGCTACGACGGTGGCAAGACCCTTCGAGCGCTCGGCCGTTGCGCTGAGCGACTGGGCCGATGACTCCAGATCGGTCGCTGCCGACGACACCGTCTCGATGATCTGGCCGACCGCTGTCTCGAAATCGTTCGCAAGGCGCATCGTATCGATCTTGCGCTGCTCGGCCTGGCGTGCCTCCAGCTCGTTCTGCTCGGCCTCGAGCCGCTGGCGGGCGACGGCATTGACCTTGAACACCTCGACGGCACGGGCCATCTCGCCGACCTCGTCGCGCCGTTCCGAGTTCGGGATCTGCACAGCGAGATTCCCGTTCGCAAGCTCGGTCATCGTCCGGGTGATCGCTTGCAGCGGCCGGACCAGGCCGCGCGCGATCATCAGGGTCGCAACGCACAGCAGGGCGATCAGTCCGACGGCCCACATCAGCGTCACCTTGACGGAGGCGTAGAACGCCTCGTCGAGATCGTCGACATACACGCCTGTGCCCACAACCCAGTTCCACGGATCGGCCTTCATGGTGTAGCCGAGCTTCGCCACCGGGACGCTGCTGCCGGCGCGCGCGAACATATAGCTGACGAAGCCGCCACCAGGCTGGGTCGAAGCCGCGATCAACTCGCGTACGAAGGGCAGACCATTGGCGTCCTTTTCGTTGAGCAGACCCTTGCCCTCCCAATCCGGCTTCGGGCCAAGCACGAGGTTCACGCCGTCCGGCTGGTAGACGAAGATGTAGTCGTTCTTGCCGAACCGAATGCCGCGGAGCACGGCCTTGGCGCGGTTCTGCGCCTCGTCCGCGGTCAGGGCCCCCTTCGCCGCCGCATCGGCAAAGCCCTTCACGATCGACACGGCAGATTGCACCTGTCCGACGACTGCAGCCTTACGCTCTTCGACCAGGGCTGTTCGGGTGGCCAGCAGCTGGCTGACCACGGCGACGATACAGACGCCGATGGATAACGCGACCAGAACCGCAAAGCGGCGAGGGATGGTGAGAACCATGTTCGTTCCTGTCAGAGGGCCCAGGCAGCCGGACAGTCCAGGCAGCCAGGGATTTTCGTTGAGTTGTTTGATTTCGTTGATGAATTCGGAAAAATTGTGCGCTGCGGAAGGTTTAGAATTGATTGATTCGAAGGCCCGTAGGAACACGGAGACCCCCTGCCGCTGCTCGGTCGGAATATCCGTTATGCCGATGTTCGATATGTCGGGTTTTTTGGTCGCTGTCGGCGTCGTCGAGATCCCAACGATGAGGGTGTCGTCGAGGGCGTCGCCGGCTTGGCCTCACGCGTCCCATCCGCTGAGATGGCTGCTCTTTTTTGTAGCGGCCTGCGGTCGGATTCCAAAAATGGTGGAATTGTATTTGCAATATTTCGTGTGCATTGCAGCGCGGCACGCCAAAGCCTTCGGACGCGCCACGCGGTCCTTTTACGTCTCCTGGAGTTGAGCTAGAGAGAGCTACTTTTTCTCTCATCCGGAATTGCCATGGCCGCACCGAAGAAGACCGCCGCAAAGGAACAAGGGCAGGACAGAGACAACGGCCCGCCGCCGGAATTCACCAGAGAACAGGAATTGGCTGCGCTTCGCGACATGCTGCTGATCCGCCGCTTTGAGGAAAAGGCCGGTCAGCTTTATGGCATGGGTGCGATCGGCGGCTTCTGCCATCTTTACATCGGCCAGGAAGCCGTCGTGGTCGGCATGCAGATGGCGCTGAAGCCGGGCGATCAGGTCATCACCGGCTATCGTGATCATGGCCACATGCTGGCCACCGGCATGGACGCCAAGGGCGTGATGGCCGAGCTCACCGGGCGCCGCGGTGGATACTCCAAGGGCAAGGGCGGCTCCATGCACATGTTCAGCATGGAGAAGAACTTCTTCGGCGGCCACGGCATCGTCGGCGCCCAGGTCTCGCTCGGCACCGGCCTTGCGCTCGCCAACCGCTACCGCGGCAACGACTCGGTCAGCGTCGCCTATTTCGGCGATGGCGCGGCCAACCAGGGGCAGGTCTATGAGAGCTTCAACATGGCGGAGCTCTGGAAGCTGCCGGTGATCTACGTCATCGAGAACAACCGCTATGCGATGGGCACGGCGGTGTCGCGCGCCTCGGCGCAGACCGACTTCTCCAAGCGCGGCATCTCCTTCAACATCCCGGGCGAGCAGGTCGACGGCATGGACGTCCGCGCCGTGAAGGCTGCGGGCGAGAAGGCCGTTGCCTGGTGCCGCGAGGGCAAGGGCCCGTACATTCTGGAAATGCAGACCTACCGCTATCGCGGCCACTCGATGTCGGACCCGGCGAAGTATCGCACCCGCGAGGAGGTGGAGAAGGTCCGTCACGACCAGGATCCGATCGAGCAGGTGCGCAACCGCCTGCTGGCGGCCAAGGTCAGCGAGCAGGATCTCAAGACGATCGATGCCGACGTGCGCAAGATCGTCAACGAGGCCGCCGATTTCGCGCAGGCCGATCCCGAGCCCGATGTCGCCGAGCTCTACACCGACGTTTACCGCTGAGCGCGCGCAAGCTGTTTCTCTGGAGCTGATATGCCTATTCAAGTTTTGATGCCTGCGCTGTCGCCCACGATGGAAAAGGGCAATCTCGCCAAATGGCTGAAGAAGGAAGGTGAGGCGATCAAGTCGGGTGACGTGATCGCCGAGATCGAGACCGACAAGGCCACGATGGAGGTCGAGGCGACCGACGAGGGCACGCTCGGCAAGATCCTGATCCCCGAAGGCACCGCCGACGTCGCGGTCAATACGCCGATTGCGACCATCCTCGCGGATGGCGAGAGCGTGGCCGATCTCGGCAAGGCGGCACCCGCTGCCGAGATGAAAGCCGCGCAGTCGGCGCCGCCGGCCGAGCCGGCTGCTTCGGTGTCGGCATCGCCTGCGCCGACCGGCGTGGCTGCGCCGCAGAGCGTGGCCGAGCCCGATCCCGAGGTGCCAGCGGGCACCGAGATGGTGACGCAAACCATCCGCGAGGCGCTGCGCGACGCCATGGCCGAGGAGATGCGCCGAGACGGCGACGTCTTCATCATGGGCGAGGAGGTCGCCGAATATCAGGGCGCCTACAAGGTCACCCAGGGCCTGCTGCAGGAGTTCGGCGCCCGCCGCGTGATGGACACGCCGATCACCGAGCACGGCTTCGCCGGCATCGGCGTCGGTGCGGCGATGGCCGGCCTGAAGCCGATCGTCGAGTTCATGACCTTCAACTTCGCCATGCAGGCGATGGACCAGATCATCAACTCCGCGGCGAAGACACTCTATATGTCCGGTGGCCAGATGGGCTGCTCGATCGTGTTCCGTGGTCCGAACGGCGCCGCCGCCCGCGTTGCCGCGCAGCATAGCCAGGACTACGCGTCCTGGTACTCTCACGTTCCCGGCCTCAAGGTGATCGCGCCGTACTCCGCGGCGGACGCCAAGGGCCTGCTGAAGGCCGCGATCCGCGATCCGAACCCGGTGATCTTTCTCGAGAACGAGGTGCTCTACGGCCACTCCGGCGAAGTGCCGAAGCTCGACGACTATGTGATCCCGATCGGCAAGGCGCGCATCGCCCGCAGCGGCAAGGACGTCACCATCATCTCGTGGTCGAACGGCATGACCTACGCGCTGAAGGCCGCCGATGAGCTTGCCAAGGAGGGCATCGAGGCCGAGGTGATCGACCTGCGCACGCTGCGTCCGATGGACACCGAGACCATCGTCGCCTCGGTCAAGAAGACCGGCCGCGCGGTGACGGTGGAGGAGGGCTGGCAGCAGAGCGGCGTCGGCGCCGAGATCGCCGCGCGCATCATGGAGCACGCCTTCGACTATCTCGATGCCCCAGTCGCGCGCGTGTCCGGCAAGGACGTGCCGATGCCGTATGCGGCGAATCTCGAGAAGCTCGCGCTGCCCTCGGCCGCGGAGGTCGTTCAGGCCGCCAAATCCGTCTGCTACCGGTAAGCCGTCGAGGACGCCCAGATGGCCGGACCCAAGGAGCAGCCGCTGCCGCCCGATGTGATCGGCCGCGAGGACGCCACCGAAGTGTTGCGCGCCTTCGTGCTCGATGGCGGGCTCTCGATCGCCTTCCAGCGCGCCTTCGAGGAGCCCGACGTGTGGGGGCTGCTCCTGGTCGACGTCGCCCGTCATGCTGCGCGCGCCTATGCGCGCGAGAGCGATTATTCCGAAGACGAGGCGCTGCAGCGCATCGTCGAGATGTTCGAAGCCGAGCTGGCTCGGCCGACCGATACGGGCACCACCAGCCCCAGGTCGAAACAAGGTCACTGATCATGCCGATCAACATTCTCATGCCCGCGCTGTCGCCGACGATGGAGAAGGGCAACCTCGCCCGTTGGCTCAAGAAGGAAGGCGACCAGGTCAAGTCAGGCGAGGTCATCGCCGAGATCGAGACCGACAAGGCCACGATGGAAGTCGAGGCGGTCGACGAAGGCACCCTCGCCAAGATCCTTGTGCCGGAAGGCACGCAGGACGTGCCCGTGAACGACGTGATCGCGGTGCTCGCCGGCGAGGGCGAGGACGTCAAGGCGGCCGGCAGCGCGCCGGCGGCGGCCGCTCCCAAGCCCGAGGCCAAGCCCATCGCCTCGGCGGCTCCCGCTGCGACAGCTGCACCGGCCGCGGCGCCCGCGCCGAAGCCGGCTACGGCTCCTGCGCCAGCCGCGCCTGCGGGGCCCCCTCAGGTCAACGGCCATGCGCGCATCTTCTCGTCGCCATTGGCGCGCCGTCTCGCCAAGGATGCCGGCATCGATCTCGGCCGCATCACCGGCACCGGCCCGCATGGTCGCGTCGTCGCGCGTGACGTGGAAGAGGCGAAGTCCGGCAAGGGCCTGAAGGCCGCGCCGTCGGCGGCTCCCGCCGCGGCAGGCGCGCCGGCGCTGGCGCCGTCGATGTCGGACAAGCAGATCCTGGCGCTGTTCGAGCCCGGCTCCTACGAGGTCATCCCGCACGACGGCATGCGCCGCACCATCGCGCAGCGCCTGACGGCGTCGGTGCAGAACGTCCCGCACTTCTATCTCACGATCGACTGCGACATCGGCAAGCTCCTGGCTGCGCGCGAGGAGATCAATGCGGCGGCTCCCAAGGACAAGGAGAAGAAGCCGCTCTACAAGCTCAGCGTGAACGATTTCGTCATCAAGGCGATGGCGGTGGCGCTGCAGAAGATCCCGAACTGCAACGTCAGCTGGACCGAAGGCGGCATGGTCAAGCACAAGCATTCCGACGTCGGTGTCGCCGTCGCAATGCCCGGCGGACTGATCACGCCGATCATCCGCAAGGCCGAGACCAAGACGCTATCGGCGATCTCCAGCGAGATGAAGGACTTTGCCGCGCGCGCCCGCTCGCGCAAGCTGAAGCCGGAGGAATATCAGGGCGGCACCACGGCCGTCTCCAACCTCGGCATGTACGGCATCAACCACTTCACCGCCGTGATCAATCCGCCGCATGCGACGATCCTCGCGGTTGGCACCTCGGAAGAACGCCCCGTGGTGCGCAACGGCAAGATCGAGATCGCGAGCATGATGAGCGTGACCCTGTCGTGCGATCACCGCGCGATCGACGGCGCGCTCGGCGCCGAGCTGATCGGCGCCTTCAAGCAGCTGATCGAGAATCCCGTGATGATGATGGTGTGATCTTGCTTTCCGGAGCGGGATGGCAAACGGGGCCAACGCATGCGCATCAGAACGCGATGGCCCTGGATCACGGCGCTGGTGAGCGCCGCGCTGTTCGCCAATCCGCTCGGGATCGACGTCATCCATTCTGCCTTCTTCTCCGGCGAGGCGCTGTCGCGCGGCATCTGGGCGCCAATCGCGCTCGCCGGATTCGCTATCTGCACCCTGCTGATGCTCCTGGAAGCCGTCATGCGAGCCATGATCTGGCGACGCTCCGTCCGCAGCCCCACCGTCTGATTTCCGACTGCTTAAGTTGAATGGGAGCCGTCATGGCCGACACATCCTTCGACATCATCATCATCGGGTCCGGCCCGGGCGGCTACGTCGCCGCGATCCGCGCCGCCCAGCTCGGCTTCAAGACCGCGATCATCGAGAAGTCCTACCTCGGCGGCATCTGCCTGAACTGGGGCTGCATCCCGACCAAGGCGCTGCTGCGCTCGGCCGAGATCTATCACTACATGCAGCACGCAAAGGACTACGGGCTGTCTGCCGAGAAGATCTCCTACGATCCAAAGGCGGTGGTGGCGCGCTCGCGCGGCGTCTCGAAGCGGCTGAACGACGGCGTCGGCTTCCTGATGAAGAAGAATAAGGTCCAGGTGATCTGGGGCAAGGCTGCGATCGACGCGCCCGGCAAGATCACGGTGACCAAGTCCGACGTCGAAGCGCCCAAGGGCGCGCTGGGTGAGGGGACCTATCAGGCGAAGCACATCATCGTTGCCACCGGCGCGCGGCCGCGCGTGCTGCCGGGGCTCGAGCCGGACAAGAAGCTGGTCTGGACCTATTTCGAGGCGATGGTTCCTGACAAGATGCCGAAGTCGCTGTTGGTGGTCGGCTCTGGCGCGATCGGCATCGAATTCGCCTCGTTCTTCCGCACGATGGGCTCCGAGGTCACCGTGGTCGAGGTGCTGCCGCAGATCCTGCCCGTCGAGGACGCCGAGATCGCCGGCCTCGCGCGCAAGCAGCTGGAGAAGCAGGGCCTCAAGATCATGACCGGGGCCAAGGTCACCAAGCTCGACAAGAAGAGCGACAGCGTGGTCGCCACGATCGACGACGGCAAGGGCAAGATCGAGGCGGTCGAGTTCGATCGCGTGATCTCGGCCGTCGGCGTGGTCGGCAACATCGAGAATCTCGGGCTGGAGAAGCTCGGGGTGAAGACCGATCGTGGCTGCATCGTCATCGACGGCTACGGCAAGACCAACGTGCCCGGCATCTACGCCATCGGTGACGTCGCCGGTCCCCCGATGCTGGCGCACAAGGCCGAGCATGAGGGCGTGGTCTGCATCGAGGCGATCAAGGGCCTGCATCCGCACGCGATGGACAAGAACCTCATTCCGGGCTGCACCTACTGCCATCCGCAGGTCGCCTCCGTCGGCCTCACCGAGGCCAAGGCCAAGGAGCAGGGCCGCGACATCCGGGTCGGCCGCTTCCCCTTCGTCGGCAACGGCAAGGCGATCGCGCTCGGCGAGGACCAGGGCCTGGTCAAGGTCATCTTCGACAAGAAGACGGGCCAGCTGATCGGCGCCCACATGGTCGGCGCCGAGGTCACCGAGCTGATCCAGGGCTATGTCGTGGCGATGAATCTCGAAACGACGGAAGAAGAGCTGATGCACACGGTGTTCCCGCATCCGACCCTGTCGGAGATGATGAAGGAAGCCGTGCTCGACGCCTACGGCCGCGTGCTGAACATGTAGCTCCGTCCCCGCTCGTCATGCGCGGGCTTGACCCGCGCATCCATCGCGCTTCGGGAAACTCTGCGAAGCGGATGGATTGCCGGGTCAAGCCCGGCAATGACGACAGCAGCCAGAAAGTCACTGCCGTGAAATCCAGCGACAATCTCACCATCGAACGTCCGACCTTCGTCACCCATCTCGAATGCGCGATGGAAGGCGATCACTATCCGGCGGATCAGGTCCACAACCTCTCCAAGGCCGGCAAGCCGCTGCTGGTGCGCTACGATCTCGCAGGCGTGAAGCGGGCGCTCACGAAGGACGCGCTGGCGCAGCGTCCGGCCGACATGTGGCGCTATCGCGAACTGCTGCCGGTGCGCAAATGCCAGGACATCGTCAGCCTCGGCGAAGTCATGACACCGCTGATCAGCCTGCCCAAGCTGTCGAAGAAGCTCGGCGGCGGCGAGATCATCGTCAAGGATGAGGGCCGGCTGCCGACCGGCTCGTTCAAGGCGCGCGGCCTCGTGATGGCGGTGTCGATGGGCAAGGCGCTCGGCATCAAGCACATGGCGATGCCGACCAACGGCAATGCCGGTGCTGCGCTCGCGGCCTATGCGACCTCCTGCGGCATCAAGACCACGATCTTCTGTCCGGCCGATACGCCGGAGGTGAATGTCAGCGAGATCGAGCTGCAGGGCGCGACCGTCTACCGCGTCAACGGACTGATCGACGATTGCGGCAAGATCGTCGGCGAGGGCAAGGCCAAGGTCGGCTGGTTCGATACCTCGACCCTGAAGGAGCCGTATCGCATCGAGGGCAAGAAGACGATGGGCCTGGAGCTTGCCGAGCAGCTCGGCTGGGACGTGCCCGACGTGATCTTCTATCCGACCGGCGGCGGCACTGGCCTGATCGGCATGTGGAAGGCGTTCGACGAACTGGAGAAGATCGGCTTCATCGGCGCAAAGCGTCCGCGCATGGTCGCGGTGCAGGCCTCGGGCTGCGCGCCGATGGTGCGGGCCTTCGAGCAGGGCGTCGAGCATGCGACCCGGTGGGAAGACGCCCACACCATCGCGTCCGGCATCCGCGTGCCTCAGGCGGTGGGTGATTTTCTCATCCTGCGCGCGGTGCGCGAGAGCAAAGGTTTCGCCATTGCGGTCGATGATGAGAAGATTTCATCTGCGCTCAGCGAAGTCGCGCGCGAGGAGGGGCTGCTGTTGTGCCCGGAAGGCGCGGCGACCTATGCCGCCTACAAGCAGAGCCTGGCCGACGGGCGCGTAACGAAAAACGATCGCGTCATGCTGTTCAATTGCGCGACAGGACTTAAATATCCGCTGCCGCCGGTCACCCGCACGCTCGATCGTCACCAGCCGATCGACTTCGGGCAGTTCTAACTAACAACCAGCACCGCGGCCTCGGGCACATGCTCCGGCGCAGACGCATTCGCGTCTGCCGCCGGTGCGTGCGACACAAGGGAGGACGTGATGCGACGAGCTCTTTGCGCCGTGCTGTTGGTGTGTCTTGCGCTGATGCAGCCGGCGCGCGCCGACAATTATCCCTCGCGCGCGATCACCGTGATCGTGCCATTCGCTGCCGGCGGCCCATCGGATGCGATGATGCGCATCCTCGCCGAGCACATGAGACAGACGCTCGGCCAGCCCGTTCTGATCGAGAACGTGACAGGGGCGGGCGGTTCGATCGGCGTGGGCCGTGCCGTCCGCTCGAAGCCCGACGGCTACACCGTGAGCTTCGGCCATCTCGGCACCCATGTCGCCAACGGCGCCGTCTACCGGCTCGGCTATGACCTCGAAGCCGATCTCGAGCCGGTGGTGCTGCTGCCGAGCAATCCGATGATCATCGTCAGCAGGAACAATATCCCGGCGAAGTCGCTGCCGGAGTTTCTCGCCTGGGTGAAGTCGCAGCCGAACCCCGTGTCGGCCGGCACCGCGGGCAATGGCTCCGGCAGCCACATCGCGGGGCTCTATTTCGAGCAGGTCACCGGCCTCAAGCTGCAATATGTGCCGTATCGCGGCACGGGACCGGCGATGAACGATCTGGTCGCCGGCCAGATCGATCTGATCGTCGACCAGACCTCCAACGCCATCAACCAGGTTCGTGCCGGCACGATCCGCGCCTACGCCGTCACCGACGCCAAGCGGCTCGAGTCCGCGCCGGAGATTCCGACCACCGACGAGGCCGGCCTGCCGGGCTTCCACATGACCCTGTGGTCGGGCCTCTGGCTGCCGAAGGGCGCCAGCAAGGAGATCGTCGACACCCTCAATGCTGCGGCGGTGGCTGCGCTGGACGAGCCGGATGTGAAAAATCAATTGAAAAACCTGGGGTTGCAGATGCCCGCGGCCGACCAACGGGGCCCCGCCGCGCTTGGAACCCTGCAACGCGCCGAGATCCGCAAATGGTGGCCGATGATCCGCGCCGCCGGGGTGGTGCCGGAGTAGGTTCACCCTGCCACGCCCAATCGCACATGGTTGCGCATCGGCCACGAATGTTGCGACGTCGCCACAGTTTACGAAGTTTTGGTAACAATCTCCGGCGCTCCGCAAACGCGCCGCTTTTTAGCCACACCTGGTCGTGAAATACTTTGATCAGAACATAACCAGTGCGTGTGAGGCTGCCGAAAATCCACTTGCCGGATTTTGAGCGTTCTCCGCGGCACCGGGAGGCCAAAACAGCGATGGACGCGAAGACCGACATCAAGCGCAGGCTGCCCAGCCGTCATGTGACGGAAGGGCCCGAGCGTGCGCCGCATCGGTCCTACCTCTACGCCATGGGCCTCACCACGGCGCAGATCCATCAGCCCTTCGTCGGCGTCGCCTCGTGCTGGAACGAGGCTGCGCCCTGCAACATCGCGCTGATGCGGCAGGCTCAGGCGGTGAAGAAGGGCGTGGCGCACGCCGGCGGCACGCCGCGCGAATTCTGCACCATCACCGTGACCGACGGCATCGCGATGGGCCATGACGGCATGCGCTCGTCGCTGCCGTCGCGCGAGGCGATCGCCGATTCCGTGGAGCTGACGATTCGCGGCCATTCCTACGATGCGCTCGTCGGCCTCGCCGGCTGCGACAAATCGCTGCCGGGCATGATGATGGCGATGGTCCGGCTCAACGTGCCCTCGATCTTCATCTATGGCGGCTCGATCCTGCCCGGCAATTTCCGCGGCCAGCAGGTCACCGTGCAGGACATGTTCGAGGCTGTCGGCAAGCATTCGGTGGGCGCCATGTCGGACGACGACCTCGACGAGCTCGAGCGCGTCGCCTGTCCGTCGGCTGGCGCCTGCGGCGCCCAGTTCACGGCCAACACGATGGCGACGGTGTCCGAGGCGATCGGGCTGGCGCTGCCTTATTCGGCCGGGGCCCCGGCGCCTTACGAAATCCGCGATGCCTTCTGCATGACCGCCGGCGAACAGGTCATGGAGCTGATCGCCGCCAATATCCGCCCGCGCGACATCGTCACGCGAAAATCCCTGGAGAATGCCGCTGCGGTTGTGGCGGCGTCCGGCGGGTCGACCAATGCTGCGCTGCATCTACCTGCGATTGCACACGAGGCCGGCATCAAGTTCGACTTATTCGACGTCGCCGAAATCTTCAAAAAGACACCTTATATCGCGGATTTGAAGCCGGGTGGCCGCTATGTCGCCAAAGACATGTTCGAGGCTGGTGGCATTCCGCTCTTGATGAAGACGTTGCTCGACCATGGCTATTTGAACGGCGACTGCCTCACAGTCACCGGCCGGACGATCGCCGAAAACCTCAAAGGCGTGAAGTGGAATCCGCACCAGGACGTGGTGATGCCGGCTGACAAGCCGATCACTGCAACCGGGGGTGTCGTCGGTCTGAAAGGCAATCTCGCGCCAGAGGGCGCGATCGTGAAAGTCGCGGGCATGTCGAACTTGAAATTCTCTGGGCCGGCCCGCTGCTTCGATCGGGAAGAGGACGCCTTTGACGCCGTCCAGAAGCGCACCTATCGCGAAGGCGACGTGATCGTCATTCGCTACGAGGGGCCGCGCGGCGGTCCGGGCATGCGGGAAATGCTGCAGACCACGGCGGCGCTGACAGGGCAGGGCATGGGCGGCAAGATCGCGCTGATCACCGACGGCCGGTTCTCGGGCGCGACCCGGGGCTTCTGCATCGGCCATATCGGACCGGAGGCGGCGGTCGGCGGGCCGATCGCGCTGGTCGAGGATGGCGACATCATCGAGATCGACGCCGAGGCGGGCATCCTTAACGTGAAGTTGAGCGATGCCGAGCTGGCGACACGCAAGACCAAGTGGACGCCGCGTGAGACGCATCACACGTCAGGTGCACTTTGGAAATATGCCCAGCAGGTGGGGCCGGCCGTGGCGGGCGCCGTGACCCATCCAGGTGGTGCGCAAGAGAAGTATTGCTATGCGGACATCTGATCGGATCCTTTTCGCATTGATGCTGGGGGTTGCCCCGCTCGCGTTGCCGACGCCATCGTTCGCGTTCGATGGCGCTCCGGTCAACCAGGAGCCGGCGATTCCCGTGGCTGGACAGCAGGCTGGCGCCGGCGCGCTGCGCAAGGCGCTGCCCGCGACGACGTCCTCGACCTCACCCACGCAGTCCCTGACGGCGCTGCAATACGCGGCGGAGGAAGGCCACCCGATTGCGCAGTTCAAGCTCGGCCGCATGTATGCGGCGGGCGATGGCGTTGCGCGCGACGACATGCGCGCCTTCGACTATTTCAGCCGCATCGCCAATGCGCATGCGGAGGACAGCCCGTCGGCGCCGCAGGCGCAGATCGTCGCCAATGCCTTCGTCGCGCTCGGCCGCTATTACCTGAGCGGCATCCCCAACACGAAGGTCAAGGCCGATCCGGATCGCGCGCGGGAGATGTTCTCCTATGCGGCGTCCTACTTCGGCAATGCGGACGCCCAGTACGACCTGGCGCGGATGTACCTGAAGACCGCGGATGCCTCGCGCGACGACTTCCGTTATGGTGCGCGCTGGCTCGGCCTCGCCGCGCAGAAGGGCCAGCACCAGGCCCAGGCGCTGCTTGGTCAGATGCTGTTCAACGGCGACCGGTTGCCGCGCCAGCCGGCGCGCGGACTGATGTGGCTCACGCTGGCGCGCGACAGCGCCGGTCCGGACGAAGCCTGGATCAAGGAGAGCTACAACCGCGCCTTCGCCAAGGCCTCGGACGATGACCGCGCCTCGGCGCTGCAGATGCTCGAGAGCTGGGTGCAGGGCAAGCGCGAGTAGCAGGAGCGGAATGCATCGCGTTCCCTCCGTTCGAGAGAGGGGCTGCGATGATCATCCGCGATGCGACGGCTGACGATGCCGAGGCGGCCTGCGCCGTGTTGCGGGCCTCGATTTCCGAATTGTGCAGGGACGACCACCGCGGCGACCCGCAGATCCTGGCGCGCTGGCTGGCCAACAAGACACCGCAGAACGTGGCGCAGTGGGCGGACGGGCAGGGGCGCTCACTGCTGGTCGCGGTCGAGGATGGTGCGATTCTCGCGGTCGGCGGGCTCGCGCATCCCGGCGAGATCACGGTCAACTACGTGTCGCCGCAAGCAAGCCCGGTTTCGCGGCATCAGCTCGGCGCTGGTGGCCGAGCTGGAGCGGCGGGCGGTCGCGCTTGGTGCAAGGGAGATCGCCTTGTTGAGCACCGAGACCGCGCATCGATTCTATCTCGCCCGCGGCTACGTCGATGTCGGCGTGCCCGCCGGCAAGTTCGGCACCGCGGCCTCCTATCCGATGCGCAAAACCCTCGGTCCCGTGCGGTGAGTCGCGGGTCGCGGCGGCACATCGAGGCCATGGCAGCGGATGCCTAACGAATAGGCGTCCGCGCGCCGATGTTCTGACCAGCATCAGGTTCCAGAACCAAAATCGGCGAACTTTGGTACACGAACGACCGCGATGACGCCAAAACGCGCTTGGCACGATTCGTGAGTGCAAATCCTCTGCAACAGCAGAGGCGGCACGTTTGCACAGCGTTCGGATCGGCCTGATCATTCCTCAGCGCGGCTCGGCGGGGTTGTGGGCACCCTCCGCGGAAGCCTGTGGGCGGCTGGCCGTGACCGAGCTGAACCAGGCCGCCGGCATCCGCCGCCGACAGGTCGAGCTGATCGTCATCGACGCCGGCGCAACCGCCGCCAGCGCGGGTCGGGCCGCGGTCGAAGCGGTCGACGAGTTCGCCGTCGACGGCCTCGTCGGCATGCTGCCGAGCTATGCGCGCGATCCTGTCGCGCAAGCCGCGCGCGGCCGCGTGCCGTTCGTCTACACGCCCCAGTTCGAGGGCCTGCCGGCGAACAGCGATGTGATGACCACGGGAGAGACCGCCGGCGAATTGCTGGCACCCGCGATCCAATGGCTCTCGGAGTGCAAGCACGCCCGGCGGTTCTTCCTGTGCGGCAACGACTACATCTGGCCGCGTTCCTCGCTCGACATCGCCAAGCGCCTGATCGCGCGATACGGCGGCGTCGTCACCGGAGAGCACTACGTGCCGGTCGGCGTGCATGATTTCGACGAGATGCTCGATCGTATCAAGACCACGCGCAGCGATGTCGTTCTCCCGGTCTTTCTCGGCTTCGACTGCATCGCCTTCAGCCGCGCCTTCTGCGCCGCCGGGCTCAGCCGCCACGTTCTGCGCTTCTCCTCGGCCTTCGACGAGACCATCGTCTATGGACTCGACAGCAGCGAGACCGAGAACGTCTTCGTCGCCTCCAGCTACTTTGCATCGCTGCGCTCGCGCAACAACGGCGCCTTCCTGGAGCGTTACTACACGGCGTTCGGCGACAACCCGCCGCCCGCGAACGGCTATGGCGAGTCCTGCTACGAGGGCATTCACGCGCTCGCCGCGCTGATCGAGCGCGCCGAGAGCTTCGATGCGCGCGTTCTCAGGCGCTTCTTCGGGCGCACGCTGCAGCGGCGCACCGCGCGCGGCACGGAGGCGCAGCCGGTGGTTGGCGGCCGGCACCCGATCCACCTCGCCGAGCTGGACGGCTACGACTTCGCGGTCGTCGCCTCGCGCTGACGCGCAAGGTGCGCCCCAAAAAACACTTGCCTTTTCAAATATTGTAATTTTAAACTTTGCGCGACTTGTGCAACAGCATCACCAACCGATGGGGACCCCTGATGACTTTTTCCCGCCGTCGTTTTCTGCAACGCTCGGCCATCGCGACGTCGACCTTGATCGCGGCACCTGCGGTGTTCCGCTCAGGCGCGCTCGCGGCCGAGAACCCGATCACCGTCGGCAGCCTGCATGACCAGTCGGGCCCGATCGGCACCTCCGGCACGCCGATGGTCTATGCGCTGCAGCTGGCCGTCGAGGAGATCAACGCCGCCGGCGGCCTGCTCGGACGTCCCTTGAAGGTGATCCACTACGACACCCAGTCCAACATCCAGCTGTACTCGCAATACGCCCAGCAGCTGGCGGTGAAGGACAAGGTCGACGTCGTCCACGGCGGCATCACTTCGGCCTCGCGCGAGGCGATCCGGCCGACCTTCGACCGCTTCAAGGTGCTGTATTTCTACAACACGCTGTACGAAGGCGGCGTCTGCGACCGCAACACCTTCTGCACCGGCACCACGCCGGCGCAGACGGTGGAGAAGCTGGTGCCGAGCGCGATGAAGAAGGCGGGCAAGAAGGCCTACATCATCGCGGCCGACTACAATTACGGTCAGATCACCGCGAAGTGGATGACCAAGTACTGCAAGGACAATGGTGGCGAGATCCTCTCGACCGACTTCTTCCCGCTCGACGTCACCAATTTCGGCTCCACCATCTCGAAGATCCAGGCGGCCAAGCCCGACCTCATCCTGTCGGCGCTGGTCGGCGGCAACCACACCGCATTCTACCGGCAGTGGACCGCCGCCGGCATGAAATCGAAGATCCCGATCGCCTCGACCACCTTTGGGCTCGTCAACGAGCCCTCGACGCTGGACGCGGCGGAAAGCGATGGGGTCATCGGCGCCTACGGCTATTTCGAGGAGCTGACCACGCCGGCCTCCAAGAGCTTCGTCGAGAAGATCAAGAAGGCGCATCCGGATTCGCCTTACATCAGCGAGCTCGCCTCGTGCACCTATGAAGGCGTGATGCTGTGGGCCGAGGGCGTCAAGAAGGCCGGCAGCATCGACCGCATGAAGGTGATCGAGGCGCTCGAAAGCGGCCTCGTCTTCGACGGCCCCAGCGGCAAGGTCTCGCTCGACAAGCCGACCCATCACACGGTCCGCAACGCGTTCCTGGCCGAGGTCAAGGATCGCAAATGGTCGGTGCTGGAAACCTACACCGACGCCAAGCCTGCCGACACCGCGAGCGTCTGCGATCTCGTCAAGAACCCCACCGACACCAAGCAGTACATCATCAATCTCTGACGCCTGCCGGGTCCCGCCATCCGGCGGGGCCCGGTGTCCCTGGACTGCCCTGAAAGACCTGACGCATGGCGATCTACGTCATCCTCGCGCTCGACGTCCTCAATGGAATCTCGTCGCTGTTCCTGCTCTGCCTGGGACTGGCGATCATCTTCGGCATGATGAAGATCATCAATCTCGCCCATGGCGAATTCATCATGCTCGGCGCCTATGCGACCGTCATCTCCGCCAATGCCGGTGTGAACATCTGGATCGCGATGCTGATCATCGCGCCGCTGTTCGTCGGCATCGTGGGGCTCGTGATCGAGCGCTGCCTGATCCGCTTCCTCTATGGCCGTCTCGTCGATTCGATGCTTGCGACCTGGGGCCTCAGCCTCCTGATCATCGGGATCATCACGACGATCTACGGCAATACCCAGCAGGGCGTGCCGACGCCGCTCGGCGGCTTCTCGATCGGCTCATATCAGTCGAGCTATTACACGTTGTTCCTCGCATTGATGGCGGCGGTCATGATGGCGCTCATCTATGGCGTGATGCGCTACACCCGCTTCGGCCTGGTCGCCCGGGCGACGATGCAGAACCCGGCGATGGCGGCCACGCTCGGCGTCAACCCGGCCCGGGTCTACATGAGCACCTTCGCGCTCGGTGCGGCCGTGACCGGCCTCGCCGGGGGCCTGCTGGCGCCGGTCTCCGGCATCACCCCCGTGATGGGCGGCGCCTACGTCGCCAAGGCGTTCATGACCGTGGTCGGCGGCGGCGCCGCAATCCTCTCCGGCACGCTCTCGGCCGCGAGCCTGTTCGGCTCGGTCAACCAGATCGGCGCCTATTTCACCACGCCGGTCTATGGCGAGGTGATCGTCTTCACCACCGCGATCGTGCTGATCCGCTTGCTGCCGCAGGGCATCTCCGGGCGCTTCTTCAAGGGGAACCTGTGATGGACAAGCACCTCCGTCTTTCCGGCCAGGTGGGCGCGATCGTCCTTGCCATCGCAGCGATTGCGATCGTGCCGAGCGTGATCGAGCTGTTCGCGCTGATGCAGCTGACGCTGTTCGCTGCAATGGCGGTGCTGGCGCTCAGCCTCGCCTTCATCTGGGGCTTCGGCGGCATCCTGTCGTTCGGGCAGACCGCGTTCTTCGGGCTCGGCGGCTATGCCTATGCGATCGCGGCCATCAATTTCCAGGACTCGACGCCTGCGATCCTGGTGGCCATCGCGGTCCCGGCGACGTTCGCGGCGATCCTCGGCTATTTCATCTTCTTCGGCCGCATCTCCGACGTCTATCTCGGCGTCATCACGCTCACGGTCACGCTGATCCTGTTCAACTCGGTCAACTCGACCTCGGGCGATCCGTACAGGATCGGCAAGGCGCTGCTCGGCGGCTTCAACGGCATGCCGGCGGTGCCGACCTTCAACATGCCGTTCGATCCGTCGACCGTGCTGTCGCCGGAGCAGTCGTGGTGGACCACGGCCTATGTGCTGCTCGGCGTGTTCCTGCTGCTGCGTCTGCTGCTGGCGTTGCCGGCCGGGCGCATCATCGTCGCGGTGCGCGAGAACGAGGTACGGGCCTCGCTGCTCGGCTACGACCCGCGGCTGGTGAAGTGCCTGACCTTCATCCTCGGCGGTGCGATCGCTGGGCTTGCCGGCGCGCTCTACGTCAACTGGGGCGCCTTCGTCAGTCCGACCATCTTCAGCCTGTCGCTGTCGGCGGAGATCATCATCTGGATCACGGTCGGCGGGCTCGGCACCTTGTTGGGGCCGATCATCGGCTGCGTCGTCATCGAATACATCGTCGCCTATATCGGCTCGCAGCAGCTGTTGAACTCCAACCTCGTGCTCGGCGGCGTGCTGGTGATCTTCGTGCTGCTGCTGCCGAAGGGCATGGTGCCGACCGCCCGCGATCTCGTGATGCGGCTGATGCCGGCCTCCAAGCCGAAAGCCAATGGTCCACCGGTGCAATCCGCTGCGGCGCCGCATCCTGCAGGAGCCGAATGACATGGCGGACCTCGTTCCTCTGCTCAAGGCCGAGCACCTGACGATGCGCTTCGGCGGCGTCGTCGCCAATGACGACATCACCTTCACCCTGCAGGAGATGGAGTTGCGCTGCCTGATCGGCCCGAACGGCGCCGGCAAGAGCACGTTCTTCAAGACGCTGACGGGACAACTGGTGCCAACGTCGGGCAGCATCGCGTTCCGCGGCATGCCGATCGCCGGCAAGCTGTCGCACGAGATCGCGCGCATGGGCATCGGCATCAAGACCCAGGTCCCGAACGTATTCAACGGCCTCTCGGTGCGCGAGAACATCTGGATGGCGGTGCGCCGCAAGGCGACCCCGCGCCAGCAGGGCCCGGCGGTCAATGCCGTGCTCGAGATGATCCGGCTGACCGACTACGCCGACAGCATCGTCGCGACGCTGTCGCACGGCCAGCGCCAATGGGTCGAGATCGGCATGGTGCTCGCCGCCGAGCCCGAGCTGATCCTGCTCGACGAGCCCGCCGCGGGGATGACCGACGAGGAGACCTTCCACACCGCTGCGATCATCCGCGAGATCAACCAGACCCGTGCGATCGTGGTCGTCGAGCACGACATGGAGTTCATCAAGCAGATCGCCAAGCGCGTGACGGTGTTCCACCAGGGCCGCGTGCTGGTCGAGGACACCGTGGACAAGGTGCTCGCCGACCAGCGCGTCCGCGACGTCTATCTCGGCAAGAAGGTGGCGGCATGAGTGCGCTTCTCGAAGTCAACGGGCTCAAGTCCGGCTATGGCCGGATCCCGATCCTGTTCGGCGTGGACCTGACGGTCGCCGACGGCGAATATCTCGGCATCCTCGGCCATAACGGCATGGGCAAGACCACGGCGTTGCGCACGCTGATGGGGCATCTGCCAACCACCGACGGCTCGGTGGTGTTCGCAGGCCGAGCCATCACGCATCTCAAGCCGCACGAGCGCTCGCGGCTCGGCATCGGTCTGGTGCCGCAGGGCCGGGAGATCTTTCCGGACCTTTCGGTCATGGAAAATCTGCGCATGGGGCTCGCCGCGGCTCCCAAGGAGGACCGTAGCGTCATCGATGCTGTGCTGCAGGATTTTCCGCGGCTGGTCCGCCTGCTCGACCGCCGCGGCGGCGCGCTGTCCGGCGGCGAGCAGCAATTGCTGGCGCTGGCACGCTGCCTGTGCACCAAGCCGAAGCTGATCCTGTTGGACGAACCGACCGAAGGCATCCAGCCGTCGATCATCGAGGAGATCATCGAGACGCTGCTGGCGTTGAAGTCGCGCTGGAAGATGTCTTTGATCGTGGTCGAGCAGAACCTCGAATTCATCACGTCGTTATCGGACCGCATCCTGCACATCCAGAAGGGGCGTATCACCGAGGAACTCGACCGTGAGACTCTCCTGGCCCGGGAAGGTCAGATGGTCCCGAGCTAGAGCCCGTACCGGCGCAGCTGCGCCGGCCCATTGAACTGACAATCTGCTGTCTCTGCCCAGCTTGTCCTCACAAGAAAGGATGACTCATGTCCATCAAACGCCCGAATGCCGAGGAAGTCGCCGATCTCGCCGCCAGCCTGCACATGAACATGACGGTGGAGGAGGCCGCCGAATATCTGTCGCTGATGGGCGGCATGTTCGACCAGTACGATATCATCGACGAGCTGCCGAACCCGCTGCCGCCTGTCAAATATCCGCGCACGCCGGGCGCCAAGCCGCCGCCGAAGGAGAACAAGTACAACGCCTGGGCGATCAAGACCGAGGTGAAGGGCGCGTCCAGCGGCAAGCTCGCCGGCCGGAGCGTCGTGCTGAAGGACAACGTCGCGCTCGCCGGCGTTCCCATGATGAACGGCTCGACCACGCTCGAAGGTTTCATTCCCGCCGCCGACGCCACCATCGTCTCCCGCATTCTCGATGCCGGCGGCACCATCGTCGGCAAGGCCGTCTGCGAGCACTTCTGCCTGTCCGGCGGCAGTCACACCTCCGATCCCGCGCCGGTGCACAATCCCTGGAAGATGGGCTATTCGGCCGGCGGCTCGTCGTCGGGCAGCGCCGCGCTGGTGGCGGCCGGCGAGGTCGACATGGCGATCGGCGGCGACCAGGGCGGCTCGATCCGCATTCCAGCGTCCTATTGCGGCATCTACGGCATGAAGGCGACCCACGGCCTCGTGCCTTACACCGGCGTGATGCCGATCGAATCGACGATCGACCACACCGGACCGATGACCAAGTCGGTCGCTGACAATGCGCTGCTGCTCGAAGTGCTGGCCGGCGCCGACGGTCTCGATCCCCGGCAATATGCGCCGAAGGTCTCGGCCTACACCGAGGCGCTCGGCAAGGGCGTCAAGGGTCTCAAGATCGGCGTCCTCAAGGAAGGCTTCAGCGCGCCCAACATGGAAGAGGGCGTGGTCGCCAAGGTCAAGGCTGGCGCGGAGCGCTTCGCCAAGATGGGCGCGAGCGTGTCGGAAGTCTCGATCCCCGAACACATGCATGCGCTGGCGGCGTGGAATCCGATCACGCTCGAAGGCTTCCTCGTGCAGATGATGCTCGGCAACGGCATGGGGTTCAACTGGAAGGGCCTTTACGATGTCGGTCTGCTCGATGCGCATTCCGGCTGGCGCACGCGCGCCGACGATCTGTCGGTGACGTTGAAGCTGACGATGCTGGTCGGCCAGTGGGGCCTCGAGCACTATCGCGGCCGCTACTACGCCAAGTCGCGCAACATCGCGCTCCAGGCCAAGGCGGCCTATGACGCCATGTTCGGCTCCTACGACCTGCTGCTGATGCCGACCCTGCCGTGCGTCGCCACGCCGATCCCGGCCAAGGATGCGCCGCTCGCCGAGGTGGTGCAGCGCGCCTTCGAGATGACCGCGACGACCAGCCCGTTCGACGTGACAGGTCATCCGGCGATGACCCTGCCGTGCGGCCTCTCGGACGGCCTGCCGGTTGGCCTGATGCTGATCGGCAAGGACTACGCCGAATCCACCATCTACCAGGCGGCGGCGGCGTTCGAGGCCGACGGCGACTGGAAGACCTTCTGATGATCACCATCACCGCGGTCATCAGGGCCAAGGCGGGACACGAGGCCACGATGCGCGACGCCCTCGTCGCCGTCGCGGCTCATGTCGCGGCCAACGAGCCGGAGACGATCGGGTTCTTCATCTCGCAGAGCGAGACCGAGCCCGGTCTGTTCACGACCTACGAGCGCTTCGCCGACAAGGCCGCGATGGACCGCCACAACGGCTCCGCCGCGGTGGCGACGTTCTTCGGCATCGCCAAGCCGATCCTCGACGGCGAGGTCATTCTCGTGACGTCGCAGGAGGTGTCGGCGACGCTGCGGTAGTGCGCTGGGAGGTACCAACCGTCTCCACAGTCATTCCGGGGCGATGCGACAGCATCGAACTATGGTGCGCAATTGCGCACCTGAGAATCTCGAGATCCGGGTTCAGCCCTGGCGGGCTGCCCCGGAATGACAGTGATGACGTCAACGAGAGGAAATCACGCCGATGCTCCGTTTGCACGGCATCATAGGACGCGCCGACGACAGGGCTTATGCCGGAAAACTCCACGCGCTGGAGCATCGCGGCGGCATCGAGCTGTTGTTCGTGCCGCCGGAGGACGCCGGCCGCAGGCGCTTCCGGCTGACCACCGATCGCGGCACCGACTGCGCCGTCAGCCTCGATCGCGACGAACAGCTCGTCGACGGCGCGCTGCTGCATCTCGATTCCGATCGCGCCATCATCGCCCGCTTCGGTGAGGAGCAGGTCTGGCACCTGCGCGCGCGCGATCCGGCCTGTGCGCTGAAGCTCGGCTGGCACGCCGGCAACCTGCACTGGCGCGTCCGCTTCGAAGACGATCATCTGATCGTGCTGCTCGATGCCCCGCTCGACACCTATCGCGCCCGCATCCAGCCGCTGCTCGATGCCGGCGAGGTCGTGGAGCGCGATCATGTTTGACCGCGGCGAGGCGCTCGCGCTGCTGCAGCTCGGCGACAGTGCCTTTCCCGCCGGCGGCTTTGCGTTCTCCTGGGGCATCGAAGGCCTCGCGGCCGACGGCCTGCTGTCCGGTCGCGCCGACCTCGACGGCGTTATTGCCGATCACCTCGCGCAGCGCTGGGCCAGCATGGATCGCATCCTGCTCCGCCGCGCCTGGCACGCCGACGACATTGCCGCGATCGCCGCCGTGGATCGCCTCGCCGAGGCGACAACGCCGTCGGCCGAGATGCGCGAGGGCTCGCGGCGCGCGGGCAGGGCGCTGCTCGGCGTCTGGGTCAAGCTCGCCGGTCCGTTGTCTCAGGCGTACCGTGCCCGCGCTTCTGCCGATGCGCGGCTCGGACATCTGCCGGTGGTACAAGCCATCACCGGCCGCGATGCCGGCCTTGGCCTCGACGCGGCCGAACTGGTCTCCGGCTGGACCCTCGTCGCCGGCCTCGTCAGCGCCGCCGTGCGGCTCGGCCTGATCGGCCACATCGAGTCGCAGCGCAGCCTCGCGCTTGCCCGCGCACGGCTCGCTGATCTGCTCGACGAGACACCCGACGACGACGCGATGCCGTCGAGCTTCACGCCCTTCATCGACATCGCCGTGTCGCGCGGTCCGCTGCGGCACGTGCGCATGTTCACGACCTGACCAGAGGTGCCGCGCCATGATGAACCTGTCGCCGACCGAGATGGATCGTCTCGTGATCTTCAACGCCGCGCAGATGGCGCGGCGCAACCGCTTGCTCGGCATCAGGCTCAGCCATCCGGAGGCGGTGGCCTACATCACCGACGAGGTGATGACCGCGGCGCGCCGCAATCTGCCCTATGCCGAGATCCGCGACATGGCGGGACGGCTGCTCACGACCGACGACGTCGAGCCCGGCGTCGCCCAGATGATCCCGATGCTCTATGTCGAGCTGATGTTTGCCGAGGGCACCAAGGTGATGGCGCTGTTCGAGCCGATCCAGCCGGCCGACGGCACTGCGGGTGACGAGTTCGTGCCCGGCGAAATCATTGCGGGCGGCGACGACATCGCGATGTTCACTGAGCTGCCGGCGGTCACGCTCGACGTCGTCAACACCGGCGACCGGGACATCCAGGTGCGCAGCCACACCCATTTCTTCGAGGTCAACCGCGCACTGTTGTTCGATCGTGCCGCCGCCTGGGGCATGAAGATTGATCGTCCGGCGGGACTCGGCGTCCGCTTCGAGCCGGGCGTCACCAAATCGGTACGCCTCGTGCCGATCACCGGCGACCGCATCGTGCGCGGCCAGGCCGGACTCGTCAACGGCCCGCTCGACGCGGCCGGCGCGCGCGAGACCGGGCTGAAACTCGCGCAGTCGCGCGGCTATCTGGGAGCTTGAACTCATGGCCACGCTGACCCGCCGCGCCTATGCCGAGCTGTATGGCCCCACCAAGGGCGATCTCATCCGGCTCGCCGACACCAGCCTGCTCGCCGAGATCGAGCACGACTACACGACCTACGGCCATGAGCTCCTGGTCGGCGCCGGCAAGAACCTGCGCGACGGCGAGGCCATCGCCGGCCACCGCACGTCGTCCCACAAGATCCTCGACGTCGTCATCAAGAACGCCACCATCGTCGACGCCGTCGCCGGCATCGTGAAGGCCGACATCGGCATCCGCGACGGCCGCATCGTCGGCATCGGCAAGGCTGGCAATCCCGACGTCATGCCGGGCGTGCATCCGGACATGGTTGTGGGCCACACCACAGCGCCGATCGCCGGCGGGCCTTTCATCGTCACGTCAGGCGCGATCGAAAGCCACGCCCATCTGATCTCGCCGGAGCAGTCGGATCACGCGCTGGCCGGCGGCACCACGACCATGATCGGCAACGGCTCGGGGCCGGTGTTCGATGTCGGCTCGGGCTCGGGGCCGAATTTTGGGCACTTCCTGAAATCGATCGAGTTCTCGCCGCTGAACTACGCGTTGTTCGGCCGCGGCGGCTCCAACCCCGAAGCTGTCGAGGAGGCGGTCGCGGCCGGCGGCATGTCCGTCAAGATCCACGAGGACTTTGGCGCCGCGCCCGACGTGATCGACAAGAGCCTGATCGCCGCCGACCGCAACGATTTCGCGGTGCATCTGCACACCGATTCGATCAACGAATACGGCTTCTGCGAGGACACGATGGCCGCGGTCGACGGCCGCACCATCCACATGTATCACGTCGAGGGTGCCGGCGGCGGCCATGCACCGGACCTGCTCAAGGTCGTGTCCTGGCCGAACGTGATCCCGTCCTCGACCAACCCGACCAATCCCTACACCTCCTACGGCATGGAGGAGGGCGTGCCGATGACGATGATCTGTCATCAGCTCAACTACAACGCGCCCGAAGACGTCATGTTCGGCGAGGCGCGGGTGCGGGCGCAGTCGATGGCGGCCGAGGATTTCCTGCACGACATGGGCGCGATCTCGATCTTCGGCACGGACACGCAAGGCATGGGACGTCTCGCCGAGAACGTCGCCAAATGCTGGCAGCTCGCCAGCGTGATGAAGGACCGCGTCGGCCGGCTGCCGGAGGAGACGACCGCGCGCGCCGACAATGAGCGCATCAAGCGCTACGTCGCCAAGCTCACCATCAATCCCGCTGTTGCCGTCGGCATCGATCATGTCGTCGGTTCGATCGAGGTCGGCAAGATGGCCGATCTCGTGCTGTGGCCGCGCGCCTCGTTCGGCCTCAAGCCCTACATGGTGATCAAGAACGGCTTCCCGGTGTGGGCCGCGATGGGCGACGGCAATGGCAGTCTGGGTCTCTCCGAGCCGATGATCCAGAAGCGGATGTGGGGCGCGCTCGGCGCAGCGCCACAGCGGCTCGGCGTCAACTTCATGTCGAAGCTCGCGGTCGACGCCGGCATCCGCGCCAAGCTTGGGCTCGGCCGTGAGACCGTGCAGATCAAGAACGTGCGCCGGCTGCGCAAGACCGACATGGTCCGCAACGCGGCGATGCCGCATGTCGAGGTCGATCCGCAGACCTTCGAGGTCCGCGCCGACGGCAAGCTGCTGATGTGCCCGCCTGCGACGACCGTGCCGCTCGCGAGGAGGTTCATGCTGCGATGAGCCGTCTCGCTCTCACCGGCACCGATGCGCCGATGACCGCCGCGCGCGTCGGCATCGGCGGTCCGGTCGGCTCCGGCAAGACCGCTCTGGTCGAGCGCCTGATCCCGGCGCTGCAGGCGCGCGGCATCGACATCGCGGTCATCACCAACGATCTCGTCACCGCCGAGGATGCCGAGCGCGTCCGCCGCTCGGGATTGATCGACCCGGCGCGCGTGTCGGCGGTCGAAGCCGGCGCCTGTCCGCACACCGTGATCCGCGAGGACCCGACGCTCAACATCGAGGCCGCCGACGAATTGGAGCGGCGCTTTCCCGGCGTTGAGCTGATCCTGCTGGAGAGCGGCGGCGACAATCTCGCCTCGACCTTCTCGCGCGACCTCACCGATTTCTGGATGTTCGTGATCGACGTCGCCGGCGGCGACGACATCCCGCGCAAGCGCGGCCCCGGCGTGATCCGCGCCGATCTGCTCGTCATCAACAAGGTCGATCTCGCCCCGCATGTCAGCGTCGATCTCGATCGCATGGAGCGCGAAGCGGCCGAGGTGCGCGGCGGCCGTCCGGTGCTCTTGACCAACTGCCGACGCGGCGAGGGTATTGATGCGATCGTCGATCTGCTCGAGCGCGAGGTGCTGTTCCGCACGTGAGCGCTTCAGCCCCAGAGCCGCCGCGGCTCGATCTCTCCTTCGTTCGCCGCGGCGGCCGCACGGTGATCGACCGCCGGCTGTTCGCGTGGCCGTTCGTGCTGACACGCAGCTTTCACACCGATGCCGAGCGGCCGGACCTGCTCAGCGTGATCCTGCAGACCGGCAGTGGCGCGGTGCATGGCGAGGACCGGTTGACGCAGCGCTTCACGCTCCATGCGGGTGCAGCCGTTTGCGTGACCACGCAGGGCGCCACCTCAGTCCATCGCGCCGAGCCGGGCGCACGTGCCATGGAGCAGGTGCTGCTCCGGGTCGAGACCGGCGCCAGGCTCGATTATCGGCCGGAGCCGCGTATTCTGTTTCCCGGGGCTGCCTTGTGCCAGGTGCTCGAACTGCACTGCGCCGCCGATGCTTTGGCCCTCGTGACCGACGCCTTCACGATGCATGACCCGGTCGGGCAGGGGCGCTTGTTCCGCGAGCTCGACTCCGCGCTCGTCGTGCGCCGGACGGGCGAGGCGCCGCTCCTCATCGACCGCATGCAGCTGCGCGATCCTGATGTCGCCGTCTTCAACGGTCATCGCGCATTCGGCTCGGCCGTGCTGATGCTGCCGCTGACGAACGATCTCACCGCGCTCCGCCAGCGTCTCGCCGATGCGCTGTCCTGCATCGACGGCCTCTACGCCGCGGCAAGCCTGCTGCCGGAGAGCGCCGGTCTCGGCGTGCGCCTCGCGGGCCGCCAGATGCGCCAGCTGCGCACCGGATTCGACGCGATCGCCGCGATCTATCGCGAGGCTCAGGCCCCGAGCGCGCCGGCGACGGCTCGGCCGACCGCTGCGTGAACCGCGTTGCGCTTGTCGTCGCTGGCCTTGGTTTCGGTGAGATAGCTGCTCACGACGACCGGCGCGCGCCCTGTCGGCCAGATCACAGCGACATCGTTGCTGCTGCCGCGCTCGCCCGCGCCGGTCTTGTCGCCGATGCGCCATTCGCCGGGCAGGCCGGCGCGCAGCTTGGCGCCACCGGTCTTGCAGGCGATCAGCCAGGCCGTCAGCTGATCGCGGGAGGCCGGCGACAGCCCATTACCGGTTGTCAGCTTCGCCAGGGTCTGGGCCATTGCCGCTGGTGTGGTCGTGTCCCTCGGATCTCCCGGCACGCTTTCATTGAGCTCGGGCTCGATGCGGTCGAGCCGGGTGATGGCGTCGCCGAAGCCGCGGATCGCACGGGTCAGGCCGGACGGGCCGCCGAGCGTCGCCAGCAGCAGGTTGGCCGCGGTGTTGTCGCTGAGCGTCACCGCGGCGTCACACAGCTCACCAACCGAGAGGCCGGACGTGCCGACATAGGCCTTGGTCACCGGTGCGTAGGACAGGATGTCGGCTTGCGCGATCGGAATGCGCCGCGCCAGCTGCTCGGTGCCGACATCGACCTTGGCGAGAATGGCCGCCGCCAGCAGCGCCTTGAAGGTGCTGCACATCGGGAACCGCTCGTCGAGCCGATGGCCGCCGAGCGCGCCGGTCGCGGTGTCCAGCAGCGCCACGCCGAGTCGCCCGCCGCTGTCGACTTCGATGCCGGCGATGGTGGCCTGCAGGTCGGCGGCAAGCACCGGCTTCGCCGCCAGCAGCGGCACGATTGCGAGCGGAAACAATTGCCGCCGTGTGCAGATCGTCATGGACCGTCCTCGAGTTACGTCGTCTCGAGATCGAAGTCGGCCCACACCGGCACGTGATCCGACGGCTTCTCCCAGGCCCTGACATAGCTGTCGATGCCGACCTCGACCAGCCGGTCGCTGGCCTGCGGCGACAACAGCAGGTGATCGATCCGGATCCCCGCGTTCTTCTGCCAGGCGCCGGCCTGATAGTCCCAGAACGTGTACTGCCCCGGCGCATCGGTGACGGCGCGCAGCGCGTCGGTGAGCCCGAGGCCGAGCAGCGACTGGAAGCTCTCGCGCGTCTCCGGGCGAAACAGCGCGTCCTCGACCCAGGCCTCGGGGTTGGAGACGTCGGCGGCAGCGGGGATCACGTTGAAGTCACCTGCGAGGATCAGCGGCTCCTCGGTCTTCAGCCGCTCACGCGCGTAGTCACGAAGCCGCGACATCCATTTGAGCTTGTAGGGATATTTTTCCGTGTTCGGCGGGTTGCCGTTGGGCAGGTAGAGGCAGGCGATGCGCACCACCCCGCTCTTGAGGCTGACCACGCCCTCCAGGAACCGCGCATGCACGTCCTCGGCATCGCCGTCGAGCCCGGACTTGGTTTCGTCGAACGGCAGCTTCGACAACAGCGCGACGCCGTTGAAGGTCTTCTGGCCGTGCGTCACCACGTTGTAGCCGAGCGCCTCGATCTCGAGCCTTGGGAATGCGTCGTCCGTGCACTTGATCTCCTGCAGGCAGACGATGTCCGGGGAGCATTCCTTGAGCCAGGTCAGGAGGTGATCGATCCGCTGCCGGACCGAATTGACGTTCCAAGTGGCGATACGCATTGGCTTGAGGTTCCCGGGGGGAAGGAGAAACGGCCCCGGTTAGATCAAGCCGCGACCACTCCGGTCAAGGCGGATGGCGTGGGAATCACAGGCGGGCGCAACATTCCGCAGGTGGCGCTGAACTGGCTGCTGCAGCGCCCGACGGTCGCGACCATCATCGTCGGCGCCCGCAACGAGAGCCAGCTGATCGAGAATATCGGCGCGGTCGGCTGGAGCCTGACGGCGGAGCAGGTGGCCACGCTCGACGCCGCGAACGACACGCCGGCGGCCTATCCGGTCTGGCATCGGCGCGGCTTCCCGATGCTGAACGAGCGTCGCTAGTCCAGGACGAGCGGAACTGCTGTGGATCATCAGCCTGAGGCCTCGTGCCTGCAGTGCCGATCCATTTGACGACGACGCCGGACGGGAAGTAAAATTAGGTTCGATCGTCACGTGGCCGCGCTCCGGTCATTCTGGAGCCGCCACAACGGGGGGCATCGACCCCGGACCGATCGGCGGTTGAGCCTCACGACTGTGCCGGACCCGCAGTCTTCAATGTGACGATGTTTGGCTCACTAAGTCGTCCCGGCGGACCGCATCAGATTTTCCACTGACTTGGAGGGTGGGCAAAGGCGCGCAGCGCCGTGCCCACCGCGCACCACGATCAGATCGTCCACCCCTCTGCCGGATACGCCAGCCCGTCGCTTGGCAATATCTCCGCGCCCAGCCCATTGCGAAACCGGCTGGCGTAGAATGCCAGCGGCAGGCCGTCCTGGTGGCGGCACCAGCGGACCTCGCCGATGAACACCGTGTGGTCGGCGATCTCGACCGTGCTCACGACCTCGCAGCCGAATTGCGCGATGGCCGCCGGCAGCAGGAAGAAGCCGTCACGCGCGTCCAAGGCAGGCGCGCCCTGTGCGAGGGCCGCGCCGGCGAAATGCCGGCCGATCGCGACATCATCGGCCGCGAGCACATTCACCGCATAGCGGCCGGACGCGCTCACCGCCTGCCAGGTGCGGCCGCGCTTGAGCGAGACCAGCACCGTCGGCGGCTGCGTCGAGACCGTGGTGAAACTGTTGGCGGTCATGCCGACCGGCGCGCCGTCGCCATCGCTGCTGGTGACGACGGTCACGCCGGTGGAGAACCGCGACGCGGCTGCGCGAAAACCCGCGGCATCGGGATGATGGCTCATCGGCCGCTCTCCGTCATCACGCCTCACGCCGCGAGCCGCGTCCGCTCGTCGATCCAGGCATGAATGCGCCGCTCGCTCGCCAGCCGGTCCCACTGCCGCTCCGGGTAGTTGAAATTGTCGGTGAACTCGTCGCAGAGCCCGCGATCCTGCGCCATGGTGAAGATCAGCCGGCCCATCGCCTCCGACGGCGGCTGCAGCATCAGGTTGGTCCAGCGCGCCGCGGCGAGCACGCGGTTCTCGCGCGCGCGATCGACCGTCTCGACGAAGCGGTCGTCGAACGCCACCGCCTCGGTGATCGCCTTGCCGAGTTCGAACGCGGCATAGGAGGCCATGTTGGCACCCTGGCCCATCATCGGATCGACCACGGAGTGCACGTCGCCGAGCGCAATCGCGATCTTGCCGTCGTCGAAGGTGACCGAGGAGCGCCGCACGGTCGGCACCACGGCGCCCTGCAAGAGGTCCAGCGGCTGCAGATCGAAGCGGTGCGTGTCGATCCGGTTGTAGGTGTGCGGATGGTGCTTCTCCAGCTTGTCGAGCAGCGTCTGCCGGAAGGCTGAGGGATCGGCGTCGTAGTTGAGCGACACCAGCTCGGCCATGTCACCGCCGGGAATGTTCTCCATCAGCAGCGCCGTCTTCATGCCGCCGAAGGTGAGCGTCGGAATCACGATCATCTCGCCATGGCCCGGAGAGACCGACAGCGTCACGCCGCGCGGATCGTCGCCCTCGGGGCTGCCGTGGTCGACGCCGTCATAGAGGCCGACGCAGAGCAGGCGCTGCGGCTGGTTGTAGGGCGACAGCTCCGGCCGGTGGCTGAACATCCGCCCCAGCGCGCCCTTGCCGGTCGATACCACCAGCAGGTCGAAGCGCGCCACCAGCGCCGGAATGTCGTCGTCCTGGATGCTGGCATATTCGATCGCGCCGCCGCGGTCCTCGAAATCCTTCATCAGCGCCGGCAGGTAGATCCGGTAGTCGACCGCGCGGCTCGGCTGCTTGAAGGCCCCGCGAAAGAGCAGGGGGCTGCCGGGGAAATTGAAGTAGTGATCGTGGTGGTGATAGACGAATTCGGGACTGTCCCAGTGGTTCACGCCGAGCTCGTTCTCGCGCGCCACGGTGATGCCGTGATGGGCCACCGTGTTCATCAACCGCGTTGCAGCATACTGTTCCGGCTCGCGGTCGGTCAGAACCGTGGCCTGGATGCCTTTCTTCTGCAGATACAGCGCCAGGTGCAGCCCGCCGATGCCGGCCCCGACGATGCCAATCGACTTCTCCATGGTCTCCCTCCGTTTGATTTTTTGAGAGGCTAGACCGGCCCGCCTCCTGACGTATACGGAATGACGAGAATAAAACTCATTCCGGGGAGGAATGGATGGACCGGATCGACGCGCTGCAGACCTTCATCCGCGTCATGGAAGCCGGCAGCTTCACCCAGGCCGCGGCCGATCTGGGCCTGGGACAGCCGGCGATCACCAAGCGCATCGCGCTCTTGGAGGAGCAGTTCGGCTGTCGCCTGTTCGTCCGCACCACGCGCAAGCTCCGGCCGACAGCCGAGGCCGATCGCGTCCTCAAGCTCGCCAAGGACATCGTCAGCTTGTTCGAGAGCGCGGGCATGCCGTCGCCGAAGCGCGTCGGCGCGCCCTCGGGCACCTTGCGGATGACGGTGCCGACCTCGTTCGGCCGCCATTTCTTCAGCGACGTCTTCGCCGAATATGGCCGCCGTTATCCCGAGGTGCGGCTCGACATCCGCTTCACCGAGCAGTTCGTCGACCTCGTGGAGACCGGGACGGAGCTCGCCATCCGCATCGGCGTGCTCAGCTCCAGCTCGCTGGTCGCGCGGCGCGTCGGCACGGTCAAGCGGCTGCTGGTTGCGGCGCCATCGCTGCTCGCAAGACACCGCCCGCCGCGGTTGCCCAATGATCTGCGCCAGCTCCCCTGCGTGACCTATTCGCGGCTGTCGCCGAAGAACGAGTGGAGCCTCGAATCCGAAACCGGCCGCCACGTCGTCGGCATCACGCCCTCGCTCACCTGCGACGACGCCGACATCATGACCCTGGCGGCGCTGGAAGGCCTCGGCGCCGCCGTGCTGCCGGACTGGTGCGCGGTTCAACACATTGCGTCAGGCAGGCTCATCCATCTGCTACCCGACTACGACGTTCCGTCGCTGCCGCTTCACGTCGTCTATCCCGACCCGCAATGGATGTCGCACCGCGCCCGCCTGTTCCGCGACCTGATCATCGAGCGCGCGGATGTGTTCACGATCGGGGCGCTGCAGTGAGGGAGTTTTCGCAACCACCAAGGGAGCAGTGCCCTCGCGACAAACGCGACTGTCTTCGCCCGGCTCGACCGGGCGATCCAGTGCGCCGAGGCGGTTGTGGCGATACCGATGGACCGCGGCGTACTGGATGCCCGCCTGCGCGGGCATGACGGCGAGGATGTGGCTGCATGGGAGCTGAAGACGCGCAGCAACGCCTCAGCGTCGTGGGCGCCGAGGCCACCGCTTCCGCTGCAGTATAGATGGAGCGAGGAGGCGCCGCGCTCTAGTTCATCCGGCGTCTCCACCGTCGTTGCGAGCGAAGCGAAGCAATCCAGGGCCGCCAAGGGCTCTGGGTTGCTTCGCTTCGCTCGCAATGACGAGGATGCTAGAGTTCTACCTCAAGCGACTGAAGAGAGACGGGACTGCGAGGGGGCGACAATGCGGCTGGCTGTGATTTCCGACGTGCATGGCAATCTGCCGGCGCTGGAGGCGGTGCTCGCGGACATCAAGATGCGCGGCGTCGACGCCACGGTCAATCTTGGCGACTGCGTGACCAGCCCCCTGTGGCCGCGGGAGACGTTCGATCTGCTGCAATCCGTGACGCTGCCCACGGTGCGCGGCAATCATGACCGCTGGATCGAGGAATGGCCGGAGGAGAAGTTGTCGCCGGCCGGCCGCTTCGCGCAGGTCGCGCTGACCGCTGAACAGCGCCGTGTGTTGCATGCCCTGCCGGCGCGGATCGCGCTGGAGCATGGCATCCTCGCTGTGCATGGCACGCCAGACGATGACTGTGCCCTCCTGCTCGAAGAGATGCTGGACGATGGCCGCTACGTCCCGGCGCGTCGCGACGTGCTCATCTCACGGCTCACCAACATCGGCGGCGCCACGCTGGTGCTGTGCGGCCACAGCCATCGGCAGGCGGTGGTGCAGGTGCCCCGTGGGCCGCTGGTGATCAACCCCGGCAGCGTCGGCTGCCCGGTGTTCGGCGACATCCCGATCGCAGCCCAGCTCGAACATCGCTCGCCGCACGCGCGCTATGCGGTTCTGACCGAGCGACGCGGACATTGGCAGGCCGAGCTGCTGGCGCTGACCTATGACTGGGATCACGCGGCGGCGCGTGCCGCCGAAAACGGTTTTCCGCATTGGGCCAGTGCCTACGCCTCCGGCGCGGTGCTGTGAGGGATCAGCGAACAACGACGTGGTGATTGCGATCCCGCGTGCACGTCGGGCAAATCGATCCACCGCATGACCCATGTTGGCGATGCCAATTGGGCGCAGCCGGCGTCGAATAGCGTGCGCCGAGAGATTAATTTCACGAGCGCCTTCAAGCTGATTTGCCCTGTCCAGTCCCGGTGCGAAAAATATCGTGGTTTCGCTTTTACAGAATTCATGCTCCTATGTCGCCGTCCCGCCCCGGCACGAGGGGCGTATCGCGATCGTCACGACACGCGGGGTGGGATGCGATGGGCGTCGTGGGCCGCAGCATGGCGTGATGCCGTGCGGACGAACGGCACAGGGCGCACGCCGAAATCGCATGGTCCTGGTCTCCCGACGCTGAGGCCACGCCGGTGGTGACGATGATCCGCCGGTCACGGGGGCAAGACAGCCCGGTCCCCGGGGAGAATGCGTATAAGGCGTAGAGCCGTCGTGCAGGGAATGCCGGTTGACCGGCTGGACCTGTGGTGACTGCCGCCTGCTTTCTTTCTGCAGGCGGGCCATGGGTTGCGGCCAGCACCCGGCATTCCCTGCGCCCTCGACCTGAACGAGGGGGAAACGGACGATCATGACTCGGGCACATCGTGCCGCGGGAACGATGAGTTGCATCCGGCGCTGCCAGCGCGCGCATTCGGAGGTTCCGTAATTCTACGGGCGGAACAATTAACGCGGCTGAAGCAGCCGATCAGGCATGGCAAGGGACCACAAGGAAAGCATCGCGCCCTCATGAATTGGCCTGGGGATCCCACGAGTTCGAAGCGAACCGCAAGCGCCAGTCCGCTGGGCGCGTTCTTCCTTTGGATCGGCGGCTTCGGCGCCATCGAGGGTCTCGACGACGAAGCGCTGACCGAGCGCGATCGCCGGCGCATCCGGGCGCGGCAGGTCGATGCCGTCGCGCGCCTCGTCCCCGTGACAATCGGCATCAATTTCGCGAACGCGGCCATCATTCTCGGCGTGTTCTGGAACACCGTCTCCAATCTCTTCCTCATCGCGTGGGGCACTGCGATCGGCGTGGCCGGCGGCATGGCGCTGCGCGGCTGGTGGCGCGCGCGCAAGTCGCGGCCGCAGGAGGCGTCCGAGCGCGCCATCTCCCGGATGACGCTGCAGGCGTTCTTCTTGGCGACGATCTGGGGATCGCTGCCGCTGATCGTGATGCCGCAGGTCGATCCGCATCTGCAGATCATCGTGGGTTCGCTGATGACCGGGATGATCTCCGGTGGCGCGTTCGCGATGTCGAGCGTGCCGCGGGCTGGTCTCGCCTACACCTGGACCCTGATGCTCGCCTCGGTGGGCTCGCTGTTTCTGTGCGGCGGCGCGACCTATCTCGTGCTCGTCGTGTTCCTGCTGCTCTACACCTCGTTCATGGTGCGGCACCTGGTGTCGCACGGCAACGTGTTCCTGGAGAACCTGAAGGCGCAGATCCGGCACGAGCGCCAGAACGAGACGATCTCGCTGCTCCTGAAGGAATTCCAGGAAAACGCCGCGAGCTGGCTGTGGCAGACCGATGCCGAGGGCCGGCTGATCGACGCGCCGCAGCGTTTCGCCGACGTGGCCCAGCTTCCGCTCGATCAGCTCAAGGGCGAGCGGCTGATCGATACGCTGAAATATCTCTGCCCGACCGATACGGCGACGCTCAAGACGTTGGCCGATCGCATGGCGCAGCGGCTGTCGATCCCGGAAATTCTGATCCATGTCGTGGTGGCTGGCGGCGAGCGCCGCCGTTGGGCGCTGACGGCGCGGCCGGCGCGGGATCACGAGGGCAAGTTCGCAGGCTATCGCGGCTTCGGCCGCGACGTCACCGAGCGCTGGCGGGCCGAGCAGGCGGAAGCCGAAAGCCGTGCCAAATCCGACTTCCTGGCAATGATGAGCCACGAGATCCGCACCCCGATGAACGGCGTGCTCGGGCTCGCCTCGACCTTGCTAGAGACGAAGCTCGACGACGAGCAGCGTCACGCGGTCATGACGATCCGCGAGTCCGGCGACAACCTGCAGCGCATCCTCAACGACATCCTCGATCTGTCCAAGCTCAACGCCGGCAAGCTCGAATTCGAGACGGTGGATTTTTCGCCGGCGGCGCTGGTCGAGGCGGTCACCGCCATCATGGGCGTCAACGCAAAATCGAAGAGCCTGCTGGTCAATGCGGATATCGATCCGAAGCTGCCGCCGGCGCTCAAGGGCGACGTGGCGCGCATTCGTCAGGTGCTGATCAATCTTGCGTCCAACGCGGTGAAGTTCACCGAGCAGGGAGGCATCACCATCGCCGTGGCCTGCCGCACGCGCGACGACCACAGGGCGACGATCGAGTGGCGCGTCTCCGACACCGGCATCGGCATTCCCGCCGATCGGGTCGGCAAGCTGTTCACGGATTTCGCCCAGGCCGATGCCTCGATCAACCGCCGCTTCGGCGGCACCGGGCTCGGGCTGGCGATCTCCCGGCGGATCATCGAGCAGATGGGCGGGGTCATCGCGGTGTCGTCGGTGCAGGGCGAAGGCTCGACCTTCCGCTTCAGCCTGACCTTGCCGTGGAGCGACAAGCAGGTGTCCGATCAGCGCGGCGACCGGGTCGGCGCCGGCGACCTCAAGGCACGGATCGAGGCACTCGGCCGTCCCTTGCGCGTGCTGATCGCCGAGGACGACGCCACCAACCGCATGGTTGTGTCGAAGATGCTGCAGGAGTTCCCGGTCGATAAATGCATCGTTCCGGATGGCGTGCAGGCGGTGAAGGCGGCCGACGAACAGGAGTTCGACCTCGTGCTGATGGACGTTCGCATGCCGGAAATGGACGGCATCGCCGCGACCCGGGCCATCCGGGCCAAGGGTGGACGGCTCGCCGAGCTGCCGATCATCGCGCTGACCGCGAACGCCTTCCCGGACGACATCAAGCAATGCCGCGAGGCCGGCATGACCGACTTTCTGGCCAAGCCGTTGCGCAAGCCGGCCATGGTGGCGGCAATGCTGAAGGCGATCGGAACGCCCGCGCCAAACGTCGAGGCGCCGGCGCTTGCGCCGTCAGATGTCCCGGCTGCGACGGCGGAGGCCTGAGCCGACAACGAGGGGACGCTAGACCGAGAAGCTGGTGCCGCAGCCGCAGGAGGCGGTGGCGTTGGGATTATTGACCCGGAACGAGGCGCCCATCAGGTCGTCGACGAAATCCACCTCCGAGCCGGCGAGGAATGGCACCGAGGCCGGATCGACCAGCACGACCGCGCGATCGCGCTCGATAACGAGATCGTCGTCGGCCTTGGCGCGGTCGATGTCGAACTTGTACTGGAAGCCGGAGCAGCCGCCGCCTTCGACCGAGATGCGCAGCATCGCGCCGGCGCTCTCCTTGCCGAGGATCTCTCCGATGCGGCGGGCGGCGCGTTCGCTGATGGTGACGGGGCCGGTCGAGGCATCAGTCATGGCAGGAGGTCTCCGAGGTAGCGCGTCATGCCCTATTCATTTGGTGCCGGGCGCTCCCCATAGTTAAGTGGGCTCCGCCGAGGAATCAAACCGCAAAAGGAACAATCGCCCGTGTCGGTCGGAATGGCTGCCCCCCGCGCTCCCTATTCCTGCGATCCCGATCGCAGCCGGGGCCGCCTGTTCGCCGAGCCGCCGTCCCGGACCCGCAGCGCGTTCCGCAGGGATTGCGACCGCGTCATCCATTCGACCGCCTTCCGCCGGCTGAAGCACAAGACCCAGGTGTTCGTCTTCCACGAAGGCGACCACTACCGCACGCGCCTGACCCATTCTTTGGAAGTGGCCCAGATCGCCCGCGCGCTGGCCCGGCAGTTCGGCCTCGACGAGGACCTGACGGAGACGCTGGCCTTGGCGCATGATCTCGGCCATCCGCCGTTCGGCCATGCCGGCGAGCGCGCGCTGAACCGCTGCATGGCGGACCATGGCGGCTTCGACCACAATGCCCAGACATTGCGCATCGTCACGTCGTTCGAGCAGCGCTACCCGGATTTCGACGGACTCAACCTGACCTGGGAATCGCTCGAAGGCATCGTCAAGCACAACGGGCCGTTGCAGGAGCCGATCCCGCCGGGAATCGCCGAGTTCAATACCCGGTTCGACCTGGAGCTGTGGAGCTACGCCTCGCTCGAGGCTCAGGTCGCGGCGCTCGCGGACGACATCGCCTATGATGCCCACGACATCGACGACGGGCTGCGGGCCGGCCTGTTCACGGTCGACGACCTCAAGGAGATTCCGCTGCTGGCCGCGATGATCGCCGAGATCGACCGCCAATATCCGGCGCTCGATCCGATCCGGCGCGGCGCCGAGCTGGTGCGCGAGCTGATCTCCTACCTGATCGCAGCCGTAGCGGCAGAGGCCGAGCGCCGGATCGCGCGGGCGCAGCCGATGTCGCCTCACGACATCAGGCGGCACAGCGGGCCGCTGGTGGCATTTCCGGCCGATGTGGCCGAGCATGAGGCGACCATCAAGGGGTTTCTCTGGCAGCGGATGTACCGCCATGAGCGGGTGATGCGGGTGATGCGCGACGCCGAGCGCATCGTCGCCGACCTGTACGGCCGCTACCATGAGGACGGTTCGACGCTGCCCGCGGGCTGGCTGGACGGTTGCGACGGCGAGGGCGATCGGGCTCGTCGCATCGGCCATTTTATCGCCGGAATGACGGACCGTTTCGCCTTAACCGAGCACCACCGGCTTTTTGACTCGACTCCGGATTTGCGTTAGGCGGCGGCATGGTCGAACAAGCTTCCACGCCTTACCTTTTTGCCGACATGCTCGCGCGTGTCCACGCCGTCTGCGCCATCATCGCCAAGCAGGGCGGCTGGCCCGAAGGCATCGATCTTTCGCGCGTGGTCGTCGAGCCGCCGCGCGATCCGAGCCATGGCGACATGGCCACCAATGCCGCGATGGTGCTCGCCAAGGAGGCGAAGGCCAAGCCGCGCGAACTCGCCGATGTGATCGCCGAGCGGCTGCGGGCCGATGCTCTCGTGGCGAAGGTCGATGTTGCCGGGCCCGGCTTCATCAACCTGACCCTACAGCCGGCAGTCTGGGCGCAAGCGCTCGGCACGATCCTGCGCGAAGGCGCTGCCTACGGCCGCGTCGCGCCGGTGCCCGGCGCGCCGAAGGTGAACGTCGAGTACGTGTCGGCCAATCCGACCGGGCCGATGCATGTCGGGCATTGCCGCGGCGCGGTGTTCGGCGATGCGCTATGCAGCCTGCTGCAGTTCGCCGGCCGCGATGTCACGCGCGAGTACTACATCAACGACGCCGGCGCGCAGGTCGACGTACTCGCGCGCTCCGCCTTCCTCAGATATCGCGAGGCGCTCGGCGAGGACATCGGCGCCATTCCGGAAGGGCTCTATCCCGGCGACTATCTCAAGCCGGTCGGGCAGGCGCTCGCGGCCGAGCACGGCGACAAGCTCAAGGCGCTCGCTGAGACCGAGTGGCTGCCGATCGTGCGCGACAAGGCGATCGCGATGATGATGGCCGAGATCAAGGATGATCTCGCCGCGCTCAACATCCGTCATGACGTGTTCTTTTCGGAACGCTCGCTGATTGCAGGCAGCACCAACAAGGTTGCCGACACGATCGAGTTCCTGCGCGAGCGGGGCGACGTGTATGAAGGCCGTCTGCCGCCGCCCAAGGGCGCGCCGGTGGAGGATTGGGAGGATCGCGAGCAGCTTCTGTTCCGCGCCACTGCCTATGGCGACGACGTCGATCGGCCGCTGATCAAGTCGGACGGCAGCTACACCTATTTCGCCTCCGACATTGCCAACCACCGGCACAAGTTCGAGCGCGGCTTCGCCGACCTGATCGACGTATTCGGCGCCGATCACGGCGGCTACATCAAGCGCATGCAGGCGGCGGTGAAGGCGGTGACGGCCGGACAGGCCGTGCTCGACGTCAAGGTCGTGCAGCTCGTCAAGCTGTTGCGCAATGGCGAGCCGGTGAAGATGTCGAAGCGCTCCGGCGACTTCGTCACCTTGCGGGAAGTTGTTGATGAAGTGGGGCGCGATGCGGTCCGTTTCATGATGCTCTACCGCAAGAACGACGCCGTGCTCGATTTCGACCTCGCCAAGGTCATCGAGCAGTCGCGCGACAATCCCGTGTTCTATGTCCAGTATGGCCACGCGCGGGGGCATTCGATCTTCCGCAATGCGCGGGAGAGCTTCCGGGACCTGCCGGAGGACGAGGGGGCGCGGCTAGCGTTCCTCCGCGAGGCCAACCTCGAAAAACTCTCCGACTCGGCCGAACACGACCTCTTGAAACGCCTGGCACTGTACCCACGTACGGTGGAGAGCGCAGCGCTGGCGCATGAGCCGCACCGGATCGCCTTCTACCTGTATGAACTTGCAAGCGAATTTCACGCCCTCTGGACGCGGGGGCGGGATTTGCCCTATTTACGCTTCATTATCGATGATGATGCAGAATTGACCAAGGCACGTTTGGCCATGGTTCAGGGCGTCGTCTCGGTTCTGGCGTCGGGACTTGCGATCTTGGGCGTTAATGCTCCTGATGCAATGCGCTGATTGGGGGAAACACACGACTTCAGTTGGGGGCCTCAATCTGGCAGGGTCCGCCTTAGGACGCATATGCGGCTCACCCGCAGGGACGCTTCATCACGATGGCTGATCGTTACCAGGACAGACCCTTTCCCGCTGATGGTTTTGGCCGTGGTGGAAACCAGCAGGCCGATGCCGATCCGCTCGCCGAACTCGCTCGCCTGATCGGGCAGAACGATCCTTTTGCCGCCTCGGGCCGGGCAACTCCGCAATCTCAACCGCGTCCGATGGCGCGCCCCGCGGCTCCCGCGCCGGAACAGCCGGTTCCCGGCATGCCTCCGGCCGGCGCTCCGGCCTGGATGCAACGTGCCCAGCCTGCCGCCGCCAACCCCTTCGCCGACATCGGCCGCGAGCCGCCGCAGCCGGCGCCTGCACCGCCGGCCTTTCCGGCGGGCTATCAGGATCCGCGCGGCCAGCCGGGTTTCCCGGACCAGGATTTCGCGCCCGCGCCCGCTCCCCGGCAGCAGCAGGGTTATCCGAACGCGGAGTTCGCCGATCAGTTGTCCAAGCTCGACTACAGCGTCGGGGAATCGCGCCACGGGTTCGCCGAGAATGACCGCGACTACAACCGCGACAACGGCTTCGACGACAACGAGCCGGACTCCTCGCGCTATGACGATGCGCTGTTCGGGCAGATGGGCTCGGGACAGCAGGGGTTTCAGGGCGACAACGATTTCCAGGATGGCCAATACGGCTATCAGGACGGTTACGACGAGGGCGAGGAAGAGGAGCGGCCGCGGCGGCGCAGCGGCATGAGCACCGTGCTCGCGGTGCTGACCCTTGCGGTGGTCGGCACCGGCGGCGCCTACGGCTACAAGACCTACATCTCGTCCGGCCGTACCGGCGAGCCGCCGATCATTCGCGCCGACAACAGTCCGACCAAGATCATGGCCCAGCAGGATCCGACGCCGAAGGTGCCGGATCGTCTGCTCGGCAATGACGGCGGCGAGAAGCTGGTGTCCCGCGAGGAGACGCCGATGGATCTGAACGCCCGCGGCGGCAATCCGCGCGTGGTGTTCCCGCAGATGAACCAGAATGCGGCTCCGCCGCCGGTCAGCGCCGGGGCGGCCCCGATGTCGCAGATGGCCAACGCCAACGGCATTTTGCCCAACAGTGATCCGCGTCCGATCAAGACGCTGTCCGTGACGGGGGGCAATCAGGCTGCTGCGGCCGATCCGCCGATGCCGGCGACGCCTGCAACCAAGCCGGCGGCGACGCCGAAGGGCCGCAAATCGCCGGCCAACGCCAATGCGTCGGCCGCCAACGACAGCCCGATGCCGCTGACACCGCAGCCGGCCGCACCGGCGCGCATCGCCGCGGCCGTGCCGGTCACCGAGCAGACCCAGACTGATCGTACCGGCGGCTACTTGGTCTCGATCTCGTCGCAGGCCAGCGAGGCGGAGGCGATGTCGTCCTACAAGGCGGTGCAGGACAAGTACGGCGCCGTGCTGGGCAAATATGAGCCGATCATCAAGCGGATGGATCTGGGTGAGAAGGGCGGCGTCAGGTACCGCGCAGCCGTCGGGCCCTTCGCGACGAAGGAAGAGGCCAACAAGATGTGCGGATCGTTGAAAACTGCCGGCGGACAGTGTTTCCCGTTTAGCAACAATTAAGGCCTGCTTGACCGCCCCCGAGGCGGGGTCTATGCGGCCCGCATGACCATGCGGGCTTTCATTACCGGCATCTCCGGGCCTGATCTCACCGACGCTGAGCGCGCGTTCATCGGCGATTCCAGGCCCTGGGGCTTCATCCTGTTCAAACGCAACGTCCAGTCGCCCGCCCAAGTGACTGCGCTGGTTGAGGAATTAAGAGCCTGCGTCGGCCGCGCCGACGCTCCGGTCCTGATCGACCAAGAGGGTGGCCGGGTGCAGCGGCTGGGGCCGCCGCATTGGCCGGCCTATCCCGCCGGCGTGGTGTTCGACCGTCTCTACGACCTTGATTCGGCCGCGGGCCTCCGTGCCGCCTGGCTCAGCGCGCGCCTGATCGCCGACGACCTGGTCGCGCTCGGCATCACCGTGGATTGCCTGCCGCTCGCCGACGTCCCTGTCGCCGGCGCCGATGCCGTGATCGGGGATCGAGCCTATGGCACGACGCCAGAAAAGGTGGCGGCGATCGCCCGGGCGGTGACGGAGGGGCTGGAGCAGGGCGGCGTGCTGCCGGTGCTGAAGCACATTCCGGGGCATGGTCGGGCCACCGCCGACACCCATTTCCGGTTGCCGACCGTGGATGCGCCAGAAGCGGAGCTCGACGCAACCGATTTCGCCGCGTTCAGGCTGCTGGCCGACCTCCCGATGGCGATGACTGCACATGTTGTGTTTAGCGCGATCGACGCCGCCCATCCGGCCACGACTTCTGCGACAATGATCGAACGGGTGATTCGCAAACGGATCGGGTTCCAGGGTTTGTTGATGAGTGATGACGTTTCCATGAACGCGTTGGCCGGATCGATCGCCGAGCGCACGCGTGCGATCGTAGCGGCTGGCTGCGACATGGTTCTGCATTGCAACGGCAAGCTCGACGAGATGCAGGCCGTGGCCGCCGAGACGCCGGAGCTTGAAGGGCAGGCTCTGATCCGCGCCGATCGCGCGCTTGCGGCGCGCAAGGCACCCACAGGCTTCGATCGTGACGCCGCGCGCGGCGAGCTCGACGCCTTGATCAACCGGCTGGGATCCGCTAGCGCATGACCGCTGAAATTCTGTCGTTTGAAACCGGCCGTCCCACGACGGAGCTGGCCGAGGCCGAACCGGCGTTGGTCGTCGACGTCGAGGGCTACGAGGGTCCGCTCGACCTGCTGCTCGCGCTGGCGCGGCAGCAGAAGGTCGACCTTGCCAAGATCTCCATCCTGGCGCTCGCCGACCAATATCTCCAGTTCATCGAGGCTGCCCGCAAGATCCGGCTGGAGCTCGCCGCCGACTATCTCGTGATGGCGGCCTGGCTCGCTTTTCTGAAGTCGCGTCTCCTGTTGCCCGAGCCGCCAGCGCAGGAAGGTCCGAGCGCCGAGGAGATGGCCACGGCACTTGCCAACCGGCTGCGCCGGCTGGAGGCGATCCGCGAAGCCGCCAATCGCCTGATGAACCGGCCCCAGTTCCAGCGTGACGTGTTCCCGCGCGGCAACCCGGAGGCCATAGCGGAGGTTCGTCGTCCCAAGTTCACCGCGACCCTGTTCGACCTGCTGTCGGCCTATGCCATCCAGCGGCAGTCGCGCGTCGTCACGTCCGTTCATATGGCCAAGCGCACGGTCTGGTCGCTTGCCGAGGCCCGCGCCACGCTTGAGCGTCTGGTCGGCATGACCGAGGTCTCGGACGATTGGGGATGTCTCGACGACTACCTGCTGGACTACGTCGTCGAGCCTGCACAGAAGGCCACCGTCTTCGCATCGAGCTTTGCGGCCGTCCTCGAGCTGGTTCGCGAAGGCAAGCTCGAGCTGAACCAGAAGCAGGCGTTCGCGCCGCTGTACTTTCGTAAGCGTCCACCGATCCAGCCCGGCGCCATGGCTGCGCCGGACTTGACGGTTGAGTAACGAACAAGGAGACCCTGCCATGGCAAGCTTGGCGGAACTGCGCATGGAAGAGCCCGACGAGATCGCGATCGAGCCTGTAGCGCGCCCCGAAGAGTTGCGCATCCTCGAGGCTCTCCTGTTTGCCTCGGCCGAGCCGCTTGAGCAGGCTGCGCTCGCCAAGCGTATGCCTGAAGGTGTCGACATCAAGGCCGCACTGGCGCAGCTGCAGGCGGAGTACGCCAATCGCGGCGTCAATCTCGTGCGCGTCGCCAACAAGTGGACCTTCCGTACCGCCGGCGACCTCGCCTGGCTGATGACGCGCGAGAGCACCGAGACGCGCAAGCTGTCGCGCGCGGCGATCGAAGTTCTGGCCATCGTTGCCTATCACCAGCCGGTGACGCGTGCCGAGATCGAAGAGATCCGCGGCGTCGTCACCTCCAAGGGAACGCTGGACGTTCTGCTGGAGACCGGCTGGATCAAGCCGCGGGGGCGCCGCAAGACGCCGGGCCGTCCGTTGACCTTCGGAACCACCGATGCGTTCCTGGCTCAGTTCAGCCTGGAGACCCTGGGCGATCTGCCTGGCCTGGAAGAGCTGAAGGGAACCGGCCTGCTGGATTCCCGGCTGCCGACCGGCTTCACCGTCCCGACGCCATCGGACGATCCGACGCTGCGGGAGGACGAGGAGCCGCTGGATCCCGGCGATCTCGACCTGGCGCTTGCGCCGGCGGTGGAGGCCGAGCCTGGCGAGGCCGAAGCCGCGGAAGACGAAACGGCCGAGATGGAAACGGTCGCAGCCGACACGGCTGCGGCCGAGGTCGCCGAAGGCCAGATGGCGACCGCTGAGGCCGCCGTTCGGGACGACACCTCGTCGCAGGTCGCCGTTGGCGATCTGGAACTGCCGGGCGCCGATGCGGAAACCGAGATCACCGAGGTGGACTTGGCCGTCGAGCAGATCGAGGTCGGGCCGGACGACGAGGCCGTTATCGAGCTCGTCGAGCTGTCTGCCGACGCTGACGCTCAGGCAGACGACGAGGCAGAGGCCGAGGCCGAGGTCGACGCGGCGGATGAGGAGATCGACGCGGCCGATGACGCGCACGACCGCGATACCGACGACGACGGCTCGCCGCGCCAAAGCTAGCGGCCAGGGCTGTTAACACTCGCGTTATTACGTAGGTCCGGCCGCGAATTGTCGGACCTTAAGTGCTTGTTTTTGGGGGCGTTGGCGCCTACCTTCCGGCCAGATCGGGCTGTCCGCGGGCCGTTTTCGGCTGGTGCGCCGCGTTCGTGTTGATGTTTCGCAATCGAATGCTAGAAGCGAAGTGTCGCGGTCAAGTCCATGGATATGACGCGGTTTCGGCGGTAGCGTCGACGGGCAGTCGGGTGAAGGCTGCGCCGGTGTTTGGAGGGTTGCAGGATGGGTTCGCTTAGCATTTGGCACTGGATCGTCGTGATCGCGGTCGTCCTGCTGTTGTTCGGGCGCGGCAAGATTTCCGATCTGATGGGCGACGTCGCGCAGGGCATCAAGGCGTTCAAGAAGGGCATGCAGGACGACGACAAGGCGCCGGAGAAGACCGAGCCCGTCAAGTCGATCGATCACGGCGCCACGCCTTCGGCCACCCGCACGGATGTCGGCAGCAAAGCCGTTTGATCTGCGCGTGAAAGGCGCGGGCGGCGCGCTCCCGCAGGGACGGCACAGGGACCTGTTCAGACAGGCCCGGGCAGGCGGGATCAGAGGCGTCGTCGCGTAGGCGGATTGTTTCATGTTCGATATCGGCTGGAGTGAGCTGCTCGTCATTGGGGTCGTCGCGTTGATCGCGATCGGTCCCAAGGAGCTTCCGGGCGTCCTGCGCATGGTCGGGCAATGGATCGGCAAGGCGCGCCGGATGGCCTCGGAGTTCCAGGGCCAGTTCCAGGAGGCGATGCGCGAAGCGGAGATGGCCGACCTCAAGAAGAGTTTCGATGAGGTCCGCGAGGCGGCCAGCGGTTTCACCCCGACCGGCGTGATCTCCTCGTTGCAGCGCGACGTCGACAAGGCTCTCGATATCGAGGGGATCGACAAGCCCGCCGAGTCGGCGCCCGCATCGGATGTCGCTGTTGCTTCGCCCGAGCCTCCTGTGATGACCCCGACCACCCCCGAGCCTCCAGTGGCCGAGACCTTCGCAGAGGCTGAAGTCCATCAATCCGTGGGCGAGCCGCTGGCGATCGTCCGTGAAATCAAACCCGAGCCACAGCCTGAAATGTCTGCGTCAGCAGAAGCTGACCGCCCGAAGGACGCCAAAGCGTCATGACCGTCGAAGATATCGAGGCCAGCAAGGCCCCGTTGATGGACCACTTGATCGAGCTGCGGTCGCGGCTGATCAAGGCGCTGATCGGCTTCGGCGTGGCCTTCATCTTCTGCTTCTTTTTCGCCAAGCAGATCTACAACATCCTGGTGCTGCCGTTCGTCTGGGTCGCAGGTGCCGAGAACAGCAAGTTCATCTACACCCAGCTGCTCGAATATTTCATCACGCAGTTGAAGCTCGCGATGTTCGGCGCTGGTTTCATCTCGTTCCCGATCATCGCGACGCAGATCTACAAGTTCGTGGCGCCGGGGCTGTATCGCCACGAACGCAATGCTTTCCTACCCTACTTGATAGCGACCCCCGTCTTCTTCGTCCTCGGCGCCATGCTGGTCTATTTTGCGGTGTGGCCGATGATCGTGCGCTTCTCACTGGGCATGCAGCAGCTCGGCGGCCCCGAGACGGCGCAAATCGCGCTGATGCCCAAGGTCGGTGAATATCTGTCGCTGATGATGTCGCTGATCTTCGCCTTCGGCATCGCGTTCCAGCTCCCGGTCATCCTGACCCTGCTCGGCCGCATCGGCATCGTCACCTCGCAGATGCTGAAGGAGAAGCGGCGCTATTTCATCGTGATCGCCTTCATCATCGCGGCCGTGCTGACGCCGCCGGACGTGCTCAGCCAGGCCTCCCTGGCGCTGCCGCTGCTGGCGCTCTACGAGGGCGCGATCATCGCGGTCGGCATCGTCGAGAAGCAGGCGGCTGCGGCCAAGTCCGGCTCGTCGTCCGGCTCGGGGAATCTCCCGGCCGACCCGTCCGAATAGAACGGTTGCGCTCGGGGACATCCCAGGGCGTTGCCTGTTCCCATCCGGCGCCATTCGCGGTAGTGCAGGCCGGCCCGCGAGCCCAGGCGACTCGCCGATACTCTTCGTTCCCAGGACCGAACGACCATGCACGACATCAGATCGATCCGTGACAATCCGCAAGGTTTCGATGTGGCGCTGACGCGCCGGGGTCTGGCACCGCTGTCGTCGCATCTGCTCGCCATCGACGAGCGGCGGCGCGCGGCGATCCTGGCCTCCGAGCAGGCCCAGGCCCGGCGCAACGCCGCCTCCAAGGAGATCGGCGAGGCCAAGAAGGCCAAGGATGACGCGCGCGCATCGGCGCTGATGGAGGAGGTCGCCAAGCTCAAGACCACCATGCCGGAGCTGGAGGCAGCCGCGAAGCAGGCGGATGAGGAGCTGGCGCGCGAGCTCTCGGCGATTCCCAATTTGCCGCTCGACGAGGTGCCGGACGGCAAGGACGAGCACGACAATGTCGAGCGCCACATGTTCGGCGCCCGGCGCAACTACGCCTTCGCGCCGAAGCCGCATGATGATCTCGGTGCGGCTCTTGGCACCATGGACTTCGAATCGGCTGCGAAGCTGTCGGGCGCGCGCTTCGTCGTGCTGAAGAGAGGCTTGGCGCGGCTCGAGCGCGCGCTCGGGCAGTTCATGCTCGATCTTCATACCAATGAGCACGGCTACACCGAGATCAATCCGCCGCTGCTGGTACGCAACGACGTCATGTTCGGTACCGGCCAATTGCCGAAATTCGAGGACGACCAGTTCTGGGCCGTGAAGGGCGAGCTGATTGCAGAGCCGGATGATCGCCTCAAGACCGAGCGGCTCGGTCTCATTCCAACTGCCGAGGTGGCCCTGACCAATCTGGTGCGCGAGTCCATCGTTGACGAGAAGGAGTTGCCGATGCGGCTCACGGCGCTGACGCCGTGCTTTCGCGCCGAGGCGGGCGCGGCCGGCCGCGACACCCGCGGCATGATCCGTCAGCATCAGTTCACCAAGGTCGAGCTGGTCTCGATCACGACGCCGGAGACCAGCAAGGACGAGCACGAGCGCATGCTGGCCTGCGCCGAGGAAGTGCTGCGCCGGCTCGATCTGCACTATCGCGTCATCACGCTGTGCACCGGCGACATGGGCTTCTCCTCGCAGAAGACCTACGACATCGAGGTCTGGATGCCCGGGCAGGGCGATGGCGGCGCTTTCCGCGAGATCTCCAGCTGTTCGGTGTGCGGCGACTTCCAGGCGCGCCGCATGGATGCACGCTATCGCGGAAGCGATGGCAAGCCGCGCTTCGTGCACACGTTGAACGGTTCGGGCACGGCTGTCGGCCGTGCGCTGATCGCGGTCATGGAGACCTATCAGCAGGCCGACGGCTCGATCGCCGTCCCCGATGTGCTGCAGCCCTATATGGGCGGCCTCAAGGTGGTGACCGCGGAGCCATAGCGCCGCGGCAAATTGCATCCGCTCAGGTCGCCGCCATTGCGTGCGCGCCGGCGGGTCGTATCCTCGGTTCTGTTCAGCAATTGCTTTTCAGATACCGGCATCATGGCTCTGCATCGGGATATTTTCTGGATCGGGCGGCAATGGGCCGTCACCGGCTCCGGCATCCAGGCGGTCGATCAGCGCCTGAAGGGAGCATTCGATATCGAATCCTCAAGGGTCTGGGACGAGGGCCTGCACGACTCGCTGCGCGATCAGGCTTGGTTCAACCCCGTCGACTTCGAGAAGGCGTTGAGTGTCGCGCGGGTCCGGTTTGCGGCAGTGCCGCGGACGGAGCCGTCAGCGGTGCCGGCGCCTGCTGTCCAGCAGGCGCCCGGCGCATCCAGCCTACCGTTGAGGCTGGGCACACGAGGGCAGCTCGCCAGGTTCCTGCCGCAGTGGCGGATCCGGCATTGACCGGGTGGTGCCGCTGCGCGCTCAGGTTTGCCTCGATGCTGCACAGCAGATAAGACACCCCCCGAACGATGCTTTCGAAGGGACGGAAGGTTGGCCATGCGGATTCTCTGCACCAATGACGACGGAATCCATGCGCCGGGTCTCAAGGTGATCGAGGAGATCGGACGCGCCCTGTCCGACGACGTCTGGATCGTGGCTCCCGAACTGGACCAGAGCGGCGTGTCCCATTCCCTCTCGCTCAATGACCCCCTGCGGCTGCGTGAGGTCGGCCCGCGGCATTTCGCGGTGCGCGGCACGCCGACCGACTGCGTCATCATGGGATCCCGTCATATCCTGGGGGCGAAGCTGCCCGACGTGGTGCTGTCTGGCGTCAACAAGGGCCGCAACGTTGCCGAGGACGTGGTCTATTCGGGCACCATCGCCGGCGCGCTCGAAGGCACCATTCTCGGTCTGCCGTCGTTTGCCCTGTCGCAGGAATTCAGCGTCGCAACGCGTGACAAGCCGTCTTGGGACACCGCGCTCAAATTCGGCCCGCAGATCGTGCGCAAGGTGCTCGAAGCCGGCGTGCCGAGGAATACAGTGATCAACGTCAACTTCCCCGCCTGTGCACCGGAAGAGGTCAGGGGCGTCGTGGTCACCCGCCAGGGCAAGCGCAATCTGGGCTTCTTGAAAGTCGATGAGCGGCGCGACGGCCGCGGCAACCCCTATTTCTGGATTGGCTTCGACCGGGCTGCCTCGCTCGATGTGCCCGACGAGGGGACGGACCTCGCAGCTCTCGCGGCGCGCTACGTATCAGTGACCCCGCTTCGCCTGGATCGCACGGACGAGGCGTTCTCCGGCAAGCTCAGCGACATTCTCGGCTGAAGCGCCTTCTACCCCTGTGGCCCAGCGCCACGCAGGGCATGGTCGATCGCCTTTCCGAGCGTCTCGAGCTGGAATGGCTTCTGCAGGGCCGGCCGGTCGCGATATTCTTCCGGCAACCCCGACGAGCCGTAGCCGGTTGCGAAGATGAAGGGACGGTTGCGCGCCTTGATGAGATCGGCCACCGGCGAGATGACCTTGCCGTTGACGTTGACGTCGAGAATGGCGACGTCGAAATAGGTGCTCTCGGCCAGCCGCATCGCTTCGCCGATTTCGCCGGCTTCGGCCGCGACGGTGTAGCCGAGCTCTTCCAGCATGTCGGCGACCATCATTCGGATCATGACTTCGTCTTCAACCAAAAACACAGAGCCGCGCGGCGGCCGCGGTGCAGTCATGATGTCAGTCCTTGCCCATACCCGATTTGACGCTCGCAAATAACGGCTTATGGCGCAACGTCAACAATGTCGTCTTTCACGGTCGTGCGGCGTGGGCACGATCGCCCATAAGGTGAACGAACCGGACCCGACTTGGTTCCTTGTGCGGAACGCGGTCCGTCGTCGGGACCATGACGGTGCATCCGGTTGCGACGGGTGTGCGGAAAATCGGTGCGCAACCCTCGCCCGGCAGGTAAATTGCGCACGAGCCCACCAACCAACATCCCGATGCCCCCAGCTGCTCCTCCCGAGAAAATGATGTTTCAGCTGACCCTGCGTCGGCGGGGGATCAGCGATCAGGCGGTGTTGCGTGCGATGGAAGAGGTGCCGCGGGAGGAGTTCGTTCTGCCGGCCGACCGCCCGGAGGCCTATCGTGACAGCGCGATGGCGATCGCCTGTGGGCAGACCATCAGCCAGCCCTTCGTCGTCGCCTACATGACCGAGCAGCTCAAGCTGCAGAAGTCCCATCGTGTACTCGAAATCGGGACGGGGTCAGGATACCAGGCCGCGATTCTGTCCAGGCTGGCCACCAACGTTCTGACGGTGGAGCGCTTCCGGACATTGGCCGACAAGGCCAGGGAGCGGTTGGAGAAGCTCGGCTGCTTCAATGTCGAGGTCATGCTCGGCGATGGCTACGCTCTATCGCCGGGGGGCGGCCAATTCGACCGCATCATCGTAACGGCGGCGATGGACGAGATTCCCCAGAGCCTGCTCGACCGGCTGGAGCCGGACGGTATCCTGATCGCGCCGGTCGGGCCGCAACACGGGGTGCAGACGCTCGTCAGGATCACGCGAACGGGTGATCGTTTCGACCGAAAGGAGCTCGTCGACGTGCGATTTGTGCCGGCAATTCCGGGGATTGCGCGCGAACTTTAAACGTGCGGATCAGCAGGCCGCACAACGCTTTATTCGCGGCTTAAGCGCTTATTTACCGCGGCTGTGTTTACTCGAATTCGTTGTTTGTTGCGTACGAGTGAGTAACCATGCCCGCCACTGTCGAGTTGCTTCGCTCGCGCCGCCTGCCGCAAGTTGCGGCGTTGGCGCTGATGTCGTTCGGCGTCGCCGGCTGCAGCGCCGACATGTCGACGCGGCTGTCGCAGACGCAAAATCCGTTTTCAAACCCCTTTGCATCCGATTCCACCGGGTCGGTGCAGGCGCAGCCGCCCCGGCAGCACCAGCAATACAGCCAGTCCTACACGCCGGCTCCCGCGCCGGCGCCTGCCTATTCGTCCTCGGCGCTGCCGCCCCCGGCGGTCGGGGCTCCGCAATCCTATCCGACTGGTGGCGGCGCCGGAGGCATGTCGTCGGGCGGGCGCGGCGTCGCGTCCTATGCGCCACCCGCTGCGGTCCCCGTCGCGGCGCCCGCCGTCGCCGCACCCCCGGCCTATGCACAGCCCGCGCATTCCTATGCTCCGCCGGCCCAGCCGCGCCTCGAGACCACCGGCACCGTGCCGCCGCGTTCGGTCGCGGCCGCGCGTCCTGCCAGTGGCACCAAGATCATCGTCGGCACCAGCGATACGCTCGACATCCTCGCCAAGCGCTACCGCGTGACGCCGGCTGAGATCCTGGCTGCCAACGGCTACAAGGGGCCGCGCGCATTGTCGCCAGGCCAGCAGCTGATCATTCCGCATCCTGGCGCGGTGGCGGCTGCGCCCGCGGCCCAGCCCGTTGCCGCGGCGCCAATGGTCGCGCCGAAGCCGGTGGCGGCCGCCACACCGTCCACCGTCCATTTCGTCAACCGCGGCGAGACACTCGCCAGCATCGCCCGCCAGAATCATCTGACGGTGGCTGAGCTCGCCCGCGCCAACAATCTCGATCAGGCTTCGCCGCTCAAGCTCGGGACCAGGCTGACCGTCCCTGGCAGGGCCGTGGCGGCAGCTGCGCCGGTGGCTCCGGTCGCAACCGTTCCCCAGGCGGTTGCGACCGTGCCGGCGCCAGCGCCGACAACGCGGGTCGCGACGGCCGCCGGTCCGGTCCAGACCGCCCGCCTGGCCCAGGCCAATCCGGCGCCCGAGAAGGAGGAGGAGCCGGCACGGCCCGCCGAGACCACCAGCTCGCTACCGACCTTCCGCTGGCCGGCGCGCGGCAAGGTGATCACCAGCTACGGCGCCAAGACCAACGGCAAGTCCAACGATGGCATCAACATCGCCGTGCCCGAGGGCACCCCGGTGAAGGCGGCCGAAGATGGCGTCGTCGCTTACGCCGGCAATGAATTGAAGGGTTATGGCAATCTGGTCCTGGTGCGGCATTCCAACGGCTATGTCACCGCATATGCCCATGCGAGTGAGCTGATGGTGAAGCGCGGTGATCCGATCAAGCGCGGCCAGGTCATTGCCAAGTCGGGTCAATCGGGAGAAGTCGGATCGCCGCAGCTCCACTTCGAGATCCGCAAGGGATCGTCTCCGGTTGACCCGCTGCAATTCCTCAACGGGGCGTGAGGTCCGGTCGTGTGACCTCACGCAATCGTGGACGACACAGGGCCGCGCAGATTACTGCGCGGCTTTTTGCGTTGTCAGCCGCACGCCGAGGCGGCCCGCCAGATCTTGCGTGAACTGCCACGCGACGCGGCCCGAGCGCGAGCCGCGCGTCGTGGCCCATTCCAGCGCCTCGCGCTCCAACTGATCCTCGGCGACTGCGATGGCGAAATGGCTGCAATAGCCTTTGACCATCGCGAGATATTCGTCCTGGCTGCAGCGGTGGAAGCCGAGCCATAGGCCGAAACGGTCGGACAGTGAGACCTTTTCCTCGACCGCTTCGCCCGGATTGATCGCGGTGGAGCGCTCGTTCTCGATCATGTCGCGGGCCAACAGATGGCGCCGGTTCGAGGTGGCGTAGAGAATGACGTTCTCCGGGCGTCCCTCGATGCCGCCTTCGAGCACGGCTTTCAGCGATTTGTAGGACGCATCATTGCCGTCGAACGACAGGTCGTCGCAGAACACGATGAAGTGGAACGGCGCGGCACGCAGGATGTCCATCAGCGCCGGCAGGCTCTCGATGTCCTCGCGGTGAATCTCGATCAGTTTCAGCCGGTCGGCCGGCTTGCGCGTGACGTTGATGCTGGCATGGGCTGCCTTCACCAGCGATGATTTGCCCATGCCGCGCGCGCCCCACAACAAGGCGTTGTTGGCCGGCAGGCCGTTGGCAAAGCGCTCGGTGTTCTCGATCAGGATGTCGCGCATCCGGTCGATGCCCTTGAGCAGGTCGATCTCGACACGGCTGACGCGCGGCACCGTCGAGAGCCGGCCGTCCGGATGCCAGACGAAGGCGTCGGCCGCGTTGAGGTCCAGCGCGGGCGTGGCACCCGCATGGGTTGTCGCCAGATGCGCGGCAATTGCTTCCAGCGCACGGGCAATCCGGTCAGCCGTATCATCGGAGGCGGGGCCGGCGGGACGTTTTGCCGCGATCTTTGGTGGCTTTTGCGCTGCAGGCCGGGGGCCTTTGGCGAGCGGTCTGAGGGCGTTTTTGGCGGGGGCGCGGGACGAGGCTCTGGCTGGTTTTTTCGACATGCTGCAAGTTCCTGATGGGGCAGCCATATCGGGCCTCGCCGGCTGCCGCAAGCGGGGCGAAATGAAGGGGCGGGGCGCCTTGCTATTGGGACTGCTGCCGCTATATTCCGCGCGAAATTCGCAAGAGGCCGGCCCGCGCCGAGACAAGCGTGGTTCGCCGGCTATTCCCGTCTCACCGGGCGCTGCCCACGAGGATCGACCACATGCTGATCACCCCTGCCTATGCCCAGGCCGCCGGCGCTGGCGACACCAACAGCATGCTGATGTCGCTGCTGCCGTTCGCGCTGATCTTCGTGATCATGTATTTCCTGATCCTGCGGCCGCAGCAGAAGAAGGTCAAAGAGCACGCCGATCTCGTCAAGAACGTCCGCCGCGGCGACACCATCGTGACCCAGGGCGGCCTGGTCGGCAAGGTGACCAAGGTCGTCGACGACGATCAGGTCGAGTTCGAGATCGCCGACGGCGTGCGCGTGCGCCAGATGCGCCAGATGATCACGGGCGTCCGCACCAAGGGCGAGCCCGCGAAGGCAGACGCAAAGGACGACAAGAAGGACGAGAAGGCCGCGAGCTGATCGCCGGCCTGGCCGGTCGAACGCCGGTCTTCGCTCTTTGTGATGTTCTGATTTTCCGGGCCGGCTACGGCCCTTACGGACAACCTCCATGTTGTATTTCACGCGGTGGAAGGCGCTGGGCATCATTCTCACGGCGCTCGTCGTGTGCCTGTGCGCGGTGCCCAACTTCTTCTCCGAAGCGACGGTCAAGACCTGGCCGGCCTGGGCGCAGCGCCGGCTGGTGCTCGGCCTCGACCTGCAGGGCGGCTCCTATCTGCTGCTCGAGGTCGACTCCAACTACATCAAGAAGGAGCGGCTCGATGCCGTGCGCGACGACGTTCGCCGCACGCTGCGCGATGCCAAGATCGGCTACACCGGATTGGTGAGCCGGGGTGATGGGGTCGAGGTCCGGATCACCAAGGAAAGCGACACGGGAACCGCGATCTCCAAGCTGCGCGATCTCTCGCAGCCGCTCGGCGGGCTGCTCGGCTCCAGCGGCCAGCGCAGCCTCGAAGTCAGCGATGCCGGCGGCGGACTGGTCCGGCTGACGATCCCGCCGGCGGCCATCACCGAACGCATCCGCCAGACCATCGAGCAGTCGATGCAGATCGTCGAGCGCCGCGTCAACGAGCTCGGCACCGTCGAGCCCGTGATCCAGCGCCAGGGCAACGATCGCATCCTGGTGCAGGTGCCGGGCTTGCAGGATCCGACGCAGCTCAAGAACCTGCTCGGGCGCACGGCCAAGATGGAATTCCGGATGGTCGACACCTCGGTGCCGGCGGATCAGGCGGTGCAGGGGCGGGTGCCGCCGGATTCCGAGGTGCTCCAGAGCGCATCGCCACCCAACCAGCCCTATGTCGTGAAGAAGCAGGTGCTTGTCTCCGGCGGTGATCTCTCCGATGCGCAGACCGGCTTCGACCAGCGCACCAACGAGCCGATCGTCACCTTCCGCTTCAACTCGGCCGGCTCGCGCAAGTTTGCGCAAGCCACCACCGAGAATGTCGGGCAGCCGTTCGCCATCGTCCTCGACAACAAGGTGATCTCGGCGCCGGTCATCCGCGAGCCGATCACTGGCGGCTCGGGCCAGATCTCCGGCAATTTCACCGTGCAGTCCGCCAACGAGCTCGCGATCCTGCTGCGCGCCGGCGCGCTGCCCGCGCCGCTGACGGTCATCGAGGAGCGCACCGTCGGTCCGGGCCTCGGCGCGGACTCGATCGCCAAGGGCGAGCTCGCCTCCTATGTCGGCTCGATCCTCGTCATCGTGTTCATGCTGCTGACCTACCGGCTGTTCGGCGTGTTCGCCAACATCGCCGTGGTGGTGAACGTCGCGATGATCTTCGGCGTGCTGTCGCTGCTCAATGCCACGCTGACCTTGCCGGGCATCGCCGGCATCGTGCTGACGGTCGGCATCGCCGTGGACTCCAACGTGCTGATCTATGAGCGCATCCGCGAGGAGCTGCGCGGCGGCCGCAATGCGATCTCGGCGATCGACGCCGGCTTCAAGCGCGCATTGGCGACCATTCTCGACTCCAACATCACCACCTTCATCGCCGCCGCCGTGCTGTTCTATATCGGCACCGGCCCCGTGCGCGGCTTCGCCGTGACCTTGGGCATCGGCATCCTCACCACGGTCTTCACCGCCTTCACGCTCACCCGTCTGATCGTTGCGGGGTGGGTGCGGTGGAAGCGGCCGCAAAGCGTGCCAATCTAGGAGCTACTGTGACACACTGGGTTCTCATCGGGCTTGGCATCCTGATCGCGGTGCTGACGGTGGTCAGCGCGCTCGGCCTGCTGCCGTCGCTGCGCATCGTTCCCGACGACACGCATTTCGATTTCACGCAGTTCCGCCGCATCAGCTTTCCGATTTCTGCGGCGCTGTCGATCCTCGCCATCGTGCTGTTCTTCACCCATGGCTTGAACCTCGGCATCGATTTCCGCGGCGGCACTTTGCTCGAGGTGCGGGCCAAGTCCGGCACCGCCGACATTGCGGGGATGCGCGCGACGCTGGCGACCCTCGGTCTGGGCGAGGTGCAGCTGCAGCAGTTCGGCACTGCGGCCGATGCATCGGTTCTGATCCGAATTGCCGAACAGCCGGGCGGCGACGCCGCGCAGCAGGAGGCCGCGAACAAGGTGAAGGCGGCGATCGGCGATTCCGTAGAGTATCGCCGGGTCGAGGTGGTGGGGCCGCGCGTTTCCGGCGAGTTCCTGGCCGTCGGCATGCTCGGCCTGATGCTCGCGATCATCTCGATCCTGATCTATCTCTGGTTCCGGTTCGAATGGCAGTTTGCGCTCGGTGCCATGATCGCCAACGTCCACGACATCGTGCTGACGATCGGCTTCATGTCGATCAGCCAGGTCGATTTCGACCTCACCAGCATCGCGGCGCTGCTGACCATTCTCGGCTATTCGCTCAACGACACCGTCGTCATCTACGACCGTATCCGCGAGATGCTGCGGCGCTACAAGAAGATGCCGATGCCGCAGCTGCTCAACGAATCGATCAACTCGACCTTGTCGCGCTCGATCATCACGCACGTCACGGTGACCCTGGCGCTGCTGGCATTGCTCTTGTTCGGCGGCCCGGCGATCCACAGCTTCACCGCGGTGATGATGTTCGGCGTGGTGCTGGTCGGCACCTACACCTCGATCTTCATCGCCGCGCCGATCCTGATCTATCTCGGCGTCGGAACCGTTCGGGGTGATCAGGTCGACGAGCCGAAGAAGAAGCCCTGATCAGCCATTGGACCCGGATCGGGGTTGAGAGGTTGGTCTCGCATGGCAACTGACGCTCCGCATTTCCCGCGGTCCGCGCCGATCGATGGTTATGGCAAAGGCGGCTTCGCCTTTGCCGGCATGTCGCATCGCGGCTCGCTGCTGTGCCTGCCCGACTCGATCTGGGCCTGGGACGTCATCCAGCCCGACCAGATCGACCGCTATTCGTTGCAGCGCGTTTTTGATGCGGCGAACGGGATCGACACGCTCATCATCGGCACCGGAAACGAAGTCTGGATCGCGCCGGCACCGCTGCGCGCGGCCCTGCGTGGCGTGAACGTCGTGCTCGATGCGATGCAGACCGGCCCCGCGATTCGCACCTACAACGTCATGATCGGCGAGCGGCGCCGGGTTGCGGCAGCGCTCATCGCCGTCCCATGAGCGAGACGAACGCCAACAGCGACGCCGCGTTCTGTGCAGGCCTTGTCCGCGAGCACGATTTCGACCGCTACGCCTCGACGCTGTTCATGTCGCCCGAGCCCCGGCGTGCGCTGTTGTCGCTGTACGCATTCAACGTCGAAGTCAGCCGCATTCGAGATCTCGTGTCGCAGCCGCTGCCGGGCGAAGTCCGCCTGCAGTGGTGGCACGACACGCTGACGGGTCACGAACATGGCGGCGCGGAGGGAAATCCCGTTGCGGCCGAATTGCTGCTCACCGTGCAGCGCTTCGCGCTTCCGGTCGAGCGGCTGACGCGCCTGGTCGATGAGCATCAGTTCGATCTCTACAACGATCCGATGCCGACGATGGCGGCGCTGGACGGCTATCTCGGCGACACGCGTGGCGCGCTGTTCGCGCTGGCCGCGCAGATCATTGCGCCGCCGTTTGCGGACGCCGATCATCTCGCGCACCATGCCGGTATCGCGCAAGGGTTGCTCCATGTGATCGCGGCGCTGCCGCGCGATGCGGCCCACCGGCAGCTCTATGTCCCGCTCGATCTTCTCGCGCGGCATGGCGTCGGCCAGGAGGAGATGTTCTCCGGCAAGGCGTCGCCGGCGATCCAGGAGGTGATCATGGACCTGCGCGGGCAGGCCCGGCAGCATCTCGATCACACCCTCGAGCTGGCGCGTCAGGCGCCACCGGCCGTGCGGCCGGTTCTGCTGCCGCTCGCGCTGGTCCGGCGCGACCTTGCGCGGGCCGGACCCCGCGACGATCCGTTTCAGCCGCGCTCCCGCTCGCGCCTCGCGACGCTGTGGACGCTGTGGCGGGCCGCGGGGACGACGAGTTTTCGCGCGCGCTGACCCCGTCGCGGGCTCAGGCCGAGGGCATCGTGCTCCAGAGCGGCGGGCTGTGCAGGAGTCTCGGCATGTCCGGCGGCTCGTGCCGGTGGATCGTGCAGCGGGTGTCCCAGACGACGAGATCACCCGGTCGGCAGGTGTGGGTCCAACTGAACTCGGGCCGTTCGGCAAGCTGCCAGAGATCGTCGAGCAGCGCGTCTGATTCGTCCTGCTCGAGGCCGACGACGTAGGAATGGCGACGCTGCCCCAGCGCGAGCATCGAGCGGCCGGTATCGATATGATTGCCGACCAGCGGATGCACCGGGCCTGCGATGACGGTGCGACAGCCATCATCGGCGGTGTCGGTCGCGAGATGACGAACCTTCAGATGAGCGACGCGGCTGCGCAGCGCCGGTGAGAGCGCGTCATAAGCGGCGTAGAGGCTGCAGAATGACAGTCTGTCGCCCAGCAAGCCCCCGGGGGAGGTGTAAAATAGATCCGCGTGACCGAAGCGACGACTGAAGGCCGCGATGTCACGTTCACCAAGCCGCTGGCTGCGCACCAGCAGGACCTGATGCTTGAGCAGCGCGCGCATGAACGAGGCGAACGCCCAATCGTCGAAGGATCCGAGATCGACATTGCAGACCTCGGCACCGAGCGTCTTTCCCGTCGGGATGACCTGGATGAGGCTGCTTTCGGCGCTTCGAGCAACGTTGCTTCTGAGACTCACTTGCGTCATCTCCCAAGTTTCACCAGCGCCTGCAAATCAACCATCGTAATTTGTCGGGGGTGTTTCGGCTCGGAGGCAATTCGCGGAAGGATCGCGGCACGATCTGCCGATTGTCGGCACACTCTGCCGCTCTGAGTCGGAAATTGGACGCTTCAAGGCGATGCGCGAGGAAATATCCAGCAACCTGCAACTCATTCGCAGGCAATCTGGCGCTTGATCGTGCTGATCCCGCGCGCAAGCGAATCAGTGTGGGCGATCTGTTCCCTTGATCTGGGTCCGATGCATGATTCGCCGCGCATGATCATCGAACGGATCGCGCCGATGCATGGTGCAGCGATTGTCCCAGATGACGAGATCTCCGACCTTCCAGACATGCTCCCAGGAGAATTCCGGACGGGCAACATAGGCCCACAACGCGTCGAGCAATGCTTCCGACTCGGCGAGCTCGAGGCCGACCAGATAGGCATTGCGCCGGCGGCCGAGATAAAGCATCTGCAGGCCGGAATCGGGATGCGTGCAGACCAGCGGATGTATCGCGCCCGGCGATGTGCGCGGATCATCGATCGGCGTCACGCCCTGTCGGACGAAGCCGCCGCTGTTGTAGGTGCCGTCATGTTTGATCTTCAGATCTGCGACGCGGCGCTTCAGTTCAGGAGGAAGCGCGTCGTACACGGCATACATGCTGCAGAACGACGTGTTGCCGCCGACGGGGGGAATTTCCAGCGCGTAGAGCGCGCTCGCGATCGGCGGCGTGTCGAGATACGACATGTCCGTATGCCACACCGCTTCGCCTGCGCCGAGGCTGCCGATCGCCTCGCCATTCACCTTCACGTTCGAGACGATATAGATTTCGGGTAGACCGTCGACGAAGCGGCGCCCGTTCTCCTGCACCGGCGCCCAGTCGAGATCACCGAAGCGGCGGCTGAAGGCGATCAAGTCCTGGTCCGTCAGACCCTGGCCGCGCACCAGCAAAACGGAGTGCGTGTGAAAGGCACGGAGCAGGGAGCTGAAGCCCGCATCGTCCAGATGCTTGAGATCGACATGTCGAATCTCGGCACCGAGTTGCCGGCCGGTCGGGATGATCTCGATGTTCGACGACCGAGACGTTGTGGCCGCGCGGGTTTCGACGTTCATTGCCAATCCTCCCAAACGACATTGCAACCAAAGGATACAATGGTCGGTCCGCGAAGTCTCGTCCGCTCAGGCCGAAGGCAGGTTCAGGTCCGCCTCGAAATTGAACCGGTCGCGCAGGTTTTTGCGCGAGTCCAGGATGTCCTTGAGGAAAGCGCGATCGCTGTCGCTCGTGAGCATCGGTTCGATCAGGTCGATCTGGTTCATCGCGACCAGCTGCAACAGTTCAGTGCGTGGCCTGCCGCTGGCGTCGCGCGGCAGGGCATGCACGACCTGGATATGCTCCGGCGGCTTCGGGCCCTTGGCTGAAGCAAGCTCGTTTTGCAGCTGAGTTTCAAGCGTCGGCTGCTCTCCCTCGACGAACGCATAGAGCCCGACGCCGGTCCGGCGGTCTGCGAAGGCAACGATCGCCGCGTCGCGCACGGCCGGGTTCTTCCGGATCATGTCCATCAGCACCGGCGCATCGTTGACCAGGCGTCGTCCGCCACCCTCGCGGTCGGTGAAATTGAAGATGCCGCGCGTGATGGCGCGATACACCTTCTTGCCGGTCATCAGCCAGACGCGCGCGAACAGCGATTTGCGTGCCAGGATCTTGCGCTCCTTCGGCGTCAGCGCCTCGGGCGCGTAACTCCGCTTATGCTTGAGCAGATGACGCAGGTCCTCATAGGCCGCGATCCGGAACAGCCGGCTGCGGCTCTCGAAGCAGGCGGCCAACTGAAAATCGGTGACGTAGCAATGGCCGTCGTGACCGACGAGCCAATTCTGCTCCTTGGCGAGATCGTTGTGCGTGATTCCGGCGCGATGCAGCCGGCGCATCATCCGCTTGGCCGAGCGGAAATAGGCGACGTTGCCGTGCGGCTTGGCCAGATGCAGCGCCACGCCATTGATGAAGCCGCGGACCAGCGCGCGATCCCCAGCCCATAGCAGATCAGGGCCGGCGTTGAGCCCCTTGGCGCGCATCAGCGCCTTGCGCTCGCGCGCGAACAAATGCCGCGCCAGCACGAACGACCACCACGGCACCTCATCGAGCCGGCGCAGCACGGCGTCGACGTCACCGGCCTCGCTCTTGAAGCGGCCGCGCTCGACGGTCGAGAACACGTCGCGCTTGAGCAGAACGCCTTCGCTCCAGCGCGCCGCCAGCACGGCGAAATCAGTCTTCGGCAAACTCATGGGGCTCTCACGCAGCGGCCGCGACGGGCAGGTGCTCGGCGATCCAGCGGTCGAGATCGGCCAGCGCGCGGGCGCTCATCGCCTGCTTCTTCGCCACCGTCTTCTCGTTGCCCTTCAGCCGCGTGCCGTCCGGCTTGCGGGTCGGGGTTGTCGCCAGCGGCGGGAACAGACCGAAATTGATGTTCATGGGCTGGAACGAGCGCGTCGCACCGTCGATCGTCTCGATGTGGCCGCCGGTGATATGGCCGAGCAGGGCACCGAGCGCCGTGGTTGGTGGTGGCGGCAGCAGATTGGCGCCACGCACCTCGGCGGCGGCGTAGAGGCCGGCGATCAGGCCGATGCTCGCCGATTCCACATACCCCTCGCATCCCGTCATCTGGCCGGCAAAGCGCAGCCGTGGCTGGACGCGCAGGCGGAGCTGCGCATCGAGCAGCTTCGGCGAGTTGAGGAAGGTGTTGCGATGCAGACCCCCGAGCCGCGCGAATTCCGCGTTCTCGAGGCCAGGGATGGTGCGGAAGATCTGCTGCTGCGGGCCGTATTTCAGCTTCGTCTGGAATCCGACCATGTTGTAGAGCGTGCCGAGCTTGTTGTCCTGGCGCAGCTGCACGATCGCGTAGGGCTTGACCGTCGGATTGTGCGGATTGGTCAGGCCGACCGGCTTCATCGGGCCGTGACGCAGCGTCTCGTGGCCGCGCTCGGCCATCACTTCGACCGGCAGGCAGCCGTCGAAATAGGGCGTGTTGGTCTCCCACTCCTTGAAGTCGGTCTTCTCGCCGGCGAGCAGCGCCGCGACGAAGGCGTCGTACTGCTCCTTCGTCATCGGACAGTTGATGTAGTCAGCACCCGTGCCGCCCGGACCGACCTTGTCGTAACGCGACTGGAACCACGCCTTGGTCATGTCGATCGTGTCCTTGTGCACGATCGGCGCAATGGCGTCGAAGAAAGCAAGTGCCGTCTCGTCGGTCAGGTCACGGATGGCCTCGGCGAGCGGCTGCGAGGTGAGGGGACCGGTGGCGACAATGACGCGATCCCACTCCGCCGGCGGCAAGCCGGTAACTTCGCCGCGGCGCAGCGCGATGCGTGGATGCCCTTCGAGAGCCGCTGCGACGGCCGCCGAGAAGCCGTCGCGGTCGACGGCCAATGCTCCACCGGCCGGAACCTGATTGGCGTCGGCAGCGCGCATGATCAGCGAGCCCAGCCGGCGCATCTCGGCATGCAGCAGGCCGACGGCGTTGTTGGCCGCATCGTCGGAGCGGAAAGAGTTCGAGCACACCAGTTCGGCCGGGGTGGCGGTTCGGTGCGCCTCGGTCATGCGGTCCGGCCGCATCTCGTGCAGCACCACATCGACTCCAGCCTCGGCGAGCTGCCAAGCGGCTTCAGAGCCGGCGAGGCCGGCACCGACAACGTGGACGGTATTCGAAGGTGATTTGGAGCCTGTCATGCGCGGGACAGGTAGCGCTTTTCCCGAGCGCTGCAAATGCGCCAATGAGGCTCGGCGCGAGAAAGCGGGCGCATGTGTTTCGCTGCGCCAGGCCTAGATGCGGCAACGCCCGCAGCGAGGCGGGCGATGTCCGGTAGATATCGGAAGAAGGCCGATCAGCCGTTGTAGTGACCGGCGGCAACGCGCGGGATGTCCGAGCGATCGAGACCGATGTCGGCGAGTTCGCGATCGCTGAGCTGCGACAGCTCGGCAACGTTGCGCTGATACTCACGGAACGCCTGAACCATGCGGATGAGCGAGAGCAACATGAGAAATCTCCTTTAGTTCGCGATTCAGTTCTTCATTGGAACCTCATCGTTGAAATGAACATAGAAGAGATTGTTGCGATGCGGAAGCGCTGATGTTGCGATGCAGCTAAACCTCCGGCGCATAGCTTGGGTAACGCTTGAGTAAGAATCGGGCAGAGGCGATCAGAGGGTGCGGATCTGTCGGAAACCTCCGTAATCATGCGATTTTTCAATCGTTCGTTTGAAAAGCCCGATCGATTGGCTGTCACTGCGGCTATGAAGCCGTTAGGCGTTGAGCATCTCGCGAGCCCCGACGAAGTGCATGGGTCGATCGGCGTGAATCTTTATTCACTCTTTGATGTCGCGACGGTGAACCGATGTCCACGATCACGCGCGGCTCGCAGTGATTTCATTTCGCGAGAATATCCAGGTGGTGCGACAAATTGTCGCGGCGTCCGGCAATGATGCCTGCGCCGTCGCACCAGCGAGGAAAAACAATGAACAGCAAACTGTTGGGGGCCGCGCTCGTCATCGCGGCGATGACCACGTTCGGTCCGGCTCAGGCGGCGCGGATGCACGGCGCCGGCTGCAGCGGGGCCAACCTGGAGAAGACTGAGACGGCGATCGAGGCAATGGCTGATGGCGACGCCAGATACACGGCGCAGCGAGAGATCGCGGCGGCCCAGGATGCGCTGCTGAGCGGCAAGATGGGCGCCTGCAGCGTTCATCTGACGAAGGCGATGCAGGCCGGGATGATCAAGTAGCGCGTCAGTCGTTCGCGTCGTTGAACCAAGGGCCGATCGCGTCACCGCGATCGGCCTTTTTCCGGGCAGGTTATGGCGCCCGCGCCAGCTGCGTTGCGAAGGTCGCGATCGTCCGCGCATAGACCTCGCTCTTGTTCCACTGCTGGATGACCGCAAAATTCGGGCCGCCGGGCTCCCAGTCCTTGCCCTTCTGCCAGCCATAACCCTTCAAATAGTTCGCCGTGGAGGCGAGAACGTCAGGCGCGCTGCGGATCAGGTCGCGCCGGCCATTGCCGTCGAAATCGACGGCATATTTGATCCAGGACGACGGCATGAACTGGGTCTGTCCGATCTCGCCGGCCCAGGCGCCGCGCATCTCGGCCGGCTGGAGATCGCCGCGGTCGACGATCCGCAGCGCATCCAGCAACTCGCCGCGAAACTGCTCGGCGCGGCGGCAGTCATAGGCCAAGGTCGCGAGCGCACGGATGGTCGGGAACTTGCCGACATTGACGCCGAAATCGGTCTCAAGGCCCCAGATCGCGACCAGCACCTCGCCGGGCACGCCGTAGCTCTGCTCGATCCGCGACAGCACCGAGCCGTATTGCTTCAGCATGTTGGAGCCGCGGGTCAGGCGCGGCGGCACCATGCGTCCGGAGAACTCCTCGAAGGTCTGGCTGAACACCTTCTGACCGCGGTCGCGGTTCAGCACGCTTTGGTCCGGCGTCACGCCCGTCAGCGCCGCATTGATCGTGTTTTGCGAGATGCCCTTGGCCGCAGCCTCGGTCTTGAACTCGGCGAGCCAGCCGTCGAAATTGCCGTTGCCGCAAGGTACCGCGGCGTGCGCTGGCGCTGACAGGGGGGTAAGGGCAGCGAGACAGGCAAGAGCGGACACGGCGAGAACGCGAGCAATCATCGAAACACCTGGACGGCAATGGATTCAAAAAGCGTTGCTGGGCGTGCTCCATGTCGGGCGTAACCGCGGCAGCAGCAAGGCCTTTCGATCACATTGGCGTCGGATTTCGTGAGCGCCGCCACACTCTGCGGCCCCTCGACGCGACCGCCGGCCCGGAGGCCGGCGGCAGTGAAAACTCATCGCTGCGTCCTCACATCTGGTCACGCGAGCGCCATGGGAACAGGTTCGCCGGGAAATCGGCCGCGGGCTTGGAGCTGCGGGGGACCGGCGGCACGATCCGGGCGGCGTCGGGGTGGATCGCGATGGCCTCACGGTAGAGATGCCAGGTGGCGTGGCCGAGCACCGGGATCACGACGGCGAGACCGAGGAAGAACGGGATCGTGCCGGCCACCAGAAGCACTGCGACGATGAGGCCCCAGGCCGCAACCGGAACTGGGTTCTTGGCCGCCACGCGCAGCGAGGTGACGACCGCTTCGAGCGCGCCGGCGTGACGGTCGAGCATCAAGGGGAAGGACACGATGCTGAGGCACAGCGCCAGCAACGCGAACAGGAAGCCTGCGCCACAGCCGACCGCGATCAGCCACCAGCCTTGCGGCGTAGTGAAGACCCGCTGCAGGAAATCGCTCACACCGGTCGCGCCGCCATAGCCGAACACTGCGACGTAGATCGCCTGCGCGGTCGCGACCCAGGTGACGAACAGCGCGAACAGCAGCGTGCCCAGTCCGAGCATCGAGCCGAACGACGGCGACCGCAGCACCTCCAGGGCATCCCAGGCACTGGTGTCCTCGCCGCGGTCTCGGCGGCTGCTGAGCTCATAGAGACCGAGCGCGGCGAACGGGCCGAGCAGGGCGAAGCCGGCCGCCAGCGGAAACAACAGCGGCACCACCGCATAGCCGAACACTGCACGCGCCAGCACCAGGCCGAGAACGGGATAGATCGCACATAGCATCACGGCGTGACTCGGCACCGCCTTGAAGTCATCCCAGCCGAGCCGCAGCGCACGCATCAGGCTCGACATGTCGATCGTACGAATCGTCAGCTCAGCCGCGACCTCGTCTGCCGCCCGAACGTGGGAGGCAGCATTGCTGTGGTAGGTAGCCATCGTCGTGTGCTCCCTCAACTTGCGCGGGGCGCTTCCCAACCACGCAGGCGGGCTGCGCTTCTCGTTGGAACAAATTCGCGGATGGCCAGACGCGACGAACCTCGCGGCGGCCATTCGCGAACGGAAGTCATCAGGATAGTAGCAAAACAGGCTGCGCCTACTCACGCCTCGGTGAGGGCTGTGAATGTCGCAGTGCATTAGCTTGGCACGCCCATGCAGAAGCCTGAGCATGGTCCAATAAAGTCGTTCCGCCGTCATTCCGCCTTGGGTAAGCTTCACATTCGTCGCCGTGTTCGCGTTTGGCAGGCCACGGCGGTGGCGGAGCGGCTCCGACGGGCGTCTCTGCAACGGAACACCGCCGGCCGAGTTCTTCTTACGATCACCATCCATTGGGAGCCATTGATGAGCGTTTTCGGAAAGATCATGGGCGCGATTTTCGGCCATCATGCCGAGGCGGCACCGGCCGGCGGCAGCACGCCCGCCGCGGGCGGTGCCGCGCCGGCCGGCGGCGCGGCTGCGTCCCCGACGGCGGCCCCGGCTGCTGCGCCGCAAAATGTCGATGTGGCTGCGATCGTCGACAAGGCGGCGGCTGCCAAGCACGAGAAGCTGGAGTGGCGAACCTCGATCGTCGACCTGATGAAGGCGCTCGATATCGATTCGAGCCTCGCTGCGCGCAAGGAGCTCGCCAAGGAGCTCGGCTATAGCGGCGACACCAACGACTCCGCCAGCATGAACGTGTGGCTGCACAAGCAGGTGATGAGCAAGCTCGCCGCCAATGGCGGCAAACTGCCGCCGGAGATCAAGCACTGAGCTTGCGCCGCTCACGGCAAGAACAAGAAGCGAAAGGCCCGCCATCGTGCGGGCCTTTGTCGTCTTGGGTCGCGTCTGGCGTGAGGCTGTGCCAGCGCCTCAGACGTGCACGAAGCCGGCGCGTTCCCAGGCCTCCGCATGTAGCTGGTCGCGGTCGAATCCGATGTCGCGCAGCGTGCGCCCGTCGAGCTGGTCGAGATAGGCGAGCTGCGTGCGGTAGTGAACGTAGCGCTTGAGAACGTCGAAAATGGCTGTGATGAACATGTGCCTCTCCCCATGGGTCTGGTTGCTTGCTCGGCGGGGGATTGCTGATCCATCCAGGTAGCCATTGCGTTAAGGCGCTCCGTCCAATCGTCTCGCCCGGTAATTCCACGGCCCATCAGGCCATGATGTCCCGGTTCTCCGGATGGTCTCGGAGGTAGTCGGCGACGAAGCTGCAGTCCGCGATGACCTTGCGGCCGTCGGCGCGGATCAGCGCGAGGGCACCTTCCACGAGCTGCGAACCGATGCCGCGGCCTCGCAGCGGTAGCGGGGTCTCGGTATGGGTGATGATCACCCCCTGCGGCGTGGCCCGGTAATTGGCAAACGCGACGTGGCCGTTGATGTCGAGCTCGAAGCGGCTCCCGGCCTTGTTGTCACGGACATCAGTCATGCGCCTCTACTTTCGTTTAGGTTTCTCGGTGATCTTGAGGAACTCCGCCAGCAGTGCACGGATCGACCATGGCTTGCCATCGACCGCACCCCGGATGTCGTCGATCTTCCATTGGCCCGCTTCGCGCACGAGGTCGTAACGGATGATGTCGTCGGCCTGTTCCTTGCGCTCGGTCCGGTGGCCGCGAATCCTGACCGCGACGGTTGCCTTGTCGCCGTCCTGCATTTCCGACGTCACCTTGAACGAGGCGACATCGGGATCCTGCGAATTCGTGACGGGATCGAAATCGATCGCCCCGACCTCGTCCTTGGGCGTGCGGGCGTCCATCTTCGCCCATTGGGCGGCCAGCGACTTCGACAGATATTTCGCGCGCGCTGCCTTGTCCTCGATGACGAAGGTGCCGCCATCCTCCCCCTTGCCCTTGGCGACGCGGGTGTAGATCGCAGTCATGATGCCGACAGGCTCGCTGGAAGCAGGCGCCTGCGCGTGCAGCGGAGCAGCGGCGAGCACGCCAGCGAGGCCGAGAAGCAGGAAGCGACGATCGATCATGGTTGTCCTCAAATCAGATTCGGCGCGCGGTGATATGAAGAAATGCGCGGCCGGCCACGGTTTGTCGCGCGGCATCCGCATCCGTTCGAAACACGCCACCGCATGGGTGGGATGGGGAGGCCGGCCTTGCGAGGGCGAGCAGGACCGGGATAAACAGGCCCAAAGGTATCGGGCGGCTGAGATCGCCTGAAGGATCGATCGAGGGGACGCTTCCATGGGTCTGTTCGTCAGCAGCAGCGGCGCGAGAGATTGTCGATGACACCGGCACCCCTGCGCATGTCCCGCCGGGTGATGAACCTCGCGCATATCGTCACGCAAAATGGCCGCCGGCTCGGCGATCGCGTCGGCTTCGTCTGGGGCGAGAGGTCGTGGACCTGGCGCGAAATCGACGCGATGGTCTCGGCGCTCGCGGCGGCGCTGGCCGAGCAGGGGATCGCCAAGGGCGATCGCATTCTGGTGCACTCCAAGAACTGCGAGGAGATGTTCGTCTCGATGTTCGCCGCGTTCCGGCTCGGCGCGGTCTGGGTGCCCACCAATTTCCGACTGATGCCGGACGAGGTCGCCTATCTCGCGACCGCCTCGGGCGCGAAGGCGTTTCTCTGCCACGGCGACTTTCCGGATCATGCTGCCGCAGTGACGACTGCTGACTTTACCTGGCGCATCGGTGAAGGCGGCAGCTTCGGCACGGGGGCCGTGGCCGACGCAATGAAGGCGCATGTCGGCGCACACGTCGCGAACGCGGCCGTCGAGCATGACGATCCCTGCTGGTTCTTCTTCACCTCCGGCACGACCGGTCGCTCCAAGGCGGCGGTGCTGACGCATGGCCAGATGGCGTTCGTCATCACCAATCATCTCGCGGATCTGACGCCGGGCACGACCGAGTACGACGCGTCTCTCGTCGTGGCGCCGCTGTCGCACGGCGCCGGCGTGCACCAGCTGATGCAGAGCGCGCGCGGCGCCAAGACCGTGCTGCTGCCGAGCGAGAAGTTCGACATCACCGAAGCCTTCCGCCTGATCGAGATGCATCGCGTCAGCAACCTGTTCACGGTCCCGACCATCCTGAAGATGATGGTCGAGCATCCCGCGGTCGACCATTTCGATCACTCCTCGCTGCGCCACGTGATCTATGCCGGCGCGCCGATGTATCGCGAGGACCAGAAGCGCGCGCTGGCGCGGCTCGGCAAGGTGATCGTGCAGTATTTTGGCCTCGGCGAGGTCACCGGCAACATCACTGTGTTCCCGGCCGCGGCGCACGAGGAAGAGGATGGACCGGAGGCGCGGATCGGCACCTGCGGCTATGAGCGCACGGGCATGCAGGTCTCGATCCAGGACGATCAGGGACGCGAGCTGAAGCCGGGCGAGACCGGCGAGATCTGCGTCATCGGTCCGGCCGTGTTCGCGGGCTACTACGACAATCCCGACGCCAATGCGAAGGCGTTTCGCGACGGCTGGTTTCGCACCGGCGATCTCGGCCACATGGATGCGCAGGGCTTCGTCTACATCACCGGCCGCGCCTCGGACATGTACATCTCCGGTGGCTCCAACATCTATCCGCGCGAAGTCGAGGAAAAGATCCTGACGCATCCCGACATCGGCGAGGTGGCCGTGCTCGGCGTGCCCGATCCGGTGTGGGGCGAGGTCGGTGTTGCCGTCTGCGTGGCGCGCGAAGGTGCGGCCGCGCCGAGCGAGAGCGCGATCGCCGGCTATCTCGCCACCAAGCTGCCGCGCTACAAGATGCCGAAGCGCTTCTTCTTCTGGGACGCGTTGCCCAAATCGGGCTATGGCAAGATTCCGAAGCGTCTGGTGCGCGACGAGCTCGAGGCGCGCGGCCTGCTCGATCTCACCAGGCAGGGCTGACGCGTGATGCGATCCATCACCCAGCCCGGTGCGCCCGTCGCGGATCGCATCCAGTGGGTCGAGGCCCGCGGCCGTGTGTTCACCTTCACCATGGAGCAGGGGTTGCCGCTCTTGGACGCCGCGCGCCGCGGCTTTGCGGCCAATGGCTTTGCCGGCGGTGTGCTCGATATCAAAGGCGGTGCGCTCGGACCGTTCGCCTATGTGATGCCGGCGCTGTCGAAGACGGCGGATCATGCCGCGTTCTACAGCGACACCTATCGTCCCGCCGGTGTGACGCGCCTGTCGACGGGGACGATGACGCTCGGCGTGCGCGACGGCGCGCCATTCTTCCATTGCCACGCGCTGTGGATGGAGGAGGGGAGCCGCAACGGCGGCGGGCACATCCTGCCGGAGGAGACCATCGTCGCCGAGCCGTTCGAGGTCGACGCCTTCGGGCTCGACGGCGCGATCTTCACGGCAGAGCCGGACGTCGAGACCGGCTTCAAGCTGTTCGGGCCGGTAGCGGCCGCACCAAGCGGCGCCACGACGGACTGCCGCGCCTTCGCGCTCCGGCTGCGGCCGAACCAGGATTTCGCCGGTTGCCTGGAAGCGTTCTGCCGGGCGCAGGGGATCAGCAAAGCGCGCATTCGCGGCGGCGTCGGCTCGACCATCGGGGCGCGCTTCGAGGACGGCGTCGTCGTCGAGCCGTTCGCGACGGAGCTGACGATCACCGCCGGCGCGATCGCGCCGGGCGACGACGGCCTTGAAGCCACTGTTGACGCCGCGCTGGTCGACTACACCGGCGCGCTCGCGCGGGGGCGCCTCGTCCGCGGCGACAATCCGGTGCTGATGACGATGGAGCTGGTGCTGGAGGTCGTGGCGTAGCCCGCGTGGGCCGGTGGCCGATGCGGGCGCGATGTGCGAGATTGCCGGTGATGTTACCGAGGTTGTGAAGGCGTCATGGCGAGGAAGCAACGCGAGATCCGGCTGCCGGCCCCTTATCTGAAGCGGCTGTGGCTCGATCCGGCGAAGATCTCCGATCGCGCGGCCTATCCGTTTTGCCTGCCGTTCCTGCAGGACGCGTTCGAGCTCAGCTTCACCAACGCCATCACCATCATCGTCGGCGAGAACGGCACCGGCAAATCGACCCTGCTCGAAGGCATTGCCGCGCTCGCGGGCTACGACGAAGCTGGCGGCGGCAAGGGTTACATGCCGGTCGACCATGGGCGTGCGATCGAGCGTATGGGCGGCGCACTCGCCGCCGCGCTGCGCGCGAGTTGGTTGCCGAAGATCACGCAAGGCTGGTTCTTCCGCGCCGAGAGCTTCTTTTCGGTGGCGCGCTATCTCGATCAGGCCGCACTGGACGATCCGTTCGGCGGGCCGCCGCCCGACTTCCTGTCCCATTCGCATGGCGAGGGGTTCCTGCGCTTCTTCGAGGAACGCTGCCAGCGCCAGGGCATCTACATTTTCGACGAGCCGGAATCGGCACTGTCGCCGGCGCGCCAGATCGAGTTCCTGAAGCTGATGCGGCGCATGGATGACTCCAGCCATTGCCAGGTGCTGATGGCGACGCATTCGCCGGTCCTGATGGCCTATCCCGGCGCGACCCTGTTGCGGCTGACCAAATACGGCCTGGAGAAGGTCGCGGTGCAGGATACGGATCATTTCAAGGCGATGCGTGAGTTCTGCGCCGACCCCGACGGCTCGTGCAGGCGGTGCTGGCGGAGTGAGGCCGGGATGATAGGCGAGCAGAGCGAAGCCTGCTCGGCCCTCATTGCGAGCGAAGCGAAGCAATCCAGGATCCCACGAGGACTCTGGATCGCTTCGTCGCTTTGCTCCTCGCGATGACGGAGAGACATGACTGCGCGTTCTCGCCGTGCCAGGTGCACCCGAGCTTTGACGTTCATTCCGCCCTCCTCAGTGAGAGGGCGCAGGGAAGGCCGGGTGCAGGCCGCACCCATGGCCCGCCTGCGAAAAAAATGCAGGCGGCAGGAACCACAGGATTGGCCGAACAACCGGCCTTCCCTGCGCGACGGTTTCTACCGGCTTATACGCGCTCTCCTCGGTGCGCCGGGCCTTCTGGCCACCGTCATCGGCGCGACGCCTTGAAGGCATCGACACCCACTTGACCTCAGCGTCGGGAGGTCAGGACCACACGATTTCGCCGTCCGCCACAAAACCCGTCGTCTGCGCAAAAGCGCCGGGCCCGTGACGTCCATCGCATCCCGCCCTCCACGCCCGTGACGACCGCGAAGCGCCCCTCTCGTGAGGACAGGACGCATGCAGGAAAACAGAAATTCCGAAATGGCGAAACAGGAATATTTTTCACGGCAGGACTGGACAAGGGTGATGCCGCTGATCCCGTGCGCAAATTTAGGTTTTGCGCGCATGGCCGTTTTGGTGTCAAAACGGCCGCGTCGTGGCTCGGCCATGTGCGCGCCGTGCCCGTCGGGCGACTCGGAACGTGACAGGAGCGAAGGAAGAGGGGCTGCATGCCGGAGCAGATCGGTCGCCACGACAAGCTCGAACAGGCGCTCCTGGCCCTGGATGATCGCGCCATGGTGCTGGAGGAGCTCGACGGCTTCATCGCCGGCCTGCTCGTGCTCCCTGAGCCGATTCCGCCGGGCGAATGGTTCGCGGCGGCCTTCGGGCTCGGCAAGGGCCGTCGCTCCGTGTTCACCAGCATCGACCATGCCAACGAGGTGCTCGGGCTGGTCATGGACTATCACCGGGAGATCGCGCTGACGCTCGCGCATCATCCGGAGCAGTACCAGCCGCGCTTTCCCATCGACGGCTTCAACGGCGAGGTCGTCTGGGAGCTGTGGATCGACGGCTTCGCGGCGGCCACGAACCTGCGTCGTGACAGGTTCGATGCGTATGAGCGGGTGGGCGGCGAAGTCGCCATGGCTGCGGTCGGTCTGATGATGATGATCGGTGCAACTCTCGACGAGAACCCGGATCCCGTCGAATATCGAAATCTCAGTCGCAACGCGCCCCAGAATATCCGCGAGGCGGTGCTGACGCTGCATCAATACCGGCAGAGCGGGGCTCCGCTGCCCGCGTCCACCAGCTTCGCCCGGCAGCCCAATCCCTTCGCGTCGTTCGGCAGGGTCGGCCGCAACGACCCCTGTCCCTGCGGTTCCGGCCAGAAATACAAGCGCTGCTGCGGCGCGAATTGATCGGCCACGACACGGTCTTTTTTGTTGCAACAATCGGGAGCGGTGCAAAGATGCGCCGCCGCGCGCCGGATGCGCCGGCCAATGAGAGTGACTGAGGAAACGACATGAGGATGGTGTTCGGCAAGGCGCTGGCCGTGACGGCGGCGCTCGCGATCGCAACGACGGCCCTGACCACAGCGGATGCGCATGGTCCGACCCGGCGCAAGGTGCAGGAGCACGTCGAGATCAACGCCGCGCCCGCCAAGGTGTGGGCCGTGATCGGCAACTTCCAGGACATGAGCTGGCTCGGCGTCGTCGACAAGACCGCGGGCGACAAGGGCAACGAGATTGGCGCCACGCGCAAGCTGACCCTGAAGGGCGGCGCTACCGTCGACGAGGAGCTCTACAAATACGACGCCGAGAAGATGAGCTATTCGTACCGTATCACCGCCGTCGACGTGAAGGTGCTGCCGGTGACGAACTACTCGTCGACCATCGCGGTGACGCCGAGCGCGGACGGCAAGGGCAGCGTGGTCGAATGGACCGGCGCGTTCTACCGCGGCTTCCCCAACAACGATCCGCCGCCGGAACTGAACGACGAGGCTGCGGTCAATGCGGTGACCGGCCTGTACAAGGCTGGACTCGAAGGGTTGAAGAAGAAGGTGGAAAGCGGGAGCTAGCGTGGATTGACGATGTTGCTTGGTCGGCGCTCTCCATCTCACCGGACTGCTGCGAGCAACCCGGCCATGGCGGTCTTGGCGCAGACGAGCGCCAAACTCCGATTGCCATATGCGATCGCATTTCCGTCCATGGGCAGATGCCAAGCCAGCGCGCATCGTCTCCCGCATCATCTCCGTGCGCTTTTGTCCGGTATCTTGCTCGCGTCCGCCACAATCATCGCCCATGCCGAGGAGGCCTTCGTCACCAACCAGCTCAGCGACGATCTGACGATCGTCGACCTCGCGACCTCGAAGCCGGTGGCGACGATCCCGATCGGCGGCAAGCCGGCCGGCGTCGCGGTGGCTGCCGACGGACGCTTCGCCTATGTGGCGAGCCCGGACGACAAGAGCGTGAGCGTCGTCGACGCTGTCGCGCGAAAGGTGGTTGGACGGGTCGAGGTCGGTGGCGGGCCGCTCGGCATTGCCGTGACGCCGGACGGTTCGACGGTCTACGTCGCAGACTGGTACAACGCCGCAATCCGCGTGATCGATGCGAAGACCCGGACCGTGACCGGCAGCATCGCGGTCGGCGCCTCGCCGTCGGGGCTTGCGGTGACACAAGACGGCAAGCTGCTGCTCTCCGCCGACCGCGATGACGACATGGTCTCGGTGATCGACACGGCGACGCGCCAGCGCCTTGCGACCATCAAGGTCGGCACGCGGCCGTTCGGTGTCACCATCGACGCCGAGGGCAAGCGCGCCTACACGGCAAATGTCGCCTCCAACGACGTCTCGGTGATCGACCTCGCCGAGCGCCGCGAGATCGGCCGGGTCAAGACCGGTTTGCGGCCCTATGCGGTGGCGCTGGCGCAGGGCAGGGGCTTCGCCACCGACCAGTATGACGGCACGGTCAGCGTGTTCGACCTGGCGAGCCTGCAGCCGCTCAAGCGCATTAGCGTCGGCGACTATCCGGAGGGCATCGAGGCGACCGCCGACGGCCAGCGCGTCATCGTCGCCAATTGGGAGAGCAACATTCTGAGCGTCATCGACGTGGCCGCGCTGAAGGTCACCGGAGAGATCAAGGTCGGCGACGGTCCGCGCGCATTCGGCGCGTTCCTGCGGCGGTGAGCAGGTCCGCCGGTGGCGGAAATGGAGTTGCATCTGCAGCCTCCGTCACTGCGAGCGCAGCGGCGCAGCGAAGCAATCGAGGCCGCGCGAAGACTCTGGATTGCTTCGCTGCGCTCGCAATGACGCGGTGAGGTTATCGAGGCTCGTCATTATCCCTGCATGTCGCCGGCGGCGCTGATGCAGGCTACGAATCTCGTCTGGCGGGCACCACCAACCGCTCCACGATCTCGTCCATCCGGGTGAACAGCATCTCCGGCTGGTGGTCGCGCAGCGCCTGCTCCGCGGCATAGCCCCATGTCACCGCGCCGAAGGCGATGCCGGCGGCACGCGCCGCCTCGATGTCGCGGGTCTCGTCGCCGATCGCGATGGCCTCTGCCGGGTCGACGCGCAGCCGCTTCAGCACCCGGCGAAACTTCCGTGCCTTGCCGAACACCGAGGCCGAGCAATCGAAATCGGCGAACAGCCCGGCGCGCGATCCGAGCTTCTGCCGCGCGTTGGCCTCGCTGTCCGACGAGACCAATGCGAGCATGGTGCCGTTCGCGGCAAGCGTGTCGAGCATGATGTCGACGCCTGCGAACAGCGGGATGCTCGCTGCATGCGCCGTCTTCAGTTGGCGCACGTGGCGCGCGATGAAGGGCAGCTTCCAGCGCGGCACCTGAAGGAAATCGAGGATCTCACGGGTCGAGGCATGGCGGAGCCCGTCGATGTCCTCGTCCTTCACCTGACGAAAGCCGAAGCGCTGCGCGACGATGTTCACGTGGGTGCGAAACCACGGGAAGCTGTCGGCGAGCGTGCCGTCGAGATCAAAGATGACGAGAGAGTAGGGCATCGCGCGAGGTGAGCGTGGCGAGGAGCTGATGATCGTCGAGGCGTGTCGTCCTGCGACAGCCCTGCGCCATAGCAATGGGAGGGGCGGCGCGCAATGAGATGCGATCATTGCGTGTCGCAGCTCTACGGTGACGTTCGATGATCAGGGGTTGAACATGTTGTGATGTGCACCTGGAGATAACGCGGTCTATCATCCCGGCGGGCCGGCGGATCATGGTCTGCCTGCCCGATTTGATCGAAATTGTTTTCATCATTCAAGCCAGAGAGATTTCACATGGCCCTCAACAAGGTTGCTGCAGCGTATCTGTCCTACTTCGCCTATATCGACGACGCGCTCGATGTGGTTCAGCCGAGCGATTTCGTGGCGATGCTGAAGTCCGTCCCATCGGGTGCGGCGAACGGTCCGTGGTCGCTATGCTGGGGCCCGGCGGTCAACAACGGCGTGCTCGCCTACGTCGCGCAAGGCAGCGACGGCAGCTACGCGGTGGCGTTCCGCGGCACCGATGTCGATGGCTCGGTCGCCGGCGCGTTCGAGAACGTGCTCGCCGATGCCGATGCTGTCTTCCAGGTGCCGTGGCTGTATCCGCAGCAGGCCGGAGCGCCGCTGCAGATCAGCGCCGGAATCAACGACGCGCTGGCGCTGGTCATCGCGCTCACCGATCCCACGACGGACCTGTCGCTGCTGGACTATCTGCGCGGCCTTGCGGCCAAGCAGAACCTGCAACTGATGGTGACCGGGCACAGCCTCGGCGGCGCGCTCGCCGTGGTGGCGACGGCGTGGCTGCAGGACCAGTTGCCGAAGCTGAACTCGTCGCTGACGTTCACGCTGTGGCCGCACACCTTCGCGGCTCCGACGATGTGGAACGCGGGCTTCGCGACGACCTTCGCAAAGAGCTACACCTATTACGCGGCGGTCAACAGCAACGACATCGTGCCGATGGCCTGGGCCAACCTGAACGGAATTCTCGGTACCTATCCGCCGCCGGCGCCGGTCCTGAAGGACACCAACTACTACTCGATCTACAAACCGCTCGAGTGGCTCAGCGCAGCGATCCCGACCTATACGTCGATTGCGCCGAGCAATCCGGATCTGTTCACGATCACGCCGATCGTCGAGGCGAACGACTCCTGGACCGCGGAAGCCGGCTACATGCATTCCATGCAGCTGCAGTATTTCCCGCATGCGACCGGCACGAAGGCGCCGCCGCTGCCGGGAGTCACCAAGACCGGCGTGGCGCGGCCACGGGCGGTCGCCGTCGCGGCCTGAGCGCCGCAGGGCAGCTTTTGCGGGGCTGGGTTCGCTCAGTCCTGCAAGGGGGCTCGGTGCGGCGGCCGATCAACCTTTCATCACGATTATTGTGAGTGTGCGCTGCGGGAACGCCTGGCGCCGTGCGGTGGTTGACCCCGCACAGAAGCAAGGAGAGAGACATGCAACGTACGATCAAGATGGCCGCGCTGGCCGGAGCCACGCTGGTGATCGGCACCGCCGCTGCGTCCGCGCAGGGCTATGCCCGATTCGGCGACTCCATGGCCTGGGTGCCGCCGGCGCAGACCTCCGATTCCGAGCCGGTGTATGGCGCAGCGCCGGCGCCAGCCTACGCGCCGGGTCCGGTGGCTGGTCCAGTGGCCTGGGGCGGCGGTTACAACGGCACCAACCATCCGACCCCGGGCTCGACCCAGGGCGATGTCGGCCCGTCCGGCAACAACAACGGCACGCTGACCGGCGCCTACCGGCAGTGGTAGTTGCCGTCTGGCGCTGAAGTGAGCCGATCAAGCCCGCCGCTCGGACAAGAGCGGCGGGTTTGTCGTCTGAGAGGGCGCCCAGGCGCTTGCGAGATGATGCGACCAGCATTCTGGATCATCTGATCGCGGCAACGTGAGCGCCACGTTGTGTCGCACACATGTTGTGGCGGGTGGCGGAACTGCCGGGGCATGACGATGGTTTGTTCCTCGATGAATTAGGAACAACGGAGCAAGTTCATGACACGCACGTTTGGATTGGCAGCGCTCACCGCCGTCACGCTGGTCGCCGGCACGATCGGCGCCTCGGCCGGCGAATACGGGCCGGGCGGCTACGGCTATGGCGGCCAGGTCACCAGCACCTATGCCTACCGCGATTCCTTCGCCTGGGCGCCAGGGCCGGTCTATGAGGAAGGCTACGTCGCCGTCGCGCCGGGCCCGTATGACGGCCCGGGCTGGGGCGCAGGCTACAACGGCACCAACCACCCGACCCCGAGCTCGACCCAGGGCGACGTCGGACCGCGCGGCAACAACAACGGCACGCGGAGCGGGTTTTATCGCCAGTGGTAATCTGAGTTCGTTGCAGAAACATCGAGCCCGCCGCTCTGCAGGGAGCGGCGGGCTTTGCTGTGATGAACCGGTATCGACCACATGCGTCATTGCGAGGAGCGCAGCGACGAAGCAATCCAGAGTCGCGTACGCGGCCCTGGATTGCTTCGCTTCGCTCGCAATGACGATCGATACAAGGGAGTTGAGGGCAACTACTCCGCCGCCTCGCTGGCGGCGCCGCGGCCGCGCTTCTTCGGCTTGGCCGACTTCTCCAGCACCGGCTTGAGGAACTGCCCGGTGTAGCTGCGCGGCGCCTTGACGATATCTTCCGGCGGGCCCCAGGCGACGATCTCGCCGCCGCCGTCGCCGCCTTCGGGGCCGAGGTCGATGACCCAGTCGGCGGTCTTGATGACCTCGAGATTGTGCTCGATCACGACCACCGTGTTGCCCTGCGCGACCAGCTCGTGCAGCACCTCCAAGAGCTTCTTGACGTCGTGGAAGTGCAGGCCCGTCGTCGGCTCGTCCAGGATGTAGAGCGTGCGGCCGGTGGCGCGCTTGGAGAGCTCCTTGGCGAGCTTGACGCGCTGGGCCTCGCCGCCGGACAGCGTGGTGGCCTGCTGGCCGACATGGATGTAGTCGAGGCCGACGCGGCGCAGGGTCTCGAACGTGTCGCGTACGCGCGGCACCGCCTTGAAGAACTCGGCGGCTTCCTCGACGGTCATGTCGAGCACGTCGGCGATCGACTTGCCCTTGAACAGCACGTCGAGCGTCTCGCGGTTGTAGCGCTTGCCCTTGCAGACGTCGCAGGTGACGTAGACGTCGGGCAAAAAGTGCATCTCGATCTTGATGACGCCGTCGCCCTGGCACGCCTCGCAGCGGCCGCCCTTGACGTTGAAGGAGAAGCGGCCGGGCTCGTAGCCGCGCGCCTTGGATTCGGGAAGGCCGGCGAACCATTCGCGGATCGGCGTGAACGCGCCGGTATAGGTCGCGGGGTTGGAGCGCGGCGTGCGGCCGATCGGCGACTGGTCGATGTCGATGATCTTGTCGATATGCTCCAGCCCCTCGATGCGGTCGTGCGGCGCGGCTGCCTCGTTGGCGCCGTTGAGCTTGCGTGCGATCGCCTTGTAGAGCGTGTCGATCAGGAGCGTCGACTTGCCGCCGCCGGACACGCCTGTGATCGCGGTGAACAGGCCGAGCGGGATCTCGGCCGAGACGTTCTTCAGATTGTTGCCGCGGGCATTGACGACCTTGATGGTGCGGCGATGGTTCGGCGGCCGCCGCTCGGGCACCTCGACCTCGAGCTCGCCGGTGAGATATTTGCCGGTCAGCGACGCCGGATTGCGCATGATCTCGGCCGGAGTGCCCTCGGCGACGATGTGGCCGCCATGGGTGCCGGCGCCGGGACCGATGTCGAGCACATAGTCGGCGAGGCGAATCGCGTCCTCGTCATGTTCGACGACGATGACGGTGTTGCCAAGGTCGCGCAGCCGCTTCAGCGTGTCGAGCAGGCGGGCATTGTCGCGCTGGTGCAGGCCGATCGACGGCTCGTCGAGCACGTAGAGCACGCCGGTCAGCCCCGAGCCGATCTGCGACGCCAGGCGGATGCGCTGGCTCTCGCCGCCGGACAGCGTGCCGGAGGAGCGCGCCAGGGTCAGGTAGTTGAGGCCGACGTCGAGCAGGAAGGTGAGGCGGTCGCGGATCTCCTTCAGGATTCGCGTGGCGATCTCGGTCTGCTGCGCATTGAGCTGCTTCGGCACCTCGGCGAACCACTCGCCGGCCGCCTTGACGGAGAGGTCGCTGATCTCGCCGATGTGCTTGCCGCCGACCTTGACGCACAGCGCCTCGGGCTTCAGCCGAAAACCCTTGCAGCCGGCGCAGGGCACGTCGTTGAAGTACTTGCCGAGCTCCTCGCGCGCCCACTCGCTCTCGGTCTCGCGGAAGCGGCGCTCGATGTTGGTGATGACGCCCTCGAACGGCTTCTTGGTGTCGTAGGCGCGGACGCCGTCCTCATAGGTGAACTTGATCTCGTCGTCGCCGGAGCCGTGCAGCAGCGCGTTCTGCGTCTTCTTCGGCAGGTCCTTCCACTTGGTGTCCAGCGTGAACTTGTAGAACTTGCCGAGCGCGGTCAGCGTCTGCAGGTAATAGGGCGACGACGACTTGGCCCAGGGCGCGATCGCGCCCTTGCGCAGGGTGACGTCCTTGTCGGGAATGACGAGGTCGGCATCGACGTGCTGCTCGACCCCCAGGCCGCCGCATTCCGGGCAGGCGCCGTAGGGGTTGTTGAACGAGAACAGCCGCGGCTCGATCTCGGGGATCGTGAAGCCGGAGACCGGGCAGGCGAACTTCTCCGAGAACAGGATGCGCTCGGGCCCGCTCTTGTCGTGGATCTTTGCGGTTTTCTTCTTTTCCTTCTCCTCCGCCGGCGCGGCCGAGGCGGGAGCGTCCGCGAACTCGATGACGGCCAGGCCTTCGGCGAGCTTCAGCGCAGTCTCGAAGCTTTCTGCGAGACGCTGGCCGATGTCGGGGCGCACGACGATGCGGTCGACGACGACGTCGATATCGTGCGGGAACTTCTTGTCGAGCGTGGGCGCCTCGGCGAGCTCATGGAAGGTGCCGTCGATCTTGACGCGCTGAAAGCCCTTCTTGAGATATTCGGCGAGCTCCTTCTTGTACTCGCCCTTGCGTCCCCGCACGACCGGCGCCAGCAGATAGAGGCGGGTGCCCTCGGGCATCGCCAGCACGCGGTCGACCATCTGCGAGACGGTCTGGCTTTCGATCGGCAGGCCGGTCGCCGGGGAGTAGGGCACGCCGACGCGCGCCCACAGCAGGCGCATGTAGTCGTAGATCTCGGTGACGGTGCCGACCGTCGAGCGCGGGTTCTTCGAGGTCGTCTTCTGCTCGATCGAGATCGCCGGCGACAGGCCGTCGATCTGGTCGACGTCCGGCTTCTGCATCATCTCCAGGAACTGGCGGGCATAAGCCGACAGCGATTCGACGTAGCGGCGCTGGCCCTCGGCGTAGATCGTATCGAAGGCGAGCGAGGATTTGCCGGAGCCGGACAGGCCGGTGAACACGACGAGCCTGTCGCGCGGGATCTCGACGTCGATGTTTTTCAGATTGTGCTCGCGGGCGCCGCGGATGGTGATGGCCCGCAGGCTCGACTGGTTGGCTTGCGCGCGCTGCTTGGCCTTGAGCACTTCATCCATGACGATCGTCCCACGGCGCAGAGTCGCGCCATCGTTGCAGGCGCGTTTCGCCGGAAGCCGGCCATCGGACGCCAGGGGGAAAAGGTATGGTCGGAACGTAGGAAGAACGGAGCTGGATTTCCAGTGCCGTCAGCGAATCATCAACAATGCGCTCAGGGAATGGCAGCGACTGGCAGGAGGCGGACCGGTTCCGCCGGCTGGATCAAGTGCTCAAAGCACAAGCGCTCAAGCAAAAGCCTCCGCTCGGGCAGAGCGGAGGCTTCGTGCGTTGGCCCGGAGGCTATGTGCTTAGAAGTGGTAGTTCACACCGACCTGGACCGAGTGGAAGTTCGTCGTGCCAGTGGCTGCGGTGCCGAGGCCCGTGAAGGTGTAGTTCTCGCTGCCGAAGCTCTTGTACAGGTACTCGCCCTTCAGCGACCACTGCGGAGCGAACATGTATTCGGCGCCAGCGCCGACGGTCCAGCCGCTGTGGATCTTGCTGTCCGAACCAAAGCCCACGAAGGTGATCTTGCTGTCGGCCCAGGCGTAACCGCCGGTCGCGTACAGCAGAGCCGGGCCGAAGGCGTAGCCGATGCGGCCGCGCACCGTGCCCCAATCCTGGATCTTGGCTTCGTCGCCGAAGATGGTCTTGGAGGAAATATTGGCCCAGGCTGCGTCAGCCTCGAGGCCGAACACGACGGCGCCCTGCTGCCAGTTGTAGCCGACGGTGCCGCCGGCGAAGCCGCCCTTGCGGTCGAACGTGTTCGCGCTGCTGTCCTCGGCAGCATAGCCGCCCATGGCACCGATGTAGAAGCCGGTCCAGGTCAGCACCGGCGCGGCAACCGGGGCCTTGGTGTAGGTCGGGCGCGCGGCAAGATCAGCGGCGGCAGCGGGAGCGGCCAGGGCGGCCAAGGCCACGGTCGCGAGCAGGATCTTCTTCATTCCAGTCTCCAGTTTATTCCTCGAAGTCCGCATCGCACCGATAAGCTTACGCACGAAACAGACTCACCCGTTCAAGTTGACGAGGTTCCTTTAGCCCGGTTCCGTGCAGATTACCGTCACCCTGAAGACACACTCGCGGCCAAACCGCGTTTTTACGGCCAAGTTCCAGAAAGCCTATGTCACTCAGTTACTTGGTTCCGCGTGTGGCGAGCCGACAAAGTGGCATCAGGGCAACAAAAAAGGCCGGCTTTCGCCGGCCCTTCTCGGAACCTGTCGGCTGCAGGCATCAGTACTTTGCGATGACCGGGCCGCCGAAGTGGTAGCTGAGGCCGGCCTTGACCGTGTGAACGGTGTCCTTCCACTCGGAGCGGTTGAGCGCCGCAGCGCTGTACTGGATCGTGCTCTTGCCGAAGTCGAGATAGTTGTACTCGAGCTTGGCCGACCAGTTCGGCGCGAACATGTATTCGGCGCCGGCGCCGACCGTATAGCCCCAGCGGGTGGTGTTCTGGCTGAAGACGTTGCCGGGCACGCCGTCATAGCGATGCTGCAACTGGCCCACCGCGGCGCCGCCACTGACGAAGAACAGGGCGGGACCGGCGGCATAGCCGAGGCGGCCCTTGATGTCGCCGAAGCTGGTCAGCTTGGTGAAGAAGGTGTCGCCGACGCCGGCATTGACCACGGCGGAGCGGCCGTTGATATCGGCCCAGTGATAGTCGCCTTCGAGGCCGAACACGACGTTGTCGACCTGCCAGTTGTAGCCGACCACGCCGCCGACGAAGCCGCCATTGGTGTTGTAGTTCTGGGTGCCCAGGAAACCCGGCGCGTTGAAGCGGCCAAGGAAGGTTTCCTTGCTGGTGCCCCAGCCGCCGCCGCCCTGGATGCCGGCGTAGAGGCCCGACCAGCTCAGGATCTGCGCGACCATCGGCGGCGCCTTGGTGTACGGGCGGGCCGCCATGTCGGCCGCCGACGCGGATGTGGCGGATGCGATGCCGACGAGCGCCGTCGTGATCACAAGCAACTTCTTCATCAAATTCTCCCCCGGGAGGTTGGAATGACAAGCGATGGGCAAGTCATACACAGGGCATCCCGGAGAGGCTGTAACGCGCCCGCCACAGAAATGAAAAAGCGTTATAAATCATATATTTAGCACAAAAACGCCGCGACGCTGCCGGGCTGTTGACACGAAAAAGGCCGGCGCGAGGGCCGGCCTTTCCGAATGCGTGCGAGCGGTGACTTTTTTCAGTAGCGCGTGCCCATCGGCGCCCCGAATCGATAGTTCACGCGGACGGTCGCCATATCGATGTCCTGCTTGATGGTGTCGACGCGCGACAGCACGGTTGCGGTGGCCGGGAAGCTGATGTCGCGCGAGCCCATGAACAGGTGGTCGTACTCGACGGCGACCGACCAGTTCGGCGCGAAGCCGAACTCGACGCCGGTGCCGACGGTGCCGCCCCAGCGGGTCTCACTGGCGGAATCCAGCAGCGTGCCGACCGGGAAGGGCGCGGCCGCATTCGCCGTGCCGGTGTATTTGTTGTGGGTGACGGCGGCGCCGCCCTTCACGTACCAGAGCACGTTGCCCCAGGCGTAGCCGACCTGGCCGGTGAACAGGCCGATCGCATCGGTCTTGGTGGTGTTGGTGATGCCCGCGGCCAGCGCAGCCGTGCTCGCATTGGACGACTTCAGGTCGGTCCAGTTGCCCTGGGCCTCGACGCCGAACACCCAGCTCGCCGCCTGCCAGCGATAGCCGACCTGGCCGCCGATGAGGCCGCTCGAGGCATTGTGGCAGCCTTCGGACTGGGTCGGCACGACCGCCACGCCGCCGACGCGGTTGAGCGTCCAGCAATTGTGGCTCCAGTCGGCGCCGCCATTGACGCCGAGGTAGAACCCGGCCCAGCTCGGCAGCGGCGTGACATAGGCCGGCGGCGGCGCCTTGCTGTAAGGGCGCGTCGCGAAGTCGGCCGCCGAGGCCGGCGCCAGTCCCAGCGCCGCGGCGCTTGCGGTCAAGATCAAGGTCGTCTTCTGCATTCGTCTCTCCCCAGTCCCAATACACCACGCTCCGGATCCCTCCGATCCGGGCCCACGCGAAGGTGGCCTGTGGCTGGTTGTAAGGGAGACTGCTTTCCAAACTCGTGACCGGGACGAGCCGCGTGACGGGATGTGCCGATCGTGCTTAAGCGCGGGTAAAGACGGCGACTGCCAGTGCCGACGGGGGAGCTGTGTCACAGCGTGAGTGACGACAGGCCGGGCAGGCGCCGCCGCGTGAGATCGCGAGTGTCAGCCCTCGAGGGTCAGTGCTTGGAAACGACGGGACCGCCCCAGCGATAGTTCACGCGGACCGTCGCCATGTCGACGTCCTGGCCGACCGCATCGGTCCGGCCCGCGGCTCCAAGGGGAACACCCGAGAAGCCGAGGGTGCGGTTGCCCATGAACAGGTGCTCGTATTCGGCTGCGACCGACCAGTTCTTGGCGAAGCCGACCTCGACACCAGTCCCGACCGCAGCCCCCCAGCGCGTGGCGCTGGACTGGTCGAGCACCACGCCCGTGGCCGTGGAGAGGCCGTTGTACTTCTCACCCGCGACCGCGGCGCCACCCTTCACGTACCAGAGCACGTTGTTCCAGGAATAGCCGATCTGGCCGGCGAACACGCCGATGCCGTTGATCTTGGTCTGGTTGGTCACGGCCGGGGCGAACTGGCTGGTGTTGCTGCCCTTGAGGTTGGCCCAGTTGCCTTGACCTTCGATGCCGAACACCCAGCCGCCAGCCTGCCAGCGATAGCCGATCTGGCCGCCCGCCAGCGCGCCGGTCGCATCATGGCAGCCTTCCGCGTTGGTTGCGGCCACGCCGGCAAAGCTGACCTTGTTGGTCCAGCAGGTGCGGGCCGCTGCGCCACCGGCATTCAGGCCGATATAGAAGCCACTCCAATCATAGATCGTCGTGATCATCGCAGGCGCTTTGGTGAAGGTGCGCGCGGGCAGATCGGCAGCGATGGCCGGCGCAATCCCCAGCGCCAGCGAAGTTGTCGCCCCCAGCAACAGCCTTCTCATCGCATTCCCCAAACCACGTCCGACGCCCGCACGCACGCTCTCACCAACGCCCACCCGCCGGACGTTGATAGCTCCTTCCGCCGTAAAAAGCCGTCACCCAAAGGACACAACGGCTCGGCAAGTGCCGGTTCTGGCACACAAAAAAGGCCGGCGCGAGGCCGGCCTTTCGACATATTCGCTTTTTGCGTGCAATCAGTAGCGCGACACGATCGGGCCGCCGAAGTGATAGGAGACGCCCGCCTTGACGGTGTGCACGGTGTCGCTCCACTCGGAGCGGTTGGTCGGAACCGCGCTGTACTGAATCGAGCTCTTGCCGAAGTCGAGATAGTTGTATTCGACCTTGGCCGACCAGTTCGGCGCGAACATGTACTCGGCGCCGGCACCGATCGTCCAACCCCAGCGCCAGTTGTTCTGAGCGAAGCTATTGGCCGCGCCACCATTGAGCGCTGCGTCGTAGCGGTGCTGGAGATCGCCGACGGCAGCGCCGCCGCTGACAAAGAACAGCGCCGGACCCGCAGCCCAGCCGAGGCGGCCCTTGATGTCGCCGAAGCCGCGCAGCCTGGTGAAGTAGGTATCGCCGAGGCCGGCGTTGACGACGCCCGACCGGCCGTTGATGTCGGCCCAGTGATAGTCGCCCTCGAGACCGAACACGATGTTGTCGACCTGCCAGTTGTAGCCGACCACACCGCCGACGAAGCCGCCGCTGGTGTCATAGTTCTGGGTGCCGGCAAAGATCGCCGTATTCGGCGCCCCGAAGAAGGTCTCGTTGCTGCGGCCCCAGCCGCCGCCGCCCTGCAGACCGAGGTAGAAGCCGGCCCAGGTCGGAAGCGGCGCCGGCGCCATCACCGGGGCCTTCGTGTACGGGCGGGCGGCGAGATCGGCGGCTCCCGCCGGCGTCAGCGCCCCCAAAACCATCAAGCTGACAGCTCCGAGAAAAATTCGTTTCATCCCAAGTCTCCCGCGTTGGGCGTCTCCAAAATGGTCCCCGGAGACGCTCGTCTGTGAAGTTGGTGCGACCACGCTTGCGGCCCCAATCCATCCTCAAATATACGCGATTCAACCCTGGATACCGTCTCCCAAAAGCCACAGCCGAGGAGGAAGTGAGGCCGGCTAACTTAATGAAAGTTAATCCCTTTTTCGTGAATAAGGGAACTTTTTCCGGGTTCCATTGCGAGAACTTGCGGTTCCATCGAGTTCCGTGGAACTCGACGCACGGTTGTAGACATATGCGCGCGAACAAAACTGGAACAATGGCCTTCCGCCTGCTATATGTGGATAAACAATGGACAGGGCGGGTGGACCGCGCGGCAACCGTATAGGGTCCGCCGCGAGAGGAAGGGTTAGCCACCGGACGCCGTGAGGCCGGTGTGGACGGCCGGTCCGATGATCGAGAACCGCGGGAGAGTGGTGATGGCGGGTAGTGTGAACAAGGTGATTCTGGTCGGCAATCTCGGCAAGGACCCCGAGATCCGGCGCACGCAGGATGGGCGGCCGATCGCCAATCTGAGCATTGCGACGTCGGAAACGTGGCGCGACAAGGCGACAGGCGAGCGCAAGGAAAAGACCGAGTGGCACCGCGTGGTGATCTTCAACGAGGGTCTTTGCAAGGTCGCCGAGCAGTATTTGAAGAAGGGCGCCAAGGTTTACATCGAGGGCGCGCTGCAGACCCGCAAATGGACCGATCAGAGCGGTGTCGAGAAGTACTCGACCGAGGTCGTGCTGCAGGGCTTCAACTCCACCCTGACGATGCTCGATGGCCGGGGCGGCGGTGGCGGCAGCTTCTCCGATGACATGGGTGGCGGTGATTTCGGCAGCAGCGGTCCGTCGATGGCGCCGCCGCGCCGCGCGGTTGCTTCGGCGGGCGGTGGCGGACGCAACAGCGACATGGACGACGACATTCCGTTCTGAAATTCAGGGCGCGCCTTGGTGTGAAGGAGAAGGCGCGATCTCGGTGAAGCTGTGGGGTGTACGCGCCGCCGGCGTCGCGTCGCCTCCAGGTGGTTTCGGGCGCTCACGATGGGAGTGCCCGGTGATGTGGGAGAGGGGTTCTACCGCCCTGTTGTCGCCATCAGGTGCGGGGGATAGCGTTCTCCCTCAACCTTGATCGCAACTGCGGCCTGCTCCATCTGGGCGAGATCGTCCGCAGTGAGCTCGACGTCGGCGGCCTTGAGATTCTCGTCGAGGCGATGGAGCTTGGTCGTGCCCGGAATGGGAACGATCCACGGCTTTTGCGCGAGCAGCCAGGCGAGCGCGATCTGGGCCGGCGTGGATGCCTTGCGTTCGGCGATCTGCTTGAGGAGATCGACCAGCGCCTGGTTGGCCTTCATCGCCGCGGGCGTGAAGCGCGGCAGGGTGCTGCGGAAGTCGTTGTCGGCAAGCGTGGTCGTCTCGTTCATCGCGCCGGTCAGAAAGCCTTTTCCCAGGGGACTATAGGGCACCAGGCCGATGCCGAGCTCCTCGCAGGCCTGAATGATGCCGTTGCTCTCGGGACCTCGGGTCCACAGCGAATACTCGTTCTGGAGCACGGCAACGGGCTGGACGGCATGCGCGCGCCGTACGGTCTGGGCGCTGGGCTCGGACAGGCCGAAGTGCCTGACCTTGCCTTGCCCGATGAGATCCTTGACCGCGCCGGCGACGTCCTCGATCGGCACGTCCGGATCGACGCGGTGCTGATAGAACAGATCGATGCGATCGGTCTTGAGCCGCTTCAGGGATGCCTCCGCGACCGCGCGAATGCGCTCGGGGCGGCTGTTCATCCCTGATGACCGGCCGGTCGCCGGGTCGATCGCAAAGCCGAACTTGGTGGCGATGACCACCTTGTCCCGAACGGGAGCCAGGGCGTCGCCGACCAGCTCCTCATTCGTGAACGGTCCATAGATTTCGGCGGTGTCGAAAAATGTCACGCCGCGATCGAAGGCGGCGCGGATAAGGTTGACCGCGTCGTCCTTCTCGAGCGCGTGACCGTAGCCGAAGTTCAGGCCCATGCAGCCGAAGCCGATGGCCGACACTTCGAGGCCGCTCTTGCCCAGGGTTCTCTTCTTCATCCGGTTCTCCTGTCCGTCCTGCGGTCAACGCCGGCATCACGCGTCGTCAACCTTGCCGTCCGGGCTGAACCTAAGGCTGTGACCGCGATAACATTAGAGGCTAGAATGCGCATACTTTTATGAAATGGAATCATGAATGCTGCGCGAGAACCTGAACGACGTCCTTGGTTTCCTCGCTGTCGCCCGGGAGGGAAGCTTCACGCGGGCGGCTGCCAGGCTCGGCGTCAGCCAGTCGGCGCTCAGCCATGCCCTTCGCAATCTGGAGGCCCGGCTCGGCGTGCGGCTGCTGGCGCGCACGACGCGCAGCGTCGCCCCGACGGCCGCCGGTGAACGTCTGCTGCGGAGCATCGGACCCCGGTTCGATGAGATCGAAACGGAACTGGCGGGGTTGAGGGAATTGCGCGACAGGCCCGCCGGCACGATCCGGATCACGGCGGGAGAGCATGCCGCGGACTCCGTGCTCTGGCCGGCGCTGAAAAAGCTGCTTCCGCTGTATCCCGACATCAAGGTCGAGGTCGTGACCGACTATGGACTGACCGATATCGTCGCCGAGAGATTCGATGCGGGTGTCCGCCTCGGCGAGCAGGTCGCCAAGGACATGATCGCCGTCAGGATCGGGCCGGACCTGCGCATGGCCGTGGTCGGCTCACCGGCCTATTTCGCCGTGCGGTCGCGGCCAAGGAAGCCGCAGGATCTCACGGACCACAATTGCATCAACATCCGACTTCCGACCCTGGGCGGGATCTATGCGTGGGAGTTCGAAAAGCGTGGACGCGCGCTGAAGGTGCGCGTGGACGGGCAACTGGTGTTCAACAACATCGCGATGCGCATGAACGCGGTGCGCGCCGGGCTCGGGCTCGCTTATCTGCCCGAGGATCAGGTCCGGGACGACCTTGCGCGAGGCAAGCTCGTTCGCGTCCTGGAAGACTGGTGCGCGCCGTTTGCCGGCTATCATCTGTATTTTCCCAGCCGCCGGCAGCCCACATCCGCGTTCACGGTGCTGGTCGACGCGCTGCGCTATCGCACATGACGAGCCCGGTTCGCGAGATCGTTTCGCCGGACAAACGGATTTTGCTGAAGAATCAACGGCTCTCGCGCGCCGCTGGCAGTCTCTCTGCAACTGCGGCGCTGAGGCGGGAAAACAAGTGCGGCGGCACGGCTGAAGTCCAGTCCGCGGGGGGGCGTCCGGGGCACCGTCGGTCGCAGCGTAAGACCTCGTTAAGTCGCTGGAAATGCGGCCAAAAAATCCGTCTTGCCGGTGCGTCAAGGGGTGGCCTGCCGTGACGCGATGCGCTATATGATTCCAAGCGATTTTCGCGTGTCAAAACCGACCGGTATCCCCTTTGTCCGATAAAGAAGATGAGAAGCCCGGCGAGCCGGGCGGACCTTCCGACATTCGTCCCGTCTCCATCCTCGATGAGATGAAGCGCTCCTACCTCGATTACGCGATGAGCGTGATCGTGTCGCGAGCGCTGCCCGATGCGCGCGACGGCCTGAAGCCGGTGCATCGGCGCATCCTCTATTCGATGTACGAGCAGGGGCACACGCCCGACAAGAAATACGTCAAGTCCGCGCGCGTGGTCGGTGACGTCATCGGTAAATACCATCCGCATGGCGACCAGTCGATCTACGACGCCATGGTGCGCATGGCGCAGGACTTCTCGATGCGCGTGCCGCTGATCGACGGCCAGGGCAATTTCGGCTCCGTCGACGGCGATCCGCCGGCCGCCTACCGATACACCGAAGCGAAGCTCGCCAAGTCGGCGATCCCGCTGCTCGACGACATCGACAAGGACACCGTCGACTTCCAGCCGAACTACGACAATTCGGACAAGGAACCGTCGGTTCTTCCGGCCAAATATCCGAACCTGCTGGTCAATGGCGCCGGCGGCATCGCGGTCGGCATGGCCACCAACATCCCGCCGCACAATCTCGGCGAGGTGATCGATGCCTGCATCGCGCTGATCGACAATCCCGCGCTCACGATCGACGAGCTCATCAACATCATTCCGGGGCCGGATTTCCCGACCGGCGGCATCATTCTTGGACGCGCCGGCGTCCGCTCGGCCTATCATCTGGGCCGCGGCTCGATCATGATGCGCGGCAAGGTGACGATCGACACGATCCGCAAGGATCGCGAGGCGATCATCATCTCCGAGATTCCCTACCAGGTGAACAAGGCCACGATGGTCGAGCGCATCGCCGAATTGGTGCGCGAGAAGAAGGTCGAAGGCGTTGCCGACCTGCGCGACGAGAGCGACCGCGACGGCTACCGCGTCGTCGTCGAGCTGAAGCGCGACGCCGTGCCGGACGTCGTGCTCAACCAGCTCTACAAGTTCACGCCGCTGCAGACGAGCTTCGCCGCCAACATGCTGGCGCTCGACGGCGGCCGCCCGCAGACGATGACGTTGAAGGACCTGCTGACGATCTTCGTCGCGTTCCGCGAGCGTGTCGTCACGCGCAGGACCAAGTTCCTGCTCAACAAGGCGCGCGACCGCGCCCACATCCTGGTCGGCCTCGCCGTGGCCGTGGCCAATATCGACGAGGTCATCCGGGTCATCAGGACCTCGCCCGATCCTGCGTCCGCGCGCGAGGCGTTGATGTCGCGCGACTGGCCGGCGCGCGACGTCGAGGCCATCATCACGTTGATCGACGATCCGCGTCATCGCCTCGCCGAGGACGGTACCATCCGGCTGTCGTTCGAGCAGGCCAAGGCGATTCTCGACCTGCGTCTGCAGCGCCTGACCGCGCTCGGCCGTGAAGAGATTTCCGACGAGCTCGACAAGCTCAAGGTCGAGATCAACGACTATCTCGACATCCTGCGCTCGCGGGCGCGGGTGCAGGGGATCATCAAGGACGAACTCGCCGCGATCAAGGCGGAGTTCGGCACGCCGCGCCGCACCGTGATCGCCGAGCAGGAAGGCGAGGTCGAGGACGAGGACCTGATCCAGCGCGAGGACATGGTCGTGACCGTGTCGCATGCCGGCTACACCAAGCGCGTGCCGCTGTCGGCCTATCGGGCGCAGCGCCGCGGCGGCAAGGGCCGCTCGGGCATGCAGACGCGCGAGGAGGATTTCGTCAGCCGGCTGTTCGTGGCCTCCACGCATACGCCGGTGCTGTTCTTCTCGTCGCGCGGCCAGGTCTACAAGGAGAAGGTCTGGCGGCTGCCGATCGCGGCGCCCAACGGGCGCGGCAAGGCGCTGATCAACATCCTGCCGCTGGAGCAGGGCGAGCGCATCACCACGATCATGCCGCTGCCGGAGGATGAATCCTCCTGGGCCAATCTCGACGTGATGTTCGCCACCACCGGCGGCAACGTCCGCCGCAACAAGCTGTCGGATTTCGTCGACGTGCGCCGCTCCGGCATCATCGCGATGAAGCTCGACGACGGCGAGGAGATCGTCAACGTGCAGATCTGCACCGAGCGTGACGACGTGCTGCTCACGGCGTCGGGCGGGCAGTGCATCCGATTCCCCGTCACCGACGTGCGCGTCTTCACCGGGCGGACCTCGATGGGCGTGCGCGGCATCGCGCTCGCCGGCGGCGACAAGGTGATTTCGCTGTCGATCCTGCGCCATGTCGAAACGACCTCGGACGAGCGTACGGCGTACTTGAAGATGCGCCGGGCGATGTCGGGCGATGCTGCCACCGAGGAGCCGGTCGAGACCGAGGGCGAGGAGGCGGCCGCTGGCGCGATCCAGTTGTCGCAGGAACGCTATGTCGAGATGTCGGCGCAGGAGCAGGTGGTGCTGACCGTCTCGGTCAACGGCTACGGCAAGCGCACCTCGTCCTACGAGTACCGCACCACCGGCCGCGGCGGCAAAGGCATCGTCGCGATGTCCGTCAACAACCGCAACGGCAAGCTCGTCGCCTCGTTCCCGGTCGAGGATGGCGATCAGATCATGCTGGTGACGGACAAGGGGCAGTTGATCCGTTGCCCCGTCGACGGCATCCGCATCGCGGGACGCTCGACCCAGGGCGTCATCGTGTTCGACACCGCCGATGATGAGCATGTCGTGTCGGTGGAGCATATCGGCGAGGAGGCCGAGAACGGCAACGGGGCGAGCGAGCCGGCGAATGGCGAATAGGGAGTAGCGAATAGGGACGAATCAGGTTTCGGGCTATTCGCTATTCGCTATTCGCTATTCGCTATTCGCTCTCTCCTCACTGCGTCCGGTCGACTCCGATGATCCGCGCCTCACGAATGGTCCCCCGGGTTCCGGCGCTGCGCAGGCAGCCCGCTTCGAAGTTCGGCCAGGCCTGCTGCGAGCAGTCGCGGCCGATCGGTCGAATGTCCAGGCGGTCCGCCTTGGCGAGCGGACGCGGCACGCTGGCTTCGACCTGAGGAGCGAAGCCGGGCAGGAGGGTGATGCCGGCAGCCACCAAGCCGGCCGCTGCGACTGCAGATAGCGCTTTGATCATGACGGTCCCCTGTCCGGGCCGTTCGGCCCGTTGTTCGTTAAGGATTTGATAATCAGTTCGGGTTTCGAGACGTCTTCGCGGAACGGGCGAATTGGTTTCGTCTCGGCGCGAGCGTGTTTCGTGTCCCGAGTTCCGATGAAACAATCGCGGTAGCCCACCACAGTTCCGACTCCCCGGTGTCGCACCCCATTTCATTGCGGTGCGGTCTCTCGGCCGCTCTTTGCCCATCACAGCCACGCCAGCGGGCCTGACGGCGGCTTGCCGGCCTGTTCCGGGCGGTATAGGACGGGCGCATGCAACGCATTGCGCTCTATCCGGGCTCGTTCGATCCCGTCACCAACGGCCATCTCGATGTGGTCCGGCAGGCCGTTCATCTCTGCGATCGCCTGATCGTCGCGGTCGGCGTGCATCACGGCAAGAAGCCGCTGTTCTCGACCGAGGAGCGGCTGGCGATGGCGCACGAGATCTTCGGTCCCGTCGCAGCCGCGGCGGGCTGCGGCTTCGAGGCTGCGACCTACGACAATCTGACTGTCACCGCCGCGCAAAACGCCGGTGCGATCATGATGATCCGGGGCCTGCGCGACGGCACCGATTTCGACTACGAGATGCAGTTGGCCGGCATGAACCAGACCATGGCACCGCAGGTCCAGACGGTGTTCGTTCCAGCCTCGGTGGGTGTCCGTCCGATCGCGGCCACCCTGGTTCGCCAGATCGCCGCCATGGGCGGCGAGATCTCGCATTTCGTGCCGCCGTCGGTGGCCGAAAGTCTCAAGGCCAAGTTCAAGTGATCCTTCGGGCACCGGCCGCTTCCGGCAGTGCCTTCCTCTCCTCATCGTCTCATGTCATCGGAGTTGCCATGATCCGCGCTCTCGCTTTCGTCTTTGCTCTCGTGTTCGCGTTGCCGGCGCTGGCCCAGTCGCTGCCTGCCGGCCTCGACAAGCAGAATGCCCTGGTCATCGACACCACCAAGGGCCGCATCATCATCAAGCTGCGCACCGATCTGGCGCCACAGCATGCCGAGCGACTGAAGACGCTGGCGCGCGAGGGCTTCTACAACAACGTGCCGTTCCACCGCGTCATGGACGGCTTCATGGCGCAGACCGGCGACGGCCAGAACTTCAATGGCACCGGCGGCTCGAAGTACCCGAACCTGAAGCAGGAGTTTTCGAGCACGCCGTTCAAGCGCGGCACCGTCGGCATGGCGCGCCGGGGCGACAGCGTCGATTCTGCCAACTCGCAGTTCTTCATCTGCTTCGGCGATGCGTCCTTCCTCAACGGCCAATACACCGTGATCGGCGAGGTCGTGCAGGGCATGGACGTCGTCGACAAGCTCAAGAAGGCGCCTGCGGGCTCGTCGGGCGGTGCCGTCACCGATCCGGACAAGATGGTGAAGGTTCAGGTCGCCTCGGACATCAAGTAGGCAGGCAGAGCAGGGGCATGCCCGGGTCTCGCGCCCGGGTTCCCCCGGGCCTTAAGGAACCTTTTGCCACGTCGCGGAGGCATGCCGATTCTGCCGCCCTGTTACATCGACAGGGCCGGTGGCTTCAGCTTTAAGCGCATTGGGTCTATTCTGGGCCAACATCGCGGGCCTCGTCGTGCTCGGATTGCCGTCAGGAGGGGTGACGGCCGCACATGGGAAGGCGCCGCGACATTTCAGACCCAGGATTTGCTTTGTCCTGACCCCCGTCAATTCCTACAAAAACCGAGAGACCAGAATGGCTGTGACCGAAAATACCTTGATCCTCGAGACCACTCAGGGCCCCGTCACGATCGAGATGCGTCCCGATCTCGCGCCCGGCCATGTCGCGCGCATCAAGGAGCTCGTCCGCGAGGGCTTCTACGACGGCATCGTCTTCCACCGCGTCATCGACGGCTTCATGGCGCAGACCGGCTGCCCGCAAGGCACTGGCACTGGCGGCTCCGGCAAGAAGCTGAAGGCCGAGTTCAACGCCGAGCCGCATGTTCGCGGCACCGCCTCGATGGCGCGTGCGGCCAATCCTGATTCTGGCGACAGCCAGTTCTTCATCTGCTTCGACGACGCCCGCTTCCTGGACAAGCAGTACACGGTCTGGGGCAAGGTCACCGAGGGCATGGAGAACGTCGACAAGATCAAGCGCGGCGAGCCGGTGCAGAACCCGGACAAGATCGTGAAGGCCTACATGGCCGCCGACGCGGCTTAGTATCGCGGCAAAGGCCGCAATACGCGAGTAGGGAGTAGCGAATAGCGAGTCGTCTATTCGCCATTCCCTATTCGCTACTCGCTCTGATCATGCGCACCGACCTGTTCGATTTCCATCTTCCCCCCGAAAACATCGCGCTCCGCCCGGCGAGCCCGCGCGAGTCCGCGCGCATGCTGGTGGTGCAGGGCGACGGTGTCCTACGCGACCGCACGGTCGCCGACCTGCCGGACTGGCTGGAGCCCGGTGATCAGCTCGTCGTCAACGACACCAAGGTGATCGCGGCGCAGCTGTCCGGTCGGCGCATCAGCCGCGAGACCGAGGCGAAGATCGAGGCGACCCTGATCAAGCGGCTCGACGGCTCGCGCTGGCAGGCGCTGGTGCGGCCCGCCAAGAAGCTCGCGCCAGGCGATACGATCCGGTTCGGCAACGAGGGCAAGGTCTGCCTGCTCGGCCATCTCGACGCCACCGTCGAGGCCAAGGGCGAGGAGGGCGAGCTGACGCTGTCCTTTGTGTTCCATGGGCCCGCGCTCGACCAAGCGATCGCCGATCTCGGCCGGCCGCCGCTGCCGCCCTACATCGCCGGCAAGCGGCCCGCAGACGAGCAGGACGCGACAGATTATCAGACCATGTTCGCGGCCAAAGAGGGCGCGGTGGCTGCGCCGACGGCTGGGCTGCATTTCACGCCGACGCTTGAGCAGCGGCTGCGCGAGCGTGGCGTCGGGCTGCAGCGTGTCACCCTGCATGTCGGCGCCGGCACGTTCCTGCCCGTGAAGGTCGATGACACCGAAGGCCACCGCATGCATGCGGAGTGGGGCAGTCTCACGCCGGACACGGCGGCCGCATTGAACGAGGCGCGCGCCAAGGGCGGCCGCATCGTCGCGGTCGGCACGACGTCGCTGCGGCTCGTGGAGAGCGCGGCGCAGCCCGACGGCACGATCGCGCCGTTCGAGGCGGAGACGTCGATCTTCATCACGCCCGGCTATCGCTTCCGCGCGGTCGATATCCTGATGACCAACTTCCATCTGCCACGCTCGACGCTGTTCATGCTGGTCTCAGCCTTCGCCGGCTTGGAGACGATGCACGCGGCCTATGCGCATGCGATCCGCAGCGGCTATCGCTTCTATTCGTATGGCGATGCGTGCCTGTTGTTTCGTCGGCCAGACGAGCGCATCGTCGAGCCGTAGGGTGGGCAAAAGGCCCACCCTGCAAGTTCGCCCTGAGAGCTACGCCATCGCCCGCTCGGGCAGGAGCTCGGCGATCTGCACCGCATTGAGCGCAGCGCCCTTGAGCAGCTGATCGGCGGCAACGAACATCGCGATCGAGTGGCCGGACGGATCGGACAGATCCTTGCGGATGCGGCCGACCAGCACGTCGTCCTGGCCGGAGGCGTCGACGGGCATCGGGAAGTAATTCTTGGCGCGGTCGTCGACCACGCGCACGCCGGGCGCGGTCGCCAGGATGCGGCGGACGTCGTCCTCCGAGATCGGCTTCTCGCATTCGAAGGTGATGGATTCGCAATGGGCGCGCAGCACCGGCACGCGGACGCAGGTGACGCCGATGGCGATGCCTTCGTCCTCAAAGATCTTGCGGGTCTCGTTGATGACCTTGGTTTCCTCGTCGTTGTAGCCGGTCTCAGGATCGATGGCGGTGTTGTGGCTGAACAGGTTGAAGGCGAACGGATGCGGCATCACCTTGGGCGCATAGACTTGGCCGTTGAGGCTCGCGCGGGTCGACTGCACCAGCTCGTCCATCGCCGCCGCACCGGCGCCGCTGGCGGCCTGATAGGTCGAGATGATCACGCGCTTGATGCGATTCTTCTGATGGATCGGCCACAGCGGCACCAGCGCCGTGATGGCCGCGCAGTTTGGATTGGCGATGATGCCCTTGTGGTCGCGGATTCGGCGGGCGTTGATCTCCGGGATCACCAGCGGCACGTTCGGATCCATGCGGAAGGCCGAGGAATTGTCGACCACGACGGCGCCAGAGCGCACGGCGATGGGCGCGAACTTCTTGGAAATGCCGCTGCCGGCCGAGAACAGCGCGATGTCGACGCCCTCGAAGGAGCGTTCGGTCAGCTCCTCGATCACGATGGTCTGGCCGCGGAAGGTCAGGGTCTGGCCGGCCGAGCGGGCGCTCGCCAGCGCCCTTAGCTGGCCGACGCGGACGTTGCGGCGGTCCAGGGTGGCGATGAATTCGGCGCCAACGGCGCCGGTCACGCCGACGATGGCAATGGTGGGATCGTGGGACACGTCTCAAGTCTCCGGTTGAAATTCGGGCAATAAAAAAGCCCCGGACCTTCATCAGGCGGGGCTTCGGTTCGAAGATGGTCGCAATCGAGTTCGACTACGCGCGCACGCCTCCCGAGGCCCTCGTGGGCTTGGTGGTTTTCGTCGTGCGTTTGGTCGAGATCGACATGGCGCGCGACCATAGGGGCGGTCGGAACCGCCGTCAACGGCCGAAATGGACGAAAACGGCGCCATCGCGGTTGAATCGGGGGCCATCCTGACGCAATAAGCCGGCCATGAGCTCCTCGGCCAGCGACCTTCGCAACCATTTCGAACTGCTCGGCAATGACGGCGCGGCCCGCACCGGCCGGCTGACGACGCCGCATGGCGTGGTCCGCACCCCGGCCTTCATGCCGGTCGGCACCGCCGGTGCCATGAAGGGCATCCACTGGCGCGACGTCCGCGAGGCCGGCGCCGACATCGTTCTCGGCAACACCTATCACCTGATGCTGCGGCCCACGGCGGAGCGCATCGCTGCGCTTGGCGGCCTGCAGCGCTTCACCGGCTGGGGCGGGCCGATGCTGACCGATTCCGGCGGCTTCCAGGTGATGTCGCTGTCGGGTTTACGCAAGGTGACCGAGCAGGCGGTGACGTTCCGCTCGCACATCGACGGCGCGAAAATCGAGCTGTCACCGGAGCGCGCCATCGAGGTGCAGCGCCTGCTCAACTCCGACATCGCGATGCAGCTCGACGAATGCGTGCGGCTGCCGGCCGAGCGCGACGATATCGAGCGCGCGATGCGGCTGTCGCTGCGCTGGGCCGAACGCTGCCGCCGCGCGTTCGAGAGTGCGCCGGCAGGCTACATGCTGTTCGGCATCGTGCAGGGCGGCGATGTGCCCGCACTGCGCGTCGCCAGCGCGCAGGCGCTGGTCGACATCGGCTTCCACGGCTATGCGATCGGCGGCCTGGCCGTCGGCGAGCCGCAGGCGGTCATGCTCGAGATGATCGAGGCGACCGCGCCGGTGCTGCCGGCCGACCGTCCGCGCTACCTGATGGGCGTCGGCACGCCTGACGATCTCCTGGAGTCGGTCCGGCGCGGCATCGATATGTTCGACTGCGTGCTGCCGACCCGCAACGGCCGCCACGGCGTCGCCTACACACGCTTCGGGCCGGTGAACCTGCGCAATGCGCGTCATGCCGATGATGACAGGCCGCTGGATGAGGAGAGCCCGTGGCCGGCGGCGCGCAGCTATGCCCGCGCCTATCTGCATCATCTGATCAAGGCCGGCGAGGCGCTCGGCGCCACGCTGCTGTCGGAAATCAACATTGCCTACTTCCAGCAATTGATGGCCGGGATGCGCGCGGCGATCGCACAAGGGCGCTTCACGGAATTCTACGAGCGCACCAAGGCCGATTGGGCGCGCGGCGACATCGCCCCGCGCGCCGGCTGACAGCCGCTTCAGGTGAACGCCGCCAGCTCGTTGTGAGCCCGGCCCTATGCGCCGGCCCTCTTGAAATTGTGCTGATCATGCATTGCCGACCTGCCCGACGGTCGCGTTATCCTCAGCGACGGAACGGCCGCGACATCACGTCGCGGAACTCTCTCGCCCTGGCGCCGTTCAGTTGCACACGAAGCGGCTTTTCACGGAGTGCTTGGTGACGAAGCCATAGCCGCAGGTGTCGCAGGTCCAGAGATAGCTGATCGCATTGTCAGCCAAATATGCCGACGCCTCCGCGGCAATCATGGAGTCGGCGCAGACCGGGCATGTCGGCAGATCGCAGCCGCGAGGATTCGGGCGTGCGGTTGCGGTCGACACGAGATCAGCGAGTGCTGACATATTGACCTCCTGGACGATCTCTTTGTTGGCGATCTCTGCTTGAACGACGTCAATTTCGAAAAGGGTCGATTTCGAACGAGTCGCGTTCGAACGGGTCTATTCCGACGAGTCCAACTTTCGCGGATATCAAGTCCGTCACACAAAGAGTTTGTTTGGGTGGTCTGTTCTTATGTCTATTCTACAACGGTGCTGTCGTTTGGCACGAACGCCCCGATTGTATCACTCCGAAGATGACATCTTGCTGATGTCCGCCCGGGTTGCAGTCGACCTGCACCGTGAATCTTCGTCCGGCTGCAATCAAGCATACACCGAGTTTATTGACCTTGTCGCAACACAAATGCGTTGGTTTTTCGCAATTTAGCCACGACTTGTTGTGCGCCGCGATCGTCCTAAGATCGCGCAAACGTGCTTGCGCAGCGCAACAGGCTCGCTGAAGATGGTCGGAATCGTTGTCGACGTCGCGCGGGGCGCGCAGAGGAGTGATTTCATGGAGTCGTCAGCACAGCGTCCCGGACGCGGGCGCGTATTTGATTCAATTGTCGACGCGTTCGGCAATACGCCGATTGTGCGGTTGCGAAAGCTGCCGGAGCAACATGGCGTCAAGGCGACCATCCTCGCCAAGCTGGAATACTTCAATCCCGCCGCGAGCGTGAAGGATCGGATCGGCGTCGGCATGATCCTGGCGATGGAGCAGGCCGGCGTGATCAAGCCCGACACCGTGCTGATCGAGCCGACCTCGGGCAATACCGGCATCGCGCTGGCCTTCGTTGCTGCGGCGCGCGGCTACAAGCTGAAGCTGGTGATGCCGGAGTCGATGTCGGTGGAGCGGCGCAAGATGCTCGCGTTCCTCGGCGCTGAGATCGTGCTGACGCCGGCGTCGCAGGGCATGAAAGGCGCCATCGCCACCGCCGAGGAGCTGTTGCGGACGACGCCGAACTCGGTGATGCCGCAGCAGTTCAAGAACCTCGCAAACCCGGACATCCATCGCCGCACCACCGCCGAGGAGATCTGGAACGACACGGCGGGCAATGTCGACGTGTTCGTCGCCGGCGTCGGCACCGGCGGCACCATCACCGGCGTGGGCCAGGTGCTGAAGGCGCGCAAGCCCGGTCTCAAGGTCGTCGCGGTCGAGCCGGAGGAGAGCCCGGTGCTGTCGGGCGGGCAGCACTCGCCGCACAAGATCCAGGGCATCGGCGCCGGCTTCGTGCCCGACATTCTCGACCGGTCCGTGATCGACGAGATCGTCAAGATCAACAGCACCACCGCCATCGAGACCTCGCGCGCGCTGGCCCGCAACGAGGGCATTCCCGGCGGTATCTCCTCGGGCGCGGCGATTGCGGCCGCGATCGAGATCGGCAAGCGACCGGAAAGCGCGGGCAAGACGATCCTGGCGATCGTGCCCTCGTTCTCCGAACGTTATCTGTCCACCGCGCTGTTCGAGGGGATCTGACCATGGCCGACCAGCCGCGGCGGCCCCGCACGCTCGCTGACGCCCGTACCGAGGCTGAGGCCGCGTTCAAGAAGGTGACCACCAAGCCGGTGGAGGCGCCGCCGAAGAAGGCGGCGGTTCCTGGCGTGCGCGAGCAGGTGACGTTGCGGATCGACCAGGACGTTCTCGAGCACTTTCAGTCCGAAGGGCCGGGCTGGCAGGACCGCATCAATGCGGCGCTGCGCAAGGCGGCAGGGCTCTGAGGGCCGGCTGCATTCTAACGAACAAGCCCGGAGCTCGTGCTCCGGGCTTTTTTTACGTGGGAAAGACGAAGACGTTTACCGGCGCAGCGCGCTGCCGAGCACACCGCCCATCATGCCACCGATGAAGGCGGCGCCGGCGGCGTTGCCCGCGTTGTCCTGCGGCGGCGGATTGCGATAGACCGGCGCACCCTGCGGCGGCGGGCCGCCGGCCGCGACGTTGCCCGCCGGCTTGGCGCGGCGCGGCCTGGCCTCATCGCCGACTGCGGCGGTCGCCGGCGCCGGCTGCGGCTCTGCCAGCAGCGCCTTGTGCTGCAGCTTGGTCAGGAATCCGGTCGACGGATAGCCTCGGGCCGCCTGCCAGCGCTTCATGACGCCGCGGGTCTGGTCGTCGAACACGCCCGTCATCTTGGTGTCGAAGCCAAGACCGGTCAGCCGCCGCTGCACGTCGCGGCGCTTGGTCTTGTCGAGGCCGATCTGATCCTCGCTGACCTGAGTGCCTTCCTCGGTGTAGGTGGCGGGATCGACGCCCTTGGCGACGTTGCGGGTGGCGGTGTTGATGGCCCCGCTCTCGATCGCGGCGATGCGCGCCATCGCCAGCGACTTGAACTGCCCGTTCGGGTAGGTCGAGAGATAGGCGTTGAGCTCTTCCGGCTTGTTGGAGTCCTTCACCGAGCGCCAGAATTCGAGCTCGGCTTCGCCTGCGGTCACGGTGGCCGTCGCGACGGCCGGCGTCGTGCCGGCCGTGGCGGCCGTTGCAGCGGGGGCAGCCGCCGGGTTGAGGTAGACCGCGCCGATCAGGTTGGTATGCCCCCAGGGCAATTGGCCCTTGCTGGTCTCCTCATTGACCTGGGCGCGCACGGCGGTCATGGCCTGCTGAATCTCGACGCCGGGCTGGGCGATGTGCGAGATCAGCGCGCGGGTGAACGGGCTGTTGGCGCCGGCCTCGCCGTCGAGGGCGGTCTGGCCCGGGCCGGTGGCGAACGCGATCAGCGTGCCCTCGCCGGACTTCATCTCGGCCAGACCGGTCTGCACCGACACGCTGCGGGTCGGCGAGTTCGACTTGATCTTGGCGGCGAACGGATTGTCGCGGCAGGCATCGAGGAACACCAGCTTGACCTTGGCGTCCCCCATCGTCTGGTCGAGCGTCACGTCGATATTGATGGCCGAGCCCAGCTTGACGTCCATTTCCGACTTCAGGTCGGCGTCGACCGGCAGCAGGTAGTTGGTGCCCGCAATGGCGATGCCGTGCCCGGCGTAATAGAACACCGCGATGTCGGCGCCCTGCGCCTTGCGACCGAAATCGAGCAGCTTCTCGGTCATCTTGTCGCGCGTGAGATTGGTGCCCTCGACGACGTCGAAGCCGACGTTGCGCAGGGTGGCCGCCATGGCCTTGGCGTCGACCGGCGGGTTCGGCAGTTGAGCCACGCTCTTATAGGCGCCGTTTCCGACGACGAAGGCGACGCGGCGGTCGGCCTTGGCGGCTTCAGCGGTCAGCACCATGCAGAGCAGGGACAGGGCGACGGTGAGATAGCGCATCAGGAGATCCCCCAACGATCAAGCGAAGCGTTCACTGCAGCATTTGTCGCGGATCGGCGCGAAAAGTCTTGTTCCCGGGCAAAAAATCACGCTTCCGCCACAAACCAGTTCGCGGGTGTTGCGCCCGATCCACGACGATCGCGTGTAGCGCGCCGGTTCCGTGATCCGGATCACGCCGCTTGAGGGCTCCCCGGCGCCTCAGGTCCCAGCCGAACTGCCCATCGGCACGGCCCGAGGCTGCGGCGGACGCAGGTTCAGCAGGTTTCCGGCGAGAATCAACGCAGCGCCGACCACGGTCAATCCGTCGAGACGCTCCGCATAGACCAGCCAGCCGACGGTGGCGGTCAGCGGAACGCGGAGAAAATCCATGGGCACCACGATGGTGGCGTCGGCGTAGAGCAGCGCCCGCGTCATGCAGAAATGCGAGAAGGTCCCACAGAAGGCGACGAGGAGGATCCAGCCCCAGGTCGCGGCCGAGGGCGGCGTCCAGAATACGAGCGAAGGGATGAGGCCGGCGATGGATTGCACCACCAGCATCCAGAAGATGATCGACACGGTGGGTTCGGTGCGCGTCAGCAGCTTGACCAGCGCGATCGAGATACCGAAGCCGACCGCGGCGGCCAGCGCGATGAGCTGTCCCGGATTGATCGCCCCGGTATCCGGGCGGACGATCACGACGACGCCGACGAGGCCGAGCCCGATCGCCGCCAGCTTGAACAGGGTGATGCGCTCGCCGAGGAAGGCCGCCGCCAGCAGCGCCGTCCAGATCGGCATCGTGAACTCGATTGCCACCACCTGGCCGATCGGGATCAAGGTGAGCGCGAAGAACCAGCCAAGCTGCGCGCCGTAATGGACGAGGTTGCGCGCCGCGTGCTGCTTGAGGCGCGAGGTGCGCAGCCTGGCAAAGCCGCCGCTAAATGCGATGACCGGCGACAGCATCACCAGGCCGATCAGGCAGCGCAGCTCCATCAGCTCGAACACGTTGAGCTCGCGCATGGCTTCGCGTCCGGCCACCGCCATCACCAGCATCAGGCTGAGCCAGCCCGTCATCCACAGTGCGGCGATCAGTTTCGAAGCGGGACGATTCATGAGGTGGCGGGGAGAGGGAGGAGGGCGGCGAAGGCGGGCTGTATCACCTCGCGTGCAGAGCAATGCAAATGAAATCAACGGTGCAGTGCACCAACGCCGCTGCAGGCTTTGCTCGCGACGGACGCGTGTCATCGAGAAAAACGTGGAGTGTGGCTGTGTTTCGTCCTAAAGCGACCGCCGCGATACAGCCCAAGGCAGCCAGAGACACGACATGACCGAACGCGCCGCTTCAGCCGACTTCGTGACCGCCTTTGCCACCGGCTGGCCGGAGCGGGAGCCTCATCTCATGGTGCTGTCGCTGACCACCCATAAAGGTGTGCAGGACTTCGCCATGACGCGGGAGCAGGCGCTGCTGGTCGCCAAGACCATCAAGCGCACCGCCGCGCAGCTTGCTCCGGCGCCCTCCGCAGGTGCAATCCCCGGCGCCAAGCGTGGCGGTTGATCGAGATCACCGCGACAGTGAAATGTTGGCTGCGCGGAACTGGCTGTCGGCCCGGATCGACACGGACTGCCTCTTGCCGCGGGTGGCGAGCGCGATGTTGGCGTTGAAGCCGGCGGTGGTCGCGAGCAGCTGGAAGTTGCCGCCGCCGCCACGGCCCTGCAGCACGCCATTGATGCCGCGGCTGGTCTCACTCCAGGTCCCCGAGATGGCCGAGCCCTCGGCGATCACCTCGGCCTGCAGCCCGAACTTGTAGGCATCGCTTGCGCAGGTCAGGACGAGCGTCATCCGCGGTCCCGAGACGCCGTAATTGGCCCGGCACCGGATACGCTCGGTTGAGCCGTCCTCAAGGGCAACCGTGCCGCTGCCGCCCCACGTTCCGGCCATGCCGGTGAAGGGGCCCGGATCGGCGTGTCCCGGCGAGGCGGTCATACCCGCTGTCAAAACGACGGCGGCGGCCGCGGCCCGCCGCACCATCTTCAGGAGCGTGTGCGCGCCGTTACAGGCGCGAAGCCTGCCAGCGGCCGCTACAGGGGATGCCGGCCGAGGCGCCGTTCCACTTGCCCGAGCCAGAATTGCCGTTGAGCTGCCCATTCGCATATGCGCCATTGATGGAGACCTTGACGAGGCCTTCGCGTCCAATCGAACCCGACACATTGGCGCCAGCCGCAGAAATCTTACCGTCTGCGACGATCAAGGTCGAGCTGGCCGTGGGCTCGCAGCTGCCACTGTTGGTGACGATCGTCACCTGCCACTGACCGTCATAGGGCGACTGGGCGAATGCGGGGGCGGCCGAGCTACCCACCAGGATCGACGCGGCGAAAGCCATTCCAATGCGGTCGAGACGCATGAATCGTTGTCCCTCAATGTCGTTTGATTGGTACCTTATTTGGAGGAATTGTGACGAAAATTTGCCGCAGCGCCGCAACGAATTTTTATCGAGCAATTTCAGTCCATTAACGATTAATGCGGAACCCGGCTTTGAGCCATTCGGGCGGCATTGTGCGCAAACTGCGCCTTCGCCCACCACATGAGCGGACGACCGCCCACATCCTTCCGCTGACCGCCCATGCTGCCGTTCGCAGGGCACCGCGAAGGCGCCAGCGGGGAGGATGTCCACAACTTATCGGGGCGATGCGATCAGATGTTCAGTGCGGGGTGAGGCTGGGCGCGTTGGTCGCGAACTGCTCGTCCTGCGGCTTGGCCGGAATCGTGCCGGTCGCCTTGGCCGATTCGACGACATCGCCGAGCAACTTGAGCCCGAGCGGTGCGAGAGCGCGCTCCCACAGCTCGCGCGCGGTCTCGCCCTTCTTGACGAAGCACCATTCCTGGGCGGCGATGGCGCCGGCATCCATGCGGTCGGCGAGGTGGTAGATGGTGCCGCCCGCGATCGGATCGCCCTCCTTGATGGTCCACTCCACTGCGGCGATGCCCCGGTGGCGCGGCAGCAGCGAGGGATGGTAGCCGATGCCGCCGAGCCGGGCGGCTGCGACGGCCTCGTGGGTGACGCGGGCGTGGCTATGTGCCGTGACGATCAGGTCCGTGTCGGGGGCGATCTCACCGGCGGGCACGACCTTCGGATTGGCCTGGACCACGACCTCGATCCCGGCTGCTCGCGCCGCGGCTGCGAGCCGGTCCTCGCCATCATGAACGACGACCCGCGCGATCTCGATTCCTCTCTCGCGCAGCATGTTCAGTGTGGCGACACCGAAATGGCGGGAGCCGACGAGAGTGATGCGCATGGTCAGGGATCTTCCACGGTTGGGGGCTGGATCCGGTCGGGCTCTGACCGGATGAAACGGGTCAAACCAAGCCTTGGCCTCCAGGTCAAGCGCCTGCTGGGCCGTCGTCACAGTCTGGCTTCGTCCGGCCGGTGGAGGCGCTGGGGGGATTCAAACGGGAAAGGAGAAAGCTGCTGCGAGCCAGAGTTGGGCGGGCGCTTCAACCTCGCCGAATGCCGTGGGGCGCCATCAAGGTGCAGGCCGAGATGACCGTGGCGGATGACACACCCTCGTTGGGACCGGCGTCAGCATCAGATGGACCGCGAGGCAGGACCGATACCCGAAACTCGCCGAAAGGTTGTGTCCGGACCGGTGCCGCATCGCGGCATGCCCGTCGACAGGCCTCAAACCCCTTAGGAGCGAACTATCAATTGAACTGATAAGGACGACCGAAGGTGCTATCCTGGTGGCTCATGGGTTCGATCTGGCCGGTCTGCGAACGCAATTCGCCTCAGCCAATGGCTGAGTGGATAGATAAACCTTTGATTGTGTAATTAGTTGTCGGTCTGCGTATTAAAACTGACGCTTCTGCATATGACGAAGATAATTTCTTAAAGGCCACGGAGCACAATGCTCCGGCCGCTCCGCCGCGCGGCCGGATAGCCGGGTGCCGCGCCTGTCACCAATCCCTGGGCAACAGCACCCGGTTATTTGCCGGCGGTCATGTGGATTCCGGCGGCGGAAGGTCGATGCCGAGGGCTTCGCAAAGCGGTCCGAGATGTTTCTCGTAGCGGCGCCAGCTTCCGATCGACCGGCGGTAGATCGGCTCGCGCACCTGCATCAGGCTCGCCGTGCGCACCATGCGCTCGGTGCGATGGAAGTCGAGGCAGGCATCCTCCCAGTCGAGGCCGCAATGATCGAGCACGCGGCGCGACACGCCCTCGAGGTCGTCGACCAGATCCTCGTATCGAACGTCCATCAGGACGCCGGGCGGCAGCACCTGGTGCCAGTGTTCCATCACGCCCTCATAGCCCCGGTAGTAGTGGCCGAGCTCGGTCAGGTCGTAAGCAAAGGGCTGTGAGCCGGTGAACAGCAGCGAGTAGCAGGAAACGCAATTGTCGAGCGGGTCGCGCCGCGTGTTGATGATCCTGGCGCGCGGGAACGCCGCATGGATCATCCCGACGAACAGGAAGTTCAGCGGCATCTTGTCGACGATGCGCTCGGCCTCGGGCGCCAGCGTCCGAACGCGGGCGGTGTACTCCTGACCGATCTTCGTCATCTCCTCGGGTGGCAGCAGCGTGATCAGATCGGGATACGCCGGAACGACCTTCTGGCGGTTGGCGCATTCGCCGACGAGATCCTTGAAGGTCTCGAGCTCGCCCGCGCCGAAGACCTTGGAATGGCTGGCCAGCACCTGCTCCATCAGGGTGGTTCCGGAGCGCGGCATGCCGACGATGAAGATCGGGGCCCAGGAGTCGTCGCCGTGCCCTGCAACCATGCGAAAGAACTCGGGCGTGAAGCGCGCCGCGACATTTTTCATCATGCCGAGCCGCTGCTCGGAGTCGTAGTCGAAGGTCTTGCGCTTGAGGGTGTTCGCCTTGTGCAGATGCGAGAAGGCCTGGTCGTAGTCCTTCAGGTCGGACAACGCCTTGCCCATCGCGAAATGGGCTGCGATCTGCTTCTCCTGATCGAGACGGTCGACGCGTTCGAGGAGCTGCCGCAGACCAGGAAGCCGGCTGTCGTCCGGCTTGAACTTCGACATATTCGCGAGATTGAGATGGATCGGCGCGTCGTCCGGCGCCAGCTCCAAGGCCTTCTGGAACGCCGCCGTCGCCTCGTCGAAGCGGCCGAGCGCCTGGTAGGCGACGCCGAGATTGTTGTAGGAGCCGAAGCGTTCCGGCTTGATCTTGATGGCCAGCAGGTTCTGCTCGATCGATTCCTCGAGCCGGTTGAGCTCAAGGAAGGCATTGCCGAGATTGCCATAGGCGTCGGCATAGTCGGGCCGGCTCGCGATCGCCCGCTTGTAGTGCTCGATGGCGCGCTCGCGATGGCCCTGGCGCAGCAGCACGTTGGCGATGTTGTTGTGGGTCTCGGCGTGTTCAGGACTGAAGTCGAGAACCTTGAGATAGTGCTTCGCCGCCTCGATATCCTTGCCCGCCGTATAGAGCAGGTTGCCGAGCGCAAAATGCGCATCGAGGTGCTGCGGCTTGTTGTCGATCGCCCGCCGGAGCAGGGCCATCGCCTCGTCGATCAGCCCCTGGTTCTGGCGCACCATGGCGAAGGCATAGAGGATGCCGGCGTGGCTCGGCGCCAGCGCAAGTGCCGTCTCGTAGTGCTGGACGGCCGTCTCATAATGGCCGGCGGAGGCCTCGACGGCTCCGATGCTGCCATGGGCCTCGGCGGACTTGTCGTTCACCGCGACCGCGCGCCGGAAGAACTCCTTGGCCTCGTCGAGCCGGTTGGCGGTGGTGCAGACCATGCCGAGCCCGACCAGCGCGTCGAACTGGTTCGGCTGCCCCGCGAGGATCAGCTTGAAGATCGTCTCGGCATCCTTGAAGTCACCGCGGCCTTGCAGCTTCTTTGCCACGGCGGCGGCGCCTTCGGCCAGAGTCTGCAGCGATCCGGCCTGCTGCGAAGCGAAGGAAAGCGATGCTGTCGTCGGCGTCACCACGGGCGGAGCGACGTTCACCGGCTGGGGCGGCTTGGCGCCCGCGATCGCCTCGGCAATCGTCGGCCGCACGGCCTCGCTGCCGAGCGCATCGAGCAGCGGCTTGAGCCGGTCGCCATACATGCGCCAGCGGCCGACCGATCCGGAGAACAGCGGCTTACGGACCTGGACCAGGCTGGCGGTGTTCACCGGACGCTCGTTCTCGTGGAACGACAGGCAGGCGTCATCCCAATCGAGCCCGCAATGCGCAACGATCTTGCGGGCATGCGCATCGAAGTCGCGCACCATGTCCTCATACGTCACCTCCAGCATGACGCCCTCTGGCAGCACCGAGCGCCAATGGCTCATCAAGGCGTCGTAGGCCCGGTAGTAGCGGCCGAGCTCGGCCAGATCGTAGGCGAAGGGCTGCGGCTCGGCGAACAGTTGGGTGTAGCAGGACAGGCAGGTGTCGATCGGATTGCGCCGGACGTGAATGATCCGGGCATTCGGCAGCGCGAGATGGATCAGCCCGGCGAACAGGAAGTTCGACGGCATCTTGTCGACGATGCGCTTGGTGTCCGCCGGCAGGTCCGTGAACCGGTCGAGATAGGCGTGCGCGAGGGTCGTGATGTCGGCGTCGGACAGCTTGGCGAGCATCTCCGGATAGTCACCGCGGTCACGATCGGTGAACAGCCCCGCGGCGGCCGCGAAATAGTTGACCTCGCCGGCGCCATGCACGGCGGAATGGCTGGCGAGGAGCTGCTCGACCAGGCTGGTGCCGGACCGGGGCATGCCGATGACGAACACCGGCGCGTGCGATGGATCGCCATGGCCTGCGCGCGCCTGTAGCATGTCCCTGGAGAACACCGCGCGGATGCGCTCGATCTGGCGCAGCGTCTGGTTCTCGTCATAGTTGATGCGGCGGCGCTCGAGAGCATTGCCGGCGTTGAGGTGCACCAGCGACCGTTCGCCGTCCTTGATGTCGGCATAAGCCCGCCCGAGGGTGAAGTGCAGGGCGATGCGCGCATCCTCGGTGAGTGTCTCCGATCTCGCGGCCAGATCCTGCAGAGGTGCCCAGCGCGCGTCGTCGACCGCGAACGGCTTGACCACGCCGTAATTGAGGTGCGTGCCGATACTGCGCGGGTTGACAGCCAGGGCCGATTCATACGCGAGCGCCGCCTCGTCGAGCCGCCCCAGGATCATCAGCACGCCAGCGAGATGGTTCATCGTCGTGGCATCGCGGGGATCGTGGGCGAGGGCGGTTCGATAGCTCGCGACGGCGTCCTCGTAGCGCTGGATGTCGCGCAGCGCATCGCCGCGGTTGCGGTGGGCGACGGCATAGTCGGGGCGCCGGCGTACCGCCTCGTCGTAATGCGCGAGCGCCAGGTCGTGCTTGCCGCGCGATCGCAGCGCATTGGCGAGGTTGTTATGGGCCTCCGGGAAGTCCGGCCGCGCGGCGATGGCACGCTCGTAATGGAAGATGGCGGCAGGGCCGCTCTTCATCTCCAGGTGCAGATTGCCGAGATTGTAGTGCGCCTCTGCGAGCCGGGGGTTCAGGGCAAGGGCCTGCTGATAGGTGTGGATCGCGGCGTCGAGCTGACCGGTGGCCTGCTGACAGCCGCCGATGTTGAGCAGCACGACCGGCGCGTTGGGCTGGATCGCGAGCGCGCGCGAGTAGTGGACAATGGCTTCCGAGTGCCGCCCAAGCATGCGGCAGGCGTCGCCAAGGCTGGCGGCGGCTGCGGCGAAATCCGGCCGCGCGTCGAGTGCGGCCTCGTGATGCGCGAGCGCGCGCTCGTACTGGTCGAGGCGCTGCAAGGCAAAGCCGAGCGCCTGGTGCGCATCGGCGCTGCCCGCGTCCGCAGCCAGCAACAGCTCCAGATGCCGAACCGCGCCGGCAGGATCGCCGAGGCTGGTGAGCGCGCTGCCGAGCAGAAGCCTGGCCTCGGTCGAGGTCTCGTCGAGCGCGACGGCGCGCTGCAGATGCGCGCTCGCTTTGGCGAGGTCGCCGAGGCCTGCGAAGGACTTGCCGAGCGACAGGTGCAGATCCGCGGCGTCACCGGCTTCCTCTGCGGCCTGGTCGAGCAGGTCGCGTGCCTCATGTGTGTCGCCGAGCTGCAGGCGGACCATGGCGAGGCTGCACAGGGTGCGGAAATGACGGGGCTGAAGCGAAAGAACCTTCCGGTAGGTCTGCTCGGCGATGCGCAAGGCTTGATCATTGAGCGCGGCCGCCGACGGCTGTCTGCCGTCGGACGCTGCGGGGACGAGGCGGGGACGGAAGGCGACGGCGAGCTCGTTCATGATGGCAACTTGCTGAATGTTCGACGAATGCCGTTGTCGAGGCGGATTGAAGCGAAACGGAGGCTTAGGTGAGGCCGATCGCAAACGGTCGGCTAGAACCCTTCGAGCAGCGGATGGAGCTTGTCCGGCCCCGTGCAGCGTCGATGGCCGGTGCTGCCACCACGCAACGAGCCGGCGTAGACCCAAGGGATCTGCGCCGGCCAATGTTGGTCAGGTTGCTGAAGGCGTCAGCCCCACATGTGGTGCATCGCGTGGTGGTGGGACATGTCCGGACCGCTCGAGGCTGCTGCCGCCGTTGCGGCCGTGGCCGCGGCTGCCGCCGTGTGGTGGCTGCTATGATGGCTGTGGTGGCCGCCGCAGTGATGCGTCGTGGTGGTGTTGTTGCCGCCGGTGGTTCCTCCGCCGGCCGTTCCACCGCCCGTCGTGCCGCCACCGGTCGTCCCACCACCCGTGGTGCCGCCGCCCGCAGTGCCGCCTCCGGTGGTGCCACCACCGGTCGTGCCACCTCCGCCCATGCCGCCGCCGGGCGTGGTCGTGCTCGTAGGCGTTCCGCCCGTGCCGTTGGCGATGTTCGGATTGGCGCCCGCCGGCATGCCGGTGCCCTGGGCAATGCCATTGACCGCAGTCGCTGTCACGAAGCTCGTCGCTGAGGTCACGTAGGCCGATCCGCCGATCGCGATGTTGTTGCCCGCAATGTCTCCGGCATTGCCGATGTAGTTCGCGGCGGCAGCCTTCAACATCGCCTGATCGGTCGCCAGGGCAGCACCCGTGTCGCCGTTCATGATGCCCATCAATGCCTTGGTGGCCATGATGGTGTCAGACTGTAGAGCTCCGGCGGCGAGCTCGTCGTCGAACCGTCCCTTGAACACCGCCCCCTGCGCCGCATCGAACGCGGCGCCAAAGTTCTGGTAGTTCGTGATCTGGTCGATCAGGGCCTGTGACGCCGTACCTGTTCCATTTGCGACCGCAACCAACTTCGCACCCAGCGTATTGCCCTCGGCGAGGAACGACGCCCAGAAATTGGTCTGCGCCTGATTATCCTGGAACTTCGTGACGGTCCCAGTCAGGCCGCCGGGCATTTCGGAGAACCCGCCGATGTGACCAGGCGCACCGGTGCCGCCCGCCGCTGCGTTGAGCGCCGCGTCGTTCTGAAACACGTCGATCATGTCGACGATGTTGTCGGCGGAGCCGCGCAGCGCCGTCGGATTGGCCATCGTCTCGGCGACATCGTATTTGTTCAGCTGAAGGTTTCCTTGGCTGAGCAGCGTCATCAGGTGCAGTGTCGTCGTTTGGGCCGCAACGGCGGTTTCACCGGCTTCAATCGCGGCGAGCTTCGCGGGGTCATTCAGGATCGCCTGAAGGCCCTGCGTCACGGCCGTAAAATCAGCCTGGATCTGGTTGATGTTGTTGGCGCTCATGCCGCCCAGCGAAAGGTCAGCGGCGGCATTGAACACCGTTCCGATGGCGGTCAGGTCGCCCGCGGCCGCTGCAGCGAGATTGGTGGCGCTGTCGTTGCCGGCGGGAAGGCTCTGGAACGCCACGTCCATGGCACCCGTGTTGGCCAGGAAGGGAACGTTGTTGAGCGCGGCGGAAAGATGCGCGTCACCCTGGATCTGCGCCAGGATCTGCATCTGCACGTTGTGGATGGTCTGGTCGGCCTCGGCGAGGGTCGCCGGGTTGGTCGTGTTGGGCGCCGCGTTGATCAGCGTCGTGATCTCGTTCGAGACCTGGGTGAGCACCGCGGTGTCGGTCGCGTTGAGCGTGAATGCCTTGCCGCCGATCGTGACATCTCCGGGATTGGCCAGCATCGCGTTGATGTCGTTCTGCACGGCATGCAGGTCTGTGGTGTAGCTGCCGAGGAACGGGTTGGAGTTGCCGCTGTTCTGGGGCGTCGAGAACAGACCGGTCGAGATGCGAACCGCGTCGTTGAACACGACGCCGGCCTGGACGAGGTCGGTCGACGGGTTGAGCGCAGAGGCGCGAACCAGCAGATTGGACGTGCCATTCGCCAGCGCCGTCGGGTTGAAGGTATTGGCTGCCATTGATCATCTCCCCAAGTTTCAACCCGGCGTCTGCTGCTTGGCGTATGGGCAGCACGCGGGCGTTGATCGGGCAGCGACGTCTCGTTCGCTCCTTCGCGGAACGGGCGAAATGTCGCAGCCTCAGAGCACCTGGGAATTATTTGCTCCAATGGGGCCAAAAGAAGCGCCGCGGAGTCCTCAAATATGATGTTGTTCGGGCAAATGGCTCCTGTCGCAGCCGGGTCACGGCGGCGGTCGGAAGCTTACTAACTCGTTGATTTCTGTCGTGGCATCCCCGCAACATCGTCGCTCAGCGGCGCTTCGACGCACGGTCCAGACAAGAAGTTGCCCCGATCTTGCGACCGGTCACCGATCTCTCCTTAGAAAAGTTCCAGCGTGACGAGCCTCCGCGGTGCGGAACGGAACGTGCATCTTTGTTGATCTTCCGAGGCCTCCTTCTTCAACGCGTGTCGTCTCGCCCGGCTCATTGTCCTTCTCATTTCCCCCGGGAGCACTGCGCGAGTGGACCTCATCTGCTTGTGCTCCCGGGTATCCGTATCCCAGCCGCAGCGGCTGCTGCGGCTGCCTCGTCAACCCCACATGTGATGCATCGCGTGGAGATGCGACATGTCGGGCCCGGCAGCCGCGGCCTGGCTCATATGCGCGCCCTGGCTTTGATCGTGATGATGGTGATGATCGCTGTGATGCGTGGCGTTGCTGCCGTTGTTGGCCGTGGTACCCGTCGACGTTCCGCCAGCCGCCGTTCCGCCAGCCGCCGTTCCGCCAGCCGCCGTTCCGCCAGCCGCCGTTCCGCCGGTCGACGTGCCTCCGTTCGCCGCGGTGCCACCGGCTGCAGCGCCACCGGCGGCGGTGGTTCCTGCCGCAGCAGTGCCGCCGGTGCCGTTGGCCAGGTTCGGTGTCGCGGTGACCGGAATGGTGCCGTGCGCGGTCCCCTTGATTGAGGTCGCCGCCGAGACCGTCGTGGCCGTCCCAACATAGGTGCCGCCATTGACCGGAATGTTGTTGCCGGAGACGTCCATGGCGTCGGCGGCAAAGCCCTGGCCGGCCGCGGCGACCATCGCCTTGTCTGCCGCAAGTGCCGCGCCGGTGTCGCCGTTGAGGATGCCTTGCAGGCCCTTGACCGCGTTGGCGGTGTCGGCTTCGAGCGTGCCGCTGAGCAGTTCGTTGTCGAACCGACCCTGGAACACGGCCCCCTGGGCGGCGTCGAAATTGGCGCCGAACTGCTGGTAGTTCTGGATCTGCGTGATCAGGGCCGCGCTCGCCTGCGCACCGCCGGTCGAGATTTTCTGCAGCGTGGCGTTGATGGTGTTGGCCTCGGCCAGGAATGCGGCCCAGAAATTCGTCTGTGCCTGGTTGTCCTGGAATTTGGTGACCGTCCCTTTGAGCCCGCCCGGATCCTCGGCAAAGCCGCCCGCATGGCCGGCGTTGCCGTTGCCACCTGCCGCCATGTTGAGGTTGGTGTCGCCCTGGATGATGTCGATGATGTCGAGCAGGTTGTCGGCCGTGCCGCGGAGAGCGGCCTGATTGCCGGTGGTCGCAGCCTGATCATACTTGCCCAGCTGCAGGTTGATCTGGCCGAGCGCCGTCTGCAGATGGATCGTCGTCAGCGCCGCGGCGTTGGCAGTCTCGCCAGCCTCGATCTGCGCGAGCTGGGTCTTGTTGTTGAGGATGGCCGTCAGTCCGTGCTGGACGGCGGTGAAGTCCGCGGTCACCTCGGCAAGGTTACCGGTGTTGATGCCGCCCGAGGCGACCTCGACGGCCTTGTTGAAGACCAGACCAACGTCCTTCAGGCTGTTGCCGGCGGTAGCGGCGGCAAGACTCGCCGGATCGTCCGCGCCCGCGGGCGACGTCTGGAAGGCGACGTCCTGGCCGCCGGTATTGGCGAGGAAGGGGACGTTGTTCAACGCGTTCGCCAGATGCGCGTCATTGTGGATTTCGCCGAGGATTTCCTGTTGCAGCGCGTGGATCGTCTGGCTTGCCGCTGCCGATGTGCTGGCGTTGGCGAACTGTCCCGCCGCCTGCAGCAGTGTGCCCAGTTGCCCCTCGACATTGGTCAGCACCGCCGTGTCGGTCGCGTTCAAGGCGAAGGTCTTGCCGCCGAGCGTGACCTGACCAGGGTTGGCCAGCATCGCCGCAATATCGGTCTGCACCGCCGTGATGTCGGCCTGGTAGCTGGTGAGGAAGGCCGGCGAGTTGCCGCTGTTGGCGAGGCTGAAGAGGCCGAGCGAGGCGCGCACCGCGTCGTTGAAGACGACGCCAGCCTGCACCAGGTCGGTCGAATGCTGGATCGCCGTGGCACGGGTCAAAAGGTTCGACGTGCCGTTGGCAAGCGCGGTCGGGCTGAAATTCACCGGCGTGGCGCCGCCAGCCGGCGGCGTCGACGATGAGCCGCCGGTGCCGTTGGCAATGTTCGGGGTTGCCGTGACCGGGATCGTGCCCTGGGCGAGTCCGTGCACCGACGTGGCCGTCGAGACCGTGGTCGCCGAGCCGACATAGGTCGCGCCGCCGATGGCGATGTTGTTGCCGGAAACGTCCATGGCGTCGGCCGCGAAGCCCTGGCCGGCCGCGGCGAGCATCGCCTTGTCCGCGGCAAGCGCAGCGCCCGTATCGCCGTTCAGGATGCCTTGCAGGCCCTTCACCGCGGCCGCCGTGTCGGCTTCGAGCGTGCCGCTCAGAAGCTCGTTGTCGAAGCGGCCACGGAAAACGTTGCCTTGCGCGGCATCGAAATTGGCGCCAAATGCCTGATAGTTCTGGATCTGGGTGACCAGTGCGGCGCTGGCCTGCGCTCCGCCGGTTGCGATCTTCTGCAGGGTCGCGTTGATGGTGTTGCCTTCCGCCAAGAAGGCGGCCCAGAAATTCGTCTGCGCCTGGTTGTCCTGGAACTTGGTGACCGTGCCGGTCAACCCGCCCGGATCCTCCGCGAACCCGCCGGCATGGCCCGGCATGCCGTTGCCGCCCGCGGCCTTGTTCAGATTGGCGTCGTTCTGAATGATGTCGATGCTGTCGAGCAGATTGTCCGCCGTGCCGCGCAGCGCAGCCTGATTGCCGGTTGTTTCCGCCTTGGCATACTGGTTGAGCTCGAGATTGATCTGCCCGAGCACCGTTTGCAGATGGATGGTCGTGAGCGCGGCCGCGTTCGCCGTTTCGCCATTCTCGATCTGGGCAAGCTGGGTCTTGTTGTTGAGGATCTTGGTGAGACCTTGCGAGATCGCGGTGAGGTCGTTCGTTACCTCCTGCAGGTTCGCGGTGCTGATGCCGCCGGAGGCGAGGTCGACGACCTTGTTGAAGACGAGGCCGACATCCTTCAGCGTGTTGCCTGCGGTCGCTGCGGCCAAGGTCGCCGCATCATCGGCACCGGCCGGCGTGTTCTGGAAGCCGACGTCCTGGCCGCCGGTGTTGGCGAGGAAGTTGACCTTGTTGAGCGCGCCGGACAGATGCGCGTCGCCGTTGATCTCCTGCAGGATCTCCTGCTGGACCGCGTGCAGGGTCTGATCCGCGGCTGTGATCGTCGCAGCATTCGTGGTCTGCGGTGCGGCCGTGAGCAGCGTCGAGATCTGCGCCTGCACGTTGGTGAGAACGGCGGTGTCGGTCGCATTCAGCGTGAAGGCCTGGCCGCCCAGGGTCACCTGGCCGGGATTTGCGAGCATCGCGGCGATGTCGTTCTGTACGGCGTGGAGATCGGTCGTGTAGCTGCCGAGGAACGGGTTCGAGTTGCCGCTGCCTGCCTGCGTGAACAGGCCGAGCGAGGCGCGCACCGCATCGTTGAACACCACGCCGGCTTGGACGAGGTCGGTCGACATCTTGAGCGCTGAGGCGCGCACCAGCAGGTTCGACGTTCCGTTGGCCAGCGCCGTCGGGTTGAAGGTGTTATTCGCCATAGATCATCTCTCCCCAAGTTCATCCGACGCCCGGCAGGGCCCCGTACCGAAACTGGCCGGACGATGCGGAAGCGCATCGGCCCTGCGTCGGACGTGCTGCGCCGCGCCTCACGCCCGTGCGCCGCTGTGTCGCGCGCTTTTCTGACGCGCGCTACTTTGTCGCACCTCGCTATATGCTCGGAGCAATCGGGCCAAAAAAGGCGTGGGGGAGTCCGCAAATATGTTGTTCTCGGGACATCGCGGATCTGTGACAGATGTGCCGCGATCGCGTGCCAAGTGATTGATTTCTGGCGGCAAGCAGCAAATGCGGGGTACGGCGATCGGGCGCGAATTGCATGTTGTCGTCAAGATGCTGCCTGCATCTCGCCGGTGAGTGGCCGGTCTCCGGAGATCAGACGCAGGGTTGGTCTGATGCGCTTAAGGCTGCCCAGCGACGAGGGCGCGCGGCATTGTCGCAGCGCGATTGTTGGAAAAACGCCACGATGGATCGTCTGTCCGGGGGAGTGAGAGGCGAACGCGCCTGGGCGTATCGGCCGACCTCGCCGTGCGCCGTTCAGGACGGCGGCGCGGCCTGACGCTGTGCCAGGAGCGCAGTCCTGATCTTCTGCAGCAGTGTGGTGTAGAGCTGATTCCAGGCCGGGTCATTCTGCCCGTTCGCGTCCAGCCCTTGCTTGGTCAGGCCCAGGCTGATCCGGTAGACGGCGAGCGCGCCGTCGATGTTGCCGAGTGGAATGAAGGCATCGCCCAGACTCTGGTAGGAATTTGCAAGCGCCTGCTGCAGCAACGGATCGTTGGCGACCGTGTTGGCGAGGTGGGTGATCAGCGCGGTATTGGCACGACGCTGCTCGAAGGCTTCGGCATGGCGGCCCTGGGCGGCGAGCACGTCCGCCAGCAGAGCGTGGCACCACGCGAGGTCGCGCTCAAAGCTGAGATTGCCGCGGTGAGCTGCGGTCAGCTTCCGGATGATGGCGAGGCTGGCGGAATAGGCGGCATGCGCAGCCTCGAGGTTTCGCTGAACGAACAACACGGCGCCAATGCGGTTCAAGGCGACCGAGAGGTTGCGTTGAAACCCGGCGTCGTCCGGATTGGCTGCGGTCAGGTACCTGACGATGGCGATGCTCTGCTTGTAGTTCTGCAGCGCGCCCATGAGATCGCTCGCGGTGGCTGCGCGATCGCCTTCCGCGATGCCGGCGGCAGCCTGATCCAGCAGCCTGCCGGCGGCGACCGTGACGCCGACTGCAAGGCCCCCGCGGGCAACGTCGCCGCACGGTCGCGCCAGCAGTACTGCGAGCGCGACCGGTTCGTCGCTCTCCACGGATTCCGGCGCAGACTCTGCCCTCGAGGTTCGATGCCGATCAAAGGACGCAGGCGCCGCCTGCTGCTGAGAGGTGCGCGGTTGCGGATACAATCCCTGTCCGAATCCGGGAATTCGGCGCAACATGCCCTCGACCTGCGCGGCCGTGATCAGGCGCGTGCATTCGAACTGTCGGGACGTGCCCTGCCATCGCGGGCACCACAGAAAGTCCTCATGGTCGAAGCGATGACTGGCATCATTCCAGCAACTGTTGCAGGCGTGATGGTTGATGACCCGATAGGGGGTCGCAAACTCGTTGGTCGGGTGGGTGAAGCCGCTGATCAGCACGACCGGAGTGCCGACCGCCCAGGCCAGCCATGACAACCCCGAGGAAAGGCCGATGAAGAACGCGGCATGCTTGAGCCAGCGGGCGCGCTCGGGCAGCGGCCGGTCGCCGGTCTGATCCTCGGCTGCGGCGGGAATTTGCGTCCGGTAGGCGCCGTGGCTGCGCTCCGCGGTCTGATCGATGCAGATCACGCGATAGCCGGTCGCGCGGAGGAAGGCCACGATGCTCTGCCAGCCCTCGGGATTGTTCCAGTGCTTGCACGCGGTCGTTGCCTGCATGGCGATGCAGACATAGGGGTCCTCGATGGGACGGCTGTCTTCGCTCAACGCGACGCGAGGTGGACGCTCGGCCGGATCCACGCCGAGAATGTGAGCTGCGGTCCGATGCAGGCCGACCTGCCGGAAATCACAGGGCTGATGGACCAGCTCGGCATCGTCGAAGAACAGCCCGACCGAGTAGGTTGCGTAGTATCGCTCCGGCTGGACCGTCTCGTGGCTGAGGAATGCGATGTCAGGGTAGGCGTCGCGGAACAGCGGGATCAGCGGTTCGCCCATCGCACAGCTCAGGCGGCACCGATGCAGGTCCTTGAACTTCACTGCATAACTCATCCAGCCGATGATGTCGCCGATCGTGCCGACCGGGAATTGGATCAGGACGTCGCGGTCGGTGGCGTCATAGTCGTGGCACAGCAGCAGCTCGGGCCCTGACCACACTTCGAGCCTGAACGGGACAAAGTAGCGTTTGCTGCTGTTGACGTGCCCAGAACGCAGGTCGATGTCGAACAGGACGTTGGCGGTCTCGAGATCGCTCAATCGGACGTGCCAGGCGTGTCCGGTGTCGGGCAGCATGACACGACAGCCGTCGTTGAAGTCGAAGCGCAGCCCCTGGGGACCCTCCTGGGTCGGCACGGCCGCTGGCGGCGGCAGTCGCGGCTTGCGTGCGTGATCAGACGCCTCGGTGCGGGCGCCGGGCTGGGCGGACGGTAACGCACTTGCCGGCACCATCGCCGGGTCTGAGGTGCGGGGAAAATTTGCAACGTTCATGTCGAGGTGCCGACGCGGTCTGCGTTCATTCGTGAGCGATGACGCCGACCGCGGCCGTTCGGTCTTGTTACTCCACGAAGGCGCGGCGCCACTGATCGAGAACCGGCTTCATCAGATAGCTGAGCATCGTCCGGCTGCCGGTTTGAACGTAGACTTCGGCCTGCATGCCGGGCATCAGGTTGACGTTGCCGAGCCGCTTGCGCTCCTCGTCGGACAGCGTGATCCTGACCGTGTAGAAGGTGGAGCCGGTTCGCGGGTCATTGGTGATATCAGGCGACACGAACGAGACCTGGCCGCTCAATTTCGGCGTGGTGCGCTGGTTGAAGGCGTTGAAGTGGACCATCGCATCCTGCCCGGTGTGAACGTGATCGATATCCTTGGGCTGGACGTGCCCTTCGACCTGCAGTTCGTCCGAATCGGGGACCAGCTCCATGACGGTCTCACCCGGCTTGATGACGCCGCCGATGGTGTGGATCGCGAGCTGGTGGATGGTGCCGGAGTTCGGCGCGCGCATCTCGATGCGATCGAGCTGGTCGCGCGCGGCGACGCCCTTCTCGACCAGATCGCCTTCCTTGGCCTGGGACTCGCTGAGGTCCTTGACCACCTCACTGCGGAAATCCTGATCGATCTTGACGGTCTGGAGCTCGGCTTCGCTGATCTTGGACCTCGTCTCCGCCACGCTGGACACCAGCTGGCCGCGTTCACCGTCGATCCGAGCGGCTTCCCGCTGCAGCGTGGTCAGTCGCGTCAGCGGAACGAGCCGCTTGTCATAGAGTTCCTGCACGCCGGCCAACTCGCCCTTGATCAGCTCGATCTGCTTGTTCTTGGATTCGAGCTGAGACTCCATGCCGCTGATTTCGTTGTTCAGCTGAACGATGCGGCCCTGCAGCAGCTCTTTCTGGCTCTTGCGGGTCGTGGCACGGGCCTTGAACAGCGCGTTCTCCGACGCGATCACGGTGCGGACGTTCGGATCGTCCTGTCGTGAGGTCAGCGTGGACGGATAGTCCGGCTGATCGAGACCGTCACGCTCGGCCGAGAGTCGCGCAATCTTGGCGCGCTGCTCGTTCAATTGCTTGGTGATCGCCTGGAGCTGGGCCTGGCTCTGCGTGGCGTCGAGCCGCACGAGCAGATCGCCCGCCGCGACGCGCTTGCCGTTGTCGACCTTGATTTCCGCGACAATGCCGCCGGTCGGATGCTGAATGGCCTTCACGTTGGATTGCACCACGAGATTGCCGGGGACCACGATCGCGCCGGCGAGCGGCACGAGGGTCAGCCAGCCGCCGCCGAGAACGCCGGCGACAAGCAGCACCCGCAAGCCGAGACGCAACTCGTTCTCGAACATGCGGCTGACGCGCGGCACCAGCGATTCGTCCGAGCCGTCGTCGAGATCGGCCGCCGTTCCTTGCGTCGCAATGAAGGTCATGCCGGTGGTCAAGGCCGTGCCGGCGGTGCCGACCAGGCGGCCGACACGGGTTTGCGGAACGGCAGGCGCATGCGCCAGACGGGCGGGGAGGTTCTGCTGCCCGACCGCGCGCGGCGCGCCGACGCCGAAATTGCCGTCGCGTCGTGCATCCTGCAGGTCGAGCAGGGGCGCCGAATTGCTGCCCGCCATGCGCGCGGGCGGATGGCGCGGCGGCGGCGACAGCTCCGGCTCGTTGCCGCGCATCGGTGCGGGCTGCTGCCAGTCCATCTCGCGGATGCCTTCACCCCGGCGTGTCCGGGGCGCCTGGGCGCCGAGACCGAACAGCGACAGCGACGCACCGAGGGCGCGGCCCATGGTGCTGCCCTTCTTCTTCGAACGCGGCTTTGGCCTGCCTGGCGACGGTGGCGGACGCCGTCGCTTCTTGCCGCCGTCCCGTGTGCCGTGGCGCTGCCGCGGGTCCTCGTCGGAGCCGTCGTCGAATGCGCCCTGCAGCCGCTGCAGCTCGAGGATCAATGCATCGCCCTGCGGACCGACCGCGCGAGTCTTCGGTCGCACATAATCGTCGTCGTCGAACGGCCTGAAGTCGTTGATGTGTTTCATTGATCAAGCGCTTTCTGCTGGGGCGGCGCGACGAAGCGAGCGGGCGTTCGGATTTGGCGCCGCTGCGGGAGCAGCAACCCTGGGCGGAGCGGGGGCATGCGCGACGGCGGGTCCCGCGGCCTTGTTGGCTCCGGCGACGCGGGCAAATATCTCCTGGCAGGGACCGAATGCGATCGCCTTGCCCTCGTACAGCACCAGCGCCATGTTGAGCGCATTCAGCGCGCTGGGACGGTGCGAAATCACGATCACGATGCTCTGGTTCTGCTGCCGCATGATCTGAATGGCGCGGCTGAGCGCGTTCTCGCCGTCGGTGTCCAGATTGGCATTCGGCTCGTCGAGGACGATGAGAAAGGGATCGCCATACACCGCGCGGGCCAGACCCACGCGCTGCCGCTGACCGGCCGACAGCGACATGCCGCCTTGGCCGATTCGCGTCGAATAGCCTTCCGGCAGCCGCAGGATGATGTCGTGCACGCCGGCGATCTGCGCCGCCTTCAGAATCGCATCCGAGCTCGCATTCTCGTCGAAGCGGCAGATGTTGTCGGCGATGCTGCCGTCGAACAGGGCAACGTCCTGCGGCAGGTAGCCGATGTGGCGGCCGAGATCCTCGTTGCTCCATTGGTCGAGCGCTGCGCCGTCGAGGCGGACGGATCCATGCTGTGCAGGCCAGATGCCGACCAGCGCCTTCGAGAGCGAGGTCTTGCCGGAGGCACTCGCGCCGAGCAGTGCCAGACCCGTGCCTGCCTTGATCGAGAACGACACGTTTTGAACAATCGGCCGATCGGTGCCCGGCGCGGTGACCGTCAGCTCCTGTACGGTCAGCTCGCGGAACGGGCGGGGCAACGCGACCGGCGGCGCTTCCGGCCTGGCGGTGGCCTTGCAGATATCGCGCAGACGCGCGATGCCCTGGCGCGCGGCGACCAGCTGTTTCCAGCTGCCAAGTGCGATCTCGATCGGGGCGAGCGCGCGGCCCATCAGGATCGACGAGGCCATCATCACGCCGCCGGAGGCCTGCTCGGAGACGACGAGCGCCGCGCCGATGCCGAGCATGCCCGATTGCAGGATGAAGCGCAGCACTTTCGCGGCGGCCCCGAGATTGGCGTAGACATCGCTCGCGCGAATGTTGTCCTTCAGATAGCGCTCGTTGACGGCGTTCCAGCGTGCCGAGAAGCGATCCAGCATTCCGAGCGCGCGAATCACTTCGGCATTGCGCTGGGTGGCATCGGCGAGAACCTGCCGCGCGGCGCTCGTATCGCTGGCGGATTTGCTCGCCTGACGCGACAACCGGTCGGTCACCAGCGTCATCGAGATGATTCCGGCCGTGCCGATGACGGCCGTGATGCCGATCAGCGGATGAAACAGAAACATGCCGATCAGGAAGATCGGTATCCATGGCATATCGAGAAAGGCGGTTGGTCCCATGCTCGACATAAAGGCGCGCAGCTGGTCGAGATCGCGCAGCGGCTGCTGCATCAGCATCGGCTTGGTGCCGCGCAGGGGCAGGGTGGCCAGAGCGTGATGAATCGCGTCCTGCAAGCTCGCGTCGAACACGGTCGCCACCCGGCACAGCATGCGGGTGCGCAACGCGTCGAAATAACCCTGAATCAGATAGACGGCTAGAATCATCACCGACAGGCCGACGAGCGTGGCGAGATTCTTGCTCGGAACGACGCGATCATTGACCTGCATCATATAAACCGAGCCCGAGAGCATCAGGATGTTGATGACGCCGCTGAACACGCCGATGCCGGCCATGCGTTTGACAGCCTGGCGCAACCCGCGCGTCACCGGATCGTCGCTTCCCGAGAGAAGGTCGTTGAGGGCAGCCGCGGCTTTCGTTCTCGGGCGGTCTTGAGCCAGACTCATCCAGGCGCGTCTCCCAAACACAGTGCTTCACTCCGCGCTATTGACAGTCGATACCGACGATTTTCCGGCAACAATTGGACAAGTGGGCAATTCCGTCGCAGCGTCGCGGGTAAACGACCGGCACGAGGCGCGATGCGCCGGGGCGGCTCTGAAAAAGTGTGGCATCGTTCAGCGCGATCGGGTCCGTGCGAAATCCGTCCGCGATCGTCGATAGTTGCAGCGTGATAGCAGCCATCGGCACGCGACGCGTGTCACACATTCGTCCGTCTATCACCTTGGTTCCGTACTCATTGGTCGCGGTCCGGGCCGAATGACGCCACGAAGCCGAATAAATCTTCCTGCGGTGCAACGCGCAGGCGTTGTCATCTCGATCATGCGGTATTCGATGATGGTGCGGAGAACGATCATGATGGCGGCGGCAACACAAGGACATGCGGCTCCGCGCACCAATCCAAGACGTGCAATCAGCTCAGCCGGGCATGGCGACCGACGATGTGTTCTATCATCGAACGTGCGGCCGCTGTGGAACCGGTGACCCGCCAAGCATCGGGCGCACGAGATCAACATCAACTCCAGGGAGGACGAAGCAGATCAGTCCGCGTGCGATCCGAGCAACTCGTCACCGGCTCGGGCCACGGCAGCTGATCAACCATAGGCGTGATCCAACCGATCACGCTCAAGCGTAGCGGGGCAACGATTGGGTGCAGAACGGCGCCGTAACGCCGAAGTCGGACGAAGTTGCTCACTTAGTAAAGCGTATCCGGGGGACGACAAAGTTGCTGGACGACATCACCATCGAGACGCGTGATGCGGGAATGGATTCGGGTCGAGGGGCGGCCCGCAGGGTTGAATACTTGATCATCCTGCGCCGGATCGGTCCGCTGAGACGAAATACGGTCGCCAGGTCGGCGGTGAATCGCGCCGATCGCGTGCGCGCAGCTCTGGAGGCGCACGCATGAAGATCCGCAAGACCGACTATGGAACGATCATCCTGCACTGGACCCTGGTTGGGGCCACGGTGATCGCGTTCCTGACGGGGCTTCGCATGGCGACCGAAGCGCCTGGGCACGCATGGATCGCCAACAATCTCGACTGGCTGCTGCCCCGGCACCGGACCTGGACCTGGCACATGCCGGCTGGGGTCGTGCTCGCGAGCGTCGCCGTCGCCTACATGATCTATATCTCGAAGTCAGGGCTCGGCCGTCGCGTCACCATCGACAAGATGCGCTTCAAGGGCTTGCTCGGCCGCCGGCCGGCGCGGCTGGGCTCGATCAGCGTGATGCTGCATTGGGTGCTTTTCATCTCCATGGCGATCCTGATCGTCACCGGAGGCATGCTCTTCTTCGGCGTAGCCTCCGGCTACGTCACCATGATGATCCACTGGTACGCGACCTGGGTGATCCCGGCCTTCGTGGTGCTGCACGTCCTGGTTCACTTCAGCATCGGCGGAAAGATGCAGCTCTATCGCGTGTTCCGGCCGGCGCCCTTGCCGCCGCCGCCGCCAAAGCTCGATCCCGTCGAACTCCTCACGATGCTGGTCGAGCAGTCGGAAAAGCTGGAGGAAGCGGAGGCGCCTCCGAGGAGGCCGGCGCCAGCTGCGCGACCTGCAGCGCGTGAGCCGATGCCGGCGCCGCGGCGCATGGAGGAGCCGATGCGGGCCCGCTCCGAGCCGCGTGTGCCGCCGGGCCGCATGCGTCCGCCGCCGACACCTGCCAAGGGCAATTCCCGCCGCCGCAATCCGAGCTTCCAATCCAACCCGTTCATGGTCGCGATCGCCGCAGCCATCGTGATCGGTTCGGCGATGTTCGCCGCCGACTACTACGCCGAGGACACCGTCACGGTGTATCGAATCGCGACATCGGATGCGCCGACGCTTGACGGCGATTCGTCGGATCGTGTCTGGCGCAACATCCAGCCGCACATGGTGACGACCAACCAGGGCGACAATTTCGACGGTACCGGCGAATCGCGCGTCTGGATCAAGGCGGCGCATGACGGCACGTGGGTCTACTTCCTCGTCATCTGGGAGGATCCGACGCGATCGTTGAAGCAGCTGCCGCTGATCAAGAAGGCGGATGGCTGGCATCTCCTGCAGAATGGATTCGACAAGGGCGACGAGAACGATTTCAACGAGGACAAGTTCTCGCTGTTGTTCACGACGCTGCCGATCACCTTGGCCGCGGACCGAACGTTTCACATGAGCTCGCAGCCGATGCCGGACAAGCCGCCGACGCTGTCGGGTCGCGGCATCCACTACACGCCGGCGCCGAATCTCTATGCCGACGCCTGGCTGTGGAAGGCGACGAGCGGCGGCCCGACCGGATGGATGGACGATGATCATTTCGGTCCGCCTGCGGAGCCGACACCGGATCAGGTCAAGGGACTCACGCCCTACAAGGGCGGGTTCGCACCGGATCCGGGGACTGCGAACTATTCGGACAATTTCGTGATCGACAGGGAGGCCGCAAGACTGGGGAATCGGGGCGTGAGACCGAAGCGCCTTCCGAAGGACGTCGCCGCGATGACCGCGGCGATGGGCGAGATCAATCTCGATCCGAACATCGGCGAGAGTGAAGGCGCGCGCTGGTTCATGACAGAGGCCGAATCGGTGCCCTATTCGGCCGAGGCGGATGCCCAGACGCCGATCGGGACCGTGGTGCCCGGTGTTCTCGTCAGCGGCGAGTTCACCGGTGATCGCGCGGACATCCGTTGCGCTGCGCGTTGGGCCGCGGGCCACTGGACGCTCGAAATTGCCCGCAAAATGGACACGAAAAGCAAGTACGACGTTCCGATCAAGAATGGCGTGTTCATGCGTGTCGCAGCGTTCGACCATACCCAGATCAGACATACCAGGCAGATCCGGCCGATGCGACTTGAGGTGCAGTAATGGGTAAGATTTGCAAGATCCAGTACAACAGGGAAACGTTCTACGCGAATGTGGGCGATATCCTGCTCGACGGCGCCATCAACAGTGGCGTGGATCTGCCCCATGACTGCCGCAGCGGAATCTGCGGCTCCTGCAAAGTGACGGTCATCGACGGCAAGCTGTTCGGCGGCATGGAGGGCGACATGGCGCATGCGTGCCAGGCGCGTGTCGTGTCCGACCTCAAGATCATCACGGAGCCCGTGCCGGATACGGTGACGATGAACTGCGAGGTGGGCGATCTCGTGCGGCTCGCGCCCGACGTCGTCGGTGTCACCCTCGAGATGCCGAAACCGCTGCGATTCTTCCCCGGACAATACGCCAAGGTCCAGTACCGCGGTTTTCCGACACGCTGCTACAGCCCGACCTATCCGATGGTCGGCGCGCCCGATAGCCATCTGCTGTATCTGCACATCCGCATCCTGAAGGATGGCCTGGTGTCCTCGGCGCTCGGCCGTGACATCCAGGTCGGCCATCGCGTCAAGCTGACGGCGCCGCTCGGCACCGCGTTCTTCCGTCAGAAGCATCGCGGCCGGATCATCCTGGTGGCGAGCGGCACCGGCTTCGCGCCGATGTGGGCGATCGCGGTCGCCGCCATCACGGAGAATCCGAAGCGCGAGATCGTCTTCATCGTCGTGTCACGCACCTTGCAGTCGTTCTACATGCATCAGGCGCTGTGCCGCTTGGCGCGCTTCCCGAACGTGAAGATCATCCCGATCGTGTCGGAGCCGCAGAACGTCTCGCCGGCGATTCGCAGCGGTCGGCCGACCGAACACATGCCGGAACTCACGCCGAACGACGTCGTGTACACCTGCGGCGCGCCGGCTATGACGGAGGCGGTCGCGAAGATGTCGCGCGCGGCCGGAGCGAAGTGTCATTGCGATCCGTTCGTCTCGTCGGCGCAGCCCTCCGAGTCGAGCGGCGGACTCATGGATCGGCTGGTCGGGTGGCTCGACAGCCAGCGAGGCCGGCCGGCCATGTTCCAGCCGGCGGAATGAGATCGTTGCGGCCGCGACGCGCGCGGCCGCAGTCCGGCGCTCAGCCGGCCATGAAAGCGAGCAGAGTGCCGGTGGCCGACGCGGGCGGAACGATCAGGCTCGCGCCACTGCGCACCGCTGCCGCGCCCAGAGCCTTTTCGGTGGCGGTCAGATCGTGTGAGGCCAGCACCAGGCCTGCGCCGCCTCGCTCCGGCAGGCCGGCAAGCGACACACCCGGATAGCGCGCTGCGAGCTGGTCCCTGGTCAGGAATACGAAATCGGCGCGGTCACCGCCCGAGGTGACGGTCACGGCGCCGTCGGCTTCGTCCCGGCCGTCGCGATCGATCAGGCGCGACAGGTGAGCCGCGTCCTTGGCCGGATCCGGCGTCACGATCAGCGCCTGCTTCAGTTGCTTGGCGGCGTTGGCATGGCGCATCAGTTCCGGGATCCACACCGTTTCGCGCGTCTTGTGCTGGCAGGCGAAGATGCGCAGGCCGCCCGGAGCCTCCGCGACCGGCCATTGAAACACGCGGAATTTCGCTGCCGAGATGCTGCCGTCGGGCAGCGGCACCGGACGCTCGAAGTCGATGGGACCAATCGGCTCAAAACCTTTCGCGCGGATTTCCTCGGCGCCGGCCGCGGAATCGGTCGCCGTGAAGGCGATGCGCTCGATGCCTTCGCCGCGCTGGGCAAGGAAATTGCGGGTTGGAACGTTGTGATCGGTCTCGGCGAGGATGCCGAGCAACTCGATGTAGTCAGGATCGAGCATGATGGTGTAGTTGCCGGATCCCATCTTGGCACTGTGCGTGCCGCGCGGAGACAGCGTAAAACCAAGCCGCTTCCAGGTCTCCGCCGCGGCGTCGAGATCCTTCACCACGACGACCGCGTGATCGATACCGATGACATTCTTGAGGGCCACGCGTTTGTCTCCTTGCAGCGAACTTGGCATATTGGCGGCCGAACTATGCCCAATCGACCCATGCGCCGCAACCGGCGCTGCGGGGCGCTGGGCGCAAGGCAAGATCGATCTCCGGCAGGGTGGTCGACCAGCAAGGATGAGCTGTCCGCGATGAGCACCACCACAGATTCCGTTCAATGGCCGCCATCCCTTTGGGCGGCGCAGACCCCGCCTGGACCCGACCTGTCCGAGCTTCAGGGCAGTGTGCAGGCCGACGTGGTCATCATCGGCGGCGGCTTCACGGGGCTGTCGACGGCGCTGCATCTGCGCGAAGCTGGGACGGACGTCGCCATCGTCGAGGCGATGGAGCCCGGCTGGGGCGCATCCGGCCGGAACAACGGTCAGGTCATTCCGACGCTGTCACGTCCCGATCCGGACGACCTCGTCGCGCGTCATGGCGCCGCGGGCGAGCGCTTCGTGGCGATGTTGCGCGACAGCGCGTCCAATCTGTTCGATACCGTGAGACGGTACAACATCGACGCCGAGCATGAACAGGCCGGCTGGGTCCAGCCGGTGCATACGCCCGGCCGCATCAAGATCGCCGAGCGCAGGTTCAAGCAGTGGTCGAAGTTCGGTGCGCCGGTCGAGCTGCTGTCGCGCGATCAGGCGCGAGACATGCTCGGCTCGGACGCCTGGCATGGCGGTTTCTGGAACAAGACCGGCGGCCACATCAATCCGCTCGCGCTGGCGCGTGGCTTGGCGCGGACGGTGCTGAGCCTGGGCGGCCGGATCTATGCGCGCTCACCGGTCATCGACTTCGCCCGGCGGGGGGATCGCTGGATCGTGCGCACCGCACGGGGGGAGCTGTCGGCGCGCGCGCTGGTGCTGGCGAGCAATGCCTATAGCGGCGAGTTCTCCAAGGCGCTCGCACCGGATATCGCGCACGAGGTGATGCCCGTGCTGTCGTGGCAGATGGCGACGCAGCCGCTGTCGGACAATGTCCGCAAGACCGTCATCCCGGCGCGGCAGGCGATGTCCGATACCCATGGCGAACTCTATTTTGCGCGCTACGACGCCCGCAACCGACTGGTCACCGGCGGCGCCGTGATCGGCCCCGGCAATAAGGCCGAGCGGCTGAAGGCGCGGGTCGCCGAACGCCTGCAGCGCCTGTGGCCGCAGATCGGCGAGGTCAGGTTCGACTATGTCTGGAACGGCTATGTCGGCATGACCACGGACTACATGCCGCGGATTCATCGCCTCGGTCCTGATGCCTATGGCTGGACCGGCTGCAACGGCCGCGCGGTCGCGCTCACGATCCCCCTCGGTGCGGAGCTTGCGAAAGCGGTGCGGGGCGTGTCGGCGAACGAGCTGGCGCTGCCGTTCACGGAGCCGGTCACCATTCCGGCGCACGCCCTGCTGCGTCCGTTCGCGCCGCTGATGCTGCTGTTGTACCGATATCGCGACGCGCGTGAGATCGGCTAAGACGTGGGATGTTCGGTCCGGGCGAAGTCGCCGCCCGGAATGGCCTCGAGCAGAGCCTGCGTATACGGATGCTGCGGGTTGCCGAACACGTCGTGCGTGGGTCCATGCTCGACGACGACGCCGTCCTTCATGACCGCGACCAGATCGCAGATCTGGGCTGCGACGCGCAGGTCGTGCGTGATGAAGATGATCGACAGGTCGAGGCGCTCGCGCAGGCTGGTCAGCAGCTTCAACACCTGCGCCTGAACGGAGACGTCGAGCGCGGACACCGGTTCGTCCGCGACCAGCACCTTGGGCTTCAGTGCCAGCGCGCGCGCCAGCCCGATGCGCTGACGCTGACCTCCGGAGAACTCATGCGGGAAGCGATCGGCGGCCGACGGGTCGAGCCCCACCAGGCTGAACAGCTCGCGCGCCTCCGTCAGCGCCTGCTCTCGCGAGGTGCCGTGCACGATAGGTCCCTGCGCCACCAGATCGACCGCCTTGCGCCGCGGGTTCAGCGAGGCGAACGGGTCCTGAAACACCATCTGCATCTGCTGGGTCCGGTTTCTGACCTCGCTGCGGGAGAGGGGCGCCCAGTCCTCACCGTCGAGCAGGATCGTTCCTGCGTCGGGATCGATCAGGCGAATGATGCAGCGGGCGAGGGTGGATTTGCCGGAGCCCGACTCGCCGACGATGCCGAGCGTCGCGCCCTTTGGCAGCGCGAGCGAGACGTCCCTGACCGCATGGGTGACGCGCTCGCCGCGGCCGAGGAAGCCGCCGGTGCGATATGTCTTCGAGACAGCGGAGATGGTGAGGATCATCCGGTCCGACAGCTTGCGTGCCGGGGGCGCCGCTACCGGCGGCACCGCGGCGATCAGTTGCCTGGTGTAGTCATGCTGCGGCCGTTGCAGGACATCCGCCGCCGCGCCCTGTTCGACGACGCTGCCATGTTGCATCACGACGACGCGGTCGGCGATCTCGGCGACGACCCCGAAATCATGCGTGATGAACAGCACCGCAGTCTTGCGCCTCTGCTGCAGCTCGCGGATGAGCTTGAGGATCTGGGCCTGCGTCGTGACGTCGAGCGCCGTCGTCGGCTCGTCGGCGATCAGCAGCTTCGGATCGAGCGCCAAGGCCATGGCGATCATTGCGCGCTGGCGTTGTCCGCCGGACAACTCGTGCGGATAGGCCTTCGCCGCGCGCGGCGGATCGGGAATGTTGACGTCCGACAGCAGCGACAGCACGCGTGATTTGATCTCGACTTTCGACAGATCGGTATGGATGTCCAGAACCTCGCCGATCTGGTCGCCGATCGTGCGCAATGGATTGAGCGCGGTCATCGGCTCCTGGAACACCATCGCGATTTCGGCGCCGCGGATGCGGCGCATCTCGGCCGCCGTGGCGGTGCAGAGGTCGTGGCCGGCAAACAGGATGCGGCCGCCGTCGGTGGTCACGCCGTCCGGCAGCAGCCGCATGATCGTGTTGGCCATCATCGACTTGCCGGAGCCGGACTCGCCGACGATGCAGACGATCTCGTTTTCGGCGATCGAAAGCGAGACCTCCGAGATCGCATGCATGCGGTCGGCGCCTTTCGGCAGACGTACGCTGAGGCGGTCGACGGTCAGAACGGGCTTGGCTGGACTCATCGCTGCTTCAGCCGGGGGTTCAGTGCATCGTTGAGGCCCTGGCCGACCAGCGACACCGCAAGCACGGTGATGAGGATGGCAACACCGGGGATCGCCGATACGTACCACTGCACGCGCAGCACATCGCGTCCCAGGCCGATCAGATTGCCCCAGGAGGCGACGTTGGCGTCGGACAGCCGCAGGAAGGCGAGTGCACTCTCCAGAAGGATCGCAACCGCCATCACGACGCCGGCATAGACGATCACCGGCGGCAGCGCGTTGGGCAGGATCTCGCCCAGCATCAGCTGGGTGTCGCGCATGCCGAGGGTGCGGCCTGCCTGGACGAATTCGCGGCTGCGCAGCGAGAGGAACTCAGCCCGCGTCAACCGCGCCGGCGCCGGCCATGAGACGATGCCGACGGCGATCGTGACCGTCGTCAAGGTCGAGCCGAACACCGCGACCAGCACCAGCAGCAGCACGAAATTCGGCAGTGTCTGGAAGGCCTCGGTGATGCGCATCAGGATGTTGTCGACCCACCCGCCGTAGTAGCCGGCGAGCGCGCCGACCATGATTCCGATCGCCACGGCAATGAACGTGGCGACGCCGCCGATCAGGAGCGAGATGCGGGCGCCGTGAAAGATCTGGGCGGCGATATCGCGGCCGGAATTGTCGGTGCCGAGCAGGAACCGTGGATTGGCGAACGGCCAGATCAGCGGCCGGCCGGCGAGGGCGAGCGGATCGCGCGGATACAGATAGCCGGCGCTGATCGCCATGCCTACGACGATCAGCAGCAGGATCAGGCCCAGCACCGCAGCCGGACTGCGAAAGTAGCGCTTCGCGGCGTCCATGTTCAGCCCTCCGCCGTGATGCGCGGATCGAGCCGCGCGTAGAGCAGGTCGGTGACGAAGTTGACCAGGATCACCAGCAGCGCGGAGACGAAGACGATTCCGAGCAGCGTGTTGAGATCGCGCTGGACCACCGATTCATAGGCGAGGCGCCCAAGGCCGGGCAGCGAGAATACGGTCTCCACCACGACCGAGCCGCCGAGCATCGTTCCGGCCTGGAGTCCGATCAGCGTCACCATTGGCAGCAGCGCGTTGCGCAACACGTGGCGGGTGATGATGCGGGTTTCGTCGAGGCCCTTGGCACGCGCGGTGCGGACGAAATCGAGGTTCAGGACCTCGAGCATGGATGCGCGCATGATGCGCAGATAGATGGCCAGGAAGATCAGGCCGAGCGTCAGCGACGGCAGCACCAGATGGCTCGCAATGTCGAGCACGCGCCAGATCCCGGTGCTGACGGCGCCGATGTCCTCGAAGCCGCCCGCGGGCAGCCATTGCAGATAGATCGAGAACACCACGATGGCCATCAGGCCGAACCAGAACGAGGGCGTGGCGTAGAAGATCAGGCCGACCGTCGAGATCAGCGTATCCGGCCAGCGATTGACGCCGCGCGCCGCGATCACGCCGAACACGAGGCCGAAGAAGAACGCAAAGGAGAGAGCGGAGGTCATCAGCAGCAGGGTCGGCGGCAGCCGCTCCAGGATCACGGCGGCGACCGGCTTGCCGTAGATCGCGGAGAAGCCGAGATCGAGACGCACCAGCCGCCACAGGTAGTTGGCGAGCTGCATCGGGACCGACAGATCCAGCCCGTAGAAGCGGCGCAGCTCACGGGCGGTCGCCGCATCGCCGCCGCCCATCTGAGCCATCATCGCGTCGACCGTATCGCCCGGCGCGAGCTGCAGCAGGAGGAAGACGCCGATCAGGATCAAGAACAGGGTGGGGATCGAGGCGGCGAGCCGCCGCCCCGCAAGGCTCAAGATGCGCATGGCCTTATCCTGACGGATTCCGGCTCAGGCGGAAAGCCACAGATCGTGCCAGCTCGACGATCCCCAGCGCGGCGTGTTCGAGTGGTTGCGCGCCTTGGCCGTGATCACGGTGACGAAGATCTGCTCGATCGGCATCCACACCGGCAGCTCGGTATTGGCCTCGCGCACGAAATCTGCGTAGAGCGCCTTGCGCTTGGCCGGATCGACCTCGGTCGCCGCGTCATCGATGATCTTGTCGATCTTGGCATCGTCCCAACCCCACTGATTGGTCCACGGCGCGCCCTTGGGCTGACCGGAGCGATACCAGACCGTGGTCGAAACCGCGGGGTCGTTGCGGTACTGGTGCCAGCCGGTCGCGAGATCGAAGGCGTGCTCGTCATAGACCTGCTTGAGGAAGCCGCCGCCATCGTTGCGCACGATCTCAATCGCGATGCCGACCTCGCCCAGCGACTGCTGGAGGAAGGTCGCCCACAGCGAGATGTCCTCCCCCCATGGCGCGGGCAGCAGCCGCAGCGAGAAGCGGGTGCCGCCAGCGCCGGGCTTGTAGCCGGCCTCGTCCAGGAGCGCCGCCGACTTGGCCTTGTCGTAGGGATATTGCGGCGTATTGGCGCCGGGGTAGAAGTCGGTCGAGGTCGACGGGATCGGACCGGTGCCCAGCTTGGCGAAATCGCCGAGGAAGTTCTCGATGAAGAAGGGAACGTTGATCGCGTGCGCGATGGCGCGGCGGACCTTCACGTCCGCCAGCTCCTTGCGGCGGACGTTGAACTCGAGCGTATTGGTGCGCGCGTTGCCCTCATTGCCTTTGGTCGAGACAATGAAACGCTTATCCTTGCCGAGCCGCGCCATGTCGGAGATGGTCAGGCCCGAGAACGGGCTGTAGTGCAGCTCGCCTGCCTCCATTTGCGCCGCCGCCGCTGCACGGTCAGTGATCACCTTCCACACGATGCGGTCGAGATAGGGCGCGTTCGGCCGCCAGTAGTCGGCATTGCGCTCGGCGATGATATACTGGCCGCGTTCGTACTTCACGAATTTGAACGGACCAGTGCCAATGGGGGCGAGGTTCGCGGGGTTCTGCCTGATGTCGCCGCTCTCGTAGATGTGCTTGGCCGAGACGTAGCCGAGATCGGGCAGGGCGCGCAGCAACAGGTTGAGCGGCATCGGCCGCTCGTAGCGGAAGATCGCGGTTTGCGGATCTGGCGTGTCGACCGCAGTCAGGAACAACTGCAGGGTCGATCCGTAGTTCAGGATCTTCTTCCACATGTTCATCGCGGTGAAGGCAACGTCCTCCGACGTGAACGGCTTGCCGTCATGCCAGGTGATGCCCTTGCGCAGCTTGAAAGTGACGGTCTTGCCGTCCGGCGTCGCCTCCCAGCTCTCGGCAAGTACGCCGACCGGCTGGCCGTTGGCATCGAGGTCGACGAGGTTCTCCTGGATCTTGCCGCCGATGATGTAGACGCCGGTCGAAGCCTGGAGGCTCGGGTTGAGCTGGCGCTGCTCGGCGCCGTAGTGAACGTTGAACACGCCACCCTTGCGCGGCGTCTCCTCGGCGAAGGCGCGGAATGGATTGACCACGTTCGCCGCGATGGCAGCGGAGGTCAGGAGGGCGGTCCGGCGGCTGATCTCGAAACGGCTCGAATTCATCAAGGTCTCCCGAAGGCCAAGCGGGACGCTGGCCGATGGCGCAATCGGCGCGAAGATTACGCGGATCGCGGGTCCAAGTCATTTGCGAATTGCCATGCAGTTCTGCGGCATTCTCGGCCGGCCCATGCAGCCGGCGGCACCGTGGCATACATTGCTCGTATACGAACGATTGGGAGAAGATATTCGCCGACAGGGACTTGACTGAGGTGGGGATTGCCGGCTGCCACGAACAACCGGAGGCAACTCTGACGCGGCGCCAATAGACTGCGCTATCTCAGATCGACGTCATGGGGCGCCTTCGATCGGCAGCCGCAGCTCGAACGCGACACCTTTGTCGCCCGGCCCCAGCGAGATCTCGCCGCCATGGCTTGCCATGATGGCGCGCACGATCGCCAGCCCCATGCCGGTACCGCCGCTGTCGCGCCGGGTCGTGAAGAAGGCATCGAAGATGCGGTCGCGGTTCTCCGGCGAGATCGGATCGCCGTCATTGCTGGCGATGACGATCAGCATCCCTTTGCTCTCCTCGGCCTCGAGGCGGATGCGCCGGGCGCCATGCCGGACGGCGTTGTCGACGAGATGCGTGAGCACGATCAGCACGGTCTCGTTCGGGAGCCTAGTGCTGCGCTCGACCGGGCCGGACGTCTCGATGACAGTCGAGGGGAAACGCACTCGCAGCGTGCCGACGGCCTCGGCTATGCTACCGGCCTCGACCGTCGACACCGTCTCCGCCCGTGCCAGCTCGCGCAAGCGTTGGGCCAGCGCCGCGAGCCGGTCGGCGTCGCCAAGGATGTTGGTGAGGAATTTCTCCTGCTCGGCGCGGGTCAGGGTCTCGGAAGGGCTGGCCAGAGAGTCGAGCAGCAGCTCGGCTGCGCCCTTGATCGAGGTCAGCGGCGATTTGAGCTCGTGCGTCAGATGCGCGGAAAAGCTCCTGATGTAGTTGGAGCGTTGCGCCAGTTGCTCGGCCATGGCGAAGAAGTGCTCGGCGAGCTCCGCGAAGTCGCGGGTGCCGTAATGGGCAAGCGGACGGAAACCCGCGGGATCGTTGCGTCCGATCCTGCCGGCGCGATCGACCAGCTCGCGCATCGGCCGTGTGATCGTGCGTGCCACGACGAGGCCGACCAGCAGCGTCGTGAGGACAATGGTGGAGCCGGCAGCGATGAACTTGCCGCGCTCCTGATAGAGATGCTCGAAGATGTTGCGGGGCGTGCGCGAGGTATAGATGACCCCGGCAACGTGATCGTCGACGATCACGGGCATGGCCGAGAACACATGGACGCCGACGCCGCGGCTGATCGAATAGATCGGTGGCGGGGCCTTGTCCGGAATGCGAATGCGGAGCGCGGCGCTGTAGCGTCCCTTCAGGGCGGCAGCCACCTCGTCGATATGAGCGAGTGATTTGCCCATCTCATCGCGGCCGGCGATCACGACCCCCTGGGGATCGAGCACGCGATACCCGGCCAAGGTGACCTTCTGCGTCTCCCTGACGATCGGCAGCAGCCGCGTGCCGATCGCGACGTAGGCAGGATCCGCAGGATGGACCGCGTCGCGGGCGTCCGGGCGGCGGACGAAAAGATCGTTGGCCAGAAGATCGAGCAGGGGGCGAATGGGCGTCACCTCGTCGGACGCATCCGGACGTGACTCGGGCGGGACCTCGGCGCCGAGCGGAACGCCGGTGGCAAGGCGCGCGGAAACCTCCTCGGCGAAGACCGCCGCGAGGACACGGCTCTGCGCGATCAGTTCCGCCTGTGTCTGGCGGATCAGCTGGTTGTCATAGATGCGAAAGAAGAACAGCCCGACGAGCGGCAAGGTGCCGACCAGCGCCAGCACGCCAAAGACGATCTGTCCTAACGACGGCCGCCATTTTGCCTTGGGCTTGGGCGCGATCATGGGGTGCCGCAGCGGCCGAGCCGGAAGCCCACGCCATGGACCGTCTCGATCGCGTCCTCGCAATGCGCGGCTGCGAGCTTCGCTCTGATGTTGCGGATGTGGCTGTCGATCGTTCGGTCGGAGACCTGAATGTTGAGCTGATAGGCGGCGGCCATGATCTGCTCGCGGCTGAACACGACCGCAGGACGCGTCATCAGCGTGCGCAGGATGCTGAACTCCAGCGCGGTGAGCGTCAGCGGCATGTCATCGAAACGGGCCAGGTGCTGCTGCGGGTCGAGCCGGAGCCGGCCATGGACGAGCTTCTCCGGCTCGGCCGAGCGATCACCTCCGCCGTTCGCGACCCGGCGGAGAATGACGTTGACGCGGGCAACCAGCTCGCGCGGACTGAACGGCTTTGTCACGTAGTCGTCGCCGCCGATCTCGAGCCCGAGAATGCGGTCGATCTCCTCGTCGCGGGCCGACAGGAACAGGATCGGCACTTGCGAGGTCCGGCGAATGCGCCGGCAGACCTCGAGGCCGTCGAACTCCGGCATGCCGACGTCGAGCACGATCAGGTCCGGACGGTCTTCGGTGACCCTGGCCAGCGCGGCGCGGCCGTCGGCGGCTTCCCTCACCGCCATGCCGGCCTTGCTCAAGGCCACGCGCAGGACTTCGCGGATATGCGGGTCATCGTCGACGATGAGGATTCGGGGAGACACGAGCTTTACTCCGCGGCGAGGCATCAGCTTGGTTTCTGCGACACAGGATGTGTATCGAGATAGCGCTGCAGGCGCCAGCCGCGAAAACTCCAGGATCGCCAGGACGCCATGCTGCTTTCCTGTTGCTCAAGGAGCCGATCACGGTCGCTGGCCAGCCCTCGGTCCGTCGGTCGCAACAGCATCGCCCGCTCGATGGCCGGCAGTGCCTCGGGCCCGAGCCAGACGAGATAGGAGCCGTCGATGAGAGGGCCGCTCTGTCCTGCCTCACGACTATGGGAGACATTGAAGTCTGCGATCGGTCGGTCGAAATTGATCAGCGCACAGCCGTAGATGGTCGCCGAGAGCACGAGCAGGTTCATACGGATGAGCCATGCGTTGGACTTGTCGAGAGCGATCCTGAGCACGATGAGGATCAGGCCGATCGCGACCAAGATCATCCATATCAGGGCCGCGATTCGCCAATAGGTCAGAGCATAAGTCTCGATATACATGTGAAGCCGTTGAATCGAGGACACGACCAGCATCACGTTCTGAGCCACCCAGAGACAGACCAGCGGCCGGACCAGTCGCGACTCGTTTGCCGTGGTCTCGGAGCGGACGGCGACGATGACGAAGGCAGCCGCGAGCAGCGCCGTGACGATCAAGGGGTAGGCGCCTCGGTGCGCATAGGTCGCATAGGTCATGCCGTCCGGAAGCGCAGCATGTCCCCACAGATATGCGCCGTCGAGCGCCGTCTGGAGGGCAAACAGGATGTTGAACAGGATCAGTGCCCGGATCACGGTTTCAGGGCCGAGCACGGTCGTCAGCATTGACGGCTGATCGGGCTCGCTTTCGATCGGCGGGCTCGAGGTCTTGGTCCGCTCGCGCCAGCGAAGGTTGACGAATGGCCAGACCATGGACAACGTCACGAGCCAGAAGATCGTGTGCCCCATCGTGAGTTGGGAGGCGACGCGCTCGGGACTGAGGACGGCGAACCACCGCTCAATGACCGGATTGGCTGCTGCGAACAGAGCCAAGAACACGCAGCCGAGTGCCAGCGGGATGCTCCAGACAACGAGAGTTCGCGTGATCATGTTCGTGCGCAGCGTCACGATCGCATCAGGTATCAGTCGAAACGGCCCGATCAGGAGCAACTGCCGCGCGGCGGTCAGCGGAAGCCGGAAGCCGCGCGCGGATCGGTTGGTCGCCAGCGTGATAGCCGACAGCGTCGTGAGCAGCAGGACAGGAAAAGAAAGCAGGTTCAGCTCCTCGATGGCGGGAGCCAGGCCGGCAACGAAGAGAACTGCAGCTCCGACCAGACGGTTTCGATCGGTCTTGGCAAGATTGGCGAGAATGCTCGCTGCGGCGAGCGCGGCGAAAAACAGCGGGAATGCCAGGCCGATCGGCCGGCCGTTGTAAAGCAGCGTGTCGGCGAGGCCGACGAGGCCGGCAGTGATGGCGAATTTGAGCCACATGGAATCGGGCGCGACGGGCGCAGCCGTCGGCTCGGCGAGAGTCGTCATGGAGGAATCCTTGGTTTGGGTCATCGTTCGGGCCGGGAGGCACAAGCCGATGAGCCAAGCATGACGCCTGCCCATGCAGCAGCTCACGAGGGGATCTGCAGCATTTCAGGATTTGTTTGCAGATTTCGTGCAGACGCGATTCCACATCTGGCGCAGGGAAAACGTGGTTGTTACGGCAATGGCCGTCTTTCCCCTCGGATGATCGGCTGCACACATGCTCGGACTTATCAGGACCGCGGTTCTCTGGATCCTCGCTCTGCTCTTCATTTTCGTCACGCTGAACAGCAACGAGCCCTATCTGGTTCGGCTGCGGGGCAGCGGCCACGCAGCCCTGCTCCTCATCGGGCTTGCCGTTCCGCTGCTGCTGATGCTCGGCGGTCGGTGGCGGCGGGGGCCCGCCGGACGCGCTCTGGTCGTAGCATGGTGCGTTCCGCTGATCATGCTGACGTCGACGCAGTTCATGTTTGCCTGGCGCAAGTACGAGACGTTCCGGACGCCCCCCGACGTGGCGCATCTGCTCGGCCGGCATTTCATCGTCGGTTACACGGCCGTCGATGACGCAGCCGCGTTGGCCCGGCAGGGGTTGATCGCGGGCGTCTATGTGACACACCACAACATCCGCGGCCGGACCGAGCCTCAGCTGCGCGCCGAGATGGCGCGATTGCAGGACGCGCGCCGGAGTGCCGGGCTGCCGCCTCTGCTGGTTGCGGCGGATCAGGAGGGAGGCGCCGTCGCACACCTGTCTCCGACCCTGCCGAACATGCCCGGCCTCGCAACGCTGGCCGATCTGCCGGCCTCGCGGCGCGCGCAGGATGCGTTCGCGATGGGGCGCGCCCAGGGTGAGGCTCTCGCGGCTGCCGGCATCACCTTCAATTTGGCTCCGGTCGTCGACCTTCGCCCGAGCTGGACACGCAACCGACTGGACTTTCACACCTTGATCGGCCGCCGCGCGATCTCCAACGATCCCGCGGTGGTTGGCGACATTGCGCTCGCTTACGTCCGTGGCCTGGAAGCAAGCGGTGTCCGCGCGGCCGTCAAGCATTTCCCTGGTCTGGGGCGCGTCGCAGCCGATACGCATCATTTCTCGGCACAGCTCGGCACGCCGGCAGATGTCTTGGAACGGTCGGATTGGCGGCCGTTCCGACAGGTGCTGCAGGGCTCGCACGCGGCGATGATGGTCGGTCACGTGACGGTCGATGCGATCGATCCAGAGCGGCCTGCCTCACATTCCAAAGCCGTGCTCGAGGGACTCATTCGCGGCCGCTGGAACTATCAGGGCGTGATCGTGACGGATGATCTCGTGATGGGGGCGATCTACGGCCGCGATCTCTGCAAAGCTGTCGTGGAGGCTCTCAACGGCGGCGCCGATCTGTTGCTGGTGGCCTATGACGGCACCCAGTTCCACCGCGCGCTCGCCTGCGCCAAGGAGGCTCTGGCGGAAGGACGCATCGACCTCGATGCAATCAGCAGGAGCGATGAACGGCTGAAGCGATGGGCGCCGACGGTTGACAAATCACAGCCGTCGAATGTGTCTACGGTTCTGCAAGAACCTGGAGGCGTGCATCAGAAGATCGTGGACTGAATGGCAGCGAGCCCTCAGCGCGGGCCATTGCCGGTCCAGTTGCGCCAAGCGACATTCGAGAGGCTTCGCAGGTCGGTCGCCAGCGGGCGTCGCGTCTGCTTGTCGTGCTGAGCGATGAGGTGCTCGGATTCGCGGATCTTGACCTGGAGTTCCGCAACCTGCCGCTTGGTCTGTTCAAGCGCCTTCGCATCGGCGCTCTCGCCCACCGTGAACCGCGCCGTCTCGATCTGTTTCAAGGTCGCGCGATTCTTTTTGAGCTGGGCGCGATGCCAGGCAACCTTGCTGTCACTGTCCGCAACCATGGTGGACTCCCGCGAAATGCCGCGGAGACTAAACGACCGATTTCTGATTCGCGACAGCTTCGGACCGGCGTCGCCAACATTGGAGTACCGATCTGCCTTCCCATCGTCCTGGTGAGTCGAATATGCCGGTTCAATCCAACCCTGCGGCGCGTCTCATCTCATCAATCAGTTCTGACGCTTCAGCCTTCGTCATCTCCGCTCGCGTGGGATCGGATCGGCCAGCCTGCTCGCTGAGCGTTCTCAAGTAGGAAGCTTGGGCATCCGTCATCGGATCGGCTCCGGAAACCCAGTCCTCGGGATCTTTCTGCAGCTGTTCGGCCATGGGGATCTCCCGTTGTTGCCCGGCTTCAACGGGAAAGCTTGCAATGTGTTCCTATTTTGTTCTATTGTGCGATCCTACTCTTGCTCGGGTGCTTCATGCGCGATCTATGTGTGGTTCGAGCCGAAATCGACCGTATGCGTCTCCGGGTCGGGCGGCAGCGCCGTGAAATCGTGCAGCTACGGCGAGCTCGGGCCTCGACGGCGGCCGCCGAAGTGCTTTTGCACCACATGTTGGAGACGCTTGACCGGCTGCGGCAACAGCGAGAGCGGCTCAAGCTGGAGGAAGCGAGCCGACTGCCTCGCAAGCAGCGCGGCGCCCGGCGCGCATGAGACGCTGGCGGTAAGGCCGAGCGATCCGCCGCTCGTCCGTAGTCCGATGATCAGGCCAGGAACCGACATGGCCGACGAACACCTGAGCCGCAAAGGCCAACCTGCGCCGGGTCATGAGGACGTCCGCATCTTCAATTTGGCCGGTGAGGAGAAAGATTGGTCGGTAGTCCGGCTCCCTCGATCAGCATCGGGCGTGTGAGCTTCGGGCAATACGATGTCCGGCGGCGCGGCGGTAAGCTCTTCCGGTGTGGCCTCGCATGATTTGATCTCGAAATTGTTGTCGAGGATTTTCTCGCCATGCGTGCCGAGCGTGATGAGATCGGCCTGTTCCGCGGCCTCCCAGACCTCGCGCTCGGTGCGAAACGGGCGGGTCATCTGTTCGTCATTCTCAAACAATGCGTAGGGCACGAGCGCCTCCAGATTGCGATCCGCCGATGCAGCGATGCCGTGCCGCTCGACGCCGCCCATCCATTCAAGGCAGGGACGTCCAAACAAACGGCGCCATAGGCAGGCTGGTTCCACCCAGGCGAGCGCTGACTCGATCGACCAGTTGTGACGATCCGCCCGGCCTGCCAGGCGGAACATGGAGGCCAGCGCGAGGTTGCCGGCGGTGTCGAATGGCCAGGAGACTCCAATGGATATCAAGGGAAAGAAGATCGCGATCCTCGCAACCAACGGGTTCGAGCAATCCGAGCTCGAAGTGCCGCGCGATCGTCTCAAGCAGGCGGGCGCGACCGTCGAGATCATCTCGCTCGCGCCGGGCGAGATCAAGGGCTGGGATGAGAAGGACTGGGGACGGACCGTCAAGGTCGACAAGACGTTGGACCAGGCGTCTGCTTCGGACTACGACGCCGTCGTGCTGCCGGGCGGTCAGATCAATCCGGATCTGCTGCGGCTCGAGCCGAAGGCGCTGCGGTTCATCAAGGAGATCTTTGAAGCCAAGAAGATCGTTGCGGCGGTCTGTCATGCGCCGTGGCTCCTGATCGAGACCGGAATTGCCAAGGGGCGAAAGATGACGTCCTACAAATCGATCAAGACGGACGTTGCCAATGCCGGCGCGCATTGGCAGGACGCGGAGGTCGTGGTCGATCAGGGCGTGATCACTTCGCGCAATCCCGGAGATCTGGAAGCCTTCAGCGCCAAGATCATCGAAGAGGTCAAGGAAGGCCGCCATCTCAAGCGCAGCGCGGCTTGATGCTGAGATCGGAAGCCGGGAGAAAACCCGGCTACCTCAGTGGGACGGGCCCAGCGCCCGAGGGGTCGAACGCTGGGCCGCAGTCCACACGGAGTGCCTCCAGCGAGATGGGGGAACGCCGCCAGAGGCATGGAAATGACTCGCGGCGGGCCGGGTCGTTCCCAATTCCTAGCGCGGACCTTCGCCCGCGGGACTTCGACGATAGCCTCGCAACGTTCAGTGAGGAATCGGAACTTCGCTGCTCATCCCGGGTTTGCCGCTTTTGAACAGGCCGCGGAGAGCGTCGTGAGCGAGAAAGCAAAAATCCAGGACTACAGGGCTCCGGCCGGCGGATGGGGTTCGGTGCACGCGGTCGCCAGCATCCTGACGCAGGAGGAGGTGACCCTGCTTGGCAGCGAGATCCTGTTGAAACAGAACAAGCCAGGCGGCTTCATGTGCGTCAGCTGCTCCTGGGCCAAGCCGGCAAAGCCGCACCCGTTCGAATTCTGCGAGAATGGCGCCAAGGCGACCGCGTGGGAAATCACCGGCAAGACAGTCGGACCGGAGTTCTTTGCTCGGCACAGTCTGACAGAATTGCGATCCTGGTCGGATCATCAGCTCGAAGAGCAGGGGCGTCTTGCTCATCCGATGCGCTATGACGCTGCGGCGGATCGCTATGTTGCCGTGAGCTGGGACGAGGCCCTTCGCGACATCGGGGCGGAGTTGAACAGGCTCGATCCACGCTCGGTCGTCATGTACACGTCGGGCCGGGCCTCGCTCGAGACGAGCTACATGTATCAGCTTTTCGGCCGCATGTACGGCACCAACAATTTTCCCGACAGCTCCAACATGTGCCACGAATCCACATCAGTTGCTCTGCCGGAGGTGATTGGCGTCCCCGTCGGTACGGTGCTCCTTGAGGATTTCGACAAGGCGGATTGCTTCTTCTTCTTCGGCCAGAACACGACCACCAACTCGCCGCGCATGCTGCATCCGTTGCAGAAGGCGGCACAACGCGGCGTGCCCATCATCACGTTCAATCCGCTGCGGGAGCGTGGGCTGGAGCGCTTCACTAATCCGCAAAATCCCATTCAAATGGTGCTGACGGGGGGAACGCGGATCAGCACGCAGTATCATCAGCTGCGCATTGGCGGCGATGGTGCGGCACTACTCGGATTGTGCAAGGCCGTGATCGAGGCGGATGATGCCGCGGTCGCGACCAAGAGCCCGCCCGTGCTCGATGTCGCCTTCATCGAGCGGCACACGTCCGGCTTCGAAGCTTTCGCAACCTGCTGCCGGCAGGCGTCGTGGAGCGATATCGAACGCTCCTCCGGCCTCACGCGCGGCGCCATTCTGGAGGCTGCCAAGGTCTACGCAGGCTCGCACGCCGTGATCGCCAATTATGGGATGGGAATAACCCAGCATCGGCATGGCGTCGAAACCGCGAAGATGATTGTCAACCTGCTGCTGTTACGCGGCAACATCGGAAAGCCGGGGGCCGGCATCTCGCCGGTTCGTGGCCATTCCAACGTTCAGGGGCAACGCACCGTCGGCATCTCCGAGAAGACCAAGTTGGTGCCGCTCGACAAGCTTGCCGAGCTCTATTCGTTCGAGCCGCCGCGTTGGGACGGTCTCAGCACGGTCGATGCCTGCCAAGGCATCATCAAGGGCGACGTGAAGGGCTTCGTCAGTCTCGGCGGCAACTTCCTGCGCGCCGTCCCTGAACGCTCGCTGATGGAGCCGGCGTGGTCGAAGCTGCGGCTGTCGGTGCAGATCGCAACCAAGCTCAATCGCAGCCACATCGTGCCAGGCGAGGTGACGTATCTGCTGCCGTGCCTCGGCCGCATCGAAATCGACCGGCAGGCAGGCGGAGATCAGGCGGTCTCGATGGAGGACTCCACCACCTGCATTCACGGCTCGCGCGGGCAGCGCCAACCCGTCGCAGAGACCCTGTTGTCGGAACCAGCCATTGTCGCCGGTCTCGCCAAGGCCACCCTGAAGCCAAATCCGCGCGTCGATTGGGATGCCTGGGTGGGCGACTACGCGCGCGTCAGAGACGCGATCGAGCGGACCTATCCCGAGCAGTTCAAAGACTTCAACAAGCGCCTGTTTGAGCCCGGCGGCTTTCCGCGGCCGCTTGGTGCCCGCGAACGCAAATGGAAGACGCCGACCGGCAAGGCGAACTTCACCGTGCCCAAGGCGGCGCTCAATCCGCCGGAGGAAGGCAATGGCGTGTACCAGCTGATGACCTTGCGCGCCGACGGCCAGTTCAACACCACCATCTACAACGAGGACGACCGGTTTCGCGGCGTCACCGGTGGCCGTCAGATCGTCTTCATGAACGCGAGCGACATGGCTGATCTGGGCATCAAGCAGGGCGAGCCGGTTCGGCTCTCGACCGAGGCCGATGACGGCGTGGAGCGCTCGCTGGGCGGGCTCCAGGCAGTGGCGTTCGACATTCCGCGCTACAGCGTGGCGGCCTACTACCCCGAATGCAACGGATTGATTCCGCTATGGCACTACGCGGAAGGGAGCAAGGTGCCCGCCGCCAAGTCGATCCCGGTCCGGATCTCGCGCGACATGGCCTGAGCTATCCGGAGCGGTCAGCCCGCAGCCCGTTGTCGTGCGTCGCCCGGCGCCGCCGTCGCGCAAGGGCTCGTGATCTCCGGCGGGGTCGCGCCGGGGCGGAGCGGGACGACCAGCCGGCACACCAATCCCTCGGGACGCCAGTCGAACGAGGCGCGCCCACCGAGCTGGCTTTCCACACTGGCCATCAGGCTGCGCGTGCCGAAGCCGCGCGAGGTCGGCGCGCGCACCAAGGGACCGCCGGTTTCAATCCAGATCAGATCCAGGCGCTCATCCTCGATGCTCCATTTGACCGAGAGATGCCCGGAGCGGACCGACAGCGCGCCGTATTTGGCCGAGTTTGTCACCAGCTCGTGCAGCGCCAGCGCCAGCGTCTGCGCGGTCGCAGGCTCAAGTTGCAGATCGACGCCGTCAAAGGCGACCTGGCCGCCGGTTGCATAGGGCGCGAGCTCCTCGGCCACCAACCTACCTATTTTCGCACCTTCCCAGCTTGATAGCGAGAGGATGGTGTGAACGCGGGCCAGTGCGCTGATGCGCCCCTCTACCGCGTTGACATAGGTCTTCACGCTGTCGGCTTTGGTCAGGCGAACGATCGACTGAGCCAAGGTCAGCGCATTCTTGGCACGATGATCGACCTCGCGGGTCAGCAGGTTCTGGCGTTCCTCGGCGCGCTTGCGCTCGGTGATGTCGATCGTGACCCCGCTGACGCGGACCACGCGGCCGGTCCTGTCGGTGGTCGCCGCGGCCGTTCCCACGCACCACCGCTCTTCGCCATCGGGCCGGTGGATCCGGAACTCAGCCTCATACGACGTCGCGCCACGGCTGAATTCCGTGACCACCTGGCGGGCGCGCTCGGCATCCTCCCGGTGCAGCAGCGCCATGATGTTCACGGTGTTCAGCTCGAAGTTCTGCGGCGTGACGCCGAAGATGCGGTACTGCCCCTCGTCCCACATCCAGTCGCCATTGACACCGTCCCAGTCCCACGAGCCCATCCTGCCGGCCGCGATCGCCATGCTCCGACGCTGCTCGCTCTCGACGAGCTTTGCTGTCGATCGCTCAAGCTCGGCGGTGCGGGCCCGTACCCGGTCCTCCAGCTCAAGGTTCAGATGTTCCAGCTCGCGTGTCTTGCGATAGAGCTCGGCAAAAACCTTGATTTTGGCGCGCAGCACCTCCGGCACGACAGGAACCGGCACGTAGTCGACGGCGCCCATCTCATAGCCACGAAGGCGATCGAAGTCGCTCACCTGGATGGCGGAGATAAAGATGATCGCAATCTTCTGGAACCTCGGATGCTCACGGATCATTTGCGCCAGCTCGAAGCCGTCGAGCTCAGGCATGCAGACGTCGACGAGAATCACCGCGATCTCGTTCTTCAGCAGAATTTCGAGCGCCTCGCGACCAGACGTGGCGACTACGAGGTTTTCGCCGAGTTCCTTCAGGATGACCTCGTAGGCCAGCAGCTTCGCCGGCTGATCGTCGACCAAGAGGATGTTGACCTTCGCATGTTCCATCATGATGAGCCGTTCAGCGGTGCAGCCACATGCGGATCGCAAGAAGCAGCTGCTCGGTGTTGACGGGTTTTGCCAGATAATCGGAGGCGCCAGCTTCGAGACACTTTTCGCGGTCTCCCTTCATGGCTTTCGCGGTCAACGCGATGATGGGGAGCCGGACGAAGGCGGGGTTTTGCCTAATGACGCCGATCGTCTGATAACCATCCATCTGCGGCATCATGATGTCCATGAGGACGATCGCGATCGCGGGATTGCTCTGCACCAGGTCGATCGCTTCGCTGCCGGTGGTGGCCGTCAGCACTTTCATGCCGCGGCGTTCCAGCACGCTGGAAAGAGCAAAGATGTTGCGGGCGTCGTCGTCGACCAGCAGCACCGTCTTGCCGATCAGATCCTCGTCGGAACTGTTCAGCTTCTCGAGCATGCGCTGCTTCTCGAGCGGCAGTTCCGTAATCACGCGGTGAAGGAACAACGACGTCTCGTCGAGCAGCCGCTCCGGCGATTCCACGCCCTTGACGACGATGCTCCGCGCCATCGTATGCAGTTCCGCATCCTCTTCGGCCGACAATTCCCGCCCGGTGAAGACGACCACCGGAACGCTCGACAAGAACTCGTCGGAGCGCAATTGATCGAGCACGTCGAACCCGCTCATGTCGGGCAGCCGCAGATCGAGAACCACGCAGTCGCACGGTGCGCTGCGCAGCGTCTCGAGCGCCGCAGCTCCCGTATCCGCCGCGATGATCTCGATGTCGTCGTGATCCAACAGCTGGCGGATGCTGAGCTGCTCGGCCGCGTTGTCCTCCACGATCAGCAGCCGCTTGCGTCGCGGCTTCGCGTATTCCTTGATCTGCGACAGGGCCGCGCTGACGCCTTCCGTTGTCGTGGGCTTGCTGACGAAGGAGAAGGCCCCACGCGCCAAAGCGTGCTGGCGGTCTTCGTCGAGCGTGATGATCTGCACCGGGATGTGCCGCGTCAGCGGATTATGCTTGAGCTGGCTCAGAACGGTCCAGCCGAGCATGTCCGGCAGGAAGACGTCGAGAGAGATCGCGGCCGGTTGATACTGTTTGGCGAGATCCAGCGCCTCGGCGCCGCGGCTGGCGGTCAGGACCTTGAAGCCCCTGTCGCGCGCGAGGTCGATCAGGACGCGCGCGTAGTGTGGATCGTCCTCGACCACGAGCAGGATCGTATCGCCGGGTTCGAGATCGAGACGATCGTCCGGCGGGGGCTCGATCCCGCGCTCTGGCGCGGCCGCTTGCTGTAGGGCTGGAGGTTGAACGTAGGGAACGGGCGATGCCGGACTGACGCGCGGCGCCGTTGCGGGACCTGAATATTTGAGCGGCAGATACAGCGTGAAGGTGCTGCCCTTGCCGGGGGCGCTCTTGAGGTGGATCTCGCCGCCCAGGAGGTTGGCGAGCTCGCGGCTGATCGCGAGCCCGAGACCAGTGCCACCATATTTGCGGCTCGTGCCGGCATCCGCCTGCTGGAACGCCTCGAAGATCAGCTTCTGCTTGTCTTGCGGAATGCCGATGCCGGTGTCCGAGACTTCGAACGCGATCACGGCCGGTGCCGTATTGAGCACCGGATGTTCTGCGCTCCATCCGCCGAGCGCCGCAGACACCTTCAAGCGCACCCCTCCTTCGGCGGTGAACTTGAAGGCGTTCGAGAGCAGATTCTTCAGCACCTGCTGCAAGCGCTTGGAATCCGTGACGATGCTACGCGCAAGGTTCGGGTCGACGTCGATGTTGAAGGCGAGCAGGCGATTTTCCGCCTCGTGGCGGAACGGACGCCCCACGGTCTCCAGGAGGTTGGTGGTGAGGATCTCCTCGGCGTCGACCGTCACGGTGCCGGACTCGATCTTCGAGAGATCGAGGATGTCGCTGATCAGATTGAGCAGATCGGTGCCGGCGCCATGGATGGTGCGGGCGAACTCGACCTGCTTGAGCGTGAGATTGCCGTCCGGATTCTCGGTCAGCTGCTGGCCGAGGATCAGGATGCTGTTGAGCGGCGTGCGCAGCTCGTGCGACATGTTGGCGAGGAACTCGGACTTGTACTTGGATGTCAGCGCGAGCTCGGTCGCCTTTTCCTCGAGCGCGCGGCGGGCCTGCTCGATTTCCTGGTTCTTGCGCTCGACCTCGACGTTGCGCTCGGCGAGCTGTTGCGCCTTCTGCTCGAGCTGCTCGTTGGTCTGTTGCAGCTCGCGCTGCTGGGTCTGAAGCTCCGCGGCGAGCTGCTGCGACTGCTTCAGCAGTCCCTCGGTCTGCATCGTGGCTTCGATCGAATTGAGCACGATGCCGATGGAGTCGGTGAGCTGCTCGAGGAACGTCATCTGCGACGTCGTGAACGGACTGAGCGACGCCAGCTCGATCACCGCCTTGACCTGGTTCTCGAACAACACCGGCAGCACCACGAGGTTCTTAGGGACGGCGCGGAGCAGGGCGGAGCCCACGGGGATGACGTCGGATGGGATCTCCGAGACCAGCCGCTGGCGTTTGTCGATCGCGCATTGCCCGATCAGCCCCTCACCGAACTGGACGTGCGTCCGGTGAGGATAGATGCCGTCATCGGCGTATGAGGCGAGCAGGCGCAGCTGCGGCGCGGACTCGGTCTCGACCTGGTAGATCACACCGCGGTGAGCGTTCACCAGTGGCGTCAGCTCGGTCAGCAGCAGGCGGCCGACGGTGGTCAGGTCGCGCTGGCCCTGCAGCATGTTGGTGAACTTGGCGAGGTTCGTCTTGAGCCAGTCCTGCTCGGTGTTGAGGTCGGTGGTGAGCCTCAGATTGGTGATCATCGTATTGATGTTGTCTTTGAGCTCGGCCACCTCGCCGCGGGCATCGACCTGGATGGAGCGGGTGAGATCGCCCTTGGTCACGGCGGTCGCGACCTCGGCGATGGCGCGCACCTGGGACGTCAGGTTGGCCGCGAGCAAGTTGACGTTGCCGGTCAGGTCCTTCCACGTGCCGGCCGCGCCGGGCACGTTGGCCTGGCCGCCGAGCCGGCCCTCGACGCCGACCTCGCGGGCCACGCTCGTCACCTGGTCGGCGAAGGTCGCCAGCGTCTCCGTCATGTTGTTGATGGTATCGGCGAGCGCTGCGACCTCGCCCTTCGATTTGACCGTGAGATTCTGCTTGAGATCGCCGTTGGCGACGGCGGTCACGACCTTGACGATGCCGCGGACCTGCTCGGTCAGGTTCGCGGCCATGAAGTTCACGGTATCGGTGAGGTCCTTCCAGGTGCCGGCAACGCCCGGCACCTGCGCCTGTCCGCCGAGCTTGCCTTCGGTGCCGACCTCGCGTGCCACGCGCGTCACCTCGCCGGCGAAGGCGTTGAGCTGATCGACCATGGTGTTGATGGTGTTCTTCAGCTCCAGGATCTCGCCCTTCACGTCGACGGTGATCTTGCGCGACAGGTCGCCGCGCGCCACTGCCGTGGTCACCTCGGCGATGTTTCGGACCTGCGTGGTCAGATTGGCCGCGAGCAGGTTGACGTTGTCGGTCAAATCCTTCCAGGTGCCGCCGACGCCGGGCACAACGGCCTGGCCGCCCAACCGGCCCTCGGTGCCGACCTCGCGCGCGACCCGCGTCACTTCGGCCGCGAACGAGCGCAACTGCTCCACCATCGTGTTCAGGGTGTCCTTGAGCAGCAGGATCTCGCCGCGCACGTCGACCGTGATCTTCTTCGACAGGTCGCCCCCGGCGATCGCGGTCGCGACCTCGGCGATGTTGCGGACCTGCGCGGTCAGGTTCGAGGCCATGAAGTTGACGCTGTCGGTGAGGTCCTTCCAGGTACCTGCGACTTCGGGCACCTCGGCCTGGCCGCCCAGCTTGCCTTCGGTGCCGACCTCGCGCGCCACGCGCGTCACCTCCGATGCGAAGGCGTTGAGCTGATCGACCATGGTGTTGATGGTATTCTTCAGCTCCAGGATCTCGCCCTTCACATCGACGGTGATCTTGCGCGACAGGTCGCCGCGCGCCACCGCCGTGGTCACCTCGGCGATGTTGCGGACCTGCGCCGTCAGATTGCCGGCCATCGAGTTGACGCTGTCGGTGAGATCCTTCCAGGTGCCGGCGACTCCGGGCACGTTGGCCTGGCCGCCGAGCCGGCCCTCGGTGCCGACCTCGCGGGCGACGCGCGTCACCTCGCCCGCGAAACGGTTGAGCTGATCGACCATCGTGTTCAGCGTCTCTTTGAGACTCAGGATCTCGCCGCGCACGTCGACCGTGATCTTGCGCGACAGGTCGCCGCCGGCGATGGCCGTCGCCACCTCGGCGATGTTGCGCACCTGCGCCGTCAGATTGCCGGCCATCGAGTTGACGCTGTCGGTGAGGTCCTTCCATGTGCCGGCCACACCGGGCACCTCGGCCTGGCCGCCGAGCTTGCCGTCGGTGCCGACCTCGCGCGCCACGCGCGTCACCTCACCGGCGAAGGCGTTGAGCTGGTCGACCATCGTGTTCAGCGTCTCCTTCAGCTGAAGGATCTCGCCGGAGACGTTGACCGTGATCTTCTTCGACAGGTCGCCCTTGGCGACGGCGGTGGCGACCTCCGCGATGTTGCGGACCTGGCCGGTCAGGTTCGAGGCCATCGAGTTGACGCTGTCGGTCAGGTCCTTCCAGGTGCCCGCGACGCCGCGCACCATGGCCTGGCCGCCGAGCTTGCCCTCGGTGCCGACCTCGCGGGCGACGCGGGTCACCTCGCCGGCGAACGCGTTGAGCTGGTCGACCATCGTGTTGATGGTGTCCTTCAGCTCCAGGATCTCGCCGCGCACGTCGACGGTGATCTTCTTCGACAGGTCGCCGTTGGCGACGGCGGTCGTCACCTCGGCGATGTTGCGGACCTGCGCCGTCAGGTTCGACGCCATCGAGTTGACGCTCTCGGTGAGATCCTTCCAGGTGCCGGCAACGCCGAGCACGTTGGCCTGGCCGCCGAGCCGACCGTCGGTGCCCACCTCGCGCGCCACGCGCGTGACCTCGCCGGCGAACGCATTGAGCTGGTCGACCATCGTGTTCAGCGTCTCCTTCAACTGAAGGATCTCGCCGGAGACGTTGACCGTGATCTTCTTTGATAGATCGCCGCTGGCGATGGCGGTCGCGACGTCGGCGATGTTGCGGACCTGTGCCGTCAGGTTCGACGCCATGAAGTTCACGTTGTCGGTGAGATCCTTCCAGGTGCCGGCAACGCCCGGCACCTGCGCCTGGCCGCCGAGCTTGCCCTCGGTGCCGACCTCGCGCGCCACGCGCGTCACCTCGGATGCGAAGGCGTTGAGCTGGTCGACCATCGTGTTGATGGTGTCCTTCAGCTCCAGGATCTCACCGCGCACATCGACCGTGATCTTGCGTGACAGGTCACCGCGGGCGACCGCAGTGGTGACGTTGGCGATGTTGCGGACCTGAGCGGTGAGGTTGCCGCACATCGCGTTGACGGAGTCGGTGAGGTCCTTCCAGGTGCCGGCAACGCCGGGAACGATGGCCTGACCGCCGAGCTTGCCGTCGGTGCCGACCTCGCGGGCCACGCGCGTCACCTCCGACGCGAACGAGCGCAGCTGGTCGACCATCGTGTTGATCGCCTCCTTCAACTGCAGAATTTCACCACGCACGTCGACCGTGATCTTCTTCGACAGGTCGCCATTGGCAACCGCGATCGTCACCTCCGCGATATTGCGGACCTGGCCGGTGAGGTTGTTGGCCATCGAGTTGACGCTCTCGGTCAGGTCCTTCCAGACGCCCGTGACTTCGGGAACCTGGGCCTGTCCGCCGAGCTTGCCCTCGGTGCCGACCTCGCGCGCCACGCGGGTCACTTCGGACGTGAAGACGCTGAGCTGCTTGATCATCGTATTGACGATGGTCGCCGACTGCAGGAACTCGCCGCCCAGAGGCCGGCCATCGACATCCAGCTTCACGGTCTGCAGGAGGTCGCCTTGGGCCACGGCGGCGACCGCGCGAGTCACCTCGCGCGTGGGCCATAGAAGATCGTCGATCAACGTGTTGATCGAGCTCTCCATATCCGCCCAGGAGCCGCTGGCGATGCCGAACCGCACGCGCTGGCGCGTCTTTCCCTCGCGTCCCACGACCTGGCCGACGCGCTCGAGCTGCTGCGCCATCCGCTCGTTGGCTGCAATGATCTCGTTGAACGTGTCAGCGATTTTGCCGTCGATGCCGAGATAGTCGCCGCTCATGCGCACGGAGAAATCTCCGGAACGCATGGCCTGGAGGACGCGGAGCAGATCCTGGCTGGCATCGGCCGCCTCGGCTCCGTTGCCGTGGCGACCGAACCCCTGGCGCATGGGCATCGCACCGGCAGCAGCATCATCGCTCATCAAGTTCCCCCAAGTCAGAATCGTCTACCATCAAGAATCTGAGACACTTATGACGGGCGGCATAGAAGCCGCGGCAACTAATCAAATCAAGCCGGGAGGCCGATTTCTCCGGCTGATGGAACCGGCATTTGCCGGCACAAATGGCTCAACTCCACTCCAGGCGGAACGTTCCAGAATTCTTTTTCTCTCTTGCGAGGATGAGCCATCCCTTTCCGGAACCAAGCCAGAGATTAGCCTTCGCTGGTCGTGCCGAGGGGTTACGAGAAGCACGATTCTCAACTCAGTGTCGTGGCCGCCTTCATGGTCGTCCACCGCCAAGTCCCGCGGCCCGGGAGCGACGGGCGATGCGCCCGCCAGTTCCGCAACGCTCCGACCGCAGCGCAGCAAGTAGCGGGTGCAGCGGGGACCTCGTTGTTCGGAGCGCGGGATGACAATGCAGTCCAGGGCTGCGCCGCGATCCCGAAGGGGAAGAGGTCAGAGAGTCAGCAAACCACGGCAGAGCGTTGTGATGCTCGGTCTCACGACCATCTTGCAACTTGGAACAGAACGTACTGCTCCCCGCTTTCGATAGAGAACTGCCGACAGTTCCATGATCATTAATATCGTGTAACACGATTGCATCGGCGCGCGGCGCCCACCAGCTAAATTTGTATGAAACAATCAGATCTTTTCAGAGAGAACGCGGACAACTGCCTCCAGCTTGCGGAGCGCACGCAGGAAGAGCCGGCCTTCCGGCGCTATCGGCGCATGGCCCAGGGCTGGAATGCGCTCGCCCTCCAGCAGGACTGGCTCGACGGCGAGATTGCGCCGCTCGGCGAGCCGAAGGCTGCGCGGCACGAGTAACCAATTGGAATGCAGGAGCGTCCGATGACCCCACGAACGATTCTCATTGCCCTACTGACTGCGTTCAGCTTGGCGTCGGCTGTCGCTGCGTTCACAACGATCCGTCAGGTGCATACGGAAGCGTATTCGCTTCCGCAGCCTGTCACCCGCATTTGAGCGAGGCGGGCGGCTTCAGGGCTGCCCGGACCCTCCCGAAGATCCATAGACCTGCCCGTTGGCGTAGCTCGCGTCCGCAGCGGCCAACTGGACGTAGATCGATCCAAGCTCCACCGGCTGGCCAGGACGACCGAGTGGAGTCTGACCACCAAATTTTTCGAGCTTCTCCATAGTGGCCCCGCCTGAGACCTGAAGGGGCGTCCAGATCGGCCCGGGAGCGACGGCGTTCACGCGAATGCCCTTCGGCCCGAGCTGTTTGGCCAGGGACTTCACGTAGTTCATGGTCGCCGCCTTGGTCTGCGCGTAGTCATAGAGGTCGGGAGAGGGATCGTAGGCCTGCTCGGACGAAGTGCCGATGATGACCGATCCCGGCTTCAGATGGGGCAGGGCGGCCTTGATGATCCAGAACGGGGCATAGATATTGGTTTTCATCGTCGCGTCGAAATCTTCGGACGAGACATCCAGGATCGATTGGCGTGCCTGCTGCCGCGCGGCGTTGTTGACGACGATGTCGAGTCCGCCCAGCGCTTCGACGGCCTGTTGCACCAGGCGCCGGCAGAACTCCTCTTCGCGCAGATCGCCGGGGATGGCGACGGCCTTTCGCCCCTCGGCCTCGATCAATGCGATGACCTCCTGCGCATCCGGCTCCTCGGTCGGGTAGTAGTTGATCGCGACGTCGGCTCCTTCCCGCGCGTAGGCGATGGCGGCCGCGCGTCCCATACCGGAATCGCCTCCAGTGATCAGCGCCTTGCGCCTGGCGAGACGCCCGGAACCCTTGTAGCTGGCTTCACCGTGATCCGGCCGCGGCGACATCTTGCTCGCAAGACCCGGCCAGGGCTGCGACTGGTGTTCGAACGGCGGCTTCGGATATTTGTCCTTGGGGTCCACGAGCGGTTCGGGCGGGGTTGAATTTGCGGCCATCGTCTCGCGTCCTTTCGCTGTTGCCGAGGTCAGCGATGCGGCCGCAAGTGTTGCGGTGCCTCCGACCATCTCGCGGCGGGACATCGACGTTGTGCGATCGCCTGCCATGCGGTGTCTCCTCTCGAGGGACGTGGTCAACGGCCTGAGACCGCCAACGTTTCATTTGGATCGCTGAAAGCACCGTGTCGCGCGCCAGATGCACTGGTCGGCTCTGCGGCCTGTTGGCTCAGGGAGGAACGAACAGGCGCGGCCCGCGTCGTTTTCGATCGAATCGGAGTGGCGTCGGCACTATCCAATCCGACGCCCTGCGTGGATTACCAACCAAGGAGAGCCATCCGATGGCGCAGCAAGGCCAAGGCATCGTCAGGACAGGACGCGGGGAGGATCAGCCCGCCGACAAGGAGCGTGCGCAGCAGGTTCATAGGACCACATCTCCCGATGCTCCGTCCCGCGAGGCGACACGTCATCCCGAGCAGGACAGTAATCCGTCGGCGAGTGACTGAGAGCCCTTCAGGCCCTTGGGAACGGCCGGTGACGGCCGAACGTTATCGATCCATTAGCACCGGGAGGATCACGTGACATCGATGCTCGATGAACGCGAATATGGCAACCTGATTGGAAGCGACAAGGTCGAAGGCACGGCCGTCTATGGCGCCGACGACACCAAGATCGGCACCATCGAACGCGTGATGATCGACAAGCTGAGCGGGCGGGTCTCGTATGCCGTCCTGGGCTTCGGCGGTTTCCTCGGGCTTGGCAATGATCACTACCCGTTGCCCTGGCAATCCCTGAAGTACGACACGCGACTCGACGGCTACGTTACCGGCGTGACCGAAAACCAGCTGCGGGGCGCGCCGAAATATTCCGACGAGCGTGAGTGGGACTGGGGGGATGCCGGGGCGGGGCGCAAGGTCGACGACTATTACGGCGTCCAACTCGCTTAGGACCGCCGACCTCGTTCATTGCGCTGGCGAGGCTGCCGACGAACCTCGCGTATCGCGGCCTTGTCCGCGACCCCCGATGAAATCTCAGGCGGCCGGCGGCTGAGCGCCGTTTTCGGCCGCCGATCCAGCCATCATGCTGCGGCGGCTCGATAGCCAGATCGGAATCTCGCGGTAGCAGGTGCCTTTTTCATTCATCTCTGCGACCGTCCACCGGCTCGGATGCCGTTCCTTGCCGACGAAGACCCAGTCATCGGCGGTGGGGGGCGGCTCATTCGGCCTCGTCCTCAGCCATGCCGAACGCGCTCCTTTCGGCAAGCGATCCTGCTTCATCTGATAGAGATCATATACTGGTGAACGCATGACGCTACTCGTCCTCAAGCAACCGCAATTCTCAACACCCCCAGCGTGTCGCGTCGTCGCGGCGGAATTGTGGGAGCGGCGCGGCCAGGCTGTGCAAAAGCACGATCAAGCCTGTGATTGACGGCATCTGCCATATTCTTCGCGTGGCGCGTATCGCTTCGAAAAGGCGACGCGCGGGGCCGTTCAATAACCCCGCGAGTCGGGACCGACGCCGATCGCGTCCGGCAATGAAGAGTCGCCAGCCCGCGACCGGTTGACTGATCAAATCAGAAGAAGGCGTAGCTGAGATCGAGACCGTAGGTGGCGTGGAGGATGAAGCCAAACGCCGTGGCGCCGCAGAGCATCAGGATCGTGCGCAGCTTCTCGGTGTCGATACGGGTCTCTTCGAGATGGGTCGGGAGAGCCTTGATGAGTGTTGTCATTGTGGGACCTCTGTACGCGAAACGAAGACGGAGAGTGAGTTATGAAAAGTATATCCGAGGTTGTTAGATCCCGTTTCTGGGGAGGTGGTTTTTGTAGAGTCCCAGAAGAGTTCTAATTGTGAAAGAGGAACCCAGCATCGTGCAGTTTTTGGGGCAAAGTTGCGGAAAGTAAATGATCAGTAAATTAAATCTGAGGTTGATATTAGTTGCGTGCAGTATTGTTGCACGTCTTGGCTGTTGAAAGAAGTTGCCAGGTTGCGGAGACGCGGCGCCGCACGTTTTTAAGCTTAATTCCTTCAGGGAGGCGGTTTGAGCGTGCTCATCCGGTGCGGCCCGGTGCCGATGAGCACCGTGCGCGCCACGGCGCCAATGCGGTTGCAAAAGCAATTCTAAGTATAGAGGCAGCTCACCTCGACCTCGGCCAATTTGTGGCGAGGTGTTAACGGCTATGGCGATGTCGCCACTCGCTCGCCGGGTTCTTTGGCATGACTGGTATCATGTGGGTGGTGACGACGGAAGCGGGTCGCTGAAATCTCGCTGGCGGGTGTGCTGATCATACAACAGCCCCACCATCATCGAGCGGGGATCGCACGGGCGTCTCGTGTCGAGCCCAGTTGAGGCGCCAGCATGATGGGCAGTTCATGAATCATGATGGAGGAAGCGCGCGTGGCATGCCCGCCCTCGGTGATGAAGGCGCGTTGCTAGGCTTGAGCAAGAAGAGAAGGCCCAAGGTTGAGCAGTTACCGACACCCGAGCGGCCGTCGGGTCGAAGGCTGCGTTGGGCAGCGCGCGCGAGCGCGGCGCATGGATCTGGCTTGCTCGCAAGGTGGGCCTGGACGGATGCTGCGCGTTCTCGCTGCTCTGTCGAGCTCTCGATCACCGTCCCCATGTCAGTACCGGGATGTCGCGACCGATCGGCAATCCTGCCGATGCGAAGCGGATGACGCCGCAGGCGGAATGGGCGCCGGCCGTGCCCGCTATCCTCCAGCATCCCCGCGTGATGGGCTCCTGAGGCGGTGCGGCAATTCGGATACACCAACCAACAACGGTATTTCCGTGTGTTTCTGAACGTTGCAATTCATTTTGGAACATGTCAGCAGGTAGCCTGTTAGGGCGAACGGCCCGCCCAGGCTGCCAGCATGACGCGCACAAAGGTTTTGGAATACCGGCCGGACATCAATTGGCTGCGCGCCGTAGCCGTGATTTCGGTCATTGGATTTCATTACGAGCTGCCGGGCTTTGGCGGTGGGTTTGTCGGCGTCGACATCTTCTTCGTCATCTCCGGTTATGTGATCTCCCGGCTCATTTGGACGGGCATTCAATCCGATTCGTTTTCCTTCATTGAGTTCTACGAACGGAGGGCGAGGCGGCTGCTTCCGGCGCTCTATTTGATGATCGTCGTCACCGGGATGGTCGCGTGGTTCTTGGCGCCTCCAGGCGACTACCGAATGTTCTTCGGAAGCGCGATCTCCACGGTGCTGTTTTCGTCGAACGTCTTCTTCTGGTCGCAGACCGGCTATTTCGATCTACCAACGATCGGGAAGGTTCTCATCCACACCTGGTCATTGTCGGTGGAGGAGCAGTTCTACTTCCTATTTCCGGTCGTGACTTGGCTCTGGAGCCGGCTGTTTCCCGATCCAACGTCGAAGCCGTCGCTCGGGCTGGTCATCCTCGGAACGATCGCGCTGTGTGTGCTCGACGAGCTTTGGATCAAGCAATCGCCCTCGACCGCCTTCTACATCGCCCCGCTGCGGGCCTGGGAGTTCCTGATCGGAAGCATTGCGTTTTTCCTGCATCGATGGTCGCCGGTTGGAAGCGTGACGCGCCTGGCCTTCGCGGCCGCGGGCATGGTCTCCATGCTGCTTGCCGTGGTCATCTTCCGCGCAGAGACCCGCTTCCCGGGATTGCACGCGCTGGTCCCCTGTGTCGGTGCTGCGGTCTACATCGTCGCGTTCAATCAGGAGAAGGGCAGACCCGGGCTGCCATTCAGTGAGCTCGGAGCATTCCTCGGCCGTTTGTCCTACTCGCTCTATCTTTGGCACTGGCCGGTTTTCGTCCTCGGCAGGGCCGCGCTGCCGCTGGATGTGGCGACCTCGGCGGCAGCTACGGTTGGACTCCTGCTGTGCTCGCTGCTGCTGGCCTATCTGTCCTACGTCATCGTCGAGCGGCCTGCGCGCGCACGAACGGTATGGGGTGGCGTGCGTGGCTCCCCGGTGATCGCGGGCATTGCCACCGTCATGGTCGCGGTCGGAGTTCACGGCGTCGCGCATGACGGCTACGCCGATCGCTTCCCGCAATCACAGGCACGAATGCTCCGGTACGATTCCCGGACGATGGAGCCGTTCTATCGTGCGCACAGCTGCTTCTTGCAGCCCGATGAGCCGGCATCGGCCTACGATTTCGAGGCGTGCCTGAAACCGGCTGCGAACAAGCGCAACATTCTGCTCGCCGGCGACAGCCTTGCCGCGCATTATGCCTGGGCGTTGCGCAGCTACCTGTCGTCCGATGCCTACCATCTTCTGCAGCTCACGTCAGGGGGCTGCCCGCCGTTCGTCGAGCTCAAGCTGAGCAGCTCGCGAAACTGTAACGACGTCAATCAGCTGCTGCGCGATCAGATCAAGGCGCACCGCTTTGACGCCATCATTCTTTCCGGCAATTGGCGCGCCTATCTCGAAACCTATGGCCGGCCTCCCGCACGGCGCGTCGACGGTTATTTGAACGCGCTGCTGGCGGTCGCTCAGGAAACGGGTGTTCCCGTCCTGCTGCTCGGTCCCTCGATCGAGTTTCCAGTTCCCTTGGCTTCGACGTTGTTCAACCATGAGCAGACGCACGTCCCGATCGGCAATTCGCTGGTGCCGAAAGACGCGTCGTTCGAGGCGGACGATCGTCTGAGAGAGATCGCCCGCGCGTATCCGCTCGTTCAATACGTTTCCATTCTCGACACGATTTGCAGCAAGAGGCGTTGTCCGCTGACGATTGACGCGGAAACCCCGATCGTCTGGGATACCATCCATTTCACCCCGGAAGGCTCGAGGTTCGTCGTCTCGCAACTCGCGCCGCAACTGGATGCCTTCTTGCGAAGGCTGGAGCAGCCCTCCGAGACCGGAACGAACGAGCTCATGGCTGGTGACGGTCCGGCGGCAACCCGGAACCTTGCCCCCTCCCGCGTTCAATGATGGAAGCGACCGAGCACGGGACCTCGGGAGCCATGAACTTCGGCGGGTGTCGTGCGTTCGCCTGCCGTTGATGTCGGACATTGCCTTCGGGCGGCCGCGAAAGTGATCCAACGTCATCGCGTTCTCAAGCCGTTCGGGACGACACACATGAATCCGATCATCAAGGCGATGGCAGTGCTTGCGTGCGCCGCCTGCTGGAGCACCGCCGCGACGGCCCAATCGGTTCGCTGGAACACCTATAGGATCCCGGAGACCGGCACATCGGTCGACATTCCGGTCTCGATCTTCAGCGACACGGCGGGCCAACCCGAGGGCTACGGCCAACGCTTCCAGACTGCCGACGGCCGCGCCAATCTGACCGTGCAGTCGGTATCGAATAACGCGCGGGAGTCACCTGCGCGGTTCCTTGCCAGGAAGAACCCTCCGCCGAATATTCAATACAAGCGCGTCACCTCGCGATTCTTCGCGGTGTCGAGCTACAAGGGCGACTATGTCTGGTACAATCGCTGCAACTTCGTTGGCGGCTACGTGCATTGCGTGCTGATCAACTACCCCCGGGTCTGGGAGCGCGCTTGGGACGGCATCGTCACCCGCATCAGCCTGTCGCTGAACCGAAGCTGAGGGGGGCGCTTAGCGAAGTCTTCGGCTGGCTGCTTTGATCCACCTCAATGATACCGTCGGGCTCCTCTGAATAAGCTTCGGCTTCATTTCAGCCGCCGCTTACAGATGAGCCAGTCCTTCATGGCCGCAGCGTCCTTCACCGTACGGGCCGAAAGCGCCAGCGCGATCGCCACCATCAGGTGCCGCAGCGCGCAGGACGCGCTGCTGACGGCCAATGCCTATCTGCGTCTCGGCGCCGCCTGCGTCAGCATCGAGATGCCCGGCGGACAAAGCATGAGCCCGGACCGGCTCGATGCGCTGCTTAACGATTCTGGCGGGCGCATCGGCTTCTGAAATCGGGCGTCGGGCGCACCGCCACTCTTCCCTGGCGTGATCGCGACGGCTTGTGCGGGAGCATTCCGGGAGTGCGTCCAGGCTCAGGATGACGACGCTTCGACGCGGTCGTCGGGGAGCGCCGTCCGCCACGAGACATCGGTAATGTAGGGGCCGTACAGGACATCCTGGCGCCGCTGGTAAATGATCGTAAGGGCGACGGCGGCGATGAAACAGATTGCAGTCAAAATGGCTAGTTCGAACATGGTTCAACTCCATCGCCCAGCACGTGGCGGACGAAGGGCGTCGGCGTCAAATGGAAGCCGGCGTTAAGCTGAAGAGGAAAGCTTAATGCACGCGAGGCATCCTGCGTCGCAGGCGAACAGCCAAAGCAGAACCTCTGGGTCCGCGCGGCTGAACCTCGGGTCGAGAGTCCGGCCGCTCGGCGCGCGCTACTCAGCGACGGTCGGCTGACCGGTATCAAGCTCCGGAAACATCGCCCGGCAGCTCAGGCAATAGGATTCGAAAATAAAGCTCAGCAACGTGGACATCGGTAACCCCCATCAGTCGATGTGATGCTGGGCAACTTGCCGGGGGACTGTTTCAGGACGACTTCGTGCGCCCGGCGAAGTGGTTTCGATCGGTGCCAGGAAAGCTTCGTGGTCACAGGACGTCGGCGCGCGCACGCTCCTGAAGATGAAGTTGTTGCAATAGTCCTTCCGCTTCCAGAACCATTCGCCATCGGCGCGCTGATGGATTTCCGGGTCGAAGGCAGACAACGGAAGCAATCTCCCGCGGCTCAGGAATTGGCCCCGATAGCCGAGACCCCGCAGGAGCAAGAATGTCTCCTTCACCCTGTCGAGCGTCGCCAGGCGGCGGTCGCACTCGACCACGATCAACGGCCGGCATCGGCGCAAGGTGCGCTCGGCGCCGCGCAGTACGTCGAGTTCGGCACCCTCGACGTCGATCTTGATCGCAGAGACGTTTGCGGTGTCAGGGAGATAGTCGTCCAGCGACGTCGTCTGCACCTGGATCGCCTTCGAGGTCTCGGCGGGCCGGAGCAGCGAAGCTCCGGGCTGATGCCCTTCGGGAACGAACAGGGTTTTCCTGCTGGAGCACGAATAGACGGCGCGCGGTTCGACGACGACATTGTCGAGCGAGAACCGGGAGCAGAGCCGCGCCAATCGTTCGGCAAGGTCCGGCTGGGGCTCGAAGGCGATGACCCGCCCCGGCGCCGACCACCGTGCCAGCCAGTAGAGAAAACTGCCCTTGTTGGCGCCGATGTCGCAGACGATGTCGCCGCGCCGGATGTGACGCTGCAACTCGGACAGCTCCGTCTTGTGGTCGCGGAATCGGGACCGCAGGATTCTGACCAGAAACCGGGATGCCTCATGTTTCGCCAACCGAGCCCCCCAACGCCATGGCTACGCGCCCGCCAAACGAGGGCGGGCTCGGGTGCGCACGCCCTGTCGTTCACGGCAATGCTTCAAAATGGACGAGTGGCGGGGCGCCAGGATGGCGCTGGCGTGGCGATTGGCGATCCCAGCAGGACTCGAACCTGCAACCCGCGGAGTAGAAATCCACAAGTGATAGTCAAAAATCTTTAGGAATATCAGGGTGATATTCGCAGTAGATTGCGAGCTTCGGAGAGAAGTACGGGACTTGGAACTTTCAGTCTCTGAACGTCTTTGGTTGTGCTATCATCGCGCATGTCCGAAACAGCGCCTCCGCCTCATCCACTGACGCGACGTTATTCCATGGCTGCATTGATCGTAGCGGGAGGTTCTCTCGCTGTTGGTCTCGTTTTCGGCGCACTCAACTACCTGAAACCATCGGGCACAGTCCAACATGTTTCGACTCAGAATAATACGGCGATTGCTGGAAGCAATAATTCAGCATCGATCTACAATGGTCCCGTCTATCAGAATAACCTTGTAAAGCCAGCTCAGCCAGAGACCGCGGCAGCTGGCACAAAGCCATTTTCTTGGATCTGGGAAGCACTGACACACGATGAGATGGAACGCTTATATGGATCCCTCCAAGGTCTAGGGCTGCAATCGGTACAAGTCGTTTGCAACAGAGACACGTGTACGGGGCTGGCCGAGAGTTTTAAGGAAGTCTTTCGACGGCTAGGATGGCAGCTGATGGAAGATGGACGGGCGGCGTTTTTATATGCAAATGGTGTGACGGGCATTCAGCTAAATAGAACTGATAGCACGGGCGCTGCATTTAAAAGTGCAGTAGAATCTGCAGCGCGCCTGTCGATCCAGTTGCAAGCGCCAGCGCTGGGTAAGCCGGTGATAGCGCATATCTTAGTAGTTATCGGAGGCAAAAATCTCCCGGAGCCCATGCCAATTGAGTTGCGTAATGGCCTGCAGGACTTAGGCTACAAACTCACTGATCTATCGATGGAGCTGTTCAATTTTAGTGCAGACAGAGAACGCGACAAGCCTTCGCTTCAGGAGGGTTTCGATAAGTCGCGGGCTTATGAGAGGGAAACTGCGTCGATCGTTAAAAGAAGTTTTGGAGCCAAGATCCTGGCCTATGAGTCAGACCTAAGGATGCTTGGAATCGACGTTCCGTTTGGGTTTCAACCTGGGTCCGCAGACTATCGTCCAGAACTGTGGGCTAAATGGTTTGGTGCTGTTGGAGGTTATTTCAAGCAGGGAAAAGTTGCGGAAGCAAGAATTATGAGTGCCGATCGGGACCTATGGTTCCATCAGTGAGATAGACTCATCTTCGGGGTGAGGCCACTACTTTGTTTTGAACGCGTCTCGGGAGCTTTCAAATTCAAGCTTCTCCGGTTCGCTCCGACTGCTCTATTTTAGTACCCTGCGAGTGGTGTGCGGCTTTGGCGCGTCCGCGCGTGCGGTTGCTTCCTCCATCGCCTCGCGAAGGTCTTCGACCAGCGCGTCGGTGTAGAAGGTCGCGGTGGTCTTGATATCAGTGTGACCGAGCAGTGTCTGAACCACTTTGAGATTGCGTGTCTTGCGCAGCGTGCGCATCCCGGTGGTGTGGCGAAGATCGTGAATGCGCGCCGTGATGCCGTGTTCTTTCCACTTCCGGCAGTAGGTGGTGAACCCGTAATAGCTCATTGGATAGCGCTGGCCTCTGATCCGCTTCTCGCCGTTTTTTGGATGCTTCTTCCAGGTCCGCTTTGCGATGAACGTGAAGACGTGCACAGGGTGGTCGCCGCGGCGGCGCCACAGCATCTGATAGGCTTCCTTGGTCAGCGGGATGACGCGCGGCTGGCCGCCCTTGGTGATGACGCGGATCACGGCAAGGTCGAAATCGACCTGCGGCCAGGTCAGGAACAGATTGCCCTTGCGCAGGCCGGTGATGATGGCGAAGCGCCTGACGTCGGCATAGTCGCGGTCCTCGGCGGCGTCGAGCGTCGCTTCCTCGGCCGCCGAGATCTCGCGAATGTGGCGCTTCACCTGCTTCAGCCGGTGCTTGCGCCACTTCGGCATCTTGACGATCGCCGCGTTCCAATTGTCGGCCGCGCGGTACATGACCTGGCGCAGCAGGTCGATGGTGCGATTGACCGTGCGCGGGGTGATCGGCCGGCGCAGGATGACCTTGCGGTCGTTTTCGACCACGGTGCGATCGCGCCTGGTATCCTTCCGCCGCTCGGCGACCATGCGCGAGACGGCGTCGTCGTTGATGGTGTGCAGATAGGTCCGGGCGCCCATGATTTCGACCAGGCGGTCGAGCACGCTGCGGATGCGCTGATCGGCCAGGGTCGAGCCGTGCTCGGTCCACCAGCGGTCGCAGGCAGCCTTGAGCGTAAGGGGCGACGAGCCCTCGGCCTTCAGTCGCTCGACGAGGGCGCGGGCCTCGATCTTGCGCGCTTCCTCGAAGGTCTGAGCCTGACGTTCATCCCGGAGCTTGGTTGAGCCGTAAAAGCGAAAATGTTCGATCTCGAAGTCGTACTGCCAGTAGGGGCTCTTTCGGGTCTGGTAGATGGACATGAGCGCGCTTTCGGCTGGGCTGGCTCCGGGACGGCCAGGGCCTCGAGGAAGGCGACCACGTCGCGTGGCATGAACACGCGGCGGGGCTTCTTCCGACCGCATCCCTTGATCCGCCCGGTGAGCCGCCCGGCCTCAATATGCCGCGCCAGCGTCTTGCGGTCCATGGGGAGCAGGCGGCAGAGCTCCGGCAGCCCGATTGTCGCTTGGATGGCGAAATGGGCCTCCAGTGCGGCCGGAAGGGCTGGCAGGGGCATGGCGCGTCAGGCCTTCGGTGGATCGCGCGCGGGCAGGCCAGGGACGGCGGCGACGGCCTTCTCGGCAACCTCGGACGTGCGCTCGATGACGGCGCGCAAGATCTCGGCGCAATCCGCGCGGCCGATGCCGAACACGCCGCGCGCCTGGAGCTCCTCGTCGAGGTACATGGCCATGACAGTGATCACGCTCATTCTGCCGCCTCGCGAATGACCAGGAAGATCTTATCGCCCCTGCGCTCGGCCAGGCCGCGCGCGATCGCTTTCTCGACGGTGGCGTTTCTGAAGCGGCGTCCGCGGCCGGCGGCGCGCCACTGAGCGTTGCCTTCCCGGTGCAGCGGCCCCCGTGCCAGCACGGCGATGCACTGATCGACCGTGCTCGGCCACGGCTTGCGGTGATATTCGTAGATGCGGCGCTCGCCACGCTTGGTGATGTAGGTGACCCGCTGCACTGGATGTTTCAGCTTCATGACTCGGCCTCGATGCGGGCGAGGAGGGCAGACCGTCTGATGATCATCGCGACGCCGCGCAGTCGGTCAAAACGGCGAGAATGGGCCTGTCGTAGCAGGCCGGACGCTCCGACGATGCGAGGCGGGCAATCAGTCCGGCGCCGGCAAGCGGCACCATCGCAGCCAACACGATGACGACGAGTGCGGCGGCCAGCGGGGCATGGGTCTCCTGCGGGCCGTGCCGCAGCAGCTGTTCGCGCCGCCAGCGAACAGTTTGTTTCTGTCTGTTAACCATCGGAACTAACCTTTCGTTAGCCACGGCTTGCGCCACCGGAGGTAGGCGAGCACAGTTGCAACCAATCAAAGGGCAACGCTGCCGTCTGCCGAATGTGCTGCACCTTACTCAAATAATTTGAATATGCAAACCGCTTACTCAAATATTTTGAACAAAGAGCTGCGCCTGCCCCGGGGTTAGGGTCAGAAGGGCGGACTGGGAATGGGGAAAAGGGGTGAGGGTTGGCACCGGCGCCGCGCGATGGAGCTGTGCTGCCAACTGCCTGAAGATCCGGAGGACGCCGCGATCGTCCTCGCCTATATGCGCGATTTTCTCGATAGTTTCCTGGCAGCCGACCGTCAGCCTGGCGGGTTAGGCCCGCGCGCGGTCCTGCCCGGGCTTCGGCTCGTTGAGAGCCCGATCCAGATCCACGCTCAGGCCCCTCCGCTCGCCGTTATAGAGCCAATCGAGGGTCAGTCCGGGGATGATTCGCACTAGTTTTTGCGCGACGTCGATACTCAAGGGCATCCCGCCAACAAAGTTGGCCCATCGCTGCGGAGAAATCCCCAATCGATCAGTGAAGGCCTTTTGCGTATCGAGCTTTAATAGGGCCTGCACGCGCCTAAGCCGTTCGATACGTTCAAGAACTTCCTGGGGGAGTTGTGGTTTTGAAGGGGGCTTTGGCATCGCCGCGGAGGATGGCGCAGGCATCACTAAAATCCCATTAAGGAAACTTGAGCGTTGCGTATTCAAATAATTTGAGTATCGCTCGGGTGCATGAAGAAGATCACCCGACGATTCGAAACGACCGGACAGGTTTTCGACGCCCTCGGTGTTGGCGGCGTGATGGCTCTGACACGCGGCAACAAAACCGCAGTCTACTACTACAAGGCCTCCGGCAAATTCCCGCCCAAGACCTACGTAGTCCTAAAGGCCGCTCTGTCTGCCATCGGCGCCGATGCACCTGACAGCCTCTGGCAGATGATCGAGCCCGACCCCGTCGCGCTTGCCGGCGTCGTGCAGCGCCTGCCGTCCGCTGCTGGTGATGAGGTGCAACCATGAGCGGCATCGTATCGGGCCGAGGCGGCGCCGGTCGATCCGGCGGGCAGGGCGCGCAAGGCGATTATTTCGGCCTGTGGATATCCGGCTTTGGCGCTTCGCCGCGCGGCTGTGCGCGGCTGTGGAAAAGTCTCGCCGCGCCTGTATTTCAAGGCGTTTGCGCAACGGGCTCCCGGGGTGGGCCCTCACCGGCTGGGGCGGGTTATGACGCCGCCTCAGAAATCGAAGCTCAACTGGGTCGGCCAGGAACGGGTGTGAGCACAGACGTGCTCTTTCCGTCCCAGCCGGCGCCGGTCGTACGCTCGCACGTACACGAACTGCGGCTTCGCCATGTCTGTCATGGCGGACTCCTTCGCTGGTCGCGGGTGGAAGCCCGCGGGCTCCGGCGCGCGGACACGCGCCGTCGAGCATGTGAGCCTGGCCGATTGGCCGGCAGCGGAGGCAGGCCGGTGAGGGCCCCGCTTGGGATTGTAGCGGATGGGGCCCGGTTGCAAGCGGCAATCCACAGCAATCGTGGGGTGCTGGCATGAGACCGGATGGCTCCATCGGCCCGCGCAAGCGCAATGACCGGATGACGGCCGTGCAGGCTGTGGCCGACGAGGCGCTGATATCGGCCGCCGGCGACATGTTCGCGGCGGGCCTCGACACCCGTGAGATGGCGGCGCGGCTGATCGTGCCGGAGGCGGCCGTCACGGCGGCGCTGCGCATGGCGCGTGAGCGGCAGCTCGGCCTGGCGCCTGCGCCGATGTCTGTGGCGCGCGTGGATGCGGCTGGCTTCTCCGAGGATGCTGAGACCGTCGTCGGCGCCGAGCAGGTGGTCTCGATGCCGCACGTGATGGAGCTGTCGGTGCGTGGGGATCTCGCGGTCCGCGTTCGTATCCGCGGCATCGACGGGCAGCTGCTGGTCGACGTCGCGATGACGGCGAAGCGCGCGCTGCGCGCCGCCGGCTTGTTCAAGCTGGCCGCTGAGCGCGCCGATCCGTCGCTTTTGGCCGATGCGCAGATCCTGGAGTTTGGCCGATGAGCGTCGCCACCACCGAAGGCCGCGAGCTGCTCAGCTCCTATATCGAACGGATCGAGCGCATCGTCGAGGAGATCGTGGCGCTCAAGGATGATCAGAAGGTGCTGTTCGCCGAGGCGAAGGCAAAGGGCTTCGACACCAAGGCGATGCGCCGGATCATCAAGCGGCGGCAGAAGGACCAAGGCGAGGTTGCCGAGCAGGAGTCGATCGACGGCATCTACATGCATGCGATCGGTATGACGTCGGAGCATCCGCTGCACGCCCAGGTCAAGCGCCTGACGGCTGACGGCATCGGACGCGAGCAGGTAATCGAGGCGCTGCAGCTGCTGATCCCGGTCAATGGCGAGATCATCGCCAGCGTCGGCGGCCACCCGATGCGGCTCTGGCGCACGGCGGACGGCAAATCGTTTGCCGAGGAGTACGTGCCGCCGCTGTTTCAGGACTTCATGAACAAGCGCAAGGCATCATGAGGAACGCGTCGTGATGATCCGCGAAAGCTTCGTCTCGCCTCAGCCATTGCCCGGGGTCAGCGCTTTCGACCTCGTCGACCTGAGCTGGACGCCGTATCGCCGGATTTGGCTGTCGGTGCGCGACGACATCTCGTGCCTGGTCGATGTCGAGGACTACGAGTGGCTTTCGGAGACGAAGTGGAACGTCTCCTGGGGCTCGCGCACGCCTTGGCAGAAATACGCCAAACGCAATGTCGGACCTGACCGCGCAACGCTGCGCATGCATCGCGAGATCATGGTCAAGGCCGACCCGCGCTCGGACCGCTTCATGCGGACGCACGTAATCGACCACATCAACGGCCAGACGCTCGACAACCGCCGCTGCAATCTCCGCTGGCTGACGCATCGCCAGAACTGCGGCAACCGCACGCCGCGCGAGCAGATCCCGTCACTCGATTCCATCGTCCTGCGGCTCCTGGCCGATCTCGGTCACCAGCCGGAGCCTGCGGAGGTGCCGTTCTGATGACGCCGCTCTCGTTTCACCCGTATGCCGACCTGTTTCCGCTGATCGAGGGGCAGGAGTTCTACGACCTTGCGGAGGACATTCGGGTCAACGGACTGCACGACAAGATCGACCTGATCGAGATCAATGGCGCCAATCAGATCCTCGATGGTCGCAACCGATACCGCGCGATTGTATGGATCATGTCGACCGGCGAGGCGCTTGGGCCTGGCTGGGGCATCCATGCGGGCAGGGCGCTGTCACCCGCCGACTTGATGAGCGAGGACCAGCCGTGGCGTTCCTGGCTCTATCAGGATGGTGACGCCAACGACTACGGCAGCGATCTGCTCGCCTATGTCCTCTCGAAAAATCTCAAACGGCGCCAGCTCGACGAGAGCCAGCGCGCGATCATCGCCGGCCGGCTGGCCAACATGCGGCAGGGCCAGCGCACCGACCTCGAACCTTCTGCAAATTTGCAGAAGGTCTCGACGGCAGCCGCCGCGGAGGCCGTAAATGTTAGCGAGCGTTCGGCCGCCGCTGGCCGCAAGGTCGTACAATCGGCGCTGCCGGAGGTCGTGGCCGCCGTCGAGCGTGGTCAGATCAAGGTCTCGGTCGCGGAGCAGATCGCCGCCCAGCCGGCAGAGCGCCAGGCCGAGATCGTGGCTGCGTTGCCGCGTGATGCCGAAGGGCGGCTGACGCCGGAGGTGAAAAAGGCGCTGGCACCGGTCATCAAGGAAATCCGGAAAGAGAAGATCGCGGCCAAGAAAGAGCAGCGTGCCGAGCGCGAGGCGAAGCTCGGCCGCAAGATCCAGGCGCTGCCGGAGAAGATGTTCGGCGTCGCGATCGAGGATTTCGAGTGGGACCATGAGACGTGGTCCGCCGAGACCGGCACCGAGCGGCATCCGTCGATGCATTATGAGACCGCCACGGATGCGCATACGCCTGAGGAAGTCGTCGCGCGTTGCGCCGAACGCTTCGCCTGCCTCGCCGACGACTGCATCCTGTTCAAATGGACGACAGGCCCGCACGCCTACATCGCGATGCGAACGATGGAGCTTCAGGGCTTCAAGTACGTCAGTCAGCTCGTCTGGAACAAGGAACGGCCGGGCAACGCGCGGGGGCCTGGCTATTGGGTCACCGGCGAGCACGAGATCGTGCTGATCGGCACGCGCGGCAAGGTGGTGCCGCCGGCCACGGCGCATTTCCGTTCAAACTTCTCGGCGCCGGTCACTGACCATAGCGAGAAGCCGAACAACATCCACGAGATGATTGAATTCCACTGGCCGAACGTGCCGAAGGTGGAATTCAACGCGCGTCGTCGCCGGCCCGGCTGGGAAGCCTGGGGCTTTGATGCCCCCGCAATTCCGGCTGAGCCGGAATTGTCGGGAGACGCGCCAGCGCAAGGCGAAGCCTTGTCGCAAGCACGTCGGCTGCCACCTTCGGACGATCCAATCCTCCTCGAATGGAAGGCTCTCTCGGCGATCGATGCCGGCATCGTGGTCACCGGCTTGGCCGTCGAAGGGCTGATCCGAGACGGCTGGGTCGTCCGGGATATCGATGAAACGCTCGTTGTGACCGACGAGGGAATCGAGCGCATGCGCGCTCTCGATGCCGAGTTTATTCCAACCGCGAATTCTCAGTTTGCGGACAGCGGCCAGTCATTGCGTGCCGCCGATCTGCCAGCCCCGCCGGCATCACCTCCAGCGCCGGAAGATGGGATAGTCGAACCGGCTCGGGTCGACCAGGACACCGGAGCCGAAACCGCCGTTCCGCCGGCGGGCAGACCTGGCTCGAATTCTCCTGGCTCTGGTTTTCCTGATCTCGAGATCCCGCCGTTCCTGCGCCGGACATCGTCGCAGACTGCGGCCGAACAATCCGAGATGGATCTCGCGCGCCGCGACCGGCTGCCCCGCGAGGTCGTCGACGGGCATCTGCAGACGCGGCTGCCGCTGACGTTGGATGAGCTGGAGATGCAGGCGGCGCTGCGTGCGATTGACGCGGGAGAGGCGGTCGAATGGAGCATCACGCGCCATCTGATCGGTGCGGGCTTTGCGCACGCGACGACGAAACGACTCCTCGTCACCGACGAGGGGCGGGACTTCCTGGCGCAGCTCGTGCAGCCGGCGCTCGCGGCTGCGGCCGAGGTGCGGCCATGAGCGACAAGATCCCGCTGCGCCAGCAGATCGGCGCCATCAACCTCAAAATCCGGCAGCGCAAGAGCAGGCCGGGGATGAGCCGGTCGCAGGCGGGATACCACGTCTCCCGGCTCGAGGCTGCCGCCGCGACGCTGGAATGGTTGCAGGCGAACGAGGCACGTATCAAGGGAGCCGAGGGCAATGGCTGAGATCCTCGCCTGTCGGACGCTGACGCCGCGGCAAATGCGGCGCGTCATCCTGGAGTCGCCCTATGCCGGCGACATCGTCGCCAACGTCGCCTATGCGCGCGCCTGCGTGAAAGACGCGCTGCTGCGCGGCGAGGCGCCGTTGGTGTCACACCTGCTCTATACGCAGCCGGGCATCCTTGACGATGACAATGAGCGCGAGCGCGCACACGGCATCAATGCTGGACACGCCTGGATGCACCTGGCCGATGCGGTCGTCGTGTGTACCGATCGCGGCATCTCGCGCGGGATGGAAGCCGGCATCAGCATGGCCCGCTTCAACGGCGTGCCGATCGAGTATCGCAGCGGCATCACCTATCAGGTCGGCGGCGCGGACTACCTCGCGGGGTATCGCCGATGATCAATCAAGCCGTTCTCGCCGGATTCTTCGCCGCCTGCTGCCTCTGCTGGTTCCTGGGCTATTGGCTCGGTTGGCGGCATCGCGGGTATTCGCCGAGCAGCAGCTGGGCCGTGCGGTGCGTTGGCGGCGAGACGTTCATCCAATGCGACGGGCCGTTGGCAGCTCCGGAGCTTGAACAGCTTCGGCGCGATTGGGCGGAGGGCTTCGAGGCTCGCGCGCGAGGTGGCCAATGATCATCATCCGCGTCGAGCTCCATTCCGCCATCACGCGCCAAGTCACCGAGATCGCCCGCATGCGGATCTGCAACATCGGCGGCACGCGCGAGTATGGCGACTATCGCGCGGAGACCTTTCGCGGGCGCTCGGCGCAGCAGCTGGCGCGCCTCGTTCGTCAGCGTTCCGCCGATCTCACGAAATACCCGCGGCTGCGCGTTCACGTCTGGCATCTCGTTGCCCAGGCGCTGGTCGCGATGGGCTACGCGGGCGCGGGTCATATCGAGCAGCAATCTGATCTTCTGGAGGGGCCATGAGCGAAGCGGGCGCGTCGAGCAAAGGCAAACAACTCATCAAGGCATGGCAGCAGTCCGTCGAGCGCGAGGCGCGCGCTCGTCGCGAAATGACGGAGGCGGGGAACGCCGAGCGTGATGCGCGCAAGGCGCTCGGCGGCTGGCTCATGCCGTCGGACGCGAAGCCGAATGAGACCTTCTCGATCTGGGATCGTGATCAACACGATCAGGAAGTGATGTTCGAGGTCAAGTGCTGCGGCGCGGGCTCGATTCCGGAGATCAGGACCCGGGCGCGCCGATGACCAGCACCCGCCATAGCTGGGGCGAGAAGGTCCGCTTCCTCAACAAGACAGAGCAGGAATGCGTTCGCTGCGAAATGGTGAAAGTCGGCCGGCGCGAGGCGCAGGGCGGCCACGATCTCTACTGGACCGAGTTCTGGCGCGACGAAGAGCGCATCGACGACGGCGGCCACACGCCGCCGTGCGATTTCAGATGCGAGCAGCCGAAGGCAACGGGGGCCATATGGACACCAGGGGCACACGGCATCTCTCGGTAGCGGAGTTCGTCGAGGCCGTGCGCAACGCCGCGCCTGGCGCCTCGATCATCTACGCGACCGGCGATCTCGCCTATAGCGCACAAGGCGCGCTAGAGCTGCATGCCGTCCGCGCCAACGCGCAGTTCTGCGTGCAGGCCAAGCAGGGCGTTCTCGTCCAGCGCCGCCGTCCTGATCTGCCCTTTGCCGGCGCAGGCGGAGGTTGCTGCTTCGACTATCTATTCGTGAAGGCGCGGGGCCAGGCGTTACCCCCAAGCTCCTCGATGCTGGAGGCTGCCGAATGACGGACGTCCTGTTGCGCGCTCTGGCCGGCAATGGGGAGGTCTCGATCAAGCTCGCGACCGTCATCTGCTTGCTCGCCACCGACGGCGCCAAGCTGGGCGAACTCGAAGATTCCGAAGTGCTCGGCCCGGATGGTCAGCCGAAGGCCTGCAAGCGGCTGCGGCGCGCCTGGTTGGATCGGCTGACGCTGGCCGTCGAGCGCGGGGCGCTGGCCCGGATGAAGCCGGAGCGCGTCGTGATGATCCTTCTGCAGGGGTGACCCTGCTGTGCGTGGCGTGAACTGCTTTCCCTGCCTTTCGAATGTGAGACTGCCAACATGACTGCGTTTCGTGAGAAGCGCCGGGCCCGACACGTCGCCTCCGATGAGGCACATGCATGGGCGCGCTCGCTAGACCTGAGAAACCCTCCGGCGAAAAGCGTGCTGCGCTCGGCCGCGCTCTACGTCAACGGCGAGGCGTGCTGCTTCGTCGGTCTCGACCAGCTGGCAAAGGACACTGATCTCTCGGTTGACACCGTGCGCCGCCGGCTGGTCTGGCTCGAGGAGATCGGCGCCGTGTCGCGCATCGCGCAATGGATCGACGACAAGGGCGTGCGCAACGGCGACGGGCGCGGCAAGCGGACGACGGACCTGATCCGGCTGCATGTCGAGGCCGATCCCGATGAGATCGAGGGACGCGCGCTCGGCCGGATCGAAATCGAAGATAAATCAACGGCGTTTAGCCCTGGCAGGCAGCAAGGGCTAAATTCCGCGCCGGAAACGGTTAGCCCTGGCGTAGCCCTCGGCCAGCCCTCGCAGTGCTGCGACCACCTAAACTCTGAACCTGAACCTGAATCTCCCCCCTTACCCCCCTCCGGGGGGCGGGAGGCTGCTGGCGCTTGTGAGGAAGGCGAAGCGGAGCCGGAGCATTTCGGGCCGGCATGGCAGGGGTATCCGGAGCACGAAGCGATGCGGCGTGATCTCGCGCTCGCTGAGTTTCGCGCGCTGTCGGCGGCTGATCAGAAGCTCTGCAGGGCGGCCGTGCCGGACTACGCGGCGCAGGTGCGGCGGCTGAAATGGAAACCGCGGGCGTTCCACCTCTGGGTCCGCTCCGGCGGCTTCCGTGAGTTTCCGAACGCGAAGCTGCCGGATGAACGGCCGCCACCGCCGGAGCGTAGGCTGATCCAGGGCGAGGAGCTTTCCGGCTTCACGGTCGCCCTGCGCATCGCCGAGCGGCGCGATCCCGTGCTCGTCGCCGATCAGCAGCTTGGCCGCGGCGTCTGGCGCACGATGCCCGTGCAGCCGGATCTCGTCGCCGTGGCGGCGTTCCTGGACGATCCCGATCGCGAGCACTGGGAGATCGTCGCCGAGGGCTCGGAGCGCTTCGCGGCCTGGCGTGACCGGCTGAAGCTGTGGCTCGGCGCCGAGCCGAAGGCCGAACGCATCTGGCTCGAGCCGCATGATCCCGCCGTGCACGGCCTGTCGCCGATGCACCCGAATTTCCGTGTCCGAAGATCCATCAACGGCTTTCGCGTCCCTCGGTCCTTTCCGCCGCGCCGCGACGGCACGTGGTCACCAGCAGCAGGGGAGAGAGCATGAACATGGGTTATCAGATTGGGGATTTCGCGGGCTACGTCGACCTCGCCAAGCTGCATGCGCCGGAGGCGGCGCCAGTGCCGCAGTGCTGGTACATCTTGCGCACGCATCCGAACTGCGAGGCGAAGGTGATGAAGGCCTTCCGGCTGCGCAACATCAGCGCCTATCTGCCGGTCATGACGGTGATGAAGGAATTCCAACGCATCAGGCGCGGCTTCGAATGGATCGAGCGCCGGAACGTCGTATCGCCCTTGATCCTCGGCGCCGTGCTGATCCCGGATTTCGAGGAGCGCTGGGAATGCTGGCGTGGCATCGATGGCGCTATCGGCCTCCTGCGGTTCGGCGAGTGGACGCCTCACCTGACGCCTAAGCTGTTTCAGGACATCAGGAATATCGAGGACATCGCCAACACGCCGAAAAGCAAGCGGCAGCGCGCTTTCGAGGTTGGTCAGCTCGTCAGGGTCCTGAATGGACCGTTCCGCGGCTTCTCGGCGCGAGTTGAGAGAATTGACTCAAGGGGCCGACTCAGTGTCGGTGTCGAAATATTCAGGCGCATCACTCCCTTGGAGATCGAGGAGAGTGACATCGAAGCGGTTGAAGCTGAGTGCGCATGATCTGAGCGCGCTTGGTGCCAGATGGCCAAGGTCATCAGGACGCTTCGAACGGAGCTAACCGCTTCGGCGCATCCGCCACCAGCAAGACTGGTTCGCGGTAAAATGGTGGAATCTGCCTAAAAGCCCAGCCCTCGCGCTGGGCTTCGCGCGTCACGGGTTAGGTGCACGCGCGATTGGCTGATGGTGGTCTGAGCGCACCCGCTTTCTTTGTTGTTTCCTCCCTAGACTTGGGCCGCCTGTGGCAACGCAGGCGGCCCATTTGTCTTTGGGCAGATGCCTCCGCAACCACCCTGGAAGTCCTGGTACAAGACCGCCCGCTGGCAACGCCTGCGCCTGCAGACGTTCCTGCGCGATCACTACACTTGCCGGTGTGGCTGCGGCAGGATCGAGGGCAACACCTCGCTGCTCGTATGCGACCACAAGATCCCGCACCGTGGTGACGAGCGCCTGTTCTGGGATGAGGACAACACGCAGACCCTGCTGAAGTCCTGCCACGACAGCCGCAAGCAGCAGGCCGAGCAATCATCCCTCCACACCCGCGGCATCTGGCACTGATCATCACCGCGAGCCGAACGGAGGGGGGTGGTGCAATCTCTAGACCCTCTCCCTTCCAGGACCTCTCACCCGCAGGTTTTTTTTCGTCGTGGCTCGGAATTTCGACCTGTTTGGTGATCCCATCCCGGCCAATCATGGTGGCAAGGGGAGGCCGCCTCATATCCCGACGACGGAAAACCGGAATCGCGTCAACATGTTGCTCGCGTGCGGTTGGAGCAATGAACGGATTGCCGGCGCGATGCGTATTACGGAGCCGACGCTGCGGAAGCATTATTTTTCGGAGCTTAAGAGCCGCGAGGTCGCGCGCGACCGGTTGAACGCCGCGTTGCTGATGAAGGGCTTCGAGGGTGTGCAAAAGGGCAACGCCACCGCAATCCGGCTCTTCCTGCACCTGATCGAGCGCAATGACCTGATGCAGTTCGGCCAAGCGTTGCGGCCCGCTCGCATCGACAAGTCGGAGAAGGCGGCCAAGCCAGCCAAACTTGGCAAAAAACAGGAAGCACTGCTGGCCGCGCAGCAACCGGACGTCGGCACGCCCATGGGCGAACTGATGGCCCGTCGCCAGCAGAGCATGAACTAATTTCGAGAGCGAGGCATAAGGCCCCACATCGCCGCAACGTTTGCCTCGATAGCGCGATCCTGATCTCGCCTGCTCTTAAGCTTGTTCGTTTCGATAAAGACCGGCGTTACCGTTTCCCTGGCCGCGAGCCGATCGATCTCGCGACGGGTGGCGCCGCTCGGATGGCAAGCAACGATCATCACTCTGAGGCCTGAGTATTTCAGTAGGAAATCTCGGCCTTGTTTGATCTGCCCGGGGGTGTCGCCGCGACTGGACACGCCGACAGCATATTTGCGAATGGGCAGGCGAAAGATGCCCAAAACATCACGAGCCGCTCCCTCTCTTCGATATTCGAGGTATCGAGCTGTAAACTCTCGGATCGAGCTGCTCTTACCGGTATTTGCGGGTCCGCAGAGGCAAATGATTGTCAGCGCCATGTCGGTTCAATCTCCCTTAATTAAGCTGCCAGGGTAGCAGAACTCCGCCATGTGGGACACCTCCTGCCCGGACTGGGAAGATCGCATCCGGAACGGCCGCTCGCTGATGCCGGATCTGCCGCTGTTTGCCGATGAGGCAGCAATGGGTTTGGCGTTCTTTGATGAGCTGCGGCTACCGGATGTGAAGGGTACTCCGCGGCTCGGGGATGCCTCAGGCGAATGGTTCCGCGACTTGGTGCGCGCCGTGTTCGGCTCGTGGGACCCGGTCAACAAGGTCAGGATGATCCGCGATTTCTTCGCGCTAGTCCCGAAGGGGTCGTCGAAGACGACCTATTCGGCGGCGCTGATGCTGGTCGCCATGCTGATGAACTTTCGCCCGCGGGGCACCGCGCTGTTTCTCGGCGAGACACAGGCCGTCGCCGATCGTGCCTATGAGCAGGCGGTCGGCATGATCGAGGAATCGCCGGACCTGCGCCGGCGATTCAAGCCTCGCGACTATGACAAGACGATCGAGGACCTGGTCACCAAGTCCGAGATCATGATCGCGAGCTTCGATCTGAAGATCCTGACGGGCGCGATGGCGCTGATCTTCGTGCTGCTCGATGAGCTGCATCTGCTTGGCAAGCGAGCGCATACCTCGCGTGTGCTGCGCCAGATCCGCGGCGGCCTCGACAAGACCGAGGAGGGCGTGCTGGTCATCACCACGACGCAGAGCGACGAGGCGCCCGCCGGTGCGTTCAAGAGCGAGCTGAAATTCGTTCGGAACGTCCGCGACGGCCTTTACCGGGGCAAGATCATCCGTCCGACACTGCCGCTGCTCTACGAGCTGCCCCGTGACATCGCGACCTTGACGCGCGAGGAGCGCAAGCATGGCGTCGTGCCGCGCTGGATGGACCCCGCCGTCTGGCCGATGGTGATGCCGAACATCAACCGCCCGATCACGGTGGCGTCGATGCTGGCTGATTTCGCCAGCGAGCGCGAGAAGGGCCCGGACGCAGTTAGCGTCTGGGCCTCGCAGCATCTCAATATCGAGATCGGCACGGGAACGAATGACGACGGCTGGTCCGGCGCGGATCTCTGGGACGCGCAGGGTGACGAGACGCTCGACCTCGAGGCGCTGCTAGCCCGTTGTGAGGTGGTCACCATCGGTGTCGACGGCGGCGGCCGTGACGATTTGCTCGGCCTGGCGGTGCTCGGCCGCGAGACCGGTACGCGCCACTGGCTATCGTGGTGCTACGGCTGGGCGGATCCGATCGTGCTGGAACGGCGCAAGGATATCGCCGCGTATCTCGACGACTTCGTGAAGGAAGGCTCGTTCCAGATCGTCGCGGTCGCCGAGGCGCTTGCCGAGCTGACCAGCCTGGTCGCGCGCGTCAAGGCGTCCGGCTTGCTGCCGCAGAAGAACGCCGTTGGCATCGATCCGAACCGCGCCGCGGCGCTGTTCGAAGCGCTGTTTGCCGGCGGCATCACTGAGGACATGGTCCGCCGGCTGCTGCAGGGGCCGGCATTGGCGCCTGCGGTCTACGGCCTCGACCTGAAGCTCTCCGATGCGACCTACTTCCATGCCGACCAGGCGCTGATGACGTGGGTCGTCGGCAATGCCAAAGTCGAGCAGCGCGGCAACGCCGACATGATCACCAAGCAGGTCGCCGGCCGAGCCAAGATTGATCCGCTGATCGCGCTGCTGCAGGCCACGATCCTGATGAGCTGGAATCCTCAAGCCGGTCTGCTGGTGACTGGCTCCGACGTCGCGGAGATGGTGTAGTGGGGATTTTGTCCGGCCTCGGATGGGCGCTGCGCGGCATGGCCAGTGCGGTCGATGGCGCGATGGATCATCGCGACGTCTGGGGTGAGAATTGGTGGGGCGGCGGCTATCCGACGATCGCAGGCGTCATCGTCAACGATGAGCGTGTATCGCAGCTCGCTTCCGTGCAGTCCGTGCGGCAGGGGCTGTCCTCGGCAATGTCATCGCTGCCGGTGTCGGTATTCCGCAAGGGTGCGAACGGTGCGCGAGAGGCACTTCCGCAGCATCCTATCTCCAGGCTGCTCGGTTGCCGGCCGAATGCCCGGCAAACGCCGGCCGAATTCATCGGCGAACTGGCCTGGCATGTGTCCTACTACCGTAACGGCTATTGCCGGATCATCCCTGGAGATGCCGGCGGCGATGACTATGCAACCGGTGCGCTGGAGATCCTGCATCCGCGCCGCTTCGCCAAGCTGGAGCGCGGAGCCGACGGACACCTCTACTACACGTTCAATCCGCCGCGCACGATCGTGCAGGGAGCCCAGATCGCGACCGAGACCTATCGCGATGACGAGATCTGGCACATCAGAGGCAATCCGCTGCAGGAGGAAGGGCTGCTCGGTGAACCGATCTGGGCAACAGCCAGGCAGGTGTTCGCTCGCGCCATCGCGGTGCATGAGTATGGCGACATCTGGTTCGCCAACAACGGCCAGTCGGGCGGCCTGATCAAGCACCCGGGCACCTTCAAGGACAAGGCCGATCGCGATCAGTTCCTCGACAATTGGCGCTCGATGGGCACCGGCCGTAACCGGCATCGCGACCGGCTGCTGACCCATGGCGTCGATTACACGCCGATCAAGGTCACCAATGCCGAGGCGCAACTGCTCGAGACCGAGAAGGCCAGCGACATCGACGTGTTCGGGCTGTGGTCCTATCCTCCGCATCTTGCCGGCCGCCTCGATCGCGCGACCTTCTCGAACATTGAGCAGCAGTCGCTCAATTTCGTCGTCTACTGCCTGGCGCCGCTGGCCATTGCGCTCGAGCAGGGCGCCGAGCGCGATTTCCTCGGCGGCCAGGATGCCGAGCTGTTCATCGAGTTCAACTTCGCCGGCCTGCTGCGCGGCGACCTGTTGAATCGCTATCGCGCCTATCTGATAGCCCGCCAGGGCGAATGGCTGTCCGCCAACGACATCCGTCGTTTCGAGAACATGTCGCCGCGGGCCGACGAAGGCGGCGACGACTACACCAATCCGCAGACCAAGAGCGGCACGGCGGGCGGCAACGACGGACTCGAAAGCGACGGCGACGGCACCGACGACGAGCAGCCCGGAAAGAAGGATTGACCATCATGGCGAAGGACAAGCACCTGCAGAAGGTCATTGCGCAGATCTCGGCCATCGATCCCGTCGTGGTGCTCGACCTGGAGGCGCTCACCGGCTGCCTGGCGCGCGCAATCGCCCGTGAGGAGCAACGCGCCGCTGCGGCGGTGAGCGTGCCGACGCAGCCGAGCAAAATCGCGCTGATCTCGGTCTCCGGTCCACTGACGCCGCGCGGCAGCTGGTATGGCTCATCGCTGGCGCAGATCGCAGCGCAGGTATCGCGCGCCACTGCCGATTCCGACGTCGCCGGCATTATCCTCGACGTCGACAGCCCAGGCGGGACAGTCGCCGGTACGGCGGAGGCGGCCGCAGCGGTCGCCGAATCCGCGCAGAAAAAGCCGTGCGTCGCCTGCATCAACACGCTGGCGGCCTCGGCGGCCTATTGGATCGCCTCGCAAGCCTCCGAGATCGTGATGATGCCGTCCGCCGATGTCGGCTCGATCGGCGCAATGGTGATGCATGTCGACTACTCCAAGGCGCTGGAGGATGCCGGCATTACGGTGACCATGATCCGCTCGGAGCAATCGCCGAAGAAGAACGAGGCGCATCCGTTCGGCCCGCTGTCGGATGAAGCGCGGGCCAACCTGCAGTCGCGCGTCAACGATGCCGGCGCCGAGTTCATCCGAGCCGTCGCATCCGGGCGACGGGTGACGCAGGCCAAGGTGAAAGAAGAGTTCGGCCAGGGCCGCATGTTCGGCGCCCGCGACGCCGTTGCGCGCGGCATGGCCGATCGGGTCGCGACCCTCGACCAAGTCATCGCCGGCATGGTCGCGCGGATGCCAGCACGGTCGTCGCGTCGGCGCTCGGCGCTGGCGTTCGATTAGATCAGGTCAAACTTCGCAAATTGCGAACATTTGGTTGCTCCGCCCGCGTCCGCCCGGACAGCGGGACCAAGAGCCTCTGTCTCTGTCCGGGCGCTCTTACTTCCCTCACAACAGGAGTTGCGGTCCCATGAAGGATCTCAAGAAACTGCGCGCGTCCCGTGCCGACAAGGCAAAGCTCGGCAAAGGCAAGGTCGATCGCCTCAATGTTCTGCTCGACAAGTCCGATCTGACCGAGGCCGAGCAGGCCGAGCTGACCAAGCTTGAGGGCGAGGTCGACGCGCTCGAAACCGAGGTCAAGCAGCTCGATGCCGAGATCGCCGCCGAGGAAAAGAAGGCTCAGCGCGTTCGCCTGTTCGGTGCCCAGGCGGCCGGCGGACCCGCGCTCGCGACCGTCGTCAACGACAGCGACCCGACGCGAACCGGCGGTTTCCGGAACCTCGCCGAGTTTGCGGTGGCCGTGCGCAATTTCCAGGTCTCCGGCATTGCCGATCCGCGCATCACTGGTGCGGCCTCCGGCTATCAGCAGAATCAGGGATCGTCGGGTGAAGGTGTCCTGGTCCCGACCGAATGGCGCGAGCAGATCTGGGCGCTGGTGTTCGCCGACAACGACCTGCTCGGTTTCTGCAATCCGGAGCCGACGCAGGGCAACACGGTCGGCATCGTCAAGGATGAGACCACGCCCTGGGGCGCTGCCGGCGTCCAGGCGGCCTGGCGCTCGGAAGGCACGCAGATGATCGCCAGCAAGGCGGCGCTGACGCCAACGATCCTGCAGCTGCACGAGCTGTATGCGTTCGTGCTCGCGACCAACGAGGTGCTCGACGACGCGCCGCGGCTGCAGAACCGCATCACTGTGCAGGCCGCACGCGCGCTGCGCTGGAAGCTGTTCGAAGCCGTGTGCTTCGGTGACGGCAACGGCAAGCCGCTCGGCTTCATGAAGTCGCCTGCGCTGGTGACCGTCGCGGCAGAAGGCGGCCAGACGGCGGGAACGATCGTGACCGCCAACATCCTTAAGATGATGGCGCGTCTGTTCGAAATGCCCGGCGGCAATCCGATGTGGCTTGCCAACCGCGACACCATCCCGCAGCTCGGCACCATGACGATCGGCAACAACGCAGCGTATCTGCCGATCAACCAGGCGCTGACCGGTTCGCCGTTCAAGAACATCCTGGCCGGCGACCCGCTGCTGTTCAACGAGCACTGCCAGACTGTCGGGACCGCCGGTGACATCGTGCTGGCCGATCTCTCCGGCTACGCGCTGGCGACCAAGCAGGGCGGCGGCATCGACTTCGCGGCCTCGATCCATCTGTTCTTCGACCAGAACCTGACCGCGTTCCGCTGGATCATCCGCGCCGGCGGCCAGCCCTATCTGTCGGCTCCGGTCGGCCCTGCGAAGGGCACCAACACCAAGTCACACTTCGTGGCGCTCGCCAGCCGCTGATGACATCGCGGGCCGCGCGCAAATCCCGCGCGCGGCTCTTTCGCCCATCGCCAAACACCAGGACACGCTTTCATGACCGCAGCTCCCGCACTTCTCCCGTCCCAGCGCGTCGCGATCGTCGGCGCCGTTCCGCCGCAGTCGGCGTCCGCGGTCCAGACCTCCGGCTGGATCGATGCCACCACCTTTCACAACTACTTGTCCATGGTGCAGCTCGGCGCCGTCGGCGCCTCGGCGACCGTCGACGCCAAGCTGCAGCAGGCGACCGACAATAGCGGCACCGGCGCCAAAGATGTGACCGGCAAGGCGATCACGCAGTTCACCAAGACCAACAGTGACGACAACAAGCAGGCCGTGATCAACCTCAAGCAGGAGGATCTCGACTTCAACAATGGCTTCAAGTGGTTCCGGTTGTCGATCACCCCGGCCGTAGCGGCCACGATGATCGCCGGAACCGTGTTCGGTGTGGACGCGCGCTACGGCTTCGCCTCCGACAACAAGGCGGCCAGCCAGGCGCAGATTATCTAACGCGAGCCGATGATGGCATCCCGGCCGTTCGGTCGGGATGCACGTCTCCAGCTCATGCTACTGGCTCGCGTTTAGTTGGAAGACCGATACAGCGGGCTGTCTTCGGCGCGACGCGACTTCAGCAGTAGACGAACATGGTCGTAAGCTGGATCGGGCGGGAAGTTGATCAGTAACGTTGCTGCGCTTCCACGTCGAAATGAAGCGATGGCCGCAACAGCTGCTGAAACAGGAATAGCCGCCAGTGCGTCAAGAATCAGCTGATTAAACAACATGATAGTCCTTATGATTTCTACTCTAATACGTGCAGTTTCGCACAATTTGGCGGTCCAATCCACCCCGACGCGCACGATACGTTGGCCCTTCGCATCATTATCGCCGCAACTGGTCTGCCAAGGTAGATCCGCAGCGCTTCATTTTCCCTCGTCATCCGCGCAGCCCGGCCTCGTGCCGGGCTGCGGAGTGCCGCAAGAGACCTATCATGCTTCGCACCATCGCAGCCCCCCAATTCGATCCGGTCACGCTCGAGGAAGCGAAAGCGCATCTGCGCGTCGACTTCGAGGATGACAACGACCTGATCACGGGCTTCATCGCCGCCGCGACCCTGATGGCGCAAAGCGTGGTGCAGCGGCGTTTCGTGACGCAGACCCTGGAATGGCCGGTGCTCTCCTGGCGCCGCCTGGTCGACGGCCTGCCGATCGCGCCGGTAGCCCGGGGCGAAGTCATCGGCATCACCTATACCGGCCTCGACAACGCCACGGCGACGCTCGCGGTTGATCAGTACGTGGTGCAGACCAAGGGGCCAACGGTCCGCATTGTCCCGCCGCTCGGCGTGATCTGGCCGATCGTCAATCCACGCGCCGCAGAGCCGATCGTCATCGAATTTAAGGCAGGCGAGGCGGTCGACAAGGTCGCAGCCAATATCAAGACGGCCATCAAGATGATTGTTGGCCATCTCTACGAGAACCGCGAAAGCGTCGTTGCCTCGGCCCGTGCAGCCGCAATCGAGCTGCCGCAAGGTGCGCAGGCGCTGCTGTTGAGCGAGACCTGGGAGTAGAGCCAGATGTCCGGCGGAGCGCTGCGCTATCTCCTGGCTTTCGACCGCCGCCGCGGCGTCGACGATGGCGCTGGCGCGGTCGAGAGCGAGTTCGTCGAGCAGTTCCAGATCCAGGCCGAGCTGCAGCCGCGCTTTGCCGGCGAGGCGGTGCAGCAGGCGCGGCTGCAAGGGCAGTCGACCTTCACGGTGGTGGTGCGGTCCTGCCGCGACACGCGCGCCGTCGGCACCGATTGGCGGGCGCGCGACGTCCGCAGCGCCGCCGATCCCGATGCGCAGACCGTTTACGCGATCACCTCCGGCCCGATCGATGTCGAGGGCAAGAACCGCTATCTGGAATTCCTGATGCAGACCGGCAAGGCGCCATGACGACGATGGTCGATCCGACGCTCGCGGTCCAGGCAGCCGTGGTGCGCGTGCTGCGCAACGCGGCGACTGTGGCCGGCAGCCGCATCTTCTGCCCGGTGCCGATGGGGTCCGAGTTTCCCTATGTCTCGATCGGGCAGATCCAGGTCATCAATGAGCGTTACGAGGGCCTCGAGGGCGCACTGATCCATCTCACGCTGCATGCCTGGTCGCGCAGCGAAAGCCGCGTCGAGGTCCGGACCCTGGCGGCGCAGATCGTGGCTGCGCTCGACGGCGCCGAAGGCGTGCTGACCGGGCCGGATCTGCAGCTCAACAGCTGCATGTTCGAAAACGCGCTCCATCTCGACGATCCCGACGGCAAGACTGCCCATGCGGTCCTGACGTTCCAACTGCTCACCGACTGATCTTCCCTCACGCTGCAGAAGGACTCCTCGACCATGTCGACGACCATGACCTCCGTCATCAAGGCCTCGATCAACGTCGTCAGCAAGAAGGCGCTGGATGGCCGCGATGCCGTCGATCGCATCCCGGACCTGTCCGACATCGTGCTGTCCTACGGCGCCGGCTACGGCAAGGCGGATATTTCGTTCTCGGACGATCGCGCGCTGTCGGTCTCGACCTCCGAGAACCTCGATCTCTATGGCGTGTTGCTCGATGCTTTCGGTCAGCTCATCAACGCAGGCAAGATCAAGGCGATCCTGATCGACAATCAGGAGACGTCGTCGGGAACGCTAACCGTCGGCGCCGCGGCATCGAACACCTTCAACGGTCCGTTCTCCGGTGCGACATCGTCGATCGACATCAAGCCCGGCGATCGGGCGGTGTTCGTGAGCCGCACCGGCTGGCCGGTGACGTCGGCGACCGGCGACATCCTCAAGGTCGCCTGCGGTGCGCAGGGCTCGGCAGTCTACCGCGTCACCATCGTGGCGTCGTCGTCTTGATCCGGCGCTCCGCCGTTCTGAACCCCTTTCATTCCGGAGCTATCGTCCATGGCCAAGGCCCAAACGCTTCTGTTCTCCAAGTTTCTGGTCTCCCTCGGCGATGGCAATTCGCCGGAGACCTTCTCGGCACCGTGCGGGCTCAACTCGCGCAGCTACAATCGCACGGCGGCCACCAACGAGACCAATGTGCCCGATTGCGACGATCCGGACGCACCGTCCTGGCTCGATCGCGATGTCGTTTCGATGTCGGCAAGCGTATCCGGAGCCGGTGTCGTCGCGGACGAGGACTACGATACGTGGGAACTCTGGATGAGCTCGGGGGCGACGAAGAACGTCCAGATCAAGCTCGGCAACCGCGTCACGATCGGCCCATACAAGTGCACCAAGCTCAATCTCACCGGCCAGCGCGGCAACCGCGTGACTTTCGATGTGACGCTCGACAGTGATGGCGAGATCCCGCCGCTGCTGGCGCCGTGATCGGATGAGACGGGATCGCCGGGTCAATCCCGGCGACGGCCAACGGAGAGACGTCGATGGGCTCCAACAACGCATCCCTGCGCAACTTCAAGGCGGCGAATGCCGACCTGGTCAAGAGCGTGCGCAAGAACTTTCATGAGCTGGCGCTGGCGCAGGCGGCGGAGCTCACAGGCGACATGAAGCGCGCGATCGAGCACAACGTGTCCGGAACCTTGCAGGCCAGCGTCCGGTACGAGGACCGGACCAATGCCGACGGCAGCCGGGTGACGGTGCTGGTCATGGCCGGCGGCCCGGCCACGATGAAGGATGGCTTCGACTACGCGCTGGCGGAGGAGTTCGGCACCACCAGGCAGGCGCCGAAGCCGTTCTTCTATCATACCGCGCGCTTCTATCGGATGGGCGCCATGCCGCAATATCGCGAGACGCTCGACGAGACGATCAAGGAAAACGAGATCGTGCGGCGGACGATGCAGAACAACAACTATACGATGGCGCAGGGCGGGCATGGCGAGGTCGTCATTTCGGTTGGGCATCGCGGCGCCGCCAAGGTGCAGACGACGTACAAGGGCAGGCAGGTCACATGAGCGCGGACGGCGGCATCAGCTTTTTCTGGGGCGACGACGAGCACCGCTTCCGGCTCGCGATCGGTCAGTTTCGCGAGCTGCAGGAATGCATCAACCTGCGCCGGATCAAGCTGGGTGCCGGCATCGTCGGCCCGATGATGCTGCTCAACGCACTGCGCACCTCCGACGCCTGGCCTGACGATGTCCGCGACATCATCCGGCTCGGCCTGGTCGGCGGCGGCATGGAGCCGAAGGATGCGCACCGGCTGCTGCGGACCTATTTCGACGACGTCGATCGCTATCCGCCGCTGACGCATATGCGCCCGGCCTTCCTGATCCTGACGGCCGGGTTCACCGGGCCGATCGAGGCCAGAGATGATGCCGACGCGCAAAAAAAAAGCGCGGCGGGGATGACGACGGCGACCCCGACGCCGCAATCGACTTCGGACGCATCTACGGCACCGGCGCCGCCCTAGGCTTCGCGCCCGATCAGGTCGACCGCTGCTCGTTCTGGCAACTCGGCGTCTGTGTCGACGGCTTCAACAAGGCGAATGGCGGCGAGGACAAGATCGATCCGCCGACCGACGCCGAATTCGATGCTCTCCTGGAAAGCGCATGACCGATCTCGTCGTCCAGCTTGGCGCCAGGCTCGACCAGTTCGCGGCCGACATGAACAAGGCCGGCGACCTCGCCGACGGTGCGATCAGCCGCATCGAAGGGGCGTTCTCGAGCCTCAATCCGGGGCTCGGCGGGTTGGCCACGTTCGGCACCGTGATCGCCGGCGCCGCCGGCTCGCTCGGCGCAATGCTGGCCGGGCTGAAGGCCGTCAATTCCGAGCTCGCCAACATCGGCAAGGAAGCCGACTACGTCGGGCAGACGACCGAGCGCTTCCAGCAGATCAAGTTCGGCGCCACGCAAGGCGGCGTGTCGTCGTCGGATGCGAGCGCTGATCTCAAGCACGTGGCCGATCTGCTGGCGGATGCGAAGACCAACGAGAACTCGCTGACCAAGATCCTCGATGCCAACAACATCAAATATCGCGACCGCAACGGCGCGATCATGGACATGAACGGCTTTCTCAAGGCCGCAGGCGAGCTGATCGGGCGCTTCGATTCCATTCCGGAAAAGACCAAGGCAGCCCAGATGCTCGGCCTGTCCGCGGGGTGGGTCGACGCGCTGAAGGGTGGCCCCGCGGCTTTCGAGGCTATCGCGTCGAGCGCTAACGCGGCCGGCGTCATCATCGACGGCCAGACCATCGCCAAGGCCCGCAATTTCGACGAGGCCTGGAAGAAGTCGGCCGATCAGCTCGGCCTGCAGTTCAAGGCGGTCACAGCCGACGTCGCGTCCTGGCTGGACGATCTCGTCGACCGCGCGGCAAAGCTGGTGGATGGCCTGAACCGCGCAGCCAATATCCAGCCGGGATCGGGGCAGGGCGCCTTCAATGCGATCGCGGATTCGATGGAGATCCTGCGCAAGGATGCCGCAGGCCTGCCGCAGGACTTCGAGCAGCTCAACCGCGTCATCGAGCACTACAAGTCGTTGAGCGCGGAGAAGCAGGATCCCGTTCTGCTCGCCGGCCTCGAGGAAATGCGCGACAAGGCGCAGCAGGCGGCGAACGCGCTGCGCGGCGTCGAGCTGCTGAAATCGGCGGCAGCCTTTCCCGAGGGCGTGCCGACACCTCAGGCGCGGCCGGCCGAGGCCAATGCCAAGACCGGTACCGGAGTCATCCCTTCGCGTAAGACCGACAGCGGCAGTGGGCGCGATCAGTTCGATACGACCGTCGATCAAATCACCAAGCGCACCGCGACGCTGAAAGCCGATACCGCAGCAGTATTCCAGAACAATGCCGCGCAAGCGCAGTTCCGGGCCGAGTTTCAGGAGCTGACCGCGATCATGCGCGACCATGGCGAGGTCACGCAGGAGCAGATCGACAAGTATGAGGCGCTGCGCGGCTCGATGTCGGCGCAGGAGGCGCTGACGGCTGCCGGCATCACGCTGACCAAGGAGCACAGCGCGGCGTTCCTGTCGTCGTCGCAGTCGATCGCCCAGGCCACGGCGGCCTATGACGCCGCGGCCGAGAAGCTGCGCAACATCAACTCGGCCTCGTCGCAAATCGGCTCGGCGCTGTCGACCGCGTTCGCCGATGCTGTGCTCGAGGGCAAGAAACTCGACGATGTGCTGTCGAGCCTGCTGAAGACGCTGGCCAAGCAGGGCATCAACTCGCTGGTCGGCTCGATCTTCAATGCTCCGGCCTCAGGCGGCCTGTCGCCGTTCGCTTCGGTCCTTAGTGCCATCATCCCGAAATTCGCCGATGGCACGGATTCCGCGCCGGGGGGGCTTGCCCTGGTCGGCGAGCGCGGGCCGGAGCTGGTCAACCTGCCGCGCGGCGCGCAGGTCTATCCCAACGCGGTGACCAAGCAGATGACGTCGGGAGCTCAGATCAGCAACGTGTTCCACGTCGCCGGCGACGTCTCGCCGGGAACGATCAACCGGCTGCAGTCCATGGTGGTTTCGGCGCATCGCAAGGTCGACCGGCTGTCGCAGTTTACGGTGTCCAACCAGCGGCTGCAGGCGACGGGAGTGGGCTGATGGCCGTTCCCTACTTCCCGCGGGCTCTCCTGCGCGAGAAATCGCACAGCTGGAATCTCGGCGGCCATGCAGCGACACCTGGGGCCACGGCCGACAGCACGGCCGTTGTGGTGCGGTCCGATGGCGGCGGCTATTGGATCGCGACCATGAGCGACGTCAGCCTCGGCGCGCGTGCGGTGGGGCAGGGACGGCAGCGCCAGCGCAATGCGACGCTGCTGTGGCGCGCGGTGCGCCAGGTTGCCAAGGGCGGTGCGGCGCCGATGACCGTCTGGTGCAACGATGCGCAGGCGCGGCCGTGGCCGGCCGGTGTGCCACAGGGTGCGCCGCCGGCCGTGCCACACGGCGACGATGCGCCGTTCTCGGACGGCAGCGAATATGAGCAGGCGATGATCGACATCATCTGCGGCGCAGCAGCGCTACGCGCAACGTCACTCGGCATCATCATCAATCGGGCCGGCAGCCTGGTCGGCGGCGAGCGCTTCTCGATCAACCACGATACCGTCGGCTGGCGCCTCTACGAGATATCGACCGTGGTCTATTCGGACGCGACGCATGCGACCATCGGCTTCAATCCACCGCTGCGCGAGGACGTCGTCGCCGGCACCGCGCTCGAGTTCGATCGCCCACGCTGCACGATGCGCCTGGCAACGCCCGGCGCCATGGACCTCGCCGAGCAGCCCTGGACCTTCAACAGCGTGACCGTCCAATTCGTCGAGGCCACTGCGACATGACCTTCAACGACGCCGAGCTTGCAGCGCTGGAATCCGGCATGCAGCGGCTCGGGCTATTCTTCCGGCTCGACGTACAGCCGGTGGTGAGGATCTGGCTTGGCGTCGGCAAGATCCGGCCAGGCGTCAACGCTTATGATCCTTCCGGCGCGGAATACAAGGGGCTAGGCGAAATCGCCGAGCTGCCACCGTTCAAGCAGCTGACGAATGGCGCCGCCGAACGCGTCACCTTCACGCTATCAGGTGTCTCCGGCGACGTGCTGAAGATCGCTTCGTCGGGGGACGCCGAGCAAGTCAAGGGCACGCGGTGCGCTCAGGGCTTTGCGATCATGGACCAGGAATGGGCGCTCCTCGGCCCCGTGCATTGGTGCGCCAACTACACGGCCGATTATCTGGGGATTACCCAGGAGCCGGTCGAGGAGCTCGGCGGGGTGATCGTGCGCACGGTGCAATTGTCGTGCGGCACCTTGTTGACGTCACGCAAGCGGCCGTCCTTTTCGTACTTCTCCGACCCAGACCAGCGCGCGCGCTCGCCCGGCGATCGCTTCTGCGAGCGCACGCCGCTCTACGCCAACCAGTTCAACATGGCCTGGCCGACGTTCCAGGTGTGATACATGACCCTCGCAGACTATCTCGCTTCGCTGGCGCACAAGCGCTGGGCGCCGGGCACGCTTGACTGTGGGGTGTTCATGGCCGACTGGGCGATCGCCTGCGGCCGGCCGGACCCGATCGCCGACGTCCGCGGCAGCTACGACAGCGAGCGCGGCTTTCTGCGCATCCTCCGCCGCGAGGGCGGCTTCGCAGCGTCCTGCACGGCGCGTCTGGCGCGCATTGGCGCCATTGAGGTAGCAGAGCCCACCGCTGGCGATTTCGCCGTCGTGCTGGCGCCGTACGCGGTAAGACGCGGCAAGCTGCAACAGCGGCCCACCGGCGCGATCTGCGTCTCGCCAACACAACGTGCGGTGATCACCTCTGACATGGGTGTAGTCATCGCCGGTGAGGCCGAGTTGCCACTGGTGAAAGTGTGGCGTTTGGCCGAGCTGATGGATAGCCCGGTTAAGTCCGGCGCTGACGGACAACGCAATGGCTGAGACAGTTGGCGCTCTCATCCTGTCGGCGATCGGCGCCACCGAAATCGCCAGCGTAGCCGTCGTCGGCAGCGTCACCGTGGCGACGGTGGTCGGCACCGCGGCGCTGATCGGCGCCTCGATCGGGCTGCAATATGCGCTGGCTGCAGGCAATCGCGGCGATACGCCGAAGCCGGAGGAGGGGTCTCAACCGCTCAAACAGGCGATCCCGCCGCGCATCAAGGGCTACGGCACCAACCGCCTCGCCGGCTATTACATGCTATTCGAGGCGCACGGCAACCCGCCGGCGACGGCCTACATGGTGTGCGCGCTGCATCAGGGCCGCATCTCGGCCTATCGCGGCTTCTACCTGCATGACGACGCGCTGACGATGTACCTCGACATCACCCATGGCGGCGTCAGCCAGGTCGCGCCCTGGGATTCTCATGGACGCTATCAGAACGTTCAGTTCGAAGTGTTCCTCGGCGCGGCCTCGCAGACCGCCTCGGTGCAGCTGACGACCAGCGGCAGCGCAATTCCCGGTATCTGGTCAACGGATCACCGCGGCGACGGCGTCGCCAACATGGTGGTGATCTGCGGCGGCGATGCCGACCCGAAGAACTTCTCCAATTCCTATCCGCATAATCTTCCGGTGCCCTCGGCGATCTGTGACTGCGCGCTGATCTGGGACCCGCGCGACCCGGCGCAGAGCCGCACCAATCCGGCGACCTGGACCTTCTCAAAGAACCCCGTGCTGCAACTCATCGATTATCTCACCTCGGATGAGGGCGGCCTCGGTCTCGACTTTGCAACCGTCATCGCGCCGAACCTCGCCGCCTGGATGGTCGAGGCCAGTATGTGCGATCAGGCGGTCGATACGGCGACGCCAGGGGTGCAGGAGCCGCGCTACCAGTCCAACGGCTGGTTTACCTACGACAACACACCTGCGGACATCATCGGCGGCATTCTCGCTACCTGCGATGGCTGGCTGGGGGAGACCGGCGACGGCGCGCTGGCGATCGTGGTCGGTGTCTACCGGGCTCCGACGGATCCGCCGATCACGGAAAAGCATATCGTCGGCTTTGCGCTGTCGTATGGCCAGGCCGACGAGCAGCTCATAAACCAACTCGACATCTCCTATACCGATCCGGCCCAGAACTATGTGACCGTCGCGGCCAATCCCTGGCGCGACGAAGCGTCAATCTCAGCGGTCGGCGAAGCCAAGCCGAAGCCGCTTGAGCTGAAATGGGTGCATTCCTACACTCAGGCGCGCCGGCTCGCCGATCGCGCCATGCAGCGGCTCAATCCGCGCCTGACCGGGTCGTTCAGCACGACGCTGTACGGCCTGCGTTACCTCGGCCGGCGATGGGTGCCGATCAAATATCCCTTTATCTCGGGCCTGCAGGACAACGTCGTCGAGATCCAGAGCGCCGAGGTCGACCTGAAGCGAGGTCGCATTACCTGGCAGTTCAGTCTGATCGCGACCTCCGAGATCGAGGCATTCGATCCAGGCGCCGACGCCAATACCCCGCCGGTGGTGCCACCGATCATTCCGCAGGTCCGTTTGCTGCGCGAGAATTCGACGCCGCTCGTGCGCGAGGATGGATCTTACTACATGAGGGAATCCTGATATGGTCGGCAAGATCTCCGACGATGCCGATGTTGGAACGCTGACCGGCGCGGAGCTCATCCCACTGGTCTCTGCCGGCGTCAATGGCCGTTCGTCACCCGCGGGCATCGCGAGCTACCTCGCGAGCCTAGCGCTGGCGCTGACGAACAAGACCATCAATGCCGCCAGCAACACGATCAGCAACCTCGCACTATCGACGTTCGCCTCAGGGGTCATTGACACCGACGGCACGCTGGCCGCGAATAGCGATACCAGGCTGGCGACGCAGAGGGCGATCAAGACCTACGCCGATGCGCTGATCGCCGCCAATGACGCCATGGTGTTCAAGGGTGTCATCGACTGCTCGGCCGGTCCGAACTATCCGGCCGCCGATCGCGGCTGGACCTACAAGGTCTCGGTCGCCGGCAAGATCGGCGGCGCCTCCGGCGTGAATGTAGAGGTCGGCGATACCCTGATCTGCATCACCGACGGCACGGCCTCCGGCAATCAGGCCACGGTCGGCTCGGCATGGACCATCATCCAGGTCAATATCGACGGCGCCGTGACCGGCCCCGCGTCATCGACGGACGGCAATTTCGCGCTCTTCAATGGTGCGACGGGCAAGATCCTCAAGGATTCCTCTGTCGCGATTGCTAGCGCGGGGCAGCTCATCGCCGGCACGGCGAACAAATTAGTCGATGCGGCCGTGCGGGCGAATACGCCTTGTTTCCTTGCACATAAGAACGGGACGGATCAGACAGGCGTTGCGAGCGCCACGTTTACGACGGTCACGTTTGGCACCGAGGTCTATGACATTGGCAGCTACTTCGCTTCGAACGCATGGACGCCGCCGGCCGGAAAGAATCATCTGAGTGCAGTCGCGAACTTTAGCGGTACGATTGCGGCGGGAAGCAATTGTCAGGTGATCCTGATGAAGAATGGCGCCGCGATCGCACAAAGTCCATGCAATCCGTTCACGAATGCAGGCGGCTGCTCGGTATCCATCGACGACATCGCGAACGGCACCGACGCCTACACGCTTGCCGTCTACGTCACGACCTCGTCGGGGACGGCAACCGTACTCGGAAACAGCGCACAAACCCGCTTTTCCGGCCACTGGATGTGTCCGTAACGCCAAAATTGGAGCTGCCAAATGGTCTATATCGCTGATCAGGTGTTTCGTGACTATGAGACCGACGGCGTACCCGCGTCCGGAGCGCATAAGCCGGTCAAATCGGAGATCCGTGGTCTCTTGGATCAGTACAAGGAACCGCAATTCAGCGGGCTTACGTTCTATGTGCGTCCGGACGGCAACAACGCAAACGATGGCCAGACCAATTCGGGTGGCGGCGCGTGGCGCAACATCAACTATGCGCTAGCCTACGCGCGCGACAAGTTCGACCTGCGTTCCAATATCGTCAGTATCGTTGGATCTGGTACGTTCGACGAAAACGTTGTCGTGACCGGTCCAGCCGTGGGCGATGCTGGTGCCGGCCTGGTCTTGCGAGGCCCGTCTGGCAATCCCGATGACTTCGTCATCAGCCCGTCGTCGGGAAGTGCTGTTCTTGCTGATTGGGGTGGAACGCTCAATCTCCAGAATGTTCGCATCAAAGCTCTCGGAGGGGCGGGCGTGCAGGCGATCCGTCATTCGCGCTTGATCATGACCAATCCACGGTTCGATAACTGCGGCGACACCCAGGTATATGCGTCTCGTCATGGCTATGTCGAGATCGATGGCGACTACTCCATCGTCGGCTCTGGCGGCGCAACGGCGCGGCACCTCGAGGCAACTCACCACGGCAATATCCGATGGACCGGAAATGCACAGACATGCACGATCACCGGAGCGCAACAGTATCTCTATTTTGCGAATTGCGAATCCCAGGGCGATATCACCGTTACATCGAATCCCGTCGGCGTCGTCACCTATACCGGCGGCGCGGTCACGGGTATCCGTCATCGTATCGTTTCCGGCGGCATGATCCAATGGGTTGCGCCGATGGGCGGCAGCTACACCGCGTTCCCAGGTTCTGTGGCGCCATTCTGCGACGCGGATTCGAGCTTCTCGCTCGGTCAGACCAAGCCGCTGGCCCTGGTGCAGAGCTTCACCTGCGATATCTCGGTGGCCGGCTCGCAATCCATCACCGGGCTCGGTTTCAAGCCGCGGGGCCTGATCGTCATGGGCGGCGTCAACGGAGCTGCACGGGCATCTTGGGGATTGGCCGGTGCCGGCAGCGGCATGATCGAATGGTCTCACGGGATCACAGCCAACTCGTTCGTCTCGGCGATAAGTCAGTTGATTGGAATGGTCGTGGACGCATCCAATTATTCGATCGCCACGCTGACATCGTTCGATGATGATGGCTTCACCATCAGCTGGACCAAGACGGGCAGCCCGACCGGAACGGCAACGTTGACCTTCATGGCCTTTCCGTAAGGCCGAAGTGTCCAAATTTGGCAGATGGGAGCATTGGCGGGTGATTTCGAGATAGTCCGCCGACTGAAAGTGGTCAGAATGGGGCGAACCACGTAGACTCCAAGTTGATGCGACGATATAGTACGCTGGAGGGATGCAGAGGTGTTTTTGTGCCGGACCATGGTTATCTTTGACTTCGGGCCGGTCCGCCCTTTCGTTTTGGGGGAAAGTGATTGACGATGCTCGGTCTAAGGGATCCGAACCCTCCAGCGTTAGACATTGCGGTGCTTACTCCGGTTTGGGGAGAGCGCTACATTACAGAATTCGCCGAGGTTGGTTTTCTATCCCTATTGTCTCGCCACAATCTCGAATTGGTCTGCGAGCGACACAATGTCGAGTTGGTATTCTTGACCACGGAAGGCGGCCGTGAGCGATTTGAAGGTCTTGATGCGATCCAGAGAGCCAAGTCGATCTGTTCTGTTCGCTATTTAATGATCGATGATCTAATCACCTCAGCCAATTATGGCGTGACCCTAACCCTGGCATTTGCCAGGGCGATCAAGTCGTTTGGCGAACGGCAAACGTCGACTGCGTTCATCTTCTTCAATTCCGACTTCGTCTTGAGCGACGGGTCGTTGTCGACCGTGGTGCAGCGGCTCGAGGAGGGGTACCGGTGCATCATGGCTCCTTCCCTGCGGGTCAACGCTGAAGTAGTTTTTCCGGCTTTGTCGAAACAAGCTGCGGCGTCCGAGCGGGGCCTAGAGGTGACCTCGCGCTCTATGGTGGAGTTGGCTCTCCGTAATCTCCATTTGACCGTGGTGGGACGCACTCTCAATCAGGACTTTGTTCATTGCGCTCAGTGGGGGCAGTTCTATTGGAGGGTTGACGAGCATACGCTCATTGCGGCCCATCACTTAATCTTCATGATGGCGATCGCTCCCGAGAAGCCACTTGGGATCGTTAATTCTTACGTTGATTACTGCTTTGTGCCTGAGATGGTTCCGTCAGGTCAGTTTGCATTGATGGACGATTCCGACGAGTTCTTCATGATCGAGCTACAAGCGAAGGCGCAGGAACGGGAGATGCTCCGCTGCGGCCATCCTGACGTGAAAGGGATCTATCGCGATCTATCAGAGTGGACGACCGCAGAGCATCGTCGCTTCGCGCAGGTGCCCGTGGTGTTTCACGCGAAGGACATTCCACCGCAGGCGTTGGCCGTAAAGGAAATGGCGCAAGCCTTCGTCGAGTCCATCCAGGCAAAGCTTGTTAGGATGCCGGTTAACCACGCTTTTCACGACTATTGGACGCAAGGCGTAGCTGCATGGATTGCGCACAAACGGCTCGACGATGGTGGCCTTTTTAAGCTTCCCCCGGAGCTACAGGGGCAACTGAGCCCCAGAAGGAGACGGCGGAGTCGGTGGAACTCAGGCCTCAAGGAGAGGACGACACGCTCGCTTGATCGTCTCGATAAACAGCTGTTCGGAGTGCCGATCTGGCATCATCGATGGTGCGATACGAGGGCAATCGATCGACTTGTGAAGGAATCCAAAGACAGCGTCTATGTCTATTCGCTGCAGGTTGTGGAAAGCTGCCCTTCGAATGTGCGGATGTTCACTTCAGTGGATGAGCTTGCTCAAGCAGCTAAAGCCGACAGGATTAAGCATGTCGTATTGCATGTGCTTCGCTCGCAAGTGCATTCGCTTCGTACGCTGCTCACTGCTCTAGAATGTGCGAGTGTGTTTCCCCAGGAGATCACTGTTTTCATCGATCATCTGGATAGCGAGTTCGAATTGAGCAACTTCTCGTTCGAACTCGCGCAGTATGCGAGCGACATGCTGCCGGATGATTGGTTGGCCTATGATGTATCGGCACGGTTTACTGGAGGTTCGTTCCGCCATCGGGCCATGCGTGTTGAAGGACGCTGGTGGCGCCTATTTCTTCGGTCGTCGTCCCGACTAACGTCCACCTTTGCCGGGACGATCTGGCTTGTGTTGAGGATTCTAACGACGTCGAGCAATGTTTGGAGCAAGCGCAACGCCAATCCTTGCCCGCAATATTGTAGCTCTGCGATGCTGACGTTACGTCGACGGCGCAGGTCCCAAGCGATTGTTAGAGAGAGTAGCTCCCTTCAAAGCGACAATCACATGGGGGCGCCCGGCGAAGCGCTGGTGTAAGTCTGGCGGTGTGAGGGGGCGTCCTAATTGCGCCTAGCCGGGGGCGATAGCCCTCACTTCGGTATCCGCTGGAAGCCGATGCGACGGAGTGCGCGTCGCCCGATCTCGTCGACGAGGGTCCATCCCTGTACGTCCCTATAGTGGGTGATTGGCTGCGGTTCCAGTTCAGGAAGAGGTTCTGGTTCTGGCGGCGGTTCAGGCGTCGGCGGAGCGACCGAGGGAACGGCCATGCCGGAAGGGGTGATGAACAGGTAATCATCATGATAGATGAAGGCATCATCAGTTGATCGAGCCGGATGAGGGCGCGGGTTGGCTTCGATCGCGGCAAGCTTCTCCGCAAATCCGTCCCAGTGATCGCGGTACTGATGCTGGACTGGGCTGTGATCCCATGTCGATTGTTCACCCTTCTCCGCAAATGCGACCAGCGCCATGGTGTATGGCGAAGTGAAGTTGGCCGGCTGCAGCTGTCCAGGCCGCATCCGGGTTAGGTCGGGCGTGAATGCGTTCATGCGGCCGTCAGGATGGTAGACGAACACATAGACCCTCGCATCGGAGAATCCATTGGTGACGAAGTAGTCCAGCAGCAGATGGGCCGTCGGAATGATATAAGGTCCGTGCGTGTTGCTGGCGACATTGACGGCGACGAGCCGACCACCGGGCCTCAGCATCCGAGCCTCGTTGCGCAATACTGTGGCGGGATCAAAGACATTGTCGAGGGTTGAACCGTCCAGGATAAAGTCGGCGATACGTTCGAGTTCCTGCGGAATCGGCTTTGTCAGGTCATGCACGATATCGGCGCCTTCATAGGGACTGACGTCGAGAGCTTTCACCTTGGATAGGCCGAGGAGACGAAAGAAATCGCGGTCCGAGATGTAGTCGGAACTGGAAAGCCGTGTTTCGGCGTCGACCACGAAATCGATATCGGGGATTGGTATGCCGGCATCCTGGATAAGGAGCTGGGCATGCTCCGGCGTGAAGAACATGGTTTGGCGGCCAAGCATCAACACGTCGCCGGTAATCTGCCGATAAGCATGTTCTCGGGCAATGACGGACGCCACCCGGTGTTCAATTCCCATCGTCAATCCTTTTGAAAAACATTCAAAAACGCGCCAGCCCATGGGGCACCGGAATAATCGTTGGGCGCCTCCATGCTTAGCGGGTTGCATTCCGGGCGGCAACCGTCAATTGCGCTGGCGTCGACCGTCGCGTTGCCCTGACATGGTAGCGAGGGTTGGCCAGATCGGTGCGCAAGCACGACAGGGCCGTCTAAAGCCGACGATAGAAGCCGCCTTCGGGTGGCTTTTTGTTGTGTGGGGTATAGGGCGCTGAACGAGCGCCGATCGGCCGAAGCGACGGCCTCCGTTGTTCCCGACAAGCTGGAGATCCCATGATCGAGCTGACGCGCGAGAGCCTCGCGCGCGTGTTCCCGCGCGCGCCTCAGGCTGTGATCGAGGCCTTCGTGGCCAAGCAGGACGTGCTGACCAAGGCCGGCGTCAATGCGACGCGGACACGGCTTTCGTATTTCTTCGCCAATATCGAGCACGAATGCGCGGGCTTCGCGCTGAAGGGCCTCGAGGAGAGCCTGGCCTATACGCCGGAGCGGATGGCAGAGGTCTGGCCCAGCCGCTTTCCTGGCGGTGCGGCGGCTGTGCGGGCCCGCTTTGGCACGGCACCGGGCTGGCAGCTCAAGGCGTTCGATGAGATCTACGGCAACCGCATGGGCAACCGCCCGGGCAGCCATGACGGCTCGACCTATATCGGCCGCGGCGGCCCGCAATGGACCGGCCGCGACGGCTACAAGGCCTGCCAGGCGCGCACGGGCGTGCCAGCGGTCGACCAGCCGAAGGCAGTCTCTCAGCTCGATCTGCAGCCGGAGATCTGCGCCGCATTCTGGGACTGGAAGGGCCTCAATGCCAAGGCCGACGCCGGCGATTTCAAGGGCTGCGTCAAACTCTGGAACGGCGGCAGCAACGGGCTGGCGGACCGGCTGCATTTGATGGCCGGCAATGATCCGATCATCGCGCGCATGCAGAGCGTCGACCGGATCATGCCGGTCGCCAAGGCCATGCCGGGCGCGCCGCCGACGGCCAAGCCGCCAAAGGACGTCGTCGACGCCGCGACGGTCAAGGAACGCCGGGTGCGAACCGCGGCGGCCGGCGCAGCCGCAGCGGGCGCCGGCAACGAGAGCGCCAAGCAGGCGGGCGCAGCGGCGCATGTCGCGCTGCCGACGCCAGTGATGGCCGCCGGCATCGGCTTCGCGATCGCGGCCGTGATCGTCGCGACCGTGCTGATTGCCCGAAAACAGCAGGCGGTCCTCGCCAACTGGTTCTGATCTCCAACATCATCTCGACAGAAAGGATCTGGTCATGTCGATCGTGCTCATCGTGTTGCCTGGCGTGATCGCTGCGTATCTCATGTTCCTCCGGCCGCGGCTCGCAGCCTATCCGGCCTTCGTCCAGTTCTACCGCGAGGCGGACGGATTCTGGGGCAAGGTCTGGGCTGTCTGCGGGCGGTCGCTGACTCTGGCGTGGTCCTACGCGATGATGTCCATCGGCTTTCTGCTCAATCAGCTCGACGGCATCGCGGCGCTGCTCGGCGATCCCGACCTCAAGGCGCAGGTGGCCGACATGCTGCACGCTGACCCGAAATATCTCGGCTATTTCACGATGGTGGTGTCGTTCGTCACCATCGCCTCGCGCCTGCGCTCGCTCGCGAAGGGGATGTAACGCCGATGTTTACCTCGATCCTCGGCACGCTCGGCCTGCCGTTCATCAACAAGTTCTTCGAAACGGCCGCCAGCATCTTCGTCTCCTACAACAACAAGCAGATCAGCAAGGAAGAGGCGATCGACAAGCTGCTGGCCGCGATGCTGCAGGCCGCCCGCGACATCGAGGTCGCGCATGCCGAGGCGCTGACCAAGATCCTGTCCGAGTTCTACGGTGCGATGAAGTCCTCGCGCATCATCCGCATCGGCTGGCTGGTCACGCTGCTGTCCCAGGTGTTCGTGCTGTCCTGGGCGCAATGGGCGGTGCCGTTCCTGATCTGGACCTATGGCGGATCGTACCCGTCGAACGGCGAGCTGGTGCAATGGGCCTATCTCTTGATCGCATTCCAGCTCGGCGGCGGCCCGATCATCCTGCGCGCCGGGCCCGGCAAGGGCTCGATCGTGGCCGACATGCGCGCGGCGACGATCAAGCAGAAGGGTGAGGGCGGCTGACGGGCGCGCTCTCTGCGTTGAGGTGCGTCATCGGAGGCAATGCGCGCCTGATGGGGCGGGCCAACAGGTGGGAATGACAGGTGAGCCAATCGGACAAGGGCGCTGACAAGACGGTCAGCGAGAAACTCGTCGACAGCGTGCTGCTCCGGGCCTGGTCACGGGCCAGCATGATCATCGCGACCTGCGTGCTGCTGCCGATCGGGTTCTCGATCGGCAACCGCGCCATCTCGTCGATGGACCAGATCGCCGACAAGCTCGACCAGATGCGGATCGCGCAGATCGAGCAGTCCGCCAAGATCGAGGCCCTGCGCATGCAGCTGACGGTGCAGCAGCAGGGCCTCTCCGATCACGAGGCGCGCGTGCGTCAACTCGAGCGCAGTCCAGTTCTGCGTCAGTAGTTCCAATAGTTCGTCATGCCCGAGCTCGACCCGGGCATCCATCAAACAAGGGACATCCTCGATGACGTGGCTCATCCAGGCCGCGCGGCTGGCGCTGCGCGGCGGTGCCTTTGCGCGGCCGAACTGGCTGTTCTGGCTCGACTTCATCTTCTATCCCGCGCTCGCGGCCGTGCTGATGGCGGCGCACCGCGACGATCTCGGCTGGGCCTGGGCCCGATGGGCCGTTGCCGGCTTTCTCGGCTTCACCCTGGTCGAATACTGGATGCACCGGCTGCCGCTGCACGGGCTGCTCTATCACGGCGCGCACGAGCGGCATCACACCCATCCGGCCGAATATGTCGTGTTTCCGATCTGGTACACGCCGCTGATCTTCGCCGCTGCGTGGGCGGTTCTGCCGCTGCCGGCGTTCACCGGCTTCGTGCTCGGCTACTGCTGGTTCATGGCGTGGCACCATGTGCTGCACCATGTCGACCTCAATCGCCTGCCGCGGCTCGTCCGCCGCTACGCGTTGTGGCATCTCGCCCATCATCACGACGCGAGCTGCAATTTCGGCATCACGCTGCCGGTGTGGGACTACGTGTTCGGCACCTGGCGCGCGGCGCCGCTGGCCGGCGGGAGGTCGTGATGCTGTCCGCCATCGCCGTCCTGCTAGCCACCGTCTCGCTCTGCATCGTCATGATCGGCCTGTTCGGCTGGGGACCGCCCAGCGCCGGCCACGGCACTGCCGGCCAGGCCGCCGTTCGCATCGTGCTGGTTCTCGTCGGCGTCGCCGCCCTGATCGGCGCCGCCGCGCTGTTCGCCGTCGGCCGGCCGGCGCATGCCCGCGATCTCGGCCAGTGGGGAGAGGTCGACCCGGGCTTACGCGCCCCACCCGAGATGAGCGAGCGGGCTCACTCCTCGTCATGGCCGGGCTTGACCCGGCCATCCATCGATCCGCGCCGGCCGGAAGCCGGCATCAAGCAAGGAGAAGACCGATGACGGTCCGAGCAAAGTTCTTTGTCGAAGATATCCGTCACAACGATGTGCCAGGGACGGATCAGTACGCAACGATCACGATGAAACCGGTGTTCGGCACCTATGCCGATGGCGACGTCGAAGGCACCAACAAATCGTGGTCGAAATGGACGCCTTCGGGCCATCTCTCGATCACCATCACCAACCCAGATGCGATCGACGCTTTCGAGAAGGGCAAAGCCTACTATCTCGATTTCACTCCCGTTCCGGTGCCGGTCGATACGGAAGGGTAGAGGGAGACCCAGGCCCTCTCACCAAACCCAAGTTGCTCACGATCTCGCCCGGCGACGCATGCCCGCGTCGCCGGGCTTTTTATTGTGGCGGGGGGCAGGAGCGTTAGCGCGCTCCAGACCACGGGACCAAGTTTTGAGATAGGGCCCGCCCGACGACCAATCGCTCAGCGCCGGCCCGCCGATCGCCATTGTGGCGCGGCAAGGCTTGCAGAAACGTTGAGCTGTTTTCAAATGTTCCAGGAGAGACGAGAAGTTGCGCCGGTGCGGCCAGCGGCCGCCTATATCGGCGGCAAGCGGCGGCTGGGCGAGATGCTGGCGCGCCGCATCGAGGCGGTGCCCCATGAGACCTATGCTGAGCCGTTCGTCGGCATGGGCGGCGTATTCCTGCGCCGGCGATGGGCGCCACGGCGAGAAGTGATCAACGATGTCTCCCGAGACGTCGCAACCTTGTTTCGGATCCTGCAGCGGCACTATCCGCAGTTCATGGAGACGCTGAAATTCCAGATCGCATCACGGGCGGAGTTCGAGCGGCTGGCGGCGTGCAACGTCGATACTCTCACCGATCTGGAGCGTGCTGCGCGGTTTCTCTACCTGCAGCGCATGGCGTTCGGTGGCAAGGTGTCGGGGCGCGCTTTTGGAGTCGAACAATCGGGTGGAGCGCGCTTCGATGTAGCGAAGCTCGGTCCGCAGCTCGAGGCTATCCACGAGCGTCTCTCCAGCGTCGTGATCGAGTGTCTGCAATGGTCGGACTTCATCGATCGCTATGACGGCCCGGGCACGCTGTTCTATCTGGACCCGCCATATTGGGGCTCCGAGGCTGATTACGGCGCGGGGGTCTTTGGTCCGTCCGATTTCGGGCTCATCGCGCAACGGCTATCGTCGATCGCCGGTCGGTTCATGTTGTCGGTCAACGACGTGCCGGAGACGCGCCAGGCGTTCGCACACTTCGGCATCGAGCCGGTGTCGACGCGCTACACGATCTCCGGCAAATGGATGGACGTCGCTGAAATTCTGGTGACCGGCCCGTCATCCGAGCCGCTGCCCGTGGTCCGCGATTTGCTATCGCTTTGAGGGTCGGCCGCCGGATTCCTCGGCCATCGCGTCCATCAGCTTGCGCACGTCCGTCAATCGTAGCGTGCCGTCGGACGGCCGCAGATATTCGCGCAAGGCGCGCAGCTGGCGCACCGCGATTGCATCTTTTGCCTGGCCGGTCCGCGCGGCGATGTAGGCTTCGAGGTCGTGTGTGAATTCGTGCGCGAACTCCGGTATCGAGCGGGGGCCCAGGCCATGTGAGCGTCGCCCGTGCGGGGGATAGGGGAGCCCAGGCGCCTTAATCCAAATCCAGTCCTTCACCGAGCGGCCCGGCGCGCGGCGACCTCCCGCGCGCCGGGCTTTTTCACGCGCGCACATCTCGATGTGGGCTCGGCGCGGTTTGGGGCTTTGATTTCGGCCGGCGAAATGAATGGCTTGGCCCAGACGAGCGAAAGCTGGGAAGTTCGGGGTCAGTTCAACGGGATGCCGGTCAACGGTGTGCCGTCGGTGGCGTTGAAGGTAATGGAGTTGTTCTTGAAGGAATAGACCGCTCCACCGGAGGTCTGGCTGACGCCGGTCGTGTTGCCCTCAAAGGCGGAACCGCTAATGACGACGCTTGCTCCGGTGCCGCTGGCGGACAAGCCGACGCCACTGAAGACGGATGTGGTGTTGTTGACGATCAAGCCGATGGAGGGCTTGCCGGCGGGCACTGTCGCCGAGATGCCGGAGGTAGAGCTGTGGGTCACCAGCACATTGGATATCGTCCCGGACAGGGTACCCGTCGCATTAACCGTCGAGAACGTGATTCCGGTCGCGTTGGCCTTCAGGCTCGAATGCGAGATCAAGACCTGCGCATTAACGTTCGCCGGCGCAACTGCGATGCCGCTTTGCGAGAAGTTCTCGATGCTGCAGTTCTCGACGGCCAGCTTCTGGCCGCCGAGAAAGTTGATTCCGTTGAGGCCGAGCGTGGTGCCGGCGCCGTTAATGCTCAGATTACGCAGGATGACGAGATCCGTCGCGCCCGCATTGACGTTGATGCCATTGGTTCCGGAGGCGAGGACCGAGGCCTCGGTACCGCCGCCGTCAATCGTGATCGACTTGGTGATCGTCACGCTTCCGAAACCGCCGGGATCGAGCACATCAATTTCACCGCCGGCTGCGGTCTTAGAAATCGCGCCCGCGAATGTTTTGCAAGGCGCGGTGCGGCTGCACGGATTTGCGTCGTCGCCGACGCCGGACACCCAGGTTCGCGTCGCCTGCGCGCTTGCCCCTGTCGGCAGCAGCGCCATGATGGCAAGGCACATTATCGGAAACAAACCCCGAAGCTTCGACATGATCACCTCCTGACATGCGATGAATGCACAATTGCGCGCATGCTCAATGGCTATGGGTCTCACAACTCAAGGTTTGGTTCAGGCGACGTCTCAGCCTTACGTAAGACGGAGCCGGACGGGGCGAGGCTAGAACATCAACGGCAGCGCCTCGACGATTGCGACGATGCTGCCCGCATCGATCTGATCCGGCGTGGACGGACAGGTTGCCAGTGCGGTCGTGATCCGGCGCGACGCCGAACAGGCGGCGGATCGCGTCGACGTTCCTGGTCGTGGAGTAAAGATTGCACATTAGCGGCGAGGCCCCAGGTTCGCGCTCATCGCGGCGTGGCCATATGGCATGAATAGATGTGCGGCTCGACCGTGCGGAGGTCGATCGGCGTCCTGCAAAAGCATCGTGAGCGGCCGGAGTCGTTTTGCGTCGGCATTCGGCATCCGGCGTCCCACATCGCGTATTTCCATACAGTGAAGGCGTGATGGCGGCGCCAGTCCTCGAAATCGGCCGGCGAGCGGCGAGACACAAAGGTGGTCCACGCTGCCTCGAACGACTGGCGGGCCTGCTCGAAGGTCGGGGCGGTGCCGATCACTTGCTCGTCGGGATGACAACCGGGATAGAAGCCGCAGAACCACTGCCATTCCGCGGTGCCGAACGGGTTGCCGACCCGCTTGGAGATCGCGCCGGCCTCGATGTCGCCGAAGTAGATGCGCCAGCTTTCGTCGCGCGCCTGGGGATTTCGGCGTCGGGTGAGGGTGCTCATACAGCATGATTCCAGCGCACCGCCAGGATGTGAAGCCGCTACGTCTTGAGGGTGTAGGCCCTCGGGGCACTAGCCCTCCCGAGTGGCTGTCGAAGCCGCATTATGTTGCCGCACGCTGCCGATCAAAGTCCGGGACTTTTTCCGGGAGAATCTGTCCTCATCGGTCCCAGAATGTCCACTCTGGTCCGCTTTTGTTTCGCTGCAGATGACCAGCGCATCGACGCGGATGCGCTTGAAAATGTCTATTATTTCAGGCTTTTCTGCAGAAAGAAGGTGGCGATCCCAGCAGGACTCGAACCTGCAACCCGCGGAGTAGAAATCCGCTACTCTATCCAGTTGAGCTATGGGACCGGCGTCGCGAGACGAATATCGCCCGGTGACCATCCCAAGATGAACGTCCGGAGGATGAGCGTCATGGGATAGGTGCCGGGGGCAAAGCCCGGCCGGCGCGCTTTCCATAGCACGGGTCATATGAAAAATCTTCCGTTTCGCCAAGAGCGGCCGAACCCGACGGAGGCCCGGCGAGACCAAGCGGAGGCGGAGGTGGGTCTATCGCCCCATTTGCGCGTCAGCGGCGCCGGATCGACGGCCGCCGCGGCTTGTCTGTATGCCATGTCCTGTGAATTGCCCGTTGATGAACAGATTTTCCTGTCGCATGTGCGTGCCGATGGTCGCGCCTGGGACGGGCCGCTCGCCGGTCCGCTGCAACCTTTGCCATCAGTCCGTCACCATTTCGCGTCCATTCTCGCCACGAATCGGCCAAACACGGACATCTCTCCGCGTGTCCGGAACAGCCGCCCCAATCGCCGTCCAAGGAGCTGCCCCATGATCGGTCTGGTTCGCGCCGCCGTCCTCTGCGCCATCATGGCGCTCGGTCTTGCTTCTGCCCACGCCGCCGACAAGGCGTTCAAGCGCGACGACCTCGCCGATGCCGCGATCAAGCTGGAGGCGCAGATCAAGAGCGAGGCGGGGGCGGTGAACAAGCCGCTGGCGACGCTTCGCACCGATGCCGACGCGGCGCTGCGGCGGAACGACCTACGGACCGGCCTGCAGATCCTCGGGCAGATCGCGACCGCTGCGCCGGATGATTCCGGTAACTGGCTGCGGCTGGCGCACACCGTGCTCAACCAGATCAAGCCGATCAATCCGTCGGAGCAGACCTTCCTCCTGGAGCGGGCCTCGACGGCGGCCTACATCGCCTATCAGCGCGCCGGAAATGCCGGCGAGGAGGCGGATGCGCTGGCCGTGCTCGGCAAGACCATGGCCGAGCGCAAGCTGTGGCGGCCAGCGCTGGATACGCTCAGGATGTCGCTCGAGCTGCGTGAGGTGGCCGATGTCCGTGGGCAGTATGAGCGGATGCGCGACGAGCACGGCTTCAAGCTGCTCGACTACACCGTGGATTCGGACTCGGCGAGCCCGCGCGCCTGCTTCCAGTTCTCCGAGGATCTCGCCAAGCGCACCGACTTCTCGCCGTTCGTGGCCCAGGCCGGCAATGACAAGCCGGCGCTGACCTCGGAGGACAAGCAGCTCTGCGTCGAGGGTCTCAAGCACGGCGAGCGCTACAACATCAATCTGCGCGCCGGGCTGCCGTCGGGCGTCAAGGAGAGCCTGCCGAAATCGGCCGAGTTCAACATCTATGTTCGCGACCGCAAGCCGTTCGTGCGCTTCACCGGCAAGGCCTATGTGCTGCCGCGCATCGGGCAGAAGGGCATTCCGCTGGTCAGCGTCAACACGCCGGCGGTCACCGTCAACGTGTTCCGGATCGGCGACCGCAATTTGATCAACACCGTCATCGACAGCGACTTCCAGCGGCCGCTGTCGAGCTATCAGCTCACCGATCTCGGCAATGAGCGCGGCATGAAGGTGTGGAGCGGCGAGCTGTCGACCGCGATGACCCTGAACCAGGACGTCACCACGGCCTTCCCGGTCGATCAGGCGCTGAGCGACATGCAGCCCGGCGTGTATGTGATGACGGCGGCGCCGAAGGGGCCGACGAGCGGCAATGACGAGGACGGCGGCCAACTCGCGACGCAATGGTTCATCGTCTCCGATCTCGGAGTCGCCGCGTTCTCCGGCAATGACGGCATTCACGTGTTCGTCAATTCGCTGGCCTCGACTGATCCGGTCGCGCGCGCCGAGGTGCGGCTGGTGGCGCGCAACAACGAGATCCTCGCGACGCGCAAGACCGACGACGCCGGCCACGTGCTGTTCGAGACGGGCCTGGCGCGTGGCGAGGGCGGGCTGTCGCCGGCGATGCTGACCGTGTCGGGCGAGAAGACCGACTATGCCTTCCTCAGCCTGAAGACGTCAGCCTTCGACCTGTCCGATCGCGGCGTCGCCGGGCGCGAAGCGCCCACGGGGCCGGACGCTTTCGTCTATTCCGAGCGCGGCGTCTACCGCTCCAACGAGACGGTCTACCTCACCGCGCTGCTGCGCGACGGCAAGGGCAATGCCATGACCGGCACGCCGCTGACGCTGGTCGTCGAGCGTCCCGACGGCGTCGAGTTTCGCCGCGCGGTGCTGCCGGACCAGGGCGCCGGCGGCCGTTCGTTCAGCGTGGCGCTGAACTCGGCGGTGCCGACCGGCACCTACCGCGTGCGCGCCTTCACCGACCCAAAGGGGACGGCGGTCGGCGAGACCACCTTCATGGTCGAGGATTACGTCCCCGAGCGGCTGGAATTCGATTTGAGCTCCAAGGACAAGCAGATCAAGGCTGAGACTCCGGTGGAGGTGAAGGTCGACGGCCATTTCCTCTACGGTGCGCCGGCCTCCGGCCTGCAGCTCGAGGGCGACCTGCTGGTGACGACCGCGCCCGAGCGGCCGGGGTTCCCGGGCTACCAGTTCGGCGTCGCCGACGAGGAGAGCGCCTCCAACGAGCGCTCCCCGATCGAAGGCATGCCGGAAACGGACGAGAAGGGGGCGGCGACGTTCCCGGTGAGCCTGCCCAAGCCGCCGTCCTCCAGCCGGCCGCAGGAGGCGCAGATCTATGTGCGCCTGGCTGAGACCGGCGGCCGCGCCGTCGAGCGCAAGCTGGTGCTCCCCGTGGCGCCCAAGGCGGCGCAGATCGGCATCAAGCCGTCGTTCTCCGGCAAGAGCGTCGGCGAGGGCGACAAGGCCGAGTTCGACGTCGTGTTCGTCTCGCCGGAGGGCAAGACGCTGGCGCGAAGCGGGCTGCGCTATGAGCTGCTGAAGATCGAGTCGCGCTACCAGTGGTACCGGCAGAACTCCTATTGGGAGTATGAGCCGGTGAAATCGACGCGGCGCGTCGGCGACGGCGACGTCACGATATCAGCCAACAAGCCGGCGCGGCTGAGCTTCCAGCCGGAGGCCGGGCGCTATCGCCTCGACGTCAAGTCGGCGGATGCCGACGGCCCGGTGACGTCGCTGCAGTTCGATGTCGGCTGGTACACCGACGGCAGCGCCGACACGCCGGATCTCTTGGAGACCTCGCTCGACAAGCCGCAATACCAGTCCGGCGAGAGCATGATCGTGACGGTCAATGCGCGCACTGCCGGCAAGCTGACGGTCAACGTGCTCGGCGACCGGCTACTGACGACGCAGACCACCGAGGTCAAGGAAGGTACCAACCAAGTCAAGCTTGCGGTCGGCAAGGATTGGGGCACCGGCGCCTACGTCGTCACGACGCTGCGCCGTCCGCTCGATGCGTCCGCGCAGCGCATGCCGGGCCGCGCGCTCGGCGTCGCCTGGTTCGGCATCGACAAATCAGCGCGCACGCTCAACGTGGCTCTGACGCCGCCTGCGCTGGTACGTCCGGGCTCGGCGTTGAAGATTCCGGTCAAGGTCGGTGGGCTCAATCCCGGCGAGGACGCCAAGATCGTGATCGCGGCGGTCGATGTCGGCATTCTCAACCTCACCAACTACAAGCCGCCGGCGCCCGACGATTACTATCTCGGCCAGCGCCAGCTCTCCGCGGAGATCCGCGACCTCTATGGCCAGCTGATCGACGGCATGCAGGGCACGCGCGGCCAGATCCGCTCGGGCGGTGACAGTGGCGGAGCCGAGCTGCAGGGCTCGCCGCCAACGCAGAAGCCGCTGGCGCTGTATTCGGGCATCGTGACCGTCGGGCCCGATGGCACCGCCGAGGTCAGCTTCGATATCCCGGAGTTCGCAGGAACTGCGCGGGTGATGGCGGTCGCATGGAGCGCCACGAAAGTCGGCCGGGCGAATGTCGACGTCACCGTGCGCGATCCGGTGGTGTTGACCGCGACCTTGCCGCGCTTTTTGCTGAGCGGCGACCGCGGCACGCTGTCGTTCGACCTCGATAACGTCGAGGGCGCGCCCGGCGACTATGTCGTCGGCGTCAAGGCCAGCGGCCCGGTCAAGGTCTCCGGCAATGCCAACGTCACGCTGAAGCTCGCCGCCAAGCAGCGGGCGTCGTCGACGCTGCCGCTGGATGCCAGCGGCACCGGTACGGCGCAGCTCGACGTCGATATCAAGGGCCCCAACGGGCTGGCGCTGGCGCGGCACTATCAGCTCGACGTCAAGCCGGCGACCCAGGTGCTGGCGCGGCGCTCGATCCGCACGCTCGCGAAGGGCGAGAGCCTGACGCTGACATCGGACATGTTCAATGATCTCGTGGCGGGCACCGGTACGGTGTCGCTGTCGGCGGGACTGTCGACCGCGCTCGATGCGGCGACCATCCTCAAGGCGCTCGACCGCTATCCGCATGGCTGCTCGGAGCAGATCACCAGCCGCGCGATGCCGCTGCTCTATGTCAACGAGCTCGCAGCCGGCGCGCATCTCGCGATGGACACCGAGGTCGACCAGCGCATCCGCGACTCGATCGACCGCTTGCTGGCGCGTCAGGGCTCCAACGGCTCGTTCGGCCTGTGGTCGGCCGGCGGCGACGATCCCTGGCTCGATGCCTACGTGACGGATTTCCTGACCCGCGCCCGCGAAAAGGGCTTTGCCGTGCCGGACGTGCTGTTCAAGAGCGCGCTCGACCGCGTCAGAAACTCGGTGGTCAATGCCGAGGAGCCGGAGAAGAGCGGCGGCCGCGATCTCGCCTACGGCCTCTACGTGCTCGCGCGCAACGGCGCGGCGCCGATCGGCGACCTGCGCTATCTCGCCGACACCAAGCTCGGCAATCTCGCAACTCCAATTGCCAAGGCGCAGCTCGCCGCGGCGCTCGCGCTGGTCGGCGACCGCGCCCGCGCCGAGCGGGTCTATGCGGCAGCCGCCGACAGCCTCGCGCCGAAGCCGGTGCTGGTGTTCGGCCGCACCGATTACGGCTCCGACCTGCGTGATGCGGCGGCATTGGTGTCACTGGCCGGCGAAGGCAATGCGCCGCGCGCGACGCTGACGCAGGCGGTGACCCGCGTCGAGGCAGCGCGTGGCCTGACGCCGTACACCTCGACGCAGGAGAATGCGTGGATGGTGCTGGCGGCGCGTGCGCTCGCCAAGGAGACGCTGACGCTCGATGTCAACGGGCAGGCGGTGAAGCAGGCGCTGTACCGCAGCTACAAGGCGGCTGAGCTCTCGGGCCAGCCGCTGAAGATCACCAACACCGGTGATGCGCCGGTGCAGGCGGTGGTCTCCGTCTCCGGCTCGCCGCTGACGCCGGAGCCGGCGGCATCGAACGGCTTCAAGATCGAGCGTGGCTACTACACGCTCGACGGCAAGCCGGCCGATATCAGAACCGCGAAGCAGAACGACCGTTTCGCTGTCGTGCTGAAGGTCACCGAGGCCAAGCCGGAATACGGGCACATCATGGTGTCCGACTATCTACCGGCGGGGCTGGAGATCGACAATCCGCATCTGGTGTCGTCGGGCGACAGCGGCACGCTGGACTGGATCGAGGACGGCCAGGAACCGGTCAATACCGAGTTCCGCGACGACCGCTTCACCGCCGCGCTCGACCGCGCCGCGGATTCCAAGTCCGTGTTCACGGTCGCCTATGTGGTGCGGGCGGTGTCGCCGGGCAAATACGTGCTGCCACAGGCCTATGTCGAAGACATGTACAATCCCTCACGCTATGGTCGGACCGGTACGGGCTCCGTGGAGGTCCGCGCGGCGAAATGAGCGAGGGTGGAACGAGTGATCGTGAGTTGGGTGGCCGGACGGTGCCGCACACTCCGTCATGCCCAGGCTTGACCCGGGCATCCATCGCTCGCGGCGACGAAGGCGCGGCTGGCCGGGACAAGCCCGGCCATGACCCGAGGAGATGGCGGAGCGTCAAACGGCCGCTCGCGGGCGCGCTGTTCTTGTTCGTCGCAGTCATCCTTGCCTTCACCGCCTACACCATCTCCCTCGGCCCCCTGCCGCTGCGCGAGGCCAAAGCCGTGTCCACCAACGTCGTCGACCGCCACGGCAAGCTGCTGCGCGCCTATGCGATGGCGGATGGGCGCTGGCGGCTGCCGGTCAGCGCGAAGAAGGACGTCGATCCGACCTATTTGAAACTGCTGTTCGCCTATGAGGACCAGCGCTTCTACGACCATCACGGCGTCGACCCCCGCGCGCTGGCGCGCGCCACGATCCAGCTCGGCGCGCACGGCCACATCGTGTCGGGCGGCTCGACCATCACGATGCAGCTGGCGCGGCTGCTCGAGCCCAGGCGGCAGCGCTCGCTGCACGCCAAGCTCAGGCAGATCGTGCGCGCGCTCGAGCTCGAGCGAGAGCTGAGCAAGGACGAGATCCTCGATCTCTACCTGACGCTCGCGCCCTATGGCGGCAATCTCGAAGGCATCCGTGCCGCCTCGATCGCGTATTTCGGCAAGGAGCCGAAGCGGCTGTCACTGGCGGAAGCGGCACTCTTGGTGGCGCTGCCGCAGTCGCCGGAGACGCGGCGGCTCGACCGGCATCCGGAGGCCGCTCGACGCGGCCGCGACCGCGTTCTCGACCGCATGGTGTCGGAGAACGTGATCTCCGCCGAGGACGCGGCGCAGGCGAAGGCGCAAGCCGTGCCGGCCTTCCGCCAGCCGATGCCGATCCTGGCGCCGCATGCTGCCGACCAGGCCTCGGCGACCGTCAAGGATCAGCCGATCATCCGCCTTACGCTGGATGCCTCGCTGCAGAAGGTGCTGGAGCCGCTGGCGCGCGATCGCGCCATCGCATTGGGACCGAACGTCTCGGTCGGCATCATCGTGGTCGACAATGACAGCGGCGACGTGCTCGCCCATGTCGGATCGGCCGACTATTTCGACGAGAAGCGGGCAGGGCAGGTCGACATGACCCGCGCGGTGCGTTCGCCAGGATCGACCCTGAAGCCGTTCATATATGGGCTCGCCTTCGAGGACGGCTTCGTGCACCCGGAGAGCCTCATCGAGGACCGCCCGGTGCGCTTCGGCTCCTACGCGCCGGAAAATTTCGACATGACGTTCCAGGGCACGGTGCCGGTGCGCAAGGCGCTGCAACTGTCCCTGAACGTTCCCGCCATCGTGCTGCTCGACCGTGTCGGCGCCAGCCGGCTGTCGTCGCGACTGAAACAGGCCGGCGGCAATTTGGTGCTGCCGAAGGACGAAGCCCCAGGCCTTGCCATGGGCCTCGGCGGCGTCGGCGTGACCCTGCAGGACCTCGCCCAGCTCTATGCCGGATTCCCGCGACTGGGCACCACCAGGCCGATGCGTGAGATCATGACCGGGGAGGGCACCGACGATGCCCGCGAGCCGTTGCGGCTGATGGATTCGGCGGCCGCCTGGCAGGTCGGCAACGTGCTGCTGGGGACCCCGCCGCCGGAAAACGCAGCCCGCAACCGGATCGCCTTCAAGACCGGTACCAGCTACGGCTATCGCGACGCCTGGTCGGTCGGTTTCGACGGCCGCGTGACGATCGGCGTCTGGGTCGGCAGGCCCGACGGCGCGCCGGTGCCCGGCCTGATCGGGCGCGTCGCCGCGGCGCCGATCCTGTTCGACGCTTTTGCCCGCAGCGGCAAGCTGCCGGCGACACTGCCAAAGCCGCCCAAGGGTGCGCTTGTCGCCAGCAATTCAAAGTTGCCGCTGCCCCTGCGCCGGTTCCGGCCGGTCGGAGAACTGGTGCGGACCGGCGCGGAGCAGGCGCCGCACATTCAGTTCCCGCTGAACGGCTCCCGCATCGATGTCGACCGGTCCGCCGGTCCCGAGGCGTCGGTGATGCCGGTGAAAGTGTCCGGGGGCGTGCTGCCGCTGACCATGCTGGTCAATGGACTAGCCGTCGGCGAGATCGACAGCCGGCGCCAGCGCCTGATCGATCCGCCCGGGCCCGGCTTTGCCCGCCTCACCGTGATCGATGCCACGGGCGCTGCGGACACAGTTGTGGTCAGAATCCAGTGAGGGTTCGCTAAGCGGTTGTCGACATAGCGGTTTCAGCGTATTCGGAACCCCATGGTCGAGACCTTTGCCCGCCCCCGTTTTGGAGAGCCGCGCGAGCCGAAGAACCTGGTCAATCCAGGCAATCGGCTGGCGCGGATGATCGATGTCGTCACCGTGAGCCACACCAGGGCGGTGACGTTCCTGCTCGTCTGCGGGCTGCTGTTGTTCCTGCCGGGCTTCTTCACCATCCCGCCGATCGATCGCGACGAGGCGCGCTTCGCCCAGGCGACCAAGCAGATGGTCGAGAGCGGCGATTACGTCGATATCCGCTTCCAGGACGACGTGCGCTACAAGAAGCCAGTCGGCATCTACTGGTTGCAATCGGCTGCGGTCGAGACGGCGTCGGCGATCGGTCTGCCGCGTGCGCAGCTGCGCATCTGGGTCTACCGCATTCCCTCGCTGATCGGTGCCATCGGCGCGGTGCTGCTGACCTATTGGACCGCGCTCTCCTTCGTGACACGGCGCGGCGCCGTGTTCGCCGCCCTGCTGATGTGCTGCTCGGTGCTGCTCGGGGCGGAAGCCCGGCTCGCCAAGACCGACGCGATGCTGCTGTTCACCGTGGTGGCTGCGATGGGTGCGCTGGCCCGCGTGTATCTGTCGTGGCAGCGCGGCGAGGATCCGGTGCATCCACCGTGGGGACCGCCTGCGATCTTCTGGACGGCGCTCGCCGGCGGCATCCTGATCAAGGGCCCGCTGATTCTGATGTTCGCAGGACTGACGATCGTGGCGCTGGCGATCATGGATCGTGGTGCCGGCTGGCTATCGCGTCTGCGCCCTCTATGGGGACTGATGTGGATGCTGGTGCTGGTGCTGCCCTGGTTCGTGCTGATCTTCCTGCGCGCCGGCGACACCTTCTTCGCCGATTCCGTCGGCGGCGACATGCTGAGCAAGATCGGCGCCCAGGAGTCGCACGGCGCACCGCCGGGACTTTATCTGCTGCTGTTGTTCATCACCTTCTGGCCCGGCGCGCCGCTGGCCGCTATGGCGGCGCCTGCGGTATGGCGCGCGCGGCGCGAGCCGGGGGCGCAGTTCCTGCTGGCCTGGCTGCTGCCGTCCTGGGTCGTGTTCGAGGCCGTCCTGACCAAGCTGCCGCATTATGTGCTGCCGCTCTATCCGGCAATCGCCATCCTCACCGTGGGCGCGCTGGAGCGGCGGGTGCTGGCGCGCAACTGGCTGCGGCGCGGCGCCGCCTGGTGGTTCGCGATTCCCGCCATCACATCGGTGGTGGCCGTGATCGGCGCCATCATCGTCACGCACCAGCCGGTGTTCCTGGCCTGGCCGTTCGTGGCGGCGTCGCTGATTTTCGGCCTGTTCGCCTGGTGGCTCTATGACGACGGCCGTGCCGAGCGCTCGCTCTTGAATGCCGGCGTGGCGGCGATGTTCCTGGCGTTCGTGGTGTATGGCGCCGTGCTGCCGGCGCTGACACCGCTGTTTCCCAGCGCGGAGATTGCGCGCGCGCTGCGCAACGTGGTCTGCGTCGGGCCGAAGGCGGCAGCGGCAGGTTTCCACGAACCTAGCCTCGTGTTCATGACAGGAACCTCGACGCAGCTCACCGACGGCTCGGGGGCGGCCGACTTCCTCAACCATGGCGCGTGCCGCTTCGCGCTTGTCGAGCAGCGCACCGAACGGGCGTTCGTGCAGCGCGCCGAGGCCATCGGGCTGCGCTACAACGTCGCCAAGCGCATCGACGGCTACAACATCTCGCAAGGCCGCCCGGTCTCGATTGCGATCTATCGTTCGGAAGGCACCGAGTAGATGTCGGCGCCAGACACGCCCTCGCTGTCGTCAGGCTATCTCGCCCAGCTCGCGCTGGTCGGCAAATTCTCGTTCGGCCGGCTGGTTCGGCGGCCGCAGACCGCGCCGGACGCTGCGGGCCGGCAACGCCTGCAACGCGAGCTTCTCCTGCTCGGTGCCATCGGCCTGAGTGTGGTCTCGGTGCTGATGTTCACCTTCGATGCCTACGAAATCGGGCTGATGCCGGCGCGTGGAACACCGAGCCTGTGGCCGGTGCGCATCATCACCGAATTCGGCCAGGACGAATACGTGCTGGGACTGCTGGCAGTGGGGGTCGTCGCGACGATCCTGATCGCGCCGTTGTGGCCTGAGGCTTCGCGCAGCCGCCTTCTGAACTTTGCGACGCATGTTCAGTTTTTCTTCTTCGCGGTTCTGCTCTCCGTGCTATCGGCCCAGGTGTTGAAATATATCATCGGGCGCGGCCGTCCCTTCGTCGGCGGCAAGGCCAACGCGTTCAATTTCGAACCCTTCAACGGCACGCCGGCCTATTTCAGCATGCCGTCGGCGCATGCGGTGACCGCCTTCGCGCTCGCATTCGCCATTGCGGCCGTCTGGTCGCGGCTGCGGATACCAATGTTCATCTATGCCATCGTGATTGCCCTGAGTCGGCTGGTGCTGCTGGCGCATCATCCAAGCGATGTGGTCGCCGGCGCCGTGGTCGGATTGGCCTGCGCCATGCTGGTCCGCTACTGGTTCGCAGCACGACGGCTGGGCTTTCGCCTGGGCAAGGACGGCCAAATCGTACCGCGCTAAAGGGGTTGATAGGCGGCCCCAAGCCCCATAATAAGCCTCCGCCGCATCGCCCGGGGCAGGAACCGGTCCAGTCACGCCATCGCGAGTCTCATCTTGTCGACCGAAACCCCCGTTGCCGTCTCCATCGTCGTTCCCGTGCGCAACGAGGCCGGCAACATCACGCCCCTGATCACCGAGATCGCGGCCGCGCTCGACGGTCTCTGGGCCTATGAGATCATCTACGTCAACGACGGCTCGACCGATGACACCGCGCAACGGCTCGCCGAGGAGATGGCGCGGCGGCCGAACCTGCGCGTGCTGCGCCATGAGAAGTCGTCCGGGCAATCGGCGGCCGTCAGAAGCGGCATCCGCGCGGCCCACGGCGCGATGGTTGCGACGCTGGACGGCGACGGGCAGAACAATCCCGCCTTCCTGCCCGACCTCATCGCTGCGCTCGAAAAGGGCGGGGCGGGTGTCGGCCTCGTCGCAGGCCAGCGCGTCGGTCGCAAGGACACCGGCTTCAAGAAACTGCAATCGCGGCTTGCCAACAAGATCCGCAATGCGGTGCTGCATGACGGCACCCGCGATACCGGCTGCGGCCTCAAGGCGGTCCGCCGCGACGTCTTCCTGATGATGCCGTATTTCGATGGTCTGCACCGCTTCCTTCCCGCCCTGGTGCGGCGTGAGGGCTACGACATCGCCTACATCGACGTGACAGATCGACCCCGGCACTCCGGTGTCTCGAACTACGGGTTCTTCGACCGGCTCTGGATCGGGATCATGGATCTCGCCGGCGTGTGGTGGCTGATCCGCCGCAAGAAGCCGACGCCGGTTGTGATCGAGGTAAAGTAATGCTGATTCAATTCGGGCAGGCGTTCAGCAACTATCTCTACGACATCTTCATCGCCAAATTCGATTTCTGGCTGGTGTTCGGCCTCGCCGCCCAACTGGCCTTCGCCGCGCGCTTCCTTGTGCAGTGGATCGCCAGCGAGCGCGCGGGCAAGAGCGTGGTGCCCCTTGCCTTCTGGTTCTTCTCGATCGGCGGCGGCCTCATGACGCTGATCTATGGTCTCGTCAAACGCGAGCCGGTCATCATCTTCGGCCAGTTGCTGTCGAACATCATCTACGTCCGCAACGTGATGCTGATCTTCAAGAACCGTCAGCGCGAGTCGCAGACGCTGAGCAATTGACCGGAGCGGGCTTCAGGTTCACAGGGCGGATGTGCCGTCGCCCGTTCGTGGGGCCGTCCTGCGCCTCAGCGCGGCAGCGGCCGGGCTGAGGACCGGGGCAGGGGCACGGGCACGGTGGTCGCCACGCTGTCAGCCGCCTCGCCGCGGCGCGTCGCAACCTCGCCGGCGGCATCGAGCACAGGATAGGCGACCGAACAGATGTGTGAGTGGATCCGCCTGAGGTCACGCAGCACGTCGAGATGCAGTGAGGTGGTTTCGAGCGTCTCCGAGCGGCCGTCGCGCAGACGTTCGAGGTGCCGCTCGGTCGCGCCGAGCTCGGCGTTGCGGAGCTCGGCTTTCTGATCGAGCAATTGGTGCGCCTGCTGCGCATCGCCGGACATGAAGATGCCGAACGCGACGCGGAGCGCCTCCATGATCTGGCGGTGAAAGGCCTGCAGCTCGTCGGCCCCCTCCGCGGAGAATTGGAACCTGCGCTTGATCTTCTTGGTTGCGAGCTCGCTCAGGTTCTTGTCGATGATGTCGCCGATGTGTTCGAGGTTGATCGCGAAGGAGATGATCTCCATCGCCCGCTTGCCCTCGCGATCGTCCAGGCTGCCCCGCGTCAGCTTGGTGATGTAAAGCTTGATGGCTTCGTCGAGCCGGTCGACGACATTGTCCGCGCGTGACACCTGATCCACGAGGCCACGGTCGTTGGTCATCATCGCGGTCATGACATTGCGCAACATGGTCTCGACCAGATCGCCCATGCGCAGCGCCTCGCGCGCCGCGTCCGCAAGCGCCAGCGACGGTGTCTCCAGCGCGGTCTCGTCGAGGTAGCGCGGCTTGGCGGGATCGACTTCGGCCGGGCGGTCGGGGAACAGTCTGACGAGCAGCTTCTCGATGCTGCCGAGCAGACCGATGAAGACCAGCGCCGTGCCGAGGTTGAATGCCATGTGAAACTGCGCGGTCAGCTTCGACAGATCCGGCTGCCATTGCTGCAGCTGAGCCGCGAGCGGATGCAGGAAGGGTGCGATCAGCGCGACGCCGATGATGCGGTTGAGGAGATTGCCGACGGGCAGGCGATAGCTCGCGGGATTGTCGCGCCGGGCGCCCTCGAACACCGGGTTGACGGCGCTGCCGAGATTGGCCCCGAGCACCAGTGCCATGGCCGCATCGGCCGTGATGAAATGCGCATAGGCCAGCGACATCACCAGCAGCACGCTCGCGACGCTGGAATGCACGATCCAGGTGACGGCGGCGCCGAAGATGATGCACAGCGTGACGTCGGCGGTGATCGCCTGCATGAACACGCGCATCGCCGGCGCCTCCTCGGCCGGCGCGAGCGTGTCGATCAGGATATGGAGCGACAGCAGCATCAGGCCGAGGCCGATCGACACCCGGCCGAGATCCTTGATGCGCGATCGCGGCCCGCTGCGGAACGCCACCAGGCCGAGCACGAACAGGATCGGCGCGACGGCCGCGACGTTGAACGACAGCACCTGGACGATCAGCGTGGTGCCGATATTGGCGCCCAGCATGATCGCCATCGCGGGGATCAGGCCGACGAGGCCTTCCGCAGCAAAGGAGGTGGTGATGAGCGCCGTTGCCGTGCTGCTCTGGAGAAGCGCGGTGAGGCCGAGTCCGGCCGCGAGGGCGCTGAAACGGTTCCGCAGCGCTCGCGACAGCAGCAGCCTGAGATCCGGGCCGAAGGCGCGCAGGATGCCGCTGTGGACCATGTGAAGGCCCCACAGCAGCAGCGCCACGCCACCCATCAGATCGAGCAGAACCATGATTCCCGTTCGTTCCCGCTTGTCTTCAGACCAAGGCTACGCCCAATCGGCCGGGGATCAACGCCAATTTGGCGGCCCCGGTTGCCCGATCGCGCGGCGCTCCGCCCCTGCAGGCGTGGTCAAGCGGCGTTGAACGCGGCAAAGCCGCGATCGAGATCGGCCTTGAGATCCTCGGTATTCTCGAGACCGATGTGCAGCCGCAATGTCGGACCGCCGGGTGCCCATGTGGTCGCCGTACGGTAGCTTGCGCAGTCGAACGGGATCGCCAGGCTCTCGAAGCCGCCCCAGGAATAGCCCATGCCGAACAGCGTGAGCGTGTCGAGCATGGCGTCGACGGCGGCCTGCGCCTTTGGTTGCAGCACGATGCTGAACAGGCCGGAGGCGCCGGTGAAATCGCGCTTCCAGATCGCGTGCCCCGGATGGCTCTCCAGCGCGGGATGCAGCACCTCGATCACCTCAGGACGCGCGGCGAGCCAGCGCGCCATCTCCAGGCCTGACCGGTGATGCTGCGCCAGGCGCACGCCAAGCGTCCGTACGCCGCGCAAGGCCAGGAACACGTCGTCCGGTCCGGCGCAGACGCCGAGCAGGCGGATGCCCTCGGAGATCAGCGGCCACGCCTTCGCATTGGCCGAAATCGTCCCGAACATGATGTCGGAGTGGCCGCCGATATATTTGGTGGCCGCCTGCATGCTGATGTCGACGCCCTGATCGAGGGAGCGATGGTAGAGCGGCGTCGCCCAGGTGTTGTCGTCGATGACCAGCGCGCCGTGCGCATGCGCAACCGCGGCAATGACGGGGATGTCCGGCATTTCGAAGGACTGCGAGCCCGGCGCCTCGACAACCACCGCGCGTGTATTCGGTTTGAGCAGTTGCTCAATTCCTGCGCCGATCAAGGGGTCGAAATAGGTCGTCTCGACGCCATAGCGTGCCAGCATGCCGTTGCAGAAATTGCGGGTTGGACGATAGATGCTATCGCACACCAGAACGTGGTCGCCGGCCTTGAGCACCGACAGCAGGGTGGTCGAGATGGCGCCGAGGCCTGACGGCGCGATGCCGACGCCGGCGCATTGCGGCCCCTCGAGCGCCATCAGCACTTGCTGCAGCGCCTTCGTGGTCGGGGTGCCGTGGCGGCCGTACTGGAATTCGCCGCGGTGTGCATGCAGATCTTCAGCCGTTGGATACAGGACCGTTGAACCATGAACGACAGGAGGATTCACGAATCCGTGCTGCGCTTTCGTGTCCCGCCCCGCCGTGACCAGCCGTGTCTCGACGTTTTGTCGCACCGCCGCAGCGGGGTCGTTCGATGATGCCATTCGCGTGTCTTTTCTCTTTGAACCTGCCGGGATAGCTGGAAATCAGGCCGCACTGCGGTCGTTAATAACAGAATGCAGAACAGGCCCGTCAACCCCTTGACCCGGACCGCCAGTCGTTCTGTGATGCCGGCGCAATTCGATCGCTGCACGTTGAGGGGCTTGCCGCGATTTCCGCTTCATCTCGCATGCACGGCTCCGTCGTGCATGGCGCGCGCCATATTCTTGGTATGGCGTTTGCAGAGGCGGATTCAGGTCGGCCCCTCCTACGCGCTGAGATTCATCGCTCCCCAAGGACGACCCGCGAAAGGCTGTATTTATGAAACGCGTCACTCTGGCTCTTACTCTTGCTCTCGCCCCGGTGCTGGCGAGCGTCGGCGCCCAGGCCGAAACGCTCAAGACCGTCAAGGATCGCGGCATGCTCGCCTGCGGCGTCAGCCAGGGCCTTCCTGGCTTCTCGGCGCCCGACGACAAGGGCAACTGGACCGGGCTCGACGTCGACGTTTGCCGCGCCATTGCCGCCGCGATCTTCAACGATCCGACCAAGGTCAAGTTCGTTCCACTGTCCGCCAAGGATCGCTTTACTGCACTGCAGTCGGGCGAGATCGACGTGCTGTCGCGCAACACCACCTGGACCCTGTCGCGTGACACCTCGCTGGGCGCCAATTTCGCCGGCGTGACCTATTACGACGGCCAGGGCTTCATGGTGAAGAAGGCCCTGAAGGTCAATTCGGCGCTCGAGCTCAACAGCGCCTCGATCTGCGTGCAGACCGGCACGACGACTGAGCAGAACCTCGCCGACTACTTCAAGGCCAACAAGATGAAGTACGAGGTGATCGCATTCGCCGGCCAAGACGAGACCATCAAGGCGTACGAATCTGGCCGTTGCGACGTCTTCACGACCGACGTTTCCGGCCTCTACGCCGAGCGGCTGAAGCTCGCCAATCCGGCCGATCACGTGGTGCTGCCGGAAGTGATCTCGAAGGAGCCGTTGGGCCCGATGGTCCGCCATGGCGACGACCAGTGGTTCGACATCGTCAAGTGGACCTTGTTCGGGCTGGTGACGGCCGAGGAGCTCGGCGTGACGCAGGCGAACGTCGATGAAATGGCCAAGTCGGACAAGCCGGAGTTCAAGCGCGCCTTCGGCACCGACGGCAATCTCGGCGAGCAGCTCGGCCTCACCAAGGACTGGTTCTACCGGATCGTGAAAGCGGTCGGAAACTACGGCGAGATGTATGATCGCAACGTCGGCGCCGGCTCCAAGCTGCAGATCGCGCGCGGTCTGAACCAGCTCTGGAACAAGGGCGGCCTGCAATACGCGCCGCCGATCCGCTGATCACTGCACGATAGCGGGGCTGCGGCGAATGAGCATCGAAGCAAGGTTACCGCCTACGCAATATGGGCTTCGGCTGAAGCGCATGCTGGGTGGCAAGGCAGGATGGAACGGCATCATCCTCCAGATCCTGTTCGTCGCAGTGCTGGTGTGGGTTGGCTACGAGATCGTGGCCAACGCACGCAGCAACCTCGCCACCCAGCGGATCACGTCGGGCTTCGGCTTCCTCAACAATACGGCCGGCTTCGACGTCAACCAGACCCTGATCAGCTACTCCGGCTCCGACAGCTACAGCCGCGTGCTGATCGTCGGCGTGCTAAACACGCTGCTGGTCTCCGTCATCGGTATCGTGCTGGCGACCATCCTTGGCTTTCTGGTTGCGCTTGGCCGCTTGTCACCCAACGTATTGCTCTCGCGGGTCTCCGGCGCCTATGTCGAGCTGATCCGGAACCTGCCGCTCCTGTTCCAGATCCTGTTCTGGTATCTCGCGGTGTTGGCGGCTCTGCCCGGACCGCGGCAGAGCATCTCTCTTTTCTCGACCTTCTTTCTCAACAACCGCGGCTTCATCGTTCCGCGCCCGATCGAGGAGCCCGGCTTCACGCCGTTCGCGATCGTGCTCGGTGTGGCGATCGTGGTCTCGATCGGTCTGCACTATTACGCGCGGCGTGAGCTGTTCCTGCGCGGCCATGTGATCCGGATTTGGCCCTACCTGCTGGGGCTGCTGATCGGCCTGCCGCTAATTGCAATGCTCGTGTTCGGCGTGCCGATTTCGTTCGAGGTGCCGGCGCTCAAGGGATTCAACTTCGCCGGCGGCTCCCGCATCATTCCAGAGCTCGTTGCGCTGACCCTGGCGCTCACCATGTACACGGCGTCGTTCATCGCCGAGGTGGTACGGGCGGGAATCCTCTCGGTCCACAAGGGACAGATGGAAGCGGGGCTCTCGCTTGGACTGAGCCGCGGCACCGTGCTGCGCCTGATCGTCGTGCCACAGGCGCTCCGCGTCATCCTGCCGCCGCTGACGAACCAGTATTTGAACCTGACCAAGAATTCCTCGCTCGCGGTCGCTATCGGTTATCCCGATCTCGTGTCGGTGTTCGCGGGCACGACGATGAGCCAGACGGGGCAGGCCATCGAGATCATCGGAATCACGATGGGCGTCTATCTGGCGCTGTCGCTGATTACGAGCGCGATGATGAGCTTCTATAGCTGGCGGCTTGGGAAGAGACTTGGCGCATGACCGACATCACGGCCTCAACCTTCATCCGTCAGGACATGGCTGGAGAACGCCCGGCGCCCATCAAGACGACCGGTTTCGTCGGCTTCGTCCGCACGAGGCTGTTGAACTCGCCGACCAATATCCTGCTCACCCTGGTGAGCGCACTGTTGATCTGGTTCACCGTGATTCCGGCGGTCAAGTTCCTGCTGGTCGACGCGGTGTGGGTCGGCAAGGACCGCGATGCATGCCTGGCGCAGAACGCCGGCCATCCGGTCGGCGCCTGTTGGCCCTACATTTCGGCGAAGTTCAGCCAGTTCATGTACGGCTTCTACCCGGAGGCCGACCGCTGGCGCGTCAATCTGACCTATGTGCTGGCGGTGGTGCTGCTCGTGCCGCTGCTGATTCCGCGCCTGCCGGCCAAAGGCCTTAATGCGGGTCTGTTCTTCTTCGCGCTGCCGATGGTCGCGTTCTTCCTGCTCTATGGCGGTGGGCTGGAGGGCTTCGGCGTGAGCTGGGCCACAGGCACCCTCCAGCTGTTCGTCGAGAGCATCGATACGGCCGGCAACGCGCTGGTGCGCGCCGGCGATAACGTGCCGGTGGTCGGCATGCTGCTGTGGCTGCTCGGCAAGCTGGTCGTGCTGATCGGAACGCTCGCATCGCTCGTGATCTGGCCGCTGGTCTGGATCCGCAATGAACTGCAGCAATCTCACCAGCCCGTGTGGAATGATCTCGCGCTCTCCGCGATCATTGTCACCGCGCTGGTGTTCATCATCGGCGGCGGGAGCAGGGCGCTGCGCAGCGTCATCGCCACGGCCGCGACCTTCGCCGGCATCGCCATCGTCATTGCGATCATGGGCCTCGATCGCGGCGGCCTTCCCATCGTCGACACAAGGCTGTGGGGCGGCATGCTGGTGACGCTGGTCGTCTCGGTGATCGGCATCGTCGCGTCGATGCCGATCGGCATTGCGCTTGCACTCGGCCGCCGCTCGACCATTCCACTGATCCGCGTCTTTTCGATCGCCTTCATCGAGCTGGTGCGCGGCGTGCCGCTGATCACCGTGCTGTTCTTCGCCACCTACATGCTGCCGCTGTTCCTGCCTGGCAATGTCAGGGTCGACGGCCTGGTACGGGCGCTGATCGGCGTTGCGCTGTTCTCCGGCGCCTACATGGCCGAGGTGATCCGCGGCGGCCTGCAGGCCATTCCGCGCGGCCAGGCGGAGGCGTCGAGCGCGCTCGGCCTGTCCTGGTGGAAGACGACGAGCTTCATCGTGCTGCCGCAGGCGCTGCGCCACGTCATCCCCGGTATCGTCAACAGCTTCATCTCGCTGTTCAAGGATACCTCGCTGGTCTCGATCGTGGCGCTGTTCGACTTGCTCGGCAGCCTCAAGGCTTCGTTGGCCGATCCGGTCTGGGCGACACCGACCACGGCTTTCACCGGCTTTGCCTTCACAGGAATGATCTACTTCGCCTTCTGTTTCGGCATGTCACGCTACTCCATGCTGGTCGAGCGCCGCCTCAACGCGCACCGGCGCCATTGACCCAGAGATCGTCGAGAGATCCATGACTGCAAATTCGATCGTCAGCATTTCCGCCCTCAACAAATGGTACGGCGAATTCCACGTCCTGCGCGACATCAACCTCTCCGTCGGAAAGGGTGAGCGCATCGTGATCTGCGGGCCCTCGGGCTCGGGCAAGTCGACCCTGATCCGCTGCATCAACGCGCTGGAGGAATTCCAGGAGGGCGAGATCAATGTCGACGGCATCGATCTGGGTCCGAATCTCAAGCGGGTGGACGAAGTCCGCCGTGAGGTCGGCATGGTGTTCCAGAGCTTCAACCTGTTTCCGCATCTGACCGTGCTGGAGAACTGCACCTTGGCTCCGATCTGGGTGCGCAACATCCCGCAGAAGGAAGCCGAGGCGACTGCGATGAAGTTCCTGGAGCGGGTCAAGATCCCGCATCAGGCGCAGAAATATCCGGGCCAGATGTCGGGCGGTCAGCAGCAGCGCGTTGCCATCGCGCGCGCGCTGGCGATGAACCCGAAGGTCATGCTGTTCGACGAGCCGACCTCGGCGCTCGATCCCGAGATGGTCAAGGAGGTGCTCGACACCATGGTCGATCTCGCCAAGGAGGGCATGACCATGCTGGTCGTGACCCACGAGATGGGTTTTGCACGCGAGGTCGCCAACCGCGTCGTGTTCATGGACGCCGGCCAGATCATCGAATCGAACACGCCGCAGGAATTCTTCGCCAACCCGCAGCATGCGCGCAGCAAGCTGTTCCTGAGCCAGATTCTGCGGCATTGATGAGGAAGCGAATCGGGACTTGCGAATAGGGCGAGAAATTCTACTCGCTACTCGCTACTCGCCCTCAAACGAAAGGCGGCTTGATCCCGCTGCGCCGCTCCAGCCAGGCCGGCACCGGCAGGTTCTTCGAACGCATGAACTCCGGATTGTACAGCTTCGACTGATAGCGCGCACCGGAGTCGCACAGGATGGTCACGATGGTGTGGCCGGGGCCGAGCTTCCTGGCGAGTTGCACCGCGCCAGCGACGTTGACGCCGGTCGAGCCGCCCAGGCACAGGCCTTCATGCTGCACGAGGTCGTAGATGGTGTTGACGGCGTCCTCGTCGGACACCAGGAACGCGTCGTCGACCTTGGCGGTCTCGATCACGGGCGTCACACGACCGATGCCGATGCCTTCGGTGATGGAATCGCCGGGCGTCGATTTGACGACCCCGTTCTTGAACCATTCGTACATCGCGAAGCCGTGCGGGTCGGCACAGGCGGTGACAATGTCCTTGTTCCTGTCCTTCAAATAGCGGCTCGTGCCGGCGATCGTGCCGCCGGTGCCGACCGCGCAGATGAAGCCGTCGACCTTGCCGTCGGTCTGCTCCCAGATCTCGGGTCCCGTGGACTCATAATGCGCCTTGGCGTTGTCGAGGTTGTTCCACTGGTCGGCGAACAGCACGCCGTTGGGCTCGGTCTTGCGCAGTTCGTCGGCGAGCCTGCGGCCGACATGCTGATAGTTGTTGGGATTGCTGAACGGCAACGCCGGCACCTCGACCAGCTCCGCGCCGCACAGCCGCAGCATGTCCTTCTTTTCCTGGCTCTGCGTCTCCGGAATCACGATCAGTGTGCGATAGCCACGCGCGCTGGCGACCACGGCCAGACCGATGCCGGTGTTGCCGGCAGTGGCCTCCACCACGAGGCCGCCGGGCTTGAGATCGCCACGCCTCTCGGCCTCCAGGATCATCCACTTGCCGGCGCGGTCCTTGACCGACTGGCCCGGGTTCATGAACTCGGCCTTGCCGAGAATGGTGCAGCCCGTCGCCTCCGAGGCGCGCTTGAGCTTGATCAGCGGTGTGTTGCCGATCGCCGCGACGACGTCGTTATGAATGGTCATTTTGCAGATACCGTAGGAGTTTCCTCGAGCACACTTAAGAGGACCCTAGCCTGATATCCAGGGGAGCGTAAGCCGGCTGGATCAGCCCCCCGATTTCGCAAAGACGACCTGGCGAACATCGATATTCCCGGAGAGGAAACCCGCTTCGCAGTAGGACAGATAATATTCCCAGAGCCGCCTGAAGCGCTCGTCGAATCCGGCGGGCGTGAGGTCCGGCCAAGCCTCTCGGAAGTTATTTCGCCAGATCGCAAGCGTCCTGGCATAATCTTCCCCGAAGATCCGCTCGCGGATGACGGGTATGCCAAAGCGGTCGCCGAGCGACTTCAGAATCTGCGGTGTCGGCAACATGCCGCCGGGAAAGACGTAGCGCTGGATGAAGTCGACCTCGCGGCGGTAGTGCTGGAACAGGCTGTCCTGGATGGTGATTGCCTGGACACCGGCCAGTCCGCCCGGCAGCAGGCGGTCTCGCAGTTGCGAGAAATATTTCGGCCAGAACTGTTCGCCGACCGCCTCGATCATCTCGATCGAGGCGATGCGATCGTAGTGGTCACGCTCGTCCCGGTAATCCTGCAGGCGGATTTCGACCTTCTCGGCGAGCCCGGCCTCCTGGATGCGGCGCTGCGCGAAGTCGCGCTGCTGTTGACTGATCGTCAACCCAACGACCTTGGCGCCGAACGTCTTGGCGGCATATTCGGCAAAGCCGCCCCAGCCGCAGCCGATCTCGAGCAGCTTCTGCCCGGGCTTGAGATCGATCGCCTCGGCCAGCCGCTTGTACTTGTTGGTCTGCGCGGCAGTGAGGTCGGTGGTGTGCTCCTCGAACAAGGCCGAGGAATAGGTCATGCTCGGATCCAGCCATGCCGAGTAGAACGAATTCCCGATGTCGTAATGGGCATAGATGTTGCGCTTCGCCTGACGCTTGGTGTTGCGGTTGAACCAGTGCCGGACCAGCTGGGCAAACCGGATCAGCGGCTTGTCTTCCAGCATCGACTGCAGCAGGTGCTGGTTGACGCAGAACAGATAGAGAAACTGCGTCAGGTCCGGCGTATCCCAGTCGCCGTTCAGATAGGCCTCGGCGATGCCGATGTCGCCGCCATTGAGAAGACGCGATGCGAAGCCGTAATTGGCCAGGATCATTGCGGCGGCCGGCCCGGGCTCAACGCCGCCGAGCCGGATCACCCGTCCGTCCGGCAGGGTGACGTCGAGCGTGCCTTTTCGCAACCGCGAGCCGAAGCCGAGGGCAAGGCGGGGCAGGCGGGGAAGATCGGCAAGCACCTTGTCGATGGTATCAGGGGTGACTGGGATGACGTCCGGCATGGCAGGTCCACTCACGCAAACGGCTCCAGCCCACGTCCCCGTCGGCTGGCCGGTGCGGCACCTGTGCGGGCAGGGATCACGGACGCAGAGCGAGCCGGCCGTTTCCGGTCAGCGTCGTGACATATAAGCGTGGCTGCCGTTCCCCGCCAAGCCGGTATTGGTTCCAGGGCTTGCACTGATTTCGCCACGCGGGACGAGGCGGACGCCTTTGGCCCACAGCCGCAGTGCCTCCCAATGGATCGCGGCGAAGATTTTGACAGTCACCAGCGGGAGTGAGACGAAGGCTGCGAGCAGGGAGCCAGACGTCAGCCCGCGACGGCGGCCAGAGAAGGTTGCAGCGAGCAGGGGCCCGTCGGGGCCAGTTTCCAGAATCCGCAACTTGACCTTGTCGCCCGGCGGCACGACCCGGAAATGGTAGCGCATCGCCATGTCGATGAACGGCGAGACGTAGAAGGTCTTGTCCTGCGTCTGGCGCAGCCCTGCCGCGGACAGCTCATTGGATCTGACCGGCAGCACATAGGGCTTGATCTCGCCGTAGGTGTTGCGGACCTCGTAGATCATCAGCGCCAGGGTGCTGTCGCTGCGATAGCAGAAATAGACCGACAGCGGATTGAACACGTAGCCGAGCAGCCGCGGATAGCACAGCAGCAGCACGCGGCCGCCGCCGAGATCGATCCCCTGATCCGCCGCACAGGTCTGCGCATAGGCCAGCAGCGACGAGCCGTCGCGCGGACCGTGGTCGGCCTCGTGGAAGCTGTAGAGCGCGCGCCGATTGACCCCGAACAGCGAGGCCTGCCGGTCCGCCTGGTCGAGCCGGCCGAGATCGATCAGCAGGCTCATCACGCGATACCGGAAGCGATGCGTGGTCGGCCGCATGCGGGCATGCATGACCTCTCCGACATAGAGCGCGGCCGCTTCCGTTCGGTCATCCTGTCCCGAGTGATCCATGTCCATATCGCGCCTATTCTGCAGCCTCGGCGAGCTCGGTGGGAAACCCGCGCCATGGCACGCTCGCGCCGAGCGCCTCCGCCACGGCGAGACCCGAGCGCAGCCCGTCCTCATGGAAGCCGTAGCCGGTCCAGGCCCCGCAGAACCAAGTATGGCGCTGCCCCTGAATCGCTGCCAGGCGCTTCTGCGCCGCAAAGGCCGCAGCTGTATATTGTGGGTGCTCACAGATATATTTGCCAAAGGTCAGCTCCGGGGCCGGAGCGAAGGGTGGGTTGAGGCTGACGAACAGCGGCTTGGCGTCGTCGATGTCCTGCAGGTTGTTCATCCAATAGGTGACGGCGACGTCGTTCATGGGAACGCCCTCACGCTGCCAGCGCAGGAAATTCCACGAGGCCCAGGCGCGGCGGCGCTTCGGCATCAGCCTGCTGTCACGGTGCAGATAGATCGTGTTGGGCGAATATTTGATCGCACCGAGGATGCCGCGCTCCCGCTCGTCCGCGTCGGTGAGCATCGACAAGGCCTGGTCGCTGTGTGCGGCAATCACCACATGATCGTAGGTGTCCCGACGCCCGCTGCTGTCTTGAACGACGACGCCGTGGGCGGTGCGTTCGATGCTGGTCACGGCGCTGCCGAGCCTGATCTGGTTGCGGAAGCTCGACGTCAGTTTCTCCACATAGCGCCGGCTGCCGCCCTTGACGGTGCGCCAGACCGGACGGTCATATTGCAGCAACCTGTGGTTGCTGAAGAACGCAACGAAGTTCTCGGCCGGAAAGTCCAGCATCTCGGACGCCGGGGCTGACCAGATCGCGGCCCCCATCGGCGCCAGATAGTCGGTGAGCAGTCGCGGAGCGAAATGGTTGCGCCGGAAATAATCCCCGAGCGTAAGGCCATGCAGGCGGCCGGCCTTGAAGTCGGCTGTACTCTGCTCGTTGAAGGTCAGGATGTCCCTGAGCATCCAGAGATAGGATGTCGACAGCAGGTTGCTCGGCTGCGCGAACAGCCCCTTGGCGGTGTCGAGCCAGGTGTTTCCGCCACCTTTCCATTCGAAGCGGCCGGCATCCGCGGTGACGGCAAAGCTCATGCTGCTGTCGACCGTCTCGACCCCCAGATGGTCGAACAAGGCGGTGAGCTCAGGATAGTTCAGCTCGTTGTAGACGATGAAGCCGATGTCGACCGAGACCGGAGCGCCGTCATAGTCGATCGTCACGGTATGGCTGTGGCCGCCCGGACGGAGATCGCGCTCGTAGACGGTGATCGGATAACGTTTCGCCAAGGACCAGGCCGCGGCGTTACCCGCAATACCCGTTCCGACCACCGCAACTCGCATGAATGCCCCCTGAAGTTCACGTGCAAGTTACGGAGTCCCCGCCAAAGGGTTTCACGGCCGCGCTCGCCGCGTCACACCCCGGCCAAAACGGCATTCGACAGATGAAATCTTGGTAAGGCGGCAGCCGGGGGCCCGTGGCCCTGCCTGCACGAAACTCCGCTGATTTACGGGAGATTCGTCGATTCGGTGGACTTTATCGGCACCATCGCTGCTGGGGCGACGGGGAGCTGCAGGGCTGTCCGCCGCCGTGGGCTGCGGCTAGAATGATTCCCAAGACTACAGGGAAGCATCACGCCAGTGTCCATCGTGCCGATCGCCGTCGACGAGCCTTGCCGCGCGTCCGCTGACCCGCGGATCGTCGCCGGGATGCGGGAGCGCCGTGTGCCGGCTACCCTGCGGCGATTTGTCCACTGGCTGGCGGCGATCGGATTGGCGGCGAACTCGGCCGGCTGCCTGCTGACCCAGGATATTCCCGATCCGGCCCTCGACTTGCCCCAGCGCTACAAGGCGGCGTCCGGTTCCGATATGGCGGCGCCGCCGCCGCTGGATTGGTGGCGCGGCTTCGGATCACGCGAGCTGACCCAGCTGATGGAGGAGGCGCAGAGCGTCAACCTCGACATTGCCGCTGCTGTGGCAAGGTTCCGGCAGGCCGATGCGCTGGCGCGGCAGGCCGGCGCGGCGCTGCTGCCAAGCCTGTCGAGCACGGGGCAGGAGACCTATTCGCGCACGTCCGGGTCGAGCTCCAGCGGGCTCACCAATGGCGGCCGCGAGGTCGTCAATTACCAAGCCTCGCTCTCTGCGAGCTACCAGCTCGACTTCTTCGGCCAGAATCGCGACGCGCTGCAGGCGGCCGAGGAAACCGCGGTAGCCAACCGCTTCGACCGCGACGTCACGCAGTTGACGACGCTTGCCACCGTCGCCAATGCCTATTTCCAGGTGCTGGCCGCGCAGGATCGGATTCGGACGGCTGAGCGCAACATCGCCAGCGCCACGCGTGTGCTCGATGCCATCCGCGAGCGGCAGAAGGCTGGCACCGGCAACGATCTCGACGTCGCGCAGCAGGAGAGCGTGCTCGCCAATCAGAAGGCGGCGGTGCCGCCGCTGCGCCAGACGCTCGATCAGAACGTCAATGCCCTGGCCGTGCTGGTCGCGCGATCGCCCGAAGGCATTCGGGTCATTGGCGGCTCGCTCGATCAGATCAGGACTCCGCGGGTCACGCCTGGTCTGCCGTCGGAGATCCTGACGCAGCGTCCGGACATCCGCCGGCAGGAGGCCCAATTGGCATCGGCAACGGCCAATGTCGGCAGCGCGCGGGCGCAGTTCTTTCCGAGCATCCAGCTCACGGGCAACGGCGGCTACCAGAGCGCGGCACTGGTGTCGCTGTTTCAGCCGCATGCGGCGTTCTTCAGCCTCGCCGGCAGCCTGACCCAGCCGATCTTCGACGGCGGCCGGATTCTGGGCAACTTCGAGAACGCCAAGGCGCGGCAGGATGAACTGCTGCAGACCTACCGCAAGACCGTGATCCAGGCCTTCACCGACGTCGACAATGCGCTGTTCTCGATCAAGCAGACCACGATCCGACTGCAATTGCAGCGCCAGGTCGTCGCCGCCTCGCGGCGTGCGTTCGAATTGTCGGAGCAGCAGTTGCGCGCGGGAACTGCCGACATCGTGACCGTCTTGAATACGCAATTGACGCTGTTCCAGGCCGAGGACGCGCTATCGCAGGCGCAACTGGCGCGCCTGCAGGCGTTTGTGAGCCTCTACCAGGCGCTCGGCGGCGGCTGGGAGCCGCGCATGGAGAAGTCGGCCGATGCTCTTTAAACCGGACGAGAAGGGAGCAGCGGCAGTGAAGCGCGCGCGGTCCAGCGTGGCACGGCGACTGGTGTCGATCGCGATCACGCTGCTGATCCTCGGCGGCCTCGGCTATATCGGCTGGTCGGCGATGCAGCAGAAGCAGCAGGCCAATAACCGCTTCGCGCGGCCCGACCTTCCCGTTCCGGTCCTGGCTGCCTCGCCTGCCATCAAGGACGTGCCGGTCTATCTCGACGGCGTCGGCGCGGTGCGCGCGCTGAACACGGTCACGGTGCGCTCGCAGGTCGACGGCAAGCTGATCGCGGTCAATTTCGTCGAAGGGCAGGACGTCAAGAAGGGCGACGTGCTCGCGGAGATCGATCCGGCGATCTATCAGGCGCAGTACGATCAGGCCGTTGCCAAGAAGGCGCAGGACGAGGCGCAACTCGCCAACCAGAAGCTCGACCTCGCCCGCTACGAGCAGCTCGCAGCCAGCAATGCCGGCTCCAAGCAGCAGGCCGATACGCAGCGCGCGGTGGTGGCGCAGCAGCAGGCGCTGATCAAGGCGGATCAGGCCGCGATCGACAATGCGGCGACGACCTTGAGCTACACCAAGATCGTGGCGCCGCTCTCCGGCCGCGCCGGCCTGCGCCAGGTCGACCAGGGCAACATCGTTCATGCCTCTGACGCGACCGGCCTCGTCGTCATCACGCAGCTGCAGCCGATTGCGGTTCAGTTCAGCCTGCCCCAGCAGCAGATCATGCGCGTCAATGCGGCCGCCGCCAAGGGACCGCTCGCCGTCGACGTGTTCGGCAATGACGGCGTCACCGTCATTGACACCGGCACGTTGCGGGGCATCGACAACCAGGTCGATCAGACGACGGGCACGCTGAAGCTGAAAGCAGAATTCCCCAACGGCAGATTTCAGCTTTGGCCGGGACAGTTCGTCAATGTCCGCCTCAAGGTCGAGACCCTGTCGCAGGCGATCACGGTGCCGACGTCGGCCGTGCAGCGCGGGCCGGCAGGTACGTTCAGCTACGTGATCGGCGAGGGCGACATCGTCTCTGCGCATCCGGTGGCGGTCGTGCAGCAGAATGAGAGCGAGGCCGTGATCGCGAGCGGCTTGAGCCCGTCGGACCGTGTGGTGACGACAGGCTTTGCCAACCTCGCCGAGGGCGTCAAAGTGGTGGTCGGGCGCGCCGAGCAGACGCCGCAGGCCGATCTGGCGCCACGCAAACGCGGCCGCAATCCGCAAGCGAAGGATCAAGGCAAGGACCAGGCCAAGGAGGGCGGAGCTCCGCCTGACGGCGCGAAGGACGGCGAGCCGCGTCGCAGGCCTCAGGCCGCGGGCCAGACCGATGCCGGTGCAGCGCCCCAGGGAGGGAGTGAAGCAGGTCGCGGCGCGAAGGCGCAGCCATGACGCGACCGCAAGAGTGACGAGCAGTCGCGATGAGCGTCTCCGAACCCTTTATCCGCCGTCCTATCGCGACCTCGCTGCTCGGCGTCGCGCTGCTGATCGGCGGGCTGCTCGGCTATCTCGCGCTGCCGGTCTCGGCGCTGCCGCAGGTCGACTTCCCGACCGTCCAGGTGACGACGCAACTGCCGGGCGCCAGCCCCGATGTGATCGCCTCGCTGATCACGGCGCCGCTGGAGCGCCAGCTTGGCCAGATCCCGTCGCTCTCGGCGATGAACTCGACGAGCTCGTTCGGCGTCAGCCAGATCTCGCTGCAGTTCGATCTCGGACGCGACATCGATGGCGCCACGCAGGACGTCCAGGCGGCGATCAATGCCGCCGCCGGCGTCTTGCCGAAGTCGCTGCCCTATCCGCCGACCTACGCCAAGGTCAATCCGGCCGACGCACCGGTCATGACGCTCGCGCTGACCTCGGACACGATCTCTTTGCGCGCGATGAGCGACATGGCCGACACGATCCTGGCGCAGCGGCTGAGCCAGGTCTCCGGCGTCGGCCGCGTCTCGGTGCTCGGCGGACTCAAGCCCGCGGTGCGCGTGCAGGCCGACCTGGCGCGGCTCGCCGCCTATGGCATCTCGATGGAGGACCTGCGCGCCGCCATCGCAGGCGCCAACGTCTCCGGTCCCAAGGGATCGCTCGACGGTGCCCAGCAGGCCTATCTGATCACGGCCAACGACCAGATCGGAGCCGCCGACGCCTACAAGCCGATCATCATCGCCTACCGCAACGGCTCGCCGGTCACGATCGGCGATGTCGCAACGATTATCGATGGTCTGGAGAACGATCGGACCGGCGGCTGGTACCAGGGTGTCCCTGCGGTCATCCTCGACATCCAGCGCCAGCCGGGTGCCAACGTCATCGAGGTCGTCAAGCAGATTCGTGCCGAGATCCCGAAGCTGCAGCGCACGCTTCCCGCCGGCGTGAAGCTCGCCATCGTCAGCGATCGCACCGTGACCATCCGCGCCTCGGTGCACGACGTGCAGTTCACGCTGGTGCTCAGCGTGGTGCTGGTGACGCTGGTTGTGCTGCTGTTTCTGCGCTCGCTGCGCGCCACGATCATCGCCGGCGTCGCGCTGCCGCTGTCGCTGATCACGAGCTTCGGCGTGATGTACTTCGCCGGTTTCAGTCTCGACAATCTCTCGCTGATGGCACTCACCATCGGCACCGGCTTCGTCGTCGACGACGCCATTGTGATGATCGAGAACATCGTGCGCCACATGGAAAATGGCGAGAGCGCGATGAACGCTTCGCTGCGCGGCGCGCGCGAGATCGGCTTCACCGTGATCTCGCTGACCGTGTCGCTGATCGCGGTGTTCATTCCGCTGCTGTTCATGTCCGGGCTTGTCGGTCGCATGTTCCGCGAGTTCGCGTTGACCTTGACGATCGCAGTCGTGACGTCGGCGGTGGTCTCGCTGACCCTGACGCCGATGATGTGCTCGCGGCTGTTGAAGCATGCCAGCGAGGAATGGGTGCTGCCGGGGCTGAACGCCATCAGCCGCTTCATCGACCGCACGGTGGCGGTCTATCACCGCAGCCTGCTCTGGGTGCTCGACCGCCAGACCGAGACGCTCGTCGTGACCTTCGCGACCTTGGCGGCGACCTTGGCGCTCTACGTCGTCGCGCCCAAGGGCTTCCTGCCGCTGCAGGATACCGGCTCGATCACGGCGGTGACCGAAGCCGGCCCTGACGTGTCGTTCGCCGAAATGAAGAAGCGCCAGGCGGACGTCGCCGCCGCGATCCAGGCTGACCCCGACGTCGTCGGCGTCGTCTCGGTGATCGGCGCCGGATCGGTCAACCCGACCACCAATGTCGGCCGTCTCGTCATGACCTTGAAGCCACTCGGCGAGCGGCAGGACGGCGTCGCCGAGGTGATCGACCGGCTGAAGCAGAAAACCTCGGGCGTGCCCGGCATGACCGTGTACTTCCAGCCGGTCCAGGACGTGCAGATCTCGACCCAGGCGAGCCGCTCGCAGTACCAGTACACGCTGACCGGTGCCGATGCCGCCGAGGTGTCGAAATGGGCGAGGCAGCTTGTCGGAGAAATGCGCCGCGACCCTCTATTCCGCGACGTCTCCTCCGAAGCCCAGGAGGGCGGCCTGCGCGCGGAGCTGACCATCGACCGCCAGCGCGCCGGCCAGCTCGGCGTCAGCCTGCAGGGCGTCACCGACACGCTCAATGACGCCTTCGCGCAGCGGCAGATCTCGACGATCTACGGCCAGGCCAACCAGTACCGCGTGGTGCTGGAAGCGCTGCCGATGTATCAGCGCGACCCGTCGGTCCTGTCGAAGCTCTATCTGCCCGGCGCCGGCGGCCAGGTGCCGCTCTCGGCGGTGGCAAGCCTCAAGCGCACCACGGCGCCGCTGGCGATCTCGCATCAGGCGCAGTTTCCGGCGGTGTCGCTGAGCTTCAACCTCGCGCCCGGCGCGGCGCTCAGCGAGGCGGTCGACGCGCTTCATGCGACCGAGAACCGCATCGGCATGCCCGGCAGCATCATCGGCGTCTATTCGGGCGATGCCGCCGAGTTCGCCAAGTCGCTGGCCGGCCAACCCTGGCTGCTGCTCGCGGCCGTGATTACGATCTACATCGTGCTCGGCGTGCTCTATGAGAGCTACATCCATCCGATCACGATCCTGTCGACGTTGCCGTCGGCCGGCGTCGGCGCCATCCTGGCCCTGATGCTGTTCGGCCAGGATCTCTCGGTCATCGGCCTGATCGGCATCATCCTCTTGATGGGCATCGTCAAGAAGAACGCGATCATGATGATCGACTTCGCGCTCGAGGCGGAGCGTCACGAGAACCGCACCCCCTACGACGCCATCGTGCAGGCGTGTCTCCTGCGCTTCCGCCCGATCATGATGACGACCCTGGCCGCTCTGTTCGGCGCGCTCCCGCTGGCGATCGAGAGCGGCACCGGCTCGGAGCTGCGCTTTCCGCTCGGCATCTCCATCATCGGCGGCCTGCTGCTCAGCCAATTGCTGACGTTGTACACGACGCCGGTCATCTATCTCGCGCTCGACCGCATCAATCGTCGCTTCAAGCGCGCGCTGCCGCCGGCGCCGGACCTGCCGTCGCCGCCGATCGCAGGTGCGACCGAAGGCATCCAGTGATGGCCTCGATCTCCGAGCCGTTCATTCGCCGGCCGGTCGGCACCACGCTGCTCTCGATCGGCCTGTTCCTGGTCGGGATCGTCGCCTATATCTTCCTTCCCGTCGCACCGGTGCCGAACGTCGACTTCCCCGCGATCTTCGTCAGCGCGTCGCGCCCGGGTGCGGACCCGTCCGTCATGGCGGGGACGGTCGCGGCGCCGCTGGAGCGGCGACTCGGCGAGATTGCGGGCGTCAACCAGATCACCTCGACGAGCTCGCTCGGCACCACCAACATCCAGATCCAATTCTCGATCGGCCGCGACATCGACAAGGCCGCGCGCGACGTGCAGGCAGCCATCAATGCCTCGCTGTCGGACCTTCCGAGCGACCTTCCGGCGCTGCCGCGGTTCCGCAAGGCGAACACGGCCGCGGCTCCCGTATTCGTTCTGGCGCTGACCTCGAAGACGATGACGACGAGCGCTATGTACGACGTCGCCGACACCGTGCTGGCGCAGCGGCTGTTCCAGGTGCCCGGCGTCGGTAACGTCACTGTCAGCGGCGCCGATCAACCCGCCGTGCGCATCGCGCTCAATCCGGTCTCGCTCGCCAATGCCGGCATTTCGACCGACGATGTCCGGACGGCGATCATCAATGCCAATCCGATCGGGCCTGTCGGCATCTTCGAGGGCGGCCGCCAGAGCGAGACCATCGCCATCAACCGGCAGATGCGCAGCGCGGCCGAATTCCGCGACATCCTGATCAAGAGCAGCAATGGCAGCTTCGTGCGGCTGTCGGATGTCGCCGACGTCGAGGATTCCGTACGCAACGTGCGTTCGATCGCCTGGTTCAACAAGCAGCCAGCGGTGCTGATCCAGATCGCCAAGCAGGGCGATGCCAACGTGATCGAGACGGTCGACCGTGTGAAGGCGCTGATCCCGGAGCTCAAGCAATGGCTGCCGGCGGGCATCGAGATCTCCACTCTGGTCGACCGCACCGGGACCATTCGCGCCTCGGTCGACGACATGCAGTGGACCTTGCTCGCGACCGCCGTGCTGGTGATGGTCGTCGTATTCCTGTTCCTTCGCCGCTTGGTGCCGACGGTCGCGGCCGGCGTCTCGGTGCCGCTGGCGCTCGCCGGTACCTGCGCGGCGATGTGGCTCGCAGGCTTCTCGATCGACAATCTGTCACTGATGGCGCTCGCGATCTCCGTCGGCTTCGTCGTCGACGACGCCATCGTCATGATCGAGAACATGTACCGCAATCTCGAGCATGGCCTGTCGCCGATGCGCGCCGCGCTCGATGGCGCCCGCCAGATCGGCTTTACCGTGTTGTCGATCAGCCTTTCCTTGATTGCAGCTTTCGTGCCGTTGATCTTCATGGACGGCGTCGTCGGCCGTCTCCTGCGAGAGTTCTCGCTGACGCTGACCTTCGCAATCGTCGTGTCGACGTTGGTGTCGCTGACGGTGACGCCGATGATCTGCGCGCATTACATCAAGGAGACGCTGTCCGATCGTGCCACCTGGTTCGACCGTATCGTCGAAGGCGCGCTGTCCGGCATGGTCCGCTTCTATGCCTGGACGCTGCGCGGCGTGCTGGTTTATCCGTTTCTCACCCTGATCGTGTTTTTCGCCACCATCGCGCTCACGGTGACGCTCTACATCAAGGTGCCCAAGGGCTATTTCCCGACCGACGATTCCGGCTTCGTCATCGGTGCGACGCGCGCCTCGGCCGACATTTCGTTCCAGTCCATGCTGGGCCTGCAGCAGCGGCTCGCCGACATCGTGATGGCCGATCCCGCCGTGGCCGGGATCGGCTCGACGATCGGGGGCGGCGGCGGGCCCGGTGGCGCGACGTCCAACCGCGGCACCATGTTCATCAATCTCAAGCCCCCGGCGGAGCGCGAGGGCGTCTCCACTGAGCTCGTGATCAACCGCCTCAGGCGGAGCCTCGCGACGGTCCCCGGCATTCGGCTCTTCATGTTCGCCGCGCAGGACGTGCGCACCGGCGGCCGTCAGAGCGATTCCGACTACCAGTACACGTTGAGCAGCCCCGATCTCGACCTTCTGCAGAAATGGGCGCCGATCGTCGCCAAGCGCCTGGAGACGGTCGACGGCATCACCGACATTTCCAGCGACCGCGATCCCGGTGGCCTGCAGCTCGCGCTGCGGATCGACCGACAAAAGGCGGCGAGCCTCGGCGTCCGCGTCCAGGATATCGACAACGCGCTCAACAACGCCTTCGCGCAACGCCAGATCTCGATCGTCTACAGCCAGCGCAACCAGTACATGGTCGTGCTGGAGATCGACCCGAAATTCCAGACCGATCCCTCCCATCTCGACCGCATCTATGTGGCCGGGGCAGGGGACGCGCAGGTGCCGTTGTCGGCGCTGGTCAAGGCCGAGCGCGGCCTGTCACCGCTGGCGGTGTATCACTCGCAATCGTTCCCTTCGACCACCGTGTCGTTCAACCTGCTGCCGGACGTGCCCTTGCAGACCGCGACCGCCAACATCCAGCGCGCCGTCGACGAGCTGCACATGCCGGAGGGCATCCGCGGCAGCTTCGACGGCAATGCCGGGGACTTCAACAAGAGCAGCGGCCGCCAGCCGCTCTTGATCCTGTTCGCCCTGGCCGCGATGTATATCGTGCTCGGCGTGCTCTATGAGAGCCTGGCGCATCCGCTGACCATCATTTCGACCCTGCCGTCGGCCGGGCTCGGCGCGCTGCTCGCTTTGCAGGTCACCAACACACCGCTGACAGTGATCGCCTTCGTCGGCATCATCCTGTTGATCGGCATCGTCAAGAAGAACGGCATCATGCTGGTCGATTTCGCGCTCGAGGCCGAGCGCCAGCGCGGCATGTCCTCGGCCGATGCGATCTTCGAGGCCTGCCGGGTGCGCTTTCGCCCGATCCTGATGACGACCCTCGCCGCGCTGTTCGCCGGCCTGCCGCTGGTGATCGCGACCGGTCCGGGTACCGAGCTGCGCCGCCCGCTCGGCATCACCATCATCGGTGGGCTGCTGGTATCGCAGATCCTAACCCTCTACACCACGCCGGTGATCTACCTGCTGATCGACCGGCTGCGCCGCCGCTCTACGCCGGAGCCGCTGGCGGCCCCGGCCGAATGAGGCGTTGGGGCGGTGTCCTGCGGCGCGTCGTGTTAGTCTCATTAGGTTTCGGATCATTGAGCGAGACAGTCATGCACGATGCAACCCATGCAATGAAGATCCTACATGAAGTCGTGACTGTGATAGACTGTTGCTTCGGCTCAGATCCGGCGTTGTTAGTTGAAGCCTCGAACAAAGCGTAAGTAGCTATGGCCAACTGCCGCTCTACCTGACGAACGGCATTCAAGAGGGGCTCTCATGATTCGCTTCTTATCCGAGCATGAACGAGAAGAACGAAATCGAAACTGGCAATGTTTCGACACCTTATTGATGTGGACCAAGGCAATTCCGGCGCAATATTGCAGATATGAATCTGCGCAGGACGAGTGGATGACCTGGAATACGAAATATAGCGAAAGGGGTTTGTCAGCAACAGAGAGGACGTCGCGTCAAGACAAGGTGAGATCTGCGTTTCACGTGATGACTATAGCTCGACACGACATGCTATCGGCTGGAGCGCAGTTCTTCGTTACGAGAAATTGGGCCGTCCTGAGAAAACTTGTCGATGAGAGGATATTTTCGACGATCGATGCATTTCAAAGCGACGTGGCGATTCTCAGAAACATGCATCAGCATCAGATCGAGTACTTCAAGGGCAAGGGACAGAAGCCGGACCAGTGGCGATTTATGGGCGAAGCGTGGATTGCGGATGCCGTTTCTACGGTTGACGGACTATGGGGAGGGCGCCTGGACGCTCAGAAATTTTCCGAGGAAGCGGACAAACTACTACCAGCGCTTGTTCCGTTAGATCCGTTGATGATCGACCGCCAGAAAATGTTCGCCCGAATTGAGATACGTGGGCTCAAGTATAGCGAATTCGGTCGGAAGATAACTGAAGAAGACATTGACACTGTCGCCCAAAAGGTTGGGCTTTCGAGCGAAATAGTCAAGGAGGAAGCTGCCGAGGTTGAAGCAGAGAATAAACCTCTACCAGTTGCTTCGGGCTGATGTATCGGCAGGCCGCCCCCGGCCGAATGAGGCGTTGTCGCAGGTCGCGGCTGCGCGTATAGCCGCCGCATGCCAGAACCACACGACCATCCGCCGCTCGCCACCGAGGCGCCGCCCGATTGCCCGCGTTGCCAGAAACCGCCGCCGCTGTGCATCTGCGACAGCGTCACACCGCTGGAGAGCCGGCTGGGGCTCCTGATCCTGCAGCATCCGCAGGAGCAGGATCGCGCGCTCGGCACCGCGCGGCTCGCCGCCCTGCATTTCAAGAACGCGGTGGTCAAGGTCGGGCTATCCTGGCCGAGCCTCGCCAAGGCACTGGGACGGCCGGTCGCCGATCCCGCGCGCTGGGCCATTCTCTATCTCGGCTCGGCGAAGGCGGCCGAGCTCGATCCCGAGAGCGAGGTGGTCGCGGTGACCCGCAAGGGTGAGGTCGCCGACAACCAGCGCGCCATCCTCAAGTCGATCGAGGGCGTGATCCTGCTCGACGGCACCTGGAGCCAGGCCAAAGCGCTGTGGTGGCGCAATCCGTGGATGCTGAAATGCCAGCGCGTGATCCTCGGGCCGCGGCAGCCGTCGCGCTACGGCCGGCTGCGCCGCGAACCGCGCCGCGACGGGCTGTCGACCATCGAGGCTACCGGGATGCTGATGGCCGCGCTGGAACGGCGGCCGGAGATTGCCACGGCCCTCGACGCGAGCTTCGAGCGCATGCTGGCGCGGTATCGGGAGGTGGAAAAAGCGCAGCCGGAGCTCACGCCCCGCCCAAAGGCCCGCAAGCCGGATTGGCGCAACCGTAAACGGCGGGTTTAGGAACCGGAGGTACGCTTCTTGCATTGCAGCATGGAACGAGGATGAGAGCCATGCAGGAAGCAGAAAAGTCCAATGTGGTGCAGTTCCGGGACTACGCGCCCCGGCTGGCCGGCAGGTCCGGCTCGGATCGGACGGGCGTCTCGGCCGGTGAACGAGGGGCAATTCTGACTTGGCCGCGCGCGCAGGTCAGCTATCCCGGCGGCATCGACGATCTGCCCATCTAGCGCCGGTTCGCGGCCCCAGTGGGTAGTCCAACCGCTTGATTTTGATTGAGTGGAGGCCACGACCAGAATTGAACTGGTGTAAACGGTTTTGCAGACCGCTGCGTAACCACTCCGCCACGTGGCCCCAACGCGGTGGATCGATACAGGAGATCAACGGGTTGGGCAACCGCCCTGTTTCGTTCTGTGCACCTGTTCTGAAACTCTTGGCCCGCGTCAGTTCTGAAACTACTGATGCCGTTCTGTTCCTCCCGACCCTTTCTCAAAGTTCCGGATAAGTCTGCTCCCGTAGCCTCTCCAGGTTGCTTTTCGTGCGGACCGCACCTAGCTTCGCGGGGTTGGTAGCCGTTTCTTGTTCGACGACCTCCTAAGACGCTGATTTGTTGCCGAGCGCGACGCGCGGGAGCGCGCCAGACGCAAAGCTCCAGATGCCAGAAGATCGGTCTGTGACCATCGGAAGGCGCCGCAAATCAACGGAGGGGCCAATGCCTGCGGTGCATAAGAGACAGAGCCAGGCTAAGGACCTTAATGAGGGAGGCCGGCGAGGCCGGGGACGGGGCGCCAACGCTCTGTGTTCGTGGTTTGTTCTCGCTTCGGGGCTTGCCGCGAACGTCGCCTTCGGACTAGGAGTTGATGTCCGGGTGGCGATTCATACGTTGCCGAGCGCGACGCGCGGGAGCGCGCCAGACGCAAAGCTCCAGATGCCAGAAGATCGGTCTGTGACCATCGGAAGGCGCCAGTTCGAACAGGCTTAGGTGCACCCCGTTGCTCGACCCTACGCCTGGGAGAACTGTTCAGACGATCTTCCCGAAGCCGGCGAAGATCCTTTCGAGATCGAACCTGTTGTTCGCCTGGAAGGCTTCGCGTGATGCTACTTCCAACCCCGGTCGGCCCGGCGTGGATGGTGTTACCGCCGAGCGGTTTGGAGCTCGAATACAGGAACAGCTCTCAGAGTTGTCGTCTGAGCTTCGGAGCGGATCTTACCGCCCTCGTCGCCTGCGTCCCGTATTTATTCCAAAACCGAACTCCACGACGGAACGACTGATATGCATTCCGGCCGTGCGCGATCGGGTCGTCCAAAAAGCCATCGTTTCTTACTTGGTCAACACCGAGAAGTTCCCTATCGAGAACGAATTCTCGTTTGGGTTTATCAGAGGACGGGGCACGGTACACGCTGTACAAAGAGCTCTAGAACTGAGGCACAGATATTCCTGGTGTTTAAAGACCGATATAGAAGCGTTTTTTGATCGCATTCCGCGATCAGACGCGAAACTGCGAGTGAGTAAATCACTTAGAAGCAGCAGCCTAGTTCCGTTGATTCATCAATTCATAGATTGCGAAATCGCGTCCAACAGAAATACAGACTCAAAGCTCCTCAGGCAGGGCATAATTAGGGGCCGAGGGTCGTGTCCCCGGAGGTGGTGTAGCTCGGTGGAGCAAAGCCGCCCGGACGCGCGCTCCCAAATAGCGCCGTAGCGG